>NZ_JAOWFN010000002.1:0-506 GCF_030333595.1 Citrobacter sp. CK181 | reverse complement strand
TAGGGGAACCTGCGGTTGGATCACCTCCTTACCTTAAAGAACCTGCCTTTGCAGTGCCCACACAGATTGTCTGATGAAAAACGAGCAGTAAAAACCTCTACAGGCTTGTAGCTCAGGTGGTTAGAGCGCACCCCTGATAAGGGTGAGGTCGGTGGTTCAAGTCCACTCAGGCCTACCAGATTTTCCCTGAATACTGCGTTGTGAAATGACTCACGTACTTTAAGTATGCTTCGTCATTCCACGCCTTGTCTCAGGAAAAATCATCGGTAAGAGGTTCTGACTGTACTGTATGGGGCTATAGCTCAGCTGGGAGAGCGCCTGCTTTGCACGCAGGAGGTCTGCGGTTCGATCCCGCATAGCTCCACCATATTTTACTGCTCATATAAGAAAACTTCAGAGTGTGCCTGAAAAGGTTCACTGCGAAGTTTTGCTCTTTAAAAATCTGGATCAAGCTGAAAATTGAAACGACACACGTAAAGTGTGTATGAGTCTCTCAAATTTTCGCA
>NZ_JAOWFN010000001.1:0-331 GCF_030333595.1 Citrobacter sp. CK181 | reverse complement strand
GTAGCTCAGCTGGATAGAGTACTCGGCTACGAACCGAGCGGTCGGAGGTTCGAATCCTCCCGGATGCACCATCTTCCCCGGTATAACAGCTACGCTGTTGTTTCATGGTCTGCGAAGCTATCGCAAGCACCAGGGAGGATAACGTTGCTTCAGTAACGGCCCGTAGGGCGAGGCGCAGCCGAGTAATCCTCCCGGATGCACCATCTCTTACTTGATACGGCTTTTGTAACGGTATCAATATTGGCAGTAAATAAGTTTCCCGATGCATCCGTAGCTCAGCTGGATAGAGTACTCGGCTACGAACCGAGCGGTCGGAGGTTCGAATCCTCCC
>NZ_JAOWFN010000016.1:198432-227351 GCF_030333595.1 Citrobacter sp. CK181 | reverse complement strand
GCATTCGACCAGATCGATAACGCGCCGGAAGAAAAAGCTCGTGGTATCACCATCAACACTTCTCACGTTGAATACGACACCCCGACTCGCCACTACGCGCACGTAGACTGCCCGGGCCACGCCGACTATGTTAAAAACATGATCACCGGTGCTGCGCAGATGGACGGCGCGATCCTGGTTGTTGCTGCGACTGACGGCCCGATGCCGCAGACCCGTGAGCACATCCTGCTGGGTCGTCAGGTAGGCGTTCCGTACATCATCGTGTTCCTGAACAAATGCGACATGGTTGATGACGAAGAGCTGCTGGAACTGGTTGAGATGGAAGTGCGTGAACTGCTGTCTCAGTACGATTTCCCGGGCGACGACACGCCGATCGTTCGTGGTTCTGCTCTGAAAGCGCTGGAAGGCGACGCAGAGTGGGAAGCGAAAATCATCGAACTGGCTGGCTACCTGGATTCCTACATCCCGGAACCAGAGCGTGCGATTGACAAGCCGTTCCTGCTGCCGATCGAAGACGTATTCTCCATCTCCGGTCGTGGTACCGTTGTTACCGGTCGTGTAGAGCGCGGTATCATCAAAGTGGGCGAAGAAGTTGAAATCGTTGGTATCAAAGAGACTGCGAAGTCTACCTGTACTGGCGTTGAAATGTTCCGCAAACTGCTGGACGAAGGCCGTGCTGGTGAGAACGTAGGTGTTCTGCTGCGTGGTATCAAACGTGAAGAAATCGAACGTGGTCAGGTACTGGCTAAGCCGGGCACCATCAAGCCGCACACCAAGTTCGAATCTGAAGTGTACATTCTGTCCAAAGACGAAGGCGGCCGTCATACTCCGTTCTTCAAAGGCTACCGTCCGCAGTTCTACTTCCGTACAACTGACGTGACTGGCACCATCGAACTGCCGGAAGGCGTAGAGATGGTAATGCCGGGCGACAACATCAAAATGGTTGTTACCCTGATCCACCCGATCGCGATGGACGACGGTCTGCGTTTCGCAATCCGTGAAGGCGGCCGTACCGTTGGCGCGGGCGTTGTTGCTAAAGTAATGAGCTAATTATTTAATAATTAGTTCTGCACTTAAAAAGGGCGCTTCGGCGCCCTTTTTGCTGTCTGTCATATCTACCTGCTATATAAAGAGTGTCATATTTAGTCGCATTTTTTATTCCTCTCCCTGCACACAAACGTATTTGTGCTATTGTAATCATAACTATTCTCATTTACACTTTGCGCAGAAATTGAACGGGAGCGATCATGTACGTTTGTTTGTGTAATGGTGTAAGTGATAAAAAAATTCGTCAGGCTGTTCGTCAGTTTCACCCTCAATCTTTCCAACAATTACGTAAGTTTATTCCTGTTGGAAATCAATGCGGTAAGTGCGTCCGTGCGGCGCGTGAAGTGATGCAGGATGAGTTAATGCAAATGCCGGAGTTTAAAGAAATCGCCTGAGTCACATTCTTTTTTTTGACATCCTTGTAGCCCCATCTACGCTCTAAGAGTGGAAGCGGAGGGACTATAAAATGAAAGGTGATGTTAAAATCATAAATTATCTCAATAAACTATTGGGAAATGAGCTTGTCGCAATCAATCAGTACTTTCTCCATGCCCGTATGTTTAAAAACTGGGGGCTCACTCGTCTGAATGACGTCGAATACCATGAATCCATCGATGAAATGAAACACGCTGATAAATATATCGAGCGTATTTTATTTCTTGAGGGTATCCCAAACTTGCAGGATCTTGGCAAGCTGGGCATTGGTGAAGATGTCGAAGAGATGTTGCAGTCAGATCTCCGTCTGGAACTGGAAGGAGCGAAGGATCTACGTGAAGCCATAGCCTACGCCGACAGCGTTCATGATTACGTTAGCCGGGACATGATGATTGAGATCCTGACAGATGAAGAAGGGCATATCGACTGGCTTGAGACGGAGCTGGATCTGATTGCAAAAATTGGTCTACAGAATTACCTGCAATCGCAAATTAAAGTGGACGATTAACTCCCCGACAGCAGTGTTTTCCAGCCAATGATAAAACCCGCAGCCGCCAGAAATGGCCCGAACGGCAGCGGGTTTTTTAATGCCCCTTTCCCGTTTATTACGTACATCGCCATCACGTTAATGCTGGCAATAAGCGCGGCCAGAAAGACCAGCAGGGGTAATGACTCCCAACGATGCCAGGCGCCAAGCGCGGCAAGAAATTTGATATCGCCGTATCCGAGCCCTTCTTTGCGATACAGCAGTCGGTATCCCCAATAGAGAAAGGCGAACCCGCCGTAACCCGCAATGGCGCCCCAAAGCGCATCTGGCAAATGGTCAGGTAAACAGCACAGGTAATAAAGCAGGCCGCTCCAGAGCAGGGGACAGGTAAACCGATCGGGCAAGAGTCCTGTTCGCGCGTCATATATCCCGGATAGCGCAGATAATAAGAGGTAGATAATCAGGAAGGGGAGGTCGGGTTGCATCATGTCATCCTCATTAAACGTTGCGCTCACCATCCGTGAAACTCATTTTCCATGCAACGGAGGAATGATGACGTTGCGCAGTGTATTCCGAAGAAAATGCGCAAAACAAAAACGGCACAATGCATGTGCGAAGTTGCTCGCATTACAGACGAAATGATTAATATCTACGCGGCACTTGCGTCAGGCTGAGATTTGCGTATAATGCGCGGGCTTGTCTTAGTTGACGGCAGGTTCGATCTGAACCTTAGGTAGCCGATTTGGTTATCTAACAATGCTCCCAATCGGGGAGCTACGTAAGAACGGTTACACTCTCCCATCAATCGTAATGGGCACGAGGAGTAATCATTTTCGTTTATAAAATAATTGGAGCTCTGGTCTCATGCAGAACCAAAGAATCCGTATCCGCCTGAAAGCGTTTGATCATCGTCTGATCGATCAATCAACCGCGGAAATCGTCGAGACTGCTAAGCGCACTGGTGCGCAAGTCCGTGGTCCGATCCCGCTGCCGACCCGCAAAGAGCGCTTTACCGTTCTGATCTCCCCGCACGTTAACAAAGACGCGCGCGATCAGTACGAAATTCGCACTCACAAGCGTCTGGTTGACATCGTTGAGCCAACCGAGAAAACCGTTGATGCTCTGATGCGTCTGGACCTGGCTGCCGGTGTAGACGTGCAGATCAGCCTGGGTTAATCAGGTCATCGAGCGATTGAGAGGTTGAAACAATGATTGGTTTAGTCGGTAAAAAAGTGGGTATGACCCGCATCTTCACTGAAGATGGCGTCTCTATCCCAGTAACCGTAATCGAAGTTGAAGCAAACCGCGTTACTCAGGTTAAAGATCTGGCTAACGATGGCTACCGCGCTGTTCAGGTTACCACTGGTGCTAAAAAAGCTAACCGTGTAACCAAGCCGGAAGCTGGCCACTTTGCTAAAGCTGGCGTAGAAGCTGGCCGCGGCCTGTGGGAGTTCCGTCTGGCAGAGGGTGAAGAATACACCGTTGGTCAGAGCATTAGCGTTGAACTGTTTGCTGACGTTAAAAAAGTTGACGTAACTGGCACCTCTAAAGGTAAAGGTTTCGCAGGTACCGTTAAGCGCTGGAACTTCCGTACCCAGGACGCTACTCACGGTAACTCCTTGTCTCACCGCGTTCCGGGTTCTATCGGTCAGAACCAGACTCCGGGCAAAGTGTTCAAAGGCAAGAAAATGGCAGGTCAGCTGGGTAACGAACGTGTAACCGTTCAGAGCCTGGACGTAGTACGTGTTGACGCTGAGCGCAACCTGCTGCTGGTTAAAGGTGGTGTTCCGGGTGCAACCGGTTGCGACCTGATCGTTAAACCAGCTGTGAAGGCGTAAGGGGATAGCAATGGAATTAGTATTGAAAGACGCGCAGAGCGCGCTGACTGTTTCCGAAACTACCTTCGGTCGTGATTTCAACGAAGCGCTGGTTCACCAGGTTGTTGTTGCTTATGCAGCTGGTGCTCGTCAGGGCACTCGTGCTCAGAAGACTCGTGCTGAAGTAACTGGTTCCGGTAAAAAACCGTGGCGCCAGAAAGGTACCGGCCGTGCGCGTTCTGGTTCTATCAAGAGCCCGATCTGGCGTTCTGGTGGCGTGACCTTCGCTGCACGTCCGCAGGACCACAGTCAAAAAGTTAACAAGAAGATGTACCGCGGCGCGCTGAAAAGCATTCTGTCCGAACTGGTACGTCAGGATCGTCTGATCGTTGTCGAGAAGTTCTCTGTAGAAGCGCCTAAAACTAAGCTGCTGGCTCAGAAACTGAAAGACATGGCTCTGGAAGATGTGCTGATCATCACCGGTGAGCTGGACGAGAACCTGTTTCTGGCTGCGCGCAACCTGCACAAGGTTGACGTACGCGATGCAACTGGTATCGACCCGGTTAGCCTGATCGCCTTCGACAAAGTCGTAATGACTGCTGATGCTGTTAAGCAAGTTGAGGAGATGCTGGCATGATTCGTGAAGAACGTCTGCTGAAGGTGCTGCGCGCACCGCACGTTTCTGAAAAAGCGTCTACTGCGATGGAAAAAACCAACACCATCGTTCTCAAAGTTGCTAAAGACGCGACCAAAGCAGAAATCAAAGCTGCTGTGCAGAAACTGTTTGAAGTCGAAGTCGAAGTCGTTAACACCCTGGTTGTTAAAGGGAAAGTTAAACGTCACGGACAGCGTATCGGTCGTCGTAGCGACTGGAAAAAAGCTTACGTCACCCTGAAAGAAGGCCAGAATCTGGACTTCGTTGGCGGCGCTGAGTAAGTCGGAGGAGTAATACAATGGCAGTTGTTAAATGTAAACCGACATCTCCGGGTCGTCGCCACGTAGTTAAAGTGGTTAACCCTGAGCTGCACAAGGGCAAACCTTTTGCTCCGTTGCTGGAAAAAAACAGCAAATCCGGTGGTCGTAACAACAATGGCCGTATCACCACTCGTCATATCGGTGGTGGCCACAAGCAGGCATACCGTATTGTTGACTTCAAACGCAACAAAGATGGTATCCCGGCAGTTGTTGAACGTCTTGAGTACGATCCGAACCGTTCCGCGAACATCGCGCTGGTTCTGTACAAAGACGGTGAGCGCCGTTACATCCTGGCCCCTAAAGGCCTGAAAGCTGGCGACCAGATTCAATCTGGCGTTGATGCTGCAATCAAACCAGGCAACACCCTGCCGATGCGCAACATCCCGGTTGGTTCTACCGTTCATAACGTAGAAATGAAACCAGGTAAAGGCGGTCAGCTGGCACGTTCCGCTGGTACTTACGTTCAGATCGTTGCGCGCGATGGTGCTTATGTCACCCTGCGTCTGCGTTCTGGTGAAATGCGTAAAGTCGAAGCAGACTGCCGTGCAACTCTGGGCGAAGTTGGCAATGCTGAGCATATGCTGCGCGTTCTGGGTAAAGCAGGTGCTGCACGCTGGCGTGGTGTTCGTCCGACCGTTCGCGGTACCGCGATGAACCCAGTAGACCACCCACATGGTGGTGGTGAAGGTCGTAACTTTGGTAAGCACCCGGTAACTCCGTGGGGCGTTCAGACCAAAGGTAAGAAGACCCGCAGCAACAAGCGTACTGATAAATTCATCGTACGTCGCCGTAGCAAATAATTTTAGAGGATAAGCCATGCCACGTTCTCTCAAGAAAGGTCCTTTTATTGACCTGCACTTGCTGAAGAAGGTAGAGAAAGCGGTGGAAAGCGGAGACAAGAAGCCCCTGCGCACTTGGTCCCGTCGTTCAACGATCTTTCCTAACATGATCGGTTTGACCATCGCTGTCCATAATGGTCGTCAGCACGTTCCGGTATTTGTAACCGATGAAATGGTCGGTCACAAACTGGGTGAATTCGCACCGACTCGTACTTATCGCGGCCACGCTGCTGATAAAAAAGCGAAGAAGAAATAAGGTAGGAGGAAGAGATGGAAACTATCGCTAAACATCGCCATGCTCGTTCTTCTGCTCAGAAGGTTCGCCTTGTTGCTGACCTGATTCGCGGTAAGAAAGTGTCGCAGGCTCTGGATATTTTGACCTACACCAACAAGAAAGCGGCTGTACTGGTCAAGAAAGTCCTGGAATCTGCCATTGCTAACGCTGAACACAACGATGGCGCTGACATTGACGATCTGAAAGTTACGAAAATTTTCGTAGACGAAGGCCCGAGCATGAAGCGCATTATGCCGCGTGCAAAAGGTCGTGCAGATCGCATCCTGAAGCGCACCAGCCACATTACTGTGGTTGTGTCCGATCGCTGAGACTCTGGAGACTAGCAATGGGTCAGAAAGTACATCCTAATGGTATTCGCCTGGGTATTGTAAAACCATGGAACTCTACCTGGTTTGCGAACACCAAAGAATTCGCTGACAACCTGGACAGCGATTTTAAAGTACGTCAGTACCTGACGAAGGAACTGGCTAAAGCGTCCGTATCTCGTATCGTTATCGAGCGTCCGGCTAAGAGCATCCGTGTGACTATTCACACTGCTCGTCCGGGTATCGTTATCGGTAAGAAAGGCGAAGACGTAGAAAAACTGCGTAAGGTCGTAGCGGATATCGCTGGCGTTCCTGCACAGATCAATATCGCCGAAGTTCGTAAGCCTGAACTGGACGCAAAATTGGTTGCTGACAGCATCACTTCTCAGCTGGAACGTCGTGTTATGTTCCGTCGTGCTATGAAGCGTGCTGTACAGAACGCAATGCGTCTGGGCGCTAAAGGTATTAAAGTTGAAGTTAGCGGCCGTCTGGGCGGCGCGGAAATCGCTCGTACCGAATGGTACCGTGAAGGTCGCGTACCGCTGCACACTCTGCGTGCTGACATCGACTACAACACCTCTGAAGCGCACACCACTTACGGTGTAATCGGCGTTAAAGTGTGGATCTTCAAAGGCGAGATCCTGGGTGGTATGGCTGCTGTTGAACAACCGGAAAAACCGGCTGCTCAACCGAAAAAGCAGCAGCGTAAAGGCCGTAAATAAGGAGCGTCGCTGATGTTACAACCAAAGCGTACAAAATTCCGTAAAATGCACAAAGGCCGTAACCGCGGTCTGGCGCAGGGTACGGATGTTAGCTTCGGCAGCTTCGGTCTGAAAGCTGTTGGCCGTGGTCGTCTGACTGCCCGTCAGATCGAAGCAGCACGTCGTGCTATGACCCGTGCAGTTAAGCGTCAAGGTAAGATCTGGATCCGTGTATTCCCGGACAAACCGATCACTGAAAAGCCGCTGGCAGTGCGTATGGGTAAAGGTAAAGGTAACGTGGAGTATTGGGTTGCCTTGATTCAGCCGGGTAAAGTCCTGTATGAAATGGACGGCGTACCGGAAGAGCTGGCCCGTGAAGCATTCAAGCTGGCAGCAGCGAAACTGCCGATTAAAACCACCTTTGTAACTAAGACGGTGATGTAATGAAAGCAAAAGAGCTGCGTGAGAAGAGTGTTGAAGAGCTGAACACCGAGCTGCTGAACCTGCTGCGTGAGCAGTTCAACCTGCGTATGCAGGCTGCAAGTGGCCAGCTGCAACAGTCTCACCTGTTGAAGCAAGTGCGTCGTGATGTCGCACGCGTTAAGACTTTACTGACTGAGAAGGCGGGTGCGTAATGACCGATAAAATCCGTACTCTGCAAGGTCGCGTTGTTAGCGACAAAATGGAGAAATCCATTGTTGTTGCTATCGAACGTTTTGTGAAACACCCGATCTACGGTAAATTCATCAAGCGTACGACCAAACTGCACGTACATGACGAGAACAACGAATGTGGTACCGGTGACGTGGTTGAAATCCGCGAATGCCGCCCACTGTCCAAGACTAAGTCCTGGACGCTGGTTCGCGTTGTAGAGAAAGCGGTTCTGTAATACAGTACCCATTCTCAACGAATAAACGGCTCAGCGATGGGCCGTTTATTTTTTCTACCCATATCGTTGAAGCGGTGTTATAATGCCGCGCCCCCGATATGGGGCTTTTTTAACGACCTGATTTTCGGGTCTCAGTAGTAGTTGACATTAGCGGAGCACTAAAATGATCCAAGAACAGACTATGCTGAACGTCGCCGACAACTCCGGTGCACGTCGCGTAATGTGTATCAAGGTTCTGGGTGGCTCGCACCGTCGCTACGCAGGCGTAGGCGACATCATCAAGATCACCATCAAAGAAGCAATTCCGCGTGGTAAGGTCAAAAAAGGTGATGTGCTGAAGGCGGTAGTGGTGCGCACCAAGAAGGGTGTTCGTCGCCCGGACGGTTCTGTCATTCGCTTCGATGGTAATGCATGCGTTATTCTGAACAATAACAGCGAGCAGCCTATCGGTACGCGTATTTTTGGGCCGGTAACTCGTGAGCTTCGTACCGAGAAGTTCATGAAAATTATCTCTCTGGCACCAGAAGTACTCTAAGGAGCGAATCATGGCAGCGAAAATCCGTCGTGATGACGAAGTTATCGTGTTAACCGGTAAAGATAAAGGTAAACGCGGTAAAGTTAAGAATGTCCTGTCTTCCGGCAAGGTCATTGTTGAAGGTATCAACCTGGTTAAGAAACACCAGAAGCCGGTTCCGGCTCTGAACCAACCGGGTGGCATCGTTGAAAAAGAAGCCGCTATTCAGGTTTCCAACATTGCAATCTTCAATGCGGCAACCGGTAAGGCTGACCGTGTAGGCTTTAGATTCGAAGACGGTAAAAAAGTCCGTTTCTTCAAATCTAACAGCGAAACTATCAAGTAATTTGGAGTAGTACGATGGCGAAACTGCATGATTACTACAAAGACGAAGTAGTTAATAAACTCATGACTGAGTTTAACTACAATTCTGTCATGCAAGTCCCTCGGGTCGAGAAGATCACCCTGAACATGGGTGTTGGTGAAGCGATCGCTGACAAGAAACTGCTGGATAACGCAGCAGCTGACCTGGCAGCAATCTCCGGTCAAAAACCGTTGATCACCAAAGCACGCAAATCTGTTGCAGGCTTCAAAATCCGTCAGGGCTATCCGATCGGCTGTAAAGTAACTCTGCGTGGCGAACGCATGTGGGAGTTCTTTGAGCGCCTGATCACTATTGCTGTACCGCGTATCCGTGACTTCCGTGGCCTGTCCGCTAAGTCTTTCGACGGTCGTGGTAACTACAGCATGGGTGTCCGTGAGCAGATCATCTTCCCAGAAATCGACTACGATAAAGTCGACCGCGTTCGTGGTTTGGATATTACCATTACCACTACTGCGAAATCTGACGAAGAAGGCCGTGCTCTGCTGGCTGCCTTTGACTTCCCGTTCCGCAAGTAAGGTAGGGTTACTGAATGGCTAAGCAATCAATGAAAGCACGCGAAGTAAAACGCGTAGCTTTAGCTGATAAATACTTCGCGAAACGCGCTGAACTGAAAGCGATCATCTCTGATGTGAACGCTTCCGACGAAGATCGTTGGAACGCTGTTCTTAAGCTGCAGACTCTGCCGCGTGATTCCAGCCCGTCTCGTCAGCGTAACCGCTGCCGTCAAACAGGTCGTCCACATGGTTATGTGGGCAAGTTCGGGTTGAGCCGTATCAAGTTACGTGAAGCCGCTATGCGCGGTGAAGTACCAGGCTTGAAAAAGGCTAGCTGGTAATTGTCACCAATTGAATCACGGGAGTAAAGACAGATGAGCATGCAAGATCCGATCGCGGATATGCTGACCCGTATCCGTAACGGTCAGGCCGCGAACAAAGCTGCGGTCACCATGCCTTCCTCCAAGCTGAAAGTGGCAATTGCCAACGTGCTGAAGGAAGAAGGTTTTATCGAAGATTTTAAAGTTGAAGGCGACACCAAGCCGGAACTGGAACTGACTCTTAAGTATTTCCAGGGTAAAGCTGTTGTAGAAAGCATTCAGCGTGTCAGCCGCCCAGGTCTGCGCATCTACAAACGTAAAGATGAGCTGCCGAAAGTTATGGCGGGTCTGGGTATCGCAGTTGTTTCTACCTCTAAAGGTGTTATGACTGATCGTGCAGCGCGCCAGGCTGGTCTTGGTGGCGAAATTATCTGCTACGTAGCCTAATCGGAGGAAAAAATGTCTCGTGTTGCTAAAGCACCGGTCGTTGTTCCTGCCGGCGTTGATGTAAAAATCAACGGTCAGGTTATTACGATCAAAGGTAAAAACGGCGAGCTGACTCGTACTCTCAACGATGCTGTTGAAGTTAAACATGCAGATAATGCACTGACCTTCGGTCCGCGTGATGGTTACGTAGACGGTTGGGCTCAGGCTGGTACCGCGCGTGCCCTGCTGAACTCAATGGTTATCGGTGTTACCGAAGGCTTCACTAAGAAGCTGCAGCTGGTTGGTGTAGGTTATCGTGCAGCGGTTAAAGGGAATGTAGTAAACCTGTCCTTAGGTTTCTCTCACCCGGTTGACCACCAGCTGCCAGCAGGTATTACTGCAGAATGTCCGACTCAGACTGAAATCGTGCTGAAAGGCGCTGATAAGCAGGTGATCGGTCAGGTTGCAGCAGATCTGCGCGCCTACCGTCGTCCTGAGCCTTACAAAGGCAAGGGTGTTCGTTACGCCGACGAAGTCGTGCGTACCAAAGAGGCTAAGAAGAAGTAAGGTAACACTATGGATAAGAAATCTGCTCGTATCCGTCGTGCGACCCGCGCACGCCGCAAGCTCCAGGAGCTGGGCGCAACTCGCCTGGTGGTACATCGTACCCCGCGTCACATTTACGCACAGGTAATTGCACCGAACGGTTCTGAAGTTCTGGTAGCTGCTTCTACTGTAGAAAAAGCTATCGCTGAACAACTGAAGTACACCGGTAACAAAGACGCGGCTGCAGCTGTGGGTAAAGCTGTCGCTGAACGCGCTCTGGAAAAAGGCATCAAAGATGTGTCCTTTGACCGTTCCGGGTTCCAATATCATGGTCGTGTCCAGGCACTGGCAGATGCTGCCCGTGAAGCTGGCCTTCAGTTCTAAGGTAGAGGTGTAAGATGGCTCACATCGAAAAACAAGCTGGCGAACTGCAGGAAAAGCTGATCGCGGTAAACCGCGTATCTAAAACCGTTAAAGGTGGTCGTATTTTCTCCTTCACAGCTCTGACTGTAGTTGGCGATGGTAACGGTCGCGTTGGTTTTGGTTACGGTAAAGCGCGTGAAGTTCCAGCAGCGATCCAGAAAGCGATGGAAAAAGCCCGTCGCAATATGATTAACGTCGCGCTGAACAACGGCACCCTGCAACACCCGGTTAAAGGTGTTCACACGGGTTCTCGTGTATTCATGCAGCCAGCTTCCGAAGGTACCGGTATCATCGCCGGTGGTGCAATGCGCGCCGTTCTGGAAGTTGCTGGGGTTCATAACGTTCTGGCTAAAGCATATGGTTCCACCAACCCGATCAACGTGGTTCGTGCAACTATTGATGGCCTGGAAAATATGAATTCTCCAGAAATGGTCGCTGCCAAGCGTGGTAAATCCGTTGAAGAAATTCTGGGGAAATAAACCATGGCAAAGACTATTAAAATTACTCAAACCCGCAGTGCAATCGGTCGTCTGCCGAAACACAAGGCAACGCTGCTTGGCCTGGGTCTGCGTCGTATTGGTCACACCGTAGAGCGCGAGGATACTCCTGCTGTTCGTGGTATGGTCAACGCGGTTTCCTTCATGGTTAAAGTTGAGGAGTAAGAGATGCGTTTAAATACTCTGTCTCCGGCCGAAGGCTCCAAAAAGGCGGGTAAACGCCTGGGTCGTGGTATCGGTTCTGGCCTCGGTAAAACCGGTGGTCGTGGTCACAAAGGTCAGAAGTCTCGTTCTGGCGGTGGCGTACGTCGCGGTTTCGAGGGTGGTCAGATGCCTCTGTACCGTCGTCTGCCGAAATTCGGCTTCACTTCTCGCAAAGCAGCGATTACAGCCGAAGTTCGTCTGTCTGACCTGGCTAAAGTAGAAGGCGGCGTAGTAGACCTGAACACGCTGAAAGCGGCTAACATTATCGGTATCCAGATCGAGTTCGCGAAAGTGATCCTGGCTGGTGAAGTCACTACTCCGGTAACTGTTCGCGGCCTGCGTGTTACTAAAGGCGCTCGTGCTGCTATCGAAGCTGCTGGCGGTAAAATCGAGGAATAAGTAGCAGATGGCTAAACAACCGGGATTAGATTTTCAAAGCGCCAAAGGTGGCTTAGGCGAGCTGAAACGCAGACTGCTGTTTGTTATCGGCGCGCTGATTGTGTTCCGTATTGGCTCTTTTATTCCGATCCCTGGTATTGATGCCGCTGTACTTGCCAAACTGCTTGAGCAACAGCGAGGCACCATCATTGAAATGTTTAACATGTTCTCTGGTGGTGCACTCAGCCGTGCTTCTATCTTTGCTCTGGGTATCATGCCGTATATTTCGGCGTCGATTATTATCCAGCTGCTGACGGTGGTTCACCCAACGCTGGCAGAAATTAAGAAAGAAGGGGAGTCTGGTCGTCGTAAGATCAGCCAGTACACCCGCTACGGTACTCTGGTGCTGGCGATATTCCAGTCGATCGGTATTGCTACCGGTCTGCCGAATATGCCTGGTATGCAAGGCCTGGTAATGAATCCGGGCTTTGCATTCTATTTCACCGCTGTTGTAAGTCTGGTTACAGGAACCATGTTCCTGATGTGGTTGGGCGAACAGATTACTGAACGTGGTATCGGCAACGGTATCTCAATCATTATCTTCGCCGGTATTGTCGCGGGACTCCCGCCAGCCATTGCCCATACTATCGAGCAAGCGCGTCAAGGCGACCTGCACTTCCTCGTGTTGCTGTTGGTTGCAGTATTAGTATTTGCAGTGACGTTCTTTGTTGTATTTGTTGAGCGTGGTCAACGCCGCATTGTGGTAAACTACGCAAAACGTCAGCAGGGTCGTCGTGTCTATGCTGCACAGAGCACACATTTACCGCTGAAAGTGAATATGGCGGGGGTAATCCCGGCAATTTTCGCTTCCAGTATTATTCTGTTCCCGGCAACCATCGCGTCATGGTTCGGGGGCGGTACTGGTTGGAACTGGCTGACAACAATTTCGCTGTATTTGCAGCCTGGGCAACCGCTTTATGTGTTACTCTATGCGTCTGCAATCATCTTCTTCTGTTTCTTCTACACGGCGTTGGTTTTCAACCCGCGTGAAACAGCAGATAACCTGAAGAAGTCCGGTGCATTTGTACCAGGAATTCGTCCGGGAGAGCAAACGGCGAAGTATATCGATAAAGTAATGACCCGCCTGACTTTGGTTGGTGCGCTTTACATTACCTTTATCTGCCTGATCCCGGAGTTCATGCGTGATGCAATGAAAGTACCGTTCTACTTTGGTGGGACCTCACTGCTTATCGTTGTCGTCGTGATTATGGACTTTATGGCTCAAGTGCAAACTCTGATGATGTCCAGTCAGTATGAGTCTGCATTGAAGAAGGCGAACCTGAAAGGCTACGGCCGTTAATTGGTCGCCCGAGAAGTTACGGAGAGTAAAAATGAAAGTTCGTGCTTCCGTCAAGAAATTATGCCGTAACTGCAAAATCGTTAAGCGTGATGGCGTCATCCGCGTGATTTGCAGTGCCGAGCCGAAGCATAAACAGCGCCAAGGCTGATTTATTCGCATATTTTTCTTGCAAAGTTGGGTTGAGCTGGCTAGATTAGCCAGCCAATCTTTTGTATGTCTGTACGTTTCCATTTGAGTATCCTGAAAACGGGCTTTTCAGCATGGTGCGTACATATTAAATAGTAGGAGTGCATAGTGGCCCGTATAGCAGGCATTAACATTCCTGATCAGAAACATGCTGTGATCGCGTTAACTTCGATCTACGGCGTCGGTAAGACCCGTTCTAAAGCCATTCTGGCTGCAGCGGGTATCGCTGAAAATGTTAAGATCAGTGAGCTGTCTGAAGAACAAATCGACACGCTGCGTGACGAAGTTGCCAAATTTGTCGTTGAAGGTGATCTGCGCCGTGAAATCAGCATGAGCATCAAGCGCCTGATGGATCTTGGTTGCTATCGCGGTTTGCGTCATCGTCGTGGTCTCCCGGTTCGCGGTCAGCGTACCAAGACCAACGCACGTACCCGTAAGGGTCCGCGCAAACCGATCAAGAAATAATCGGGGTGATTGAATAATGGCAAAGGCACCAATTCGTGCACGTAAACGTGTAAGAAAACAAGTCTCTGACGGCGTGGCTCATATCCATGCTTCTTTCAACAACACCATCGTGACTATCACTGATCGTCAGGGTAACGCGCTGGGTTGGGCAACAGCCGGTGGTTCCGGTTTCCGTGGTTCTCGCAAATCCACTCCGTTTGCAGCTCAGGTTGCAGCAGAGCGTTGCGCTGACGCCGTAAAAGAATACGGTATCAAGAATCTGGAAGTTATGGTTAAAGGTCCGGGTCCAGGTCGCGAATCTACCATTCGTGCACTGAACGCCGCTGGTTTCCGCATCACTAATATTACTGATGTGACTCCGATCCCTCATAACGGTTGTCGTCCGCCGAAAAAACGTCGCGTATAACGCTTCGTTTTCCAGGTTTGTTGGAGAAAGAAAATGGCAAGATATTTGGGTCCTAAGCTCAAGCTGAGCCGTCGTGAGGGCACCGACTTATTCCTTAAGTCTGGCGTTCGCGCGATCGATACCAAGTGTAAAATTGAACAAGCTCCTGGCCAGCACGGTGCGCGTAAACCGCGTCTGTCTGACTATGGTGTGCAGTTGCGTGAAAAGCAAAAAGTTCGCCGTATCTATGGTGTGCTGGAGCGTCAGTTCCGTAACTACTACAAAGAAGCAGCGCGTCTGAAAGGCAACACCGGTGAAAACCTGTTGGCTCTGCTGGAAGGTCGTCTGGACAACGTTGTATACCGTATGGGCTTCGGCGCCACTCGTGCAGAAGCACGCCAGTTGGTTAGCCATAAAGCAATTATGGTAAACGGTCGTGTTGTTAACATCGCTTCTTATCAGGTTAGTCCGAATGACGTTGTTAGCATTCGTGAGAAAGCGAAGAAGCAGTCTCGCGTGAAAGCCGCTCTGGAGCTGGCTGAGCAGCGTGAAAAGCCAACCTGGCTGGAAGTTGATGCTGGCAAGATGGAAGGTACGTTTAAGCGTAAGCCTGAGCGTTCTGATCTGTCTGCGGACATTAACGAACACCTGATCGTCGAGCTTTACTCCAAGTAAAGCTTAGTACCAAAGAGAGGACACAATGCAGGGTTCTGTGACAGAGTTTCTAAAACCGCGCCTGGTAGATATCGAGCAAGTGAGTTCGACGCACGCCAAGGTGACCCTTGAGCCTTTAGAGCGTGGCTTTGGCCATACTCTGGGTAACGCACTGCGCCGTATTCTGCTCTCATCGATGCCGGGTTGCGCGGTGACCGAGGTTGAGATTGATGGTGTACTACATGAGTACAGCACCAAAGAAGGCGTTCAGGAAGACATCCTGGAAATCCTGCTCAACCTGAAAGGGCTGGCGGTGAGAGTTCAGGGTAAAGATGAAGTTATTCTTACCTTGAATAAATCTGGCATTGGCCCTGTGACTGCAGCCGACATTACCCATGACGGGGATGTCGAAATCGTCAAGCCGCAGCACGTGATCTGCCACCTGACCGATGAGAACGCGTCTATTAGCATGCGTATCAAAGTTCAGCGCGGTCGTGGTTATGTGCCGGCTTCTACCCGAATTCATTCGGAAGAAGATGAGCGCCCAATCGGCCGTCTGCTGGTCGACGCATGCTACAGCCCTGTAGAGCGTATTGCCTACAATGTTGAAGCAGCGCGTGTAGAACAGCGTACCGACCTGGACAAGCTGGTCATCGAAATGGAAACCAACGGCACAATCGATCCTGAAGAGGCGATTCGTCGTGCGGCAACCATTCTGGCTGAACAACTGGAAGCTTTCGTTGACTTACGTGATGTACGTCAGCCGGAAGTGAAAGAAGAGAAACCAGAATTCGATCCGATCCTGCTGCGCCCTGTTGACGATCTGGAATTGACTGTCCGCTCTGCTAACTGCCTTAAAGCAGAAGCTATCCACTATATCGGTGATCTGGTACAGCGTACCGAGGTTGAGCTCCTTAAGACGCCTAACCTGGGTAAAAAATCTCTTACTGAGATTAAAGACGTGCTGGCTTCCCGTGGACTGTCTCTGGGCATGCGCCTGGAAAACTGGCCACCGGCAAGCATCGCTGACGAGTAACCGGATCACAGGTTAAGGTTTTACTGAGAAGGATAAGGTCATGCGCCATCGTAAGAGTGGTCGTCAACTGAACCGCAACAGCAGCCATCGCCAGGCTATGTTCCGCAACATGGCAGGTTCACTGGTTCGTCATGAGATCATCAAGACGACCCTGCCTAAAGCGAAAGAGCTGCGTCGCGTAGTTGAGCCGCTGATTACTCTTGCCAAGACTGATAGCGTAGCTAATCGTCGTCTGGCATTCGCCCGTACTCGTGATAACGAGATCGTGGCAAAACTGTTTAACGAACTGGGCCCGCGTTTCGCGAGCCGCGCCGGTGGTTACACTCGCATTCTGAAGTGTGGCTTCCGTGCAGGCGACAACGCGCCGATGGCATACATCGAGCTGGTTGATCGTTCTGAGTCGAAAGCAGAAGCTGCTGCAGAGTAATCTGTAGTAACGTAAAAAAACCCGCTCCGGCGGGTTTTTTTATATCCGCCGTATCCCCACTTATCTACAATATCTGTACTCTTTTTGTCCATCCCCTGGAGTTGTTGTATGTGGTTACTGGACCAGTGGGCAGAGCGCCATATTACCGATGCACAGACTAAAGGTGAGTTTGATAATTTGCCCGGCAGCGGTGAGCCGCTGGCCCTGGATGATGACTCACATGTGCCGCCTGAACTACGGACTGGCTACCGTTTACTCAAAAATGCCGGTTGCCTTCCCCCGGAGCTTGAACAGCGTAAAGAAGCCGTTCAGCTATTGGATCTACTTAAAGGTATTCGTCAGGACGATCCACGGTATCAGGAAGTGAGCCGCCGTTTATCGCTCCTTGAACTAAAACTACGACAGGTGGGGCTGAGTACCGGGTTTTTACGCGGTGAATATGCAGATAAATTGCTGCATAAGATTAATGATGACTAACGGAGCTTATATGTATCGTATTGGTGAACTGGCAAAGCTGGCAGAAGTGACGCCCGATACCATCCGCTACTATGAAAAGCAGCAGATGATGGAGCATGAAGTGCGTACGGAGGGTGGTTTTCGACTCTACACGGAAAACGATCTTCAGCGCCTTAAGTTTATCCGCTATGCCCGGCAGTTGGGTTTTACGCTTGAGTCGATCCGGGAACTGTTGTCGATCCGTGTCGATCCCGAACACCATACCTGCCAGGAGTCGAAAGGAATCGTGCAGGAAAGGCTGAAAGAGGTCGAATCACGAATTGCGGAATTACAGAGCATGCAGCGTTCATTGCAGAGGCTGAACGATGCCTGCTGTGGAACGGCACACAGCAGCGTCTATTGTTCAATTCTGGAAGCACTGGAACAAGGCGCCAGCGGAGTCAAGCAGGAGTGTTGATTTATTGACCTGATGAGCCTACACTCGCGCCGTTAAACCATACAAACTGGAGTTATTATGAGTCGTTATCAGCATACGAAAGGGCAGATAAAAGACAACGCCATTGAGGCATTACTGCACGATCCGCTTTTCAGACAACGTGTTGAAAAAAATAAGAAAGGGAAAGGAAGTTATCTGCGTAAAGGCAAACATGGCAATCGGGGTAACTGGGAGGCCAGTGGCAAGAAAGTGAATCACTTTTTTACCACTGGCTTTCTGCTTATTAAGGCTTGTTAAGAACGGTTGTTTTGTTCTTTCAGAAGATCGCGGATCTCAGAAAGCAATACTTCTTCCGTTGTCGGCGCTGGCGCTTCCGTCGGTTCTTCTTTCTTACGATTCAGTTTGTTGATCAGTTTGATAGCCATGAAGATAGCAAACGCCACAATAACAAAATCAAAGACGTTCTGAATAAACACACCGTAATGCATCACGACTGCCGGGATATCTCCCTGCGCTTCGCGTAGCGTAAAGGCAAACTGTTTAAAATCGATCCCGCCAATTAACAATCCCAGCGGCGGCATAATGATATCAGCAACCAGAGAAGAAACGATCTTCCCGAATGCCGCCCCAATAATCACACCCACTGCCAAATCAACAACATTCCCGCGCATCGCGAATTCGCGAAACTCTTTAATAAAGCTCATTTTATTCTCCCTATGCAACAGACGTTTATAAGTTTAACAAATGTTAAGGCATTTTCCATTTATGGATTGTTTAAAGGAGCATTTATTAGGCCCTGATAAAACAGGGGAATTAAAGAGGGCGCTGCATTAGCGCCCAAATAATTACAGGAAGAAAGGACTTGGCTGGAATAAGCGTTCGACGTCGGTAATAAACTTTTTATCCGTCAGGAACATAATCACATGATCGCCTTGTTCAATGCGCAAATTGTCATTGGCAATCATTACATCGTTACCGCGAACCACTGCGCCAATTATTGTTCCCGGTGGAAGTTTAATTTCATCAATGGCGCGGCCTACGACGCGAGATGTACTTTCATCACCGTGGGCAACGGCTTCAATTGCTTCTGCTACACCACGACGTAGCGATGACACTCCCACAATATCGGCTTTACGCACATGGCTGAGTAACGCGGAAATCGTGGCCTGCTGTGGCGAAATGGCAATATCAATGACGCTCCCCTGGACGAGATCCACATAGGCGCGACGTTGAATGAGCACCATTACTTTCTTCGCACCCATCCGTTTGGCCAGCATTGCCGACATAATGTTGGCTTCATCATCGTTGGTGACTGCAATAAACAGATCAACCTGATCAATATGCTCTTCAGCCAGCAGTTCCTGATCCGACGCATCGCCAAAAAAGACGATCGTATTTTGCAGTTTTTCGGCAAGTTCGGAGGCCCGCTGTTGATCGCGCTCGATCAGTTTGACGCTGTAATCTTTTTCCAGACGACGCGCGAGACCGGCACCGATATTTCCCCCGCCGACTAACATAATACGCTTATAGGGTTTCTCCAGACGTTGCAGCTCGCTCATTACCGCGCGGATATGCTGCGATGCGGCAATAAAAAAGACTTCATCGCCTGCTTCTACAATAGTCGAACCCTGGGGGCGAATAGGGCGGTCATGACGGAATATCGCGGCGACTCGGGTATCAATATGCGGCATATGCTCACGCATCGTGGATAACGCGTTCCCGATCAGCGGCCCGCCATAATAGGCTTTCACTACCGCAAGACTGACTTTACCTTCGGCGAAATTAACGACCTGCAATGCGCCAGGATATTCGATCAGGCGATAAATGTTATCGATGACCAGTTGCTCTGGCGCAATAAGATGGTCGATGGGGACGGCTTCAGAGTGGAAGAGTTTATCCGCATCGCGGACATAATCTGGCGAGCGGATACGGGCGATACGATTTGGCGTATTGAAGAGTGAATAGGCCACCTGGCAGGCGACCATATTCGTTTCATCGGAACTGGTCACGGCGACCAGCATATCCGCATCGTCTGCACCCGCTTCACGCAGTACGCGGGGGTGAGAGCCATGCCCTTGCACGACGCGGAGATCGAACTTGTCCTGTAAACTACGCAGGCGTTCGCCATTGATATCGACCACCGTGATGTCGTTGTTCTCTCCGACCAGGTTTTCAGCCAGCGTGCCGCCGACCTGCCCTGCGCCCAGAATGATAATTTTCATCAGTCGCGACCCGTTATCTCATCACTTTTTGATTAGCTTAGCGTAAAAGAAGCCGTCACCTTCTTCCGCACCTGGCAGATTTTGCACGCCCGGTTGAGCGGGGGTTCCGGTACCGGTCAGGGTGGCGTCCGGGGTGCGCTGTAAAAAGGCCTGAATCTGTTGGCTATTCTCTTCCGGCAGGACAGAACAGGTCGCGTAGACCAGTGTTCCGCCTGACTTTAAATGTGGCCATATGGCATCCAGAATTTCCGACTGTAATTTTGCCAGTTCAGCAATATCACGATCGCGGCGTAGCCATTTGATATCCGGGTGACGACGAATGACGCCGGTGGCTGAACAAGGCGCATCCAGCAGAATACGGTCAAATTTCTGCTCGCCACACCATTGCGCGGGATATCGACCATCACCCTGTTTGACAGTTGCCTTCATCCCCAGACGTTTAAGGTTGTCGTAAACGCGTGAAAGACGCTGTTCGTCGACATCGACAGCCAACACCTGCGCTTCAGGCGCGGCTTCGAGTATATGCGTTGTTTTACCCCCCGGTGCGGCGCACAAATCCAGGATTTGCTCGCCGTTTTGTGGGGCGAGGAAGCTAACACAGCCTTGCGCGGAAGCATCCTGAACCGTTACCCAACCCTCTTCAAAACCGGGTAAGGCATGAACCGGCGCCGGAGACTCAAGACGTAGGGCGTCAGGATAGGCCGAATGGGGAAAACCATTCATTCCTGCGTCCTGCAATAACGTGAGCCAGCTGTCGCGTGAATGATGTGTACGGTTCACGCGTAACCACATTGGAGGACGTTGGTTGTTGGCTTCGACAATCGCTTCCCATTGGGTGGGATAGGATTTTTGCAGGCGCTTTAGCAGCCAGGACGGATGCAGAAAACGCGCCTCGCTGGTCGCAAACTCAGCCAGCAACGCCTCCAGCTGACGCTGAAACTGACGCAAAACGCCATTGATCAGCCCCTTAAGCTGTGGTCGCTTAATAGCAACAGCACCTTCAACCGTTTCCGCGAGGGCCGCATGTGGTGGAATTCGTGTGTGCAATAGCTGGTAAAACCCTACCATGATCAGGTAATGCACGGTGCGTTGCTTACCGGTCATTGGGCGAGACATTAATTTATTAATCAGCCACTCCAGCTGCGAAAGGGTACGCAACACGCCAAAGCACAGCTCCTGAAGCAGCGCTTTGTCTTTATCGGAGACTTTTTGCTGTAGTGGTGGCAGGACATTACTTAAGGATTGCCCTTGCTCAACGACCTGCTCAACGGCCTGTGCCGCCAGACTGCGTAAATTTTGTTTTTTCATAACCGCAAAAATAAAAATGCCCGGTAACACCGGGCGTAGTAAGACGTGACCGTCAGGCCAGACGGTTGCCAGGAATAAACCATTCCCGACGTGAATTTAAAAGATCCTGCGCGCTCATTGCCTTCTTACCTGCGGGTTGAAGGGAGAGCAGGTTCAGGATGCCGTTGCCGGTTGCAACCTGAATACCTTGTTTAGTCGCGTCAAGAATGGTGCCCGGTTCCGCTTGCGTTACGCGCTCTATCACTGACGCCTGCCACACTTTTACCGGCTGACCGTCAATTTCCATCCAGCTCATTGGCCAGGGATTAAAGGCGCGGATGCAGCGTTCAAGCTGTGCAGCAGAGAGAGACCAGTCCATACGCGCCTCTTCTTTGCTAAGTTTCTCAGCGTGAGTGGCCAGGGCGTTGTCCTGTACTTCTGGCTTCGCGGTACCGTTTTCTAACTGTTTCAGCGTTTCAATCAGCCCCTGTGGGCCAAGATCCGCCAGCTTGTCATACAGCGTGCCGCTGGTGTCTTTCTCGGTGATTGGACAGACAAGTTTATAGAGCATATCGCCAGTATCCAGACCCACATCCATTTGCATGATGGTTACGCCCGTTTCGGCATCACCAGCCCAAAGTGAACGTTGGATCGGCGCTGCGCCACGCCAGCGCGGGAGCAGGGAACCGTGAACGTTGATGCAGCCGAGTCGCGGCATATCAAGCACCGCTTTTGGCAGAATCAGGCCATACGCCACCACGACCATTACGTCAGCGTGTAAGTCCGCGACTAAATGCTGGTTTTCTTGTGGGCGCAAGGAGGCGGGCTGAAAAACCGCTATTCCTTTCTCTTCCGCCAGCACTTTCACCGGGCTGGGCATCAGCTTTTTACCGCGTCCTGCCGGGCGGTCGGGTTGGGTAAACACGCCAACGACGTTGTGTCCAGAAGACAACAGCGCGTCAAGATGACGCGCTGCAAAGTCAGGTGTACCCGCAAAAATAATACGTAGTGAGTCTGACACGTTGATTCTTGTCCTTAAGCTCGGGCGTTCAGGCGGTCGAGTTTCTCAACTTTCTGACGAATACGTTGTTGCTTCAGCGGCGACAGATAATCGATAAACAGTTTACCAACCAGGTGATCCATCTCGTGCTGAATACAGATAGCCAACAGACCGTCTGCTTCCAGCTCAAAAGATTGACCGTCGCGGTCGAGTGCGCGAATTTTCACTTTCTCCGCACGCGGCACTAAAGCACGCTGTTCTGGAATAGACAGACAGCCTTCTTCAATCCCCGTCTCACCGCTTTTTTCCAGCAGTTCCGGGTTGATTAACACCAGACGCTCGTCGCGGTTTTCCGAAACATCAATCACGATGATACGTTGATGAATATCGACCTGCGTTGCCGCCAGGCCAATACCTTCTTCTGCATACATCGTTTCGAACATATCATCGACGATACGCTGAATTTCTGCATTCACTTCTTCTACCGGTTTTGCGACTTTGCGAAGACGCTCGTCCGGAATATGTAACACTTGCAAAACTGCCATAATTATCCAGAGTTGTGTTCAGGAGTTGGAAAGATTATTACCTCTATTCTAGACAAAACCCCCTCCGATTGACAGCATCAGTGACCAATCGCAAAGATTGCCAGGACAGCTTGTGGCAGGGGGATAAAGGATGACCCGTACCGAAATTTGGTTACGTTTGATGCATGTGAGTGAATTGTATGGCGATGCAATGTTGAGCATTGCGAATTTGCTCATACAACAGCGTCAGATTGATAAGACTTTACTTCAGAACGCAGGGTTAACGTCCCGACAAGCGGAACGCTTTTTAACCGTCCCGCAAAAAGCGCTGGATGACGCGCAGCACTGGCTTGAGCAACCTCATCACCATTTGATTCTGGCTGGTAGCGCGCGTTATCCGGCACAGTTGAATGCGATTGCAGATTATCCCGGCGCTTTTTTTGTTGCAGGTGATCCAGAATGTCTCCAGAACTTCCAGCTTGGCGTCGTAGGAAGCCGGACACCTTCCTGGTATGGCGAGCGATGGGGGCGCTTGTTCTGTGAAAGTCTTGCCGTAAAAGGGGTGACGATTACCAGCGGGCTGGCGAGAGGAGTTGATGGCGTTGCGCATAAAGCAGCCTTAAACGCGAACGGGAAAAGCGTGGCTGTGCTGGGCAACGGTCTGGGAAGTATCCATCCCCGACGACATACCCGGCTGGCTGAGGGGCTGATAGACGCCGGTGGCGCGCTGGTGTCGGAGTTTCCATTAGCGACGCTCCCTTTACCGCACCATTTTCCCCGACGAAACCGCATCATTAGCGGCCTGAGCAAAGGCGTGCTGGTGGTTGAAGCGGCACTACGAAGCGGCTCTTTGGTTACCGCGCGCTGTGCGCTGGAGCAAGGGAGGGATGTCTTTGCCTTGCCAGGGCCGATAGGCAGCCCTGGCAGTGAAGGGCCGCATTGGTTGATCAAACAGGGCGCCACTCTTGTGACGGCGCCAGAGGATATTCTGGAAAATTTGCAATACGGCTTACATTGGCTGCCAGATGAGGCCGAAAATTCACTTTATTCACCAGATCAGGAAGTCGCAGCATTGCCATTTCCTATGCTCCTGGCTAACGTAGGAGATGAGGTAACACCTGTTGACGTCGTCGCTGAACGTGCCGGCCAACCTGTGCCAGAGGTAGTGGCTCAGCTACTCGAACTGGAGTTAGCAGGATGGATCGCAGCTGTACCCGGCGGCTATGTCCGATTAAGGAGGGCAAGCCATGTTCGACGTACTAATGTATTTGTTTGAGACTTACATCCATAACGAAGCTGAATTGCGTGTGGATCAGGACAAACTGGAACGGGATCTTACCGACGCTGGCTTTGACCGTGAAGACATCTACAACGCGCTACTGTGGCTGGAAAAGCTTGCTGATTATCAGGAAGGCCTCGCCGAACCTATGCAACTGGCTTCCGATCCACTCTCCGTACGTATTTACACGGCAGAGGAGTGCAATCGACTGGATGCCAGCTGTCGGGGGTTTCTGTTATTCCTCGAGCAGATTCAGGTGCTAAACCTCGAAACGCGAGAAATGGTGATTGAACGCGTGCTCGCGCTGGATACCGCAGAATTCGATCTGGAAGACCTGAAGTGGGTGATCCTGATGGTTTTATTTAACATTCCGGGTTGTGAAAATGCGTATCAGCAAATGGAAGAATTACTCTTTGAAGTGAATGAAGGTATGCTGCATTAATCGACCTTCATTCAGCATGAGTTGTTATGGCTAAATCAGCACTGTTTACGGTGCATAAAAATGAGCCCTGCCCACAGTGCGGGGCTGAACTTGTTATTCGCTCCGGGAAACACGGTCCTTTTCTCGGCTGCTCACACTATCCAGAATGTGATTATGTCCGTCCGCTGAAATCATCAGCAGACGGACATATCGTCAAAGTTCTGGAGGGGAAGTTTTGCCCGGCATGTGGTGCGGAGCTGGTATTGCGGCAGGGGCGGTTCGGCATGTTTATCGGTTGCAGTGACTACCCCGCGTGTGGCCATACCGAACTGATCGACAAACCAGACGAAACTGCCATTACCTGCCCTCAGTGCCAAAAAGGTCATCTGGTTCAACGGCGTTCCCGTTATGGTAAAACCTTTCATTCCTGCGATCGCTATCCTGAATGTCAGTTTGTCATTAACTTCAAACCGATAGCCGGAGAGTGTCCTGAATGTCACTATCCGCTACTCATCGAAAAGAAAACCGCGCAGGGTGTGAAGCACTTTTGCGCCAGTAAACAATGTGGAAAGCCGGTTCCGGCGGAACAACAAAGTGAATAATAACCTGCCTACAGACGCTATCGCGGCAGCGGTAGCGGTACTGCATAAAGAATGTGTCATCGCGTATCCCACAGAAGCTGTTTTCGGTGTCGGGTGCGATCCTGATAGTGAAACGGCGGTCAACCGCTTACTGGAATTGAAACAGCGTCCGGTTGAAAAAGGCCTCATTTTAATTGCGGCAAATTTTGAGCAGCTTAAGCCATATATTGATGACAGCATGCTGACAGATACGCAACGAGAAGCGATCTTTGCGTGCTGGCCTGGCCCGGTGACGTTTGTTTTTCCTGCACCGGCGACAACGCCGCGCTGGTTGACGGGACGTTTTGATTCGCTGGCGGTTCGCGTTACGGATCACCCGCTGGTGGTCTCATTGTGCCAGGCTTATGGCAAACCGTTAGTTTCCACCAGTGCGAATTTGACAGGGTTGCCTCCCTGCCGCACGGTCGAAGAAGTACGGGCGCAGTTTGGCGCGGATTTCCCCGTTGTTGAGGGGGAAACGGGAGGACGCCTGAATCCTTCTGAAATTCGTGATGCCCTGACGGGCGAGCTGTTTCGACAGGGGTAATACGATGGAAACCTATGCCGTTTTTGGTAACCCGATTGCGCACAGCAAGTCGCCATTTATTCATCAGCAGTTTGCGCAGCAACTGAAGATAGATCATCCCTATGGGCGTGTTCTGGCGCCGGTTGATGATTTCGTGAATACCCTTAATGCCTTTTTTGCGCAAGGGGGGAAAGGAGCGAACGTTACCGTTCCTTTTAAAGAGGAAGCGTTTGCACGCGCAGATGAACTGACGGAGCGTGCGGCGCTTGCCGGGGCGGTGAATACCCTGAAACGCCTTGATGATGGTCGCTTGCTGGGGGATAACACCGACGGCATCGGCCTGTTGAGCGATCTTGAACGTTTGTCTTTCATTCGCCCGGGGCTACGCATCCTGCTGATTGGGGCGGGGGGGGCTTCCAGGGGCGTACTGTTACCGCTGCTATCAATGGATTGTGCTGTTACTATTGCGAACCGAACCGCTTCCCGTGCTGAAGAACTGGCGCAAATCTTCGCTCATACCGGCAGTGTTCAGGCCCTTCGTCTTGATGCGCTGGAAGGCCATGAATTCGATCTGATCATCAATGCGACATCCAGTGGAATTAGCGGTGATATTCCCGCGATCCCGTCATCGCTCATTCATCCTGCTGTCTGTTGCTACGATATGTTTTATCAAAAGGGAAATACGCCGTTCCTTGCCTGGTGTGCGGAGCAAGGGGCAAAGCGGTATGCCGATGGTTTGGGGATGCTGGTGGGGCAAGCCGCGCATGCTGTTTTTCTCTGGCATGGCGTATTGCCTGACGTGGAACCTGTTATTGCAACGCTGAAGCAGGAACTGTCGGCATGAACCAGGCTATTCAGTTTCCTGACAGAGAAGAGTGGGACGCGGACCTTGAGGCCGTTAGCTTTCCCGCACTGGTGAATGGGATGCAGTTAATGTGTGCTATCAAGGGAACCACGCTGGCGCATCGCTTTGGCGGCGATACGCCAGAACGGTGGTTGGCAGACTTTTGTGAACATCGCTGGGATCTGGAAGAAGAAGCGGAAGCGTTGATCCAGTCCCAGCAGGAAGACGATCAGGGTTGGGTCTGGCTGTCCTGACTCAGGTATTCATCTTTCCATTTCACATAGTTATTTGCGGAGTACTGTAGCCCGGCTTTCTCTTCATCACTTAGCGGACGGATCTGCTTCACCGGACTCCCCAGATACAGATAGCCGCTTTCCAGGCGCTTGTTTTGCGGCACCAGGCTACCAGCGCCGATCATGACGTCATCTTCTATTACCGCGCCATCCAGCAGAATGGACCCCATGCCAACCAGAACCCGGTTGCCGATAGTGCAGCCGTGGAGCATGACTTTATGCCCGACAGTGACATCTTTACCCACAATAAGCGGATTGCCTTGCGGGTTAGTGGTGGATTTGTGCGTCACATGCAGCACGCTGCCGTCCTGGATATTTGAGCGGGCGCCAATCTCTACATAGTTCACATCGCCACGAATGACGACCAGCGGCCAGATCCCGACGTCATCAGCCAGACGAACATCGCCAATGACGACGCTACTGGAATCGATCATCACGCGTTGCCCGATCTGTGGGAAAAGATCCTTATAGGGACGTAATACGTCAGACATGTTTACCTCAACGAAAGAGAACAGTAATGAAGACTTTGGTTGGATTATTGGCGCTACGCAAGTGTTTCAGGTATCAAAAATCAGCCAAATTGCGCAGGAATGTAGCGAAAGGGGTAAAAAACAGGCATTCAGCAAAAAAGATCCAAAAAACGCTTGTGCAAAAAAATGGGATCCCTATAATGCGCCTCCGTTGAGACGACAAAGTGAAACGCTTCACAAGATGGTCGGAACAACGAAGAGAAAAATCCTGAAAAATGGGGTTGACTCTGAAAGAGGAAAGCGTAATATACGCCACCTCGCGACAGAGCGCTAAAGCGTGTCGCAACTGCTCTTTAACAATTTATCAGACAATCTGTGTGGGCACTCAAAGTGACATGGATTCTTGATGTCTTCGGACAATAAATGAATACCAAGTCTCTGAGTGAACACGTAATTCATTACGAAGTTTAATTCACGAGCATCAAACTTAAATTGAAGAGTTTGATCATGGCTCAGATTGAACGCTGGCGGCAGGCCTAACACATGCAAGTCGAACGGTAACAGGGAGCAGCTTGCTGCTTCGCTGACGAGTGGCGGACGGGTGAGTAATGTCTGGGAAACTGCCTGATGGAGGGGGATAACTACTGGAAACGGTAGCTAATACCGCATAACGTCGCAAGACCAAAGAGGGGGAC
This sequence comes from Citrobacter sp. CK181, assembly GCF_030333595.1. Classification (NCBI taxonomy): domain Bacteria; kingdom Pseudomonadati; phylum Pseudomonadota; class Gammaproteobacteria; order Enterobacterales; family Enterobacteriaceae; genus Citrobacter; species Citrobacter sp. CK181. The sequence goes on along the minus strand of NZ_JAOWFN010000016.1, from coordinate 199,788 downwards.
CTTCGGGCCTCTTGCCATCAGATGTGCCCAGATGGGATTAGCTTGTTGGTGGGGTAACGGCTCACCAAGGCGACGATCCCTAGCTGGTCTGAGAGGATGACCAGCCACACTGGAACTGAGACACGGTCCAGACTCCTACGGGAGGCAGCAGTGGGGAATATTGCACAATGGGCGCAAGCCTGATGCAGCCATGCCGCGTGTATGAAGAAGGCCTTCGGGTTGTAAAGTACTTTCAGCGGGGAGGAAGGTGCTGTGGTTAATAACCGCAGCAATTGACGTTACCCGCAGAAGAAGCACCGGCTAACTCCGTGCCAGCAGCCGCGGTAATACGGAGGGTGCAAGCGTTAATCGGAATTACTGGGCGTAAAGCGCACGCAGGCGGTCTGTTAAGTCAGATGTGAAATCCCCGGGCTCAACCTGGGAACTGCATCTGATACTGGCAGGCTTGAGTCTCGTAGAGGGGGGTAGAATTCCAGGTGTAGCGGTGAAATGCGTAGAGATCTGGAGGAATACCGGTGGCGAAGGCGGCCCCCTGGACGAAGACTGACGCTCAGGTGCGAAAGCGTGGGGAGCAAACAGGATTAGATACCCTGGTAGTCCACGCCGTAAACGATGTCGACTTGGAGGTTGTGCCCTTGAGGCGTGGCTTCCGGAGCTAACGCGTTAAGTCGACCGCCTGGGGAGTACGGCCGCAAGGTTAAAACTCAAATGAATTGACGGGGGCCCGCACAAGCGGTGGAGCATGTGGTTTAATTCGATGCAACGCGAAGAACCTTACCTGGTCTTGACATCCACGGAAGTTTTCAGAGATGAGAATGTGCCTTCGGGAACCGTGAGACAGGTGCTGCATGGCTGTCGTCAGCTCGTGTTGTGAAATGTTGGGTTAAGTCCCGCAACGAGCGCAACCCTTATCCTTTGTTGCCAGCGGTTAGGCCGGGAACTCAAAGGAGACTGCCAGTGATAAACTGGAGGAAGGTGGGGATGACGTCAAGTCATCATGGCCCTTACGACCAGGGCTACACACGTGCTACAATGGCATATACAAAGAGAAGCGACCTCGCGAGAGCAAGCGGACCTCATAAAGTATGTCGTAGTCCGGATTGGAGTCTGCAACTCGACTCCATGAAGTCGGAATCGCTAGTAATCGTGGATCAGAATGCCACGGTGAATACGTTCCCGGGCCTTGTACACACCGCCCGTCACACCATGGGAGTGGGTTGCAAAAGAAGTAGGTAGCTTAACCTTCGGGAGGGCGCTTACCACTTTGTGATTCATGACTGGGGTGAAGTCGTAACAAGGTAACCGTAGGGGAACCTGCGGTTGGATCACCTCCTTACCTTAAAGAACCTGCCTTTG
>NZ_JAOWFN010000016.1:0-198325 GCF_030333595.1 Citrobacter sp. CK181 | reverse complement strand
TTTGCTCTTTAAAAATCTGGATCAAGCTGAAAATTGAAACGACACACGTAAAGTGTGTATGAGTCTCTCAAATTTTCGCAACGCGAAATGTTTCACGAAACATCTTCGGGTTGTGAGGTTAAGCGACCAAGCGTACACGGTGGATGCCCTGGCAGTCAGAGGCGATGAAGGACGTGCTAATCTGCGAAAAGCGCCGGCGAGGTGATATGAACCCTTGACCCGGCGATGTCCGAATGGGGAAACCCGGTGCACTACGGTGCATCATCGTTAGCTGAATACATAGGCTAACGAGGCGAACCGGGGGAACTGAAACATCTAAGTACCCCGAGGAAAAGAAATCAACCGAGATTCCCCCAGTAGCGGCGAGCGAACGGGGAGGAGCCCAGAGCCTGAATCAGCTTGTGTGTTAGTGGAAGCGTCTGGAAAGTCGCACGGTACAGGGTGAAAGTCCCGTACACGAAAACGCACAGGCTGTGAGCTCGATGAGTAGGGCGGGACACGTGGTATCCTGTCTGAATATGGGGGGACCATCCTCCAAGGCTAAATACTCCTGACTGACCGATAGTGAACCAGTACCGTGAGGGAAAGGCGAAAAGAACCCCGGCGAGGGGAGTGAAAAAGAACCTGAAACCGTGTACGTACAAGCAGTGGGAGCCTCTTTTATGGGGTGACTGCGTACCTTTTGTATAATGGGTCAGCGACTTATATTCTGTAGCAAGGTTAACCGTATAGGGGAGCCGAAGGGAAACCGAGTCTTAACTGGGCGTTAAGTTGCAGGGTATAGACCCGAAACCCGGTGATCTAGCCATGGGCAGGTTGAAGGTTGGGTAACACTAACTGGAGGACCGAACCGACTAATGTTGAAAAATTAGCGGATGACCTGTGGCTGGGGGTGAAAGGCCAATCAAACCGGGAGATAGCTGGTTCTCCCCGAAAGCTATTTAGGTAGCGCCTCGTGAATTCATCTCCGGGGGTAGAGCACTGTTTCGGCTAGGGGGCCATCCCGGCTTACCAACCCGATGCAAACTGCGAATACCGGAGAATGTTATCACGGGAGACACACGGCGGGTGCTAACGTCCGTCGTGAAGAGGGAAACAACCCAGACCGCCAGCTAAGGTCCCAAAGTCATGGTTAAGTGGGAAACGATGTGGGAAGGCCCAGACAGCCAGGATGTTGGCTTAGAAGCAGCCATCATTTAAAGAAAGCGTAATAGCTCACTGGTCGAGTCGGCCTGCGCGGAAGATGTAACGGGGCTAAACCATGCACCGAAGCTGCGGCAGCGACGCTTATGCGTTGTTGGGTAGGGGAGCGTTCTGTAAGCCGTTGAAGGTGTGCTGTGAGGCATGCTGGAGGTATCAGAAGTGCGAATGCTGACATAAGTAACGATAAAGCGGGTGAAAAGCCCGCTCGCCGGAAGACCAAGGGTTCCTGTCCAACGTTAATCGGGGCAGGGTGAGTCGACCCCTAAGGCGAGGCCGAAAGGCGTAGTCGATGGGAAACAGGTTAATATTCCTGTACTTGGTGTTACTGCGAAGGGGGGACGGAGAAGGCTATGTCGGCCGGGCGACGGTTGTCCCGGTTTAAGCGTGTAGGTGTGTGCTCCAGGCAAATCCGGTGCACTTTAACACTGAGGCGTGATGACGAGGCACTACGGTGCTGAAGTGACAAATGCCCTGCTTCCAGGAAAAGCCTCTAAGCATCAGGTAACATCAAATCGTACCCCAAACCGACACAGGTGGTCAGGTAGAGAATACCAAGGCGCTTGAGAGAACTCGGGTGAAGGAACTAGGCAAAATGGTGCCGTAACTTCGGGAGAAGGCACGCTGATATGTAGGTGAAGTGGTTTACCCATGGAGCTGAAATCAGTCGAAGATACCAGCTGGCTGCAACTGTTTATTAAAAACACAGCACTGTGCAAACACGAAAGTGGACGTATACGGTGTGACGCCTGCCCGGTGCCGGAAGGTTAATTGATGGGGTTATCCCTCGGGAGAAGCTCTTGATCGAAGCCCCGGTAAACGGCGGCCGTAACTATAACGGTCCTAAGGTAGCGAAATTCCTTGTCGGGTAAGTTCCGACCTGCACGAATGGCGTAATGATGGCCAGGCTGTCTCCACCCGAGACTCAGTGAAATTGAACTCGCTGTGAAGATGCAGTGTACCCGCGGCAAGACGGAAAGACCCCGTGAACCTTTACTATAGCTTGACACTGAACACTGGTCCTTGATGTGTAGGATAGGTGGGAGGCTTTGAAGTGTGGACGCCAGTCTGCATGGAGCCGCCCTTGAAATACCACCCTTTAATGGCTGGTGTTCTAACGTGGGCCCGTAATCCGGGTTGCGGACAGTGTCTGGTGGGTAGTTTGACTGGGGCGGTCTCCTCCTAAAGAGTAACGGAGGAGCACGAAGGTCAGCTAATCCTGGTCGGACATCAGGAGGTTAGTGCAATGGCATAAGCTGGCTTGACTGCGAGCGTGACGGCGCGAGCAGGTGCGAAAGCAGGTCATAGTGATCCGGTGGTTCTGAATGGAAGGGCCATCGCTCAACGGATAAAAGGTACTCCGGGGATAACAGGCTGATACCGCCCAAGAGTTCATATCGACGGCGGTGTTTGGCACCTCGATGTCGGCTCATCACATCCTGGGGCTGAAGTAGGTCCCAAGGGTATGGCTGTTCGCCATTTAAAGTGGTACGCGAGCTGGGTTTAGAACGTCGTGAGACAGTTCGGTCCCTATCTGCCGTGGGCGCTGGAGAACTGAGGGGGGCTGCTCCTAGTACGAGAGGACCGGAGTGGACGCATCACTGGTGTTCGGGTTGTCATGCCAATGGCACTGCCCGGTAGCTAAATGCGGAAGAGATAAGTGCTGAAAGCATCTAAGCACGAAACTTGCCCCGAGATGAGTTCTCCCTGACTCCTTGAGAGTCCTGAAGGAACGTTGAAGACGACGACGTTGATAGGCCGGGTGTGTAAGCGCAGCGATGCGTTGAGCTAACCGGTACTAATGAACCGTGAGGCTTAACCTTACAACGCCGAAGATGTTTTGGCGATTTGAGAGACGATTTTCAGCCTGATTACAGATTAGTGTTTAATGCCGGAGGCATTAGACGAACAGAATTTGCCTGGCGGCCGTAGCGCGGTGGTCCCACCTGACCCCATGCCGAACTCAGAAGTGAAACGCCGTAGCGCCGATGGTAGTGTGGGGTCTCCCCATGCGAGAGTAGGGAACTGCCAGGCATTAATTAAGTGAAGAGGCCATCCTGAGGGATGGCCTTTTTGCGTTCATGCGCCCGGCATATATGCGCTGTTCTGCCGGATGACTATTCCCTCCGTATACTCCTAAATCGTTTTCCTGCTAACTAAAATATCGATCTCTGTCACAAAATAAATAATAACAATTATATAACATTTCATTCACTAAAAAAGACAGTGAAAAGCACCGACGAGCTCGGGTGGATCTTTGGCGGGAGTATATTTCTAATGACTGAAAGCAGTGTAACTGTAAACGGGTCGCTGGCAAGCAGTGACACCCGTCGTCGCGTATGGGCAATTGTGGGGGCATCATCAGGGAATCTGGTCGAGTGGTTTGATTTCTATGTCTATTCCTTCTGCTCTCTCTACTTTGCGCACATCTTTTTTCCTTCGGGAAATACCACCACTCAGCTTTTACAGACCGCCGGAGTTTTCGCCGCAGGCTTCCTGATGCGTCCCATTGGCGGCTGGCTTTTTGGTCGGATTGCCGATAAGCATGGTCGTAAGAAATCAATGCTTCTCTCTGTTTGCATGATGTGTATGGGCTCGTTAGTCATTGCCTGCCTGCCGGGGTATGCCACGATCGGCACCTGGGCTCCGGCTCTTCTGCTGTTGGCTCGTCTGTTTCAGGGGCTGTCTGTTGGAGGAGAATACGGAACCAGTGCGACCTATATGAGTGAGGTAGCTGTTGAAGGCCGCAAAGGTTTTTACGCATCGTTCCAGTATGTCACTCTGATCGGTGGTCAGTTACTGGCACTGCTGGTTGTGGTTATCTTGCAGCAAACGCTGGAGGAATCTTCCCTCAGAGAATGGGGATGGCGTATTCCTTTTGCATTGGGCGCCGTACTGGCCGTTGTCGCGCTTTGGTTGCGTCGACAGTTGGATGAAACCTCAAAACAAGAAACCCGCGCGCTGAAAGAGGCTGGATCGCTCAAAGGACTATGGCGTAACCGTAAAGCGTTTATCATGGTACTGGGATTTACCGCTGCGGGTTCGCTGTGTTTCTATACCTTCACAACCTATATGCAGAAGTATCTGGTGAATACCGCCGGTATGCATGCCAATGTTGCCAGCGGAATCATGACGGCGGCGCTGTTTGTCTACATGCTAATTCAACCCCTGTTTGGCGCTCTTTCAGATAAAATCGGCCGACGGACATCAATGCTCTGCTTTGGCGCTCTGGCTGCGCTATTTACCGTACCTATTCTGTCAGCATTACAGAATGTCACTTCACCTTACGCAGCCTTTGGGTTGGTGATGTGCGCCCTGTTGATCGTGAGTTTCTACACCTCAATCAGTGGGATCCTGAAGGCGGAAATGTTTCCTGCCCAGGTGCGGGCATTGGGGGTAGGGCTTTCCTATGCGGTGGCGAATGCGCTGTTCGGCGGCTCTGCGGAATATGTTGCGCTGTCTCTGAAGTCCGTTGGTATGGAGACATCATTCTTCTGGTATGTGACCATTATGGCTATCGTGGCATTTCTGGTGTCGCTGATGCTGCACCGCAAGGGAAAAGGGTTACGTCTCTAGTTCCGCGCCATTTGCCAGACGGCGTAACCTGTGGTTGCGCCTGCAACATCCCAGGCGAAGTCTTTCCAGCTCCAGCCGCTCCCTCCGGGGCGGCTGTCCCACATCTCTTTTGACGCACCGAGACTAATGGAGAACAGCAGCCCAACGGTTGCACTGCGATCGCGGCTCATTCCCTGATGCCGGGCATACTCATTCCCGGCGGCGGAAAGCATGGCTGATGCAATGAAGTGTTGCGCTTTATCCTGCCCGCTCCAGCTGTCATTGGACATATGGCTACAGCCTGAGAGCAACAACATGCTAAAAAGTATAAGGAAACGCACCGTGACCCTCACAGGAAAAACCCCGTCGCAGGGACGGGGCTTTTTGATTTACAGAATACGGCTGATTAATCTGTCGATTCGAATACGACGGAGTCTGCGGATGAGCTTACGGACTTTGACCGGATAGTCAGCGATGCTTTGTAGATCGCGGTAATGCTTAACAACCGTGGTGTGAGTGCGGATAAGCTCCAGCTCTTTCTCTCTCTGGGGAGCAAGTTCCTGTTTTGGATCGTGAATCAGAATTGCGTTTTCCAGATCCAGACGCCATGCTCGCGGGTTAAGGTTGTTCCCGGTGAGCAGCATCCACTTATCATCAACCCACATTCCTTTCAGGTGATAAGTATTGTCGTCATCTTTCCACAAACGCACTACGAGCTGATCGGTGTTGACGTAATACTGTAAGCGGCTGAGGAAGCGACGCAGGTTAATCTCGTAGAGATAGGGAAGCGCGCCGATGATTTTAAACGGTTCATCCTCAGGGATATAAAAGTCGTTGGCGGTTTTATCACCCACGATAATCTCAACCTTTTTCCCTTCGCGCAGCAGTTGGATGATGTTACGAACCAACAGCGCAGGCAAGTTGAAATAAGGTGTGCAAATTGTGAGCTTATGCTCTGCGCAGGGCATAAGATGGAAAATGGTCTTGTTCAGCAGGCTCGATTTTCCCAGCCCAACCAGTGGTGTAACGGAAAGTTGCTCGTTGTCGGCATCGCCCTGGAAATGGTATGACGCATCGCGCAATTCCTGGCGATACAAACGAATGTCGTTTTTAATCTCCGGGCTTTTCGGACGCTGGGCACTGTCCAGGCGATTTACGCCGCGACCGTTAAGCAGATTCTGCGTGACCCACTCATACATGATGTCGGCCATCTTTGCATTACGAATCAACTGGTAACGATCATAACGATATTTATCATGCTGATGCAGATAGACGTCGTTCAGGCTGGCGCCGCTGTAAAGGACGCTATCATCAATGATAAAGCCTTTAAAATGCAGTACGCCAAGCGCTTCACGCGTGTTAATCGGCACGCCGTAGACAGGAATATCGATGCCTGGGTTTTCTTGCGCCATTCGGCAATACCAGTCAGCGTTAGTATTGGACGCGGCTGCGCCAATACGTCCACGCTGAGCGCGATGCCAGTCGACAAGTACCCGAACATCCAGCTCAGGACGCTGCCGTTTAGCCTCATAGAGCGCGTCGAGTATGCCCTTGCCGCCGTCATCCTGTTCAAGATACAGGGCAATAATGCAAATACGCTGCGTCGCGCTGGCTATCTTCTCCAGCAGAGTCTCCCTGAAATTAGCGGGAGCATAAAAGAAATCTACATCATCAACTGGCTGAGAGATCTTAGGTAGTTGGGCAAGGTGTTGTTGATGTTTATTACGCTTAAATTTTGACAACATCACAGTGCATTTCTTCTCTGTTCATTGAAGGGTCCTCTGTGCTATGCAGACGACATAAGCGAGCAATGATAACACCAGTACCCGTTAAAGTGGTCAACATTTCCAGTACCTTACTCACGATTCCTCGTATTGGGCCAGATTCAGCGTCAGCCCAACAATCCCCTCTTCGAGCTGGATATCAACATCAAACCCGAGCTTTCGGGCCAGTGCCACCATGCCGCGATTGTTTGGCATCGTAATGCCATTCAGACGTCTCAGTCCGTGATCTCGGGTATAAGCAATCAATTTTTCCATTAATCGCCGGCCTAATCCTAACCCTTTGAGATCTGAGCGAACCAGCACGGCAAATTCCGCATCAATGTTATCCGGGTCGGAGATCGCGCGCGTTACCCCGAGGATCTCTTCAGTTTGATCAATACGGCGCACGGCAACAAATGCCATTTCCCGATCGTAGTCGATCTGCGTCATGTTGGCTAAATCTTCATGAGTAAATTCATTGATCTCGCTAAAATAACGGTAATACAAATCCTCTTTTGTCACCTGAGAAATGAACTGCTGTAGATAAGGCTCATCTTCCGGCAGGATAGGGCGAAACAGGCAACGTTCGCCGTTTTTCATCTCAACCCACTCTTCAAGCTGCTGCGGATAGGGGCGAATAGCGAGTCGGCTCTCGTTGTCGCCATCATAAGGGGCGATATCCAGCGTGACGTCCAGCGCGGTAAACTCGCCAGCAGAAGCCAGCAGGGGATGGATATCCAGACGCTGAATTTCCGGGCAATCGACAATCAGGTTCGAGACCTGTACCAGCAGCTGGCTTAACCCTGTGATATCCAGCGGGCGTAGCGCGCTCCGGCCACGAATTTTTTTACTTTTGATTCCCTGAATAACCAAATAGCGCGCCAGATTCATGTTTAACGGCGGCAGCGCGACGACGGCCTGCTCTTCGGGTCGCCACTCTACGCCGCCTTCGCCAAGCATAATCAGCGGCCCAAAGACCGGGTCGTGTTCGACGACGACGCGAAGTTCCTGCGCACCAGCACGATTCGCCATACTCTGGACTAACAGACCGTGAATGCGCGCCTGAGGCCAGGCCATTTTTACACGATCGAAAATGGCATTCGCGGCTTGCTGAACTTCCGTTGCCGTGCGCAGATAGAGCATTACCCCCTGAACTTCCGATTTATGCGGAATATCCGGCGAACGCAGTTTTAACGCTACCGGGTAGCCAATTTGCTCGGCGATATGCACAGCTTCCGCGCTGTCGCCAGCAATCCAGGTGGGAAGCGTGTGTAACCCATACGCCTGCAAGATAGGCTGAACTTCATGGGTATCCAGCGATGTTGCGCCCTCTGCAATCGCCTGCTGTAACAGGTTATGCGCTTGAGCCGTGTCTGAGGTCAGGTTGCCCGGCAACACCGGGGTTTCCCGTAATTGCTTCTGGTTACGCCGGTATTCCACCATGTGCATAAAGGCAGTGATGGTGCCTTCCGGTGTTCGATAGGTAGGTAATCCCGCTTCACTGAACATTTTGCGGGCTTCCTGAGAGGAAAACTCGCCGCACCAGTTGGTGAGTAAGGTGACGAATTTCCCTCTGGGATGATGTTTTACCGCTTCAATGAGCGCGTGTGCGCTCTCGGTGCCTGGTGCGGCGGCGCTGGGTGAGTGGATCACCATCAGCGCATCAAAATCCTGGCTGGCGAGTAAGATATTCAGCGTTTTGACGTAGTGTTCACAGCTGGCATCATCACGCAAATCCAGCGGGTTGGCGATATCGACGTGAGCAGGTAGCGCTTCGCTTAGCTTAAGGCGGGTCTCTTCGCTCAGGGTGGCGAGCTTGCCGTTGCGCGACCACAGCTCATCCAGCGCCAGCGCGGCGGGCGCAGCGCCATTGCTGATGATCATCAACCTGTCGCCACGTAATGGCCGCATATGGCTCAGCGTTTCGACCGCTGAGAAGAGTTCGTGAGTATCCTGTACGCGTAAAAGCCCCGCACGCTGGATGGCGGCATCCCATGCCGGGTCCATGCCGACACTGGTATTTAACAAACGTTGCGCCGCCGGGCTGCGACCGCTTTTAATCACCAGAATGGGTTTATTTCGCGATGCGCTACGGGCGGCGGAGACAAAGCGTCGCGCGTCGCTCAGATGTTCGAGATAGAGCAAAATGGCGCTGGTTTTGCTGTCGTGCGCCAGATAATCCAGCAGTTCATCAACATCAATGTCCAGACTGTCGCCAAGCGCGATAAAATAAGAAAAGCCCATCTCCCGCTGTTGCGCCCAGTCGAGAATCGTATTGGAGACGGCGGCGGATTGCGAAATAAACGCGAGTTTTCCACGCTTGATCGGAACCGGAGAGAAGCTGGCGTTAAGCCCTTGCCAGGGGGCGAGTAAACCCAGGCTGTTTGGGCCGAGTAGTCGCATTTTATAGCGTTGGGCACATGCCAGAAGTTCAGCGTGCTGCGCTGCGGGCGCCGACAAAATAATGCAGGTTTTACAGCCTTTTTCCCCCAGCGCCTCCAGCAACGCGATATTACGGCTGGCGTTGGTGCACAGAACGGCGAGATCCGGTGTAAAAGGCAAACTGGCGACGTCGGGCCAGGCCAGGACGCCCAAGACGGCTTTCCATGCGGGCGTTACAGGTAATACCGGGCCATTAAAGCCTCCTGCCAGCAGGTTACGCATCATCAGGTAACCTGCGCGATTGGGCTTCATCGACGCCCCTAGCACCGCTATCGATTTTGGTCGCAGTAGTGCTTCCAGTCCTCTCTGACTCATGCCGGTCTCCCTTACGCAGAAGTGACCGAATGATTTTAAACGCTTTCTGCTGTTTCTGTTGTGACGCTTCCCTGATGTTGCGTTTTTCCTGCCAGATAGCGCGTTTTAAAACGTGAGAAGTGATCGCCTAAATGGGTTGCCGCGGCCGTGTCGCCCGCCAGATCCAGCAGCGCTATTGCCACTTCGGCAGTGCAATACTGCCCTTCGGCATGAACTTCTCGCAGGTGATAGGCGGAAAGACGCGATAAATCAACGGAAATAACCGGCAGGTTATCGAGATAAGGGCTTTTACGGAACATTTTGCGCGCTTCCGGCCAGGTGCCGTCGAGCATGATAAACAGCGGCGGTTTTCCGGCTGGTGGCGTGAAAATGACCTCGCGCTCTTCCCCGGCATAGGAGGCGGGGAATACGACCATCGGCTGATAATCCGGGTTGTTAACCAGATCGAGCAGCGCCTGCGGCGGTTCGGTACGCGACCATTGAAAGGCCGTTGTTTCCGGCAGAATATCGGCAATCAGACGCCCCGTATTGCTGGGTTTCATTGGCTCGGTATCAAACATCACCAGACAAAAACGGCTTGTCGCCTGAGAAGGCGAGAGGGTATCGCACAGGCAGAGTTTCAACGGGAGCAGACAGCGCTGACAGCGACGAATGCGGTTTCCTCTGGCAAGAAAAGGACGCGTGGCGCGTGCGAGGCGTTCGGCGCGTAACTGGAGAACAGCGTTATCAGTCATGGAAGAATACAGTGAAAAACGCTATTGTCGCAGAGGTGAAAACGGGGCACAAGATGCGCCCCGTGGAGATTACAGCGATTCGTTCAGCCAGCTGTCGAATGGCGCTTTAGGAACCGCGCCATTTAACATGTCGATGACTTCGCCGTTCTTAAAGATCATGATGGTCGGGATGCTGCGGATACCGAAACGGGCGCTGAGTTCACGTTCCGCTTCTGTGTTAACTTTCACAAAACGCACCTTACCGCTGCGCTCTTCCGCGACATCTTCAAAAATCGGGGCAAAGTTACGGCATGGGCCGCACCACGGCGCCCAGAAATCGACCACCACAGGGAGATCGTCTTTCAGCAGCTTATCCAGCGTTTCACCGGTCGCATTAATCACCTCTCCATCGAACAGGTCGTGACCACAGCGTCCACATTTTGCCGCATCCTGAATACGATCATCGGGAATGCGGTTGATTGCCTGGCAGCTGGTACAAACGGTATTCATAACTAACCTCTGGATGAGTAGGGTAGACTTTTCCGGCAATCACGCCGATATGTTTCCAATATGTTACATATTATCGATGAGACTGTTTTAAACAACAATGTGTTTTATTCAATGAGTACAATAGTCATTAGCTTTTAAATGAAATAATGGCTAACCGGGTGCACATCGGGTAATCTTCGCGCTTCGCGCAGCGCTGGTGGAGAAAAGCATGAACGATGAATTAAAGAACAAAAGCGGCAAGGTCAAAGTGATGTATGTCCGCAGTGATGATGACTCTGATAAACGCACCCATAACCCGCGTACCGGGAAAGGGGGAGGCCGTCCAGGAAAGTCTCGTACTGACGGTGGCCGTCGCCCCGCCCGCGATGCTCGTGATGAAAGAAGCGGTCAGATTCGCGATCGTAAGCGTGAAGACTCACCGTGGCGTACCGTTTCCCGTGCGCCAGGCGATGACACGCCTGAGAAAGCCGATCACGGTGGAATCAGCGGTAAAAGTTTTATCGACCCTGAAGTTTTACGTCGTCAGCGTGCGGAAGAGACCCGTGTCTACGGCGAAAACGCCTGTCAGGCCCTGTTCCAGAGTCGCCCGGATGCGATTGTCCGCGCATGGTTCATTCAGAGCGTGACCCCTCGCTTTAAAGAAGCGTTACGCTGGATGGCGGCTAACCGCAAAGCGTACCACGTTGTGGATGAAGCTGAACTGGCGAAAGCCTCTGGAACTGAGCACCACGGCGGCGTTTGTTTCCTGATTAAAAAGCGTAACGGTACGACCGTTAAGCAGTGGGTAAGCCAGGCGGACGCGCAGGATTGCGTGCTGGCGCTGGAAGATGTGGCTAACCCGCACAACCTTGGCGGCATGATGCGTAGCTGTGCGCACTTTGGCGTAAAAGGCGTGGTGGTACAGGACGCGGCGCTTCTTGAATCCGGTGCGGCGATCCGTACGGCGGAAGGCGGCGCGGAGCATGTTCAGCCGATCACGGGCGACAGCATTGTGGATGTGCTGGATGATTTCCGTCAGGCGGGTTATACGATCGTCACCACGTCCAGCGATCAGGGCAAGCCGTTGTTTAGTACGGCGCTGCCAGCGAAAATGGTGCTGGTGTTAGGGCGTGAGCTGGAGTCCCTGCCGGAAGCCGCGCGTGAACCTGGCGATCTGTGCGTGAAAATTGATGGCACCGGAAATGTTGAAAACCTCAACGTCTCTGTCGCAACCGGCGTATTGCTGGGCGAATGGTGGCGTCAGAATAAAGCATAATCAGGTGTAAGTGCCTGATGGCGCTGCGCTTATCAGGCCTGCGGTAATGATTCGTAGGCCGGGTACTTGGCGTAACCGCTTGATGGCGCTGCGCTTATCCGGGCCTGCGGTAATGATTCGTAGGCCGGGTAAGGCGAAGCCGCCACCCGGCGCAAAGCAAAAACTTATTCGCTCTCTGCCGGTAATACCGGCATCCAGTCGATCGGCTTCTCGCCGTGCTGCTCCAGCCACTGATTCGCCAATACAAAATGGTTACAGCCAAAGAATCCCCGATGTGCCGACAACGGCGACGGATGCGGCGCTCTCAACACGTAATGGCGCTGGCGATCGATAATCGCCCCTTTCTTTTGTGCGTGCGAACCCCAGAGTAAAAAGACGACCCCTTCACGATGTTCGTTAACAAGGCTGATCACTTTGTCTGTAAAGGTTTCCCATCCCAGACTGGCGTGAGAATGCGCCTGGCCTGCGCGGACGGTCAGCACGGTATTTAATAACAATACCCCCTGACGCGCCCAGCTCTCCAGATACCCATGAGCCGGGCGGGTAAAGCCCGGTATGGACGTTTCCAGTTCTTTATACATGTTCAGCAGAGAAGGCGGTGTGGCAATACCCGGACGAACAGAAAACGCCAGACCATGCGCCTGCCCAGGGCCGTGATAAGGGTCTTGCCCCAGAATCACCACTTTGACATCACCGAGTTCAGTGAAGCGAAACGCGTTAAATACATCCTTCTGTGGAGGATAGACTGTCATTCCTGACTGACGTTCGCCCGCAACGGTATGGAGTGTGTTAACAAAATAGGGCTGCTGCTTCTCATCTGCCAGCACATCGTGCCAGGTTAAATCGGTGGCCATCTCGCTCTCCTGCGAATTTTTCAATCTGCATAGCTTAACTGCTTCTTTCTATGGTGCAAAATCGCGTGCGTCACAAACCCGGCTACCCCTTAAAGATAGTTGAAAATTTATGTAAAAAGTTTATGTGTGGATATGGCGTAAGTTGATGTAAAACAATAAATTCCATGTAACACCCTCTTTGTGGTGTGGTTTTTGTTGATTTAAATCAAAGAATCAAGGGGGTGTGAGGGGTATATATACACTCAAGCAACAATGGTTTTACCAATTGGCCGCGAACAGGCCGATCATAATCAAACACTTTTGCCGGGGAGGCATCACATGATTACAGGTATCCAGATTACTAAAGCCGCTAACGACGACCTGCTGAATTCTTTCTGGTTGCTGGACAGCGAAAAAGGCGAAGCACGTTGCATCGCAGCGAAAGCCGGTTTTGCCGAAGATGAAGTGGTTGCAGTGAACAAACTGGGTGAAATCGAATACCGTGAAATTCCGATGGAAGTAAAACCGGAAGTTCGCGTTGAAGGCGGTCAGCACCTGAACGTTAACGTTCTGCGTCGCGAAACGCTGGAAGATGCCGTTAAGCACCCGGAAAAATATCCGCAGCTGACCATCCGTGTTTCTGGCTATGCCGTGCGTTTTAACTCCCTGACGCCGGAACAACAGCGCGACGTTATCGCTCGTACCTTTACTGAAAGCCTGTAAGGCTGACTGATAACATAAAAACGCCGGGTTAGCCCCGGCGTTTTTTTTACTCTTCGTTGGACTGCTCCTGCGCGTCCGTACCCGTACCAGCAGGCTTGCGGCGTTTACCAATGTTTTTGGTATCACGGTGACGTTTCTTCACGCGCGGCTTCTCTTTTTCTTGTTTTTTCTTCTCAGCACGTTTAGCCAGCACTTTCTTGGACGGCTTGCCGGTCAGTTTTTCGCTCGGCGCACGAGTGGTTGGACGCAATTCATCAATGACGCGCGCTTTCAGCGTCTCTTCAATATAGCGACCCACTTTTCCCAGCAGCAGATGGTCATGCGCTTCTACCAGGGAAATCGCTGTTCCTTTACGCCCTGCACGTCCGGTACGGCCGATACGGTGCAGATAGGTATCGCTGCTGCGTGGCATATCGAAGTTAAAAACATGGCTTACATCAGGGATATCAATCCCGCGAGCGGCGACGTCGGTTGCGATCAGCACGTTCACGCGGCCATCGGTCAGACGTTTGATCGCTTCGTTACGCTTACCCTGTACCATCTCGCCTTCGAGATAGCAGTTATTGATGCCTGCTTCGCGCAGCCAGCCTGCCAGCTCATGTACACGCTCACGTTTACGCACGAAGACGATAGAGCGGGTGGCTTCAGGTTGTTTTAACAGGTGTACCAGCAAAGCGGTTTTGTGCTGGATGTCATCGGCACGGTAGTACCATTGATGAATCTTTTTGCGTTCGCGGGTAGACGGGGTCGCTGAGACCTCGACCGGATCTTCCAGCAGACGTTCAGCAAAATCGTTAATCGCGCCGCCTTCCAGCGTAGCGGAGAACAGCATGGTCTGTTTGCGCCAGCGGGTTTCACCTGCGATATGCTCGATATCCTGGGCGAAGCCCATGTCCAGCATACGGTCGGCTTCATCAAGAATCAGCGTTTCAACCGCGCGGCAGTCAAAGTTTTCTTCTTTAATATATTGCAACAGGCGACCCGTGGTGGCGACCACAATATCCTGGTTCTCGCTGAACACCTCGGCATGGTTCATATAAGCCACGCCGCCGGTGATTGTCGCAATATCCAGATGGGTGTGTTTCGCCAGTTCACGGGCGTGATCGGCAACCTGCATCGCCAGTTCGCGGGTCGGCGTAAGGATCAGAATACGCGGTGGACCGGATTTTTTACGCGGGAAGTCGAGCAGGTGCTGCAACGCTGGCAGCAGGTATGCCGCCGTTTTACCGGTGCCGGTCGGCGCAGAACCGAGTACATCACGCCCATCGAGCGCAGGCGGAATGGCGGCAGCCTGAATGGCGGTCGGGCGAGTAAAGCCTTTATCCTGGAGGGCATCCAGCAGGCTTTCATCGAGTTCAAGTTCGGAAAAAGTCGTTACAGTCATGTTCTACCTCTGTGTGGGGCGCTGATTATAGACGTTACGGCTGCAATCTTCATCTGTTTGTATGGATATCGCTTCTCAGGTATTGTTTTCACCCTACGCTATTGCCGTTTTTCCAGGAAGGTTGTTCTTTCATGTCCCAGTCTACATCCACACTTCGTCGTAATGGATTTACCTTTAAGCAGTTTTTTGTGGCGCACGATCGCTGCGCGATGAAAGTCGGTACTGATGGTATTTTATTGGGAGCATGGGCACCAGTCGCAGGCGTAACGCGGATCCTCGATATTGGTACCGGCAGCGGTCTGCTGGCGCTGATGTTGGCGCAGCGTACCGACGAAAGCGTCACCATTGATGCCGTTGAACTGGACAGCGAAGCGGCGACGCAGGCGCAGGAGAATATCGCCCACTCACCGTGGCCGCAGCGGATAACGGTGCATACGGAAGATGTCCGGCAGTGGGTGCCGCGCCAGACCGCGCGCTTTGATCTTATCATCAGCAACCCGCCTTATTATGAACAAGGGGTGGAATGCGCAACACCGCAGCGAGAGCAGGCGCGTTATACCACCACGCTCAATCACGAAGCGTTACTTACCACCGCGGCTGAATGTATTACGGAAGAGGGATTCTTCTGCGTGGTGCTGCCGGAACAGACTGGCAACATCTTCACGCAGCAGGCGTTAAGCATGGGCTGGCATTTGCGTTTACGTACCGACGTAGCCGAAACGGAGTCGCGATTGCCTCATCGGGTACTGTTGGCATTTTCCCCGCGAACGGGGGAATGCTTTAGCGATCGCCTGGTGATTCGTGGGCCAGACCAGCTTTACTCTGAAGGGTACACGGCGCTGACCCAGGCGTTTTATTTGTTCATGTAAGCGTTGAGCGGCGAAAGCACCGACGGGCCGGATTCCGGCAGCAATGCGGGGTAATCCAGCGTATAGTGCAGGCCACGGCTCTCTTTACGCATCATCGCGCAGCGCACAATCAGTTCCGCGACCTGCACCAGGTTGCGCAGCTCCAGCAGATTATTCGATACGCGGAAGTTAGCGTAATATTCGTCGATTTCCTGTTGCAGCATCGTAATGCGTCGCAG
Source organism: Citrobacter sp. CK181 (assembly GCF_030333595.1). Lineage (NCBI taxonomy): Bacteria > Pseudomonadati > Pseudomonadota > Gammaproteobacteria > Enterobacterales > Enterobacteriaceae > Citrobacter > Citrobacter sp. CK181. The sequence continues at coordinate 182,545 of NZ_JAOWFN010000016.1, read as the reverse complement.
GGCGCGCTCCAGACGTTTGGTGGTGCGCACAATGCCGACATAGTCCCACATAAACAGACGTAGCTCATGCCAGTTATGCTGGATCACGACCAGCTCATCCGGGTTTTCAACGCGACTTTCATCCCAGGCCGGAAGCGTACTAACGCTACGGGCATACGGCATACGTCTGTCGATATCCTCTGCCGCTGACCAGCCATACACCAGGCACTCCAACAGAGAATTGGACGCCATGCGATTCGCGCCGTGCAGGCCGGTATAGCTTACTTCGCCAATGGCATACAGGCCGTCCACATCGGTTCGTCCAAAATCGTCGACCATCACGCCGCCGCAGGTGTAGTGGGCGGCAGGTACGACCGGCACCGGCTCTTTAGTTAGATCGATTCCCAATCCCAGCAATTTTTCATAAATCATTGGGAAGTGCTGACGCACAAACGCTTCCGGTTTATGGCTGATGTCGAGGAACATGCAGTCTGCGCCGAGACGCTTCATTTCGTGGTCAATGGCGCGGGCGACGATATCGCGCGGAGCCAGTTCGCCACGCTCATCAAAATCAGGCATAAAGCGCGTGCCGTCCGGGCGCTTGAGATGTGCCCCTTCGCCACGCAGCGCTTCCGTCAGCAGAAAGTTTCGTGCCTGAGGATGGTACAGCGCGGTAGGATGGAACTGATTAAATTCAAGATTCGCGACGCGGCACCCGGCGCGCCAGGCCATCGCGATACCGTCGCCGGAAGAGATATCCGGGTTGGTGGTGTACTGATACACTTTCGATGCCCCGCCTGTCGCCAGAACGACTGACTTCGCGTGGCATGTTTCGACCGACTCTTTATTCCGATTCCAGATCCAGGCGCCGACGACGCGGCGTGTTCCTGGCAGGCCGATTTTATCGGAGATGATCAGATCGACGGCGTTACTCCGCTCCAGTACGCGAATATTCGGATGGTTCTGCGCCTTGCTGACCAGGGTAGTTTCCACTTCTTTGCCGGTGGCGTCAGCCGCATGCAGGATACGGCGATGGCTATGGCCGCCTTCACGGGTCAGATGGTAGCTCTCTTCCCCGTTCGGTTGCACCTGGGTGTCAAATAATACCCCCTGATCGATAAGCCACTGTACGCAAGAGCGGGCATTGCTGGCGACAAACTCCACCGCGTGGCGATCGCAAATACCGGCCCCGGCGATCAGCGTATCTTCAACATGCGAATCGATACTGTCCGTCTCGTCGAAAACGGCGGCAATGCCACCCTGAGCATAAAACGTTGAGCCTTCGCTCACCGGGCCTTTACTCAGGACAATCACCTGATGTTTTTCAGCCAGGCGCAGCGCCAGAGAGAGTCCGGCAGCACCGCTGCCAATAATCAGCACGTCACAGGAAAGTTCAGGAGTCGTAGTCATAGCGTTTGTTTAATTTACTAAACAGTGTTTGGGCAGCATAGCACCATACTGCGCGATACAGCACGTTTTATTTTTGAATGTGTTGCAATGGCTAAACATTAAAGAAAAATTCAAGGGGAAGTAAAACAAAGAAAATATTTTGCGAAGCAGGCCGTTAGCGCCAGATTATGTGATGAAATAAAGTGGCTGTTGGGTTACTCTTCAAGCGGCTAAAAGGGCATTTCTATACAGATAGTGCGTTGTTCAGACTCTGTAGACTTATAATGAGAGATAATGATCTGTCTACAACATGACAAACAAAAACAGATGCGTAACGGAACTTTACGAAAAAGAGACACTCTAAGCTGTTGCTTGCTCATAGTGCAGTTTATGGAGTGGCGTTTCGAGAGCGCGTGGAAATTTGGTTTGGGGAGACTTTACCTCGGATGAGCGAGCAGTTAACGGACCAGGTCCTGGTTGAACGGGTCCAGAAGGGAGATCAGAAAGCCTTTAACTTACTGGTAGTGCGCTACCAGCATAAAGTGGCGAGCCTGGTTTCCCGCTATGTACCGTCGGGCGATGTTCCCGATGTGGTGCAAGAGTCATTTATTAAGGCCTATCGCGCGCTGGATTCTTTCCGGGGGGATAGCGCTTTTTATACCTGGTTGTACCGTATTGCCGTCAATACGGCGAAGAATTACCTGGTTGCTCAGGGACGCAGGCCGCCTTCCAGCGATGTTGATGCGATTGACGCAGAAAACTTCGAAAGTGGCGGCGCATTGAAAGAAATTTCGAACCCTGAGAACTTAATGTTGTCAGAAGAGCTGAGACAGATAGTTTTCCGAACTATTGAGTCCCTCCCCGAGGATTTACGCATGGCAATAACCTTGCGGGAGCTGGATGGCCTGAGCTATGAAGAGATAGCCGCTATCATGGATTGTCCGGTGGGTACGGTGCGTTCACGTATCTTCCGTGCGCGGGAAGCTATTGATAATAAAGTTCAACCGCTTATCAGGCGTTGACGATAGCGGGATACTGGAAAAGGTATTAGGCATGCAGAAAGAAAAACTTTCCGCTTTAATGGATGGCGAAACGCTGGACAGTGAGCTGCTGAAAGAACTAGCTCACGACCCGGAAATGCAAAAAACATGGGAGAGTTATCACCTGATCCGCGATTCCATGCGGGGTGATACCGCAGACGTTCTCCATTTCGATATTTCCGCCCGCGTAATGGCCGCCATCGAAAATGAGCCGGTACGCCAGACGGCGCCGCTGATTCCTGAGGCCCAGCCCGCACCGCACCAGTGGCAGAAAATGCCATTCTGGCAGAAAATGCGTCCGTGGGCGGCGCAGCTCACTCAAATGGGTGTGGCTGCATGCGTATCACTTGCAGTTATTGTTGGCGTCCAGCACTATAATGGACAATCTGAAACGTCCCAGCAGCCCGAAACGCCGGTATTCAATACATTACCGATGATGGGCAAAGCCAGTCCGGTGAGCCTGGGAGTACCTTCTGACGCGACGGCTAACGGCGGTCAGCAACAGCAGGTGCAGGAGCAGCGTCGTCGCATTAATGCCATGTTGCAGGATTACGAACTGCAACGCCGACTGCACTCCGAACAGCTTCAGTTTGAGCAGGCGCAAACACAGCAAGCCGCTGTACAGGTGCCAGGAATTCAAACTTTAGGAACGCAATCGCAGTAATGAAGCAACTTTGGTTTGCCATGTCACTTGTGGCGGGTAGCCTGTTCTTCTCTGTTAACGCCTCGGCCAATACTGCGTCCGGGGCGTTATTGCAGCAGATGAATCTGGCCAGCCAGTCACTGAATTACGAGCTGTCATTCGTCAGCATCAATAAACAAGGCGTTGAGTCTCTGCGTTATCGACATGCACGCCTGGACAATCGTCCTCTTGCACAACTGTTGCAAATGGATGGCCCGCGCCGGGAAGTGGTGCAGCGTGGTAACGAAATCAGCTACTTCGAACCCGGGCTCGAACCGTTCACCCTGAACGGTGACTATATTGTCGATTCTCTGCCGTCCCTTATCTATGCCGACTTTAAACGTCTTTCTCCCTGGTATGACTTTATTTCCGTAGGCCGCACCCGCATTGCCGACAGGCTGTGTGAAGTCATTCGTGTTGTCGCGCGCGACGGCACCCGTTACAGCTATATCGTATGGCTGGATACCGAAACAAAGCTGCCGATGCGGGTGGATCTCCTTGACCGGGATGGTGAAACGCTGGAGCAGTTCCGCGTGATTTCCTTCGCCGTGAATCAGGACGTCGGTAATAGCATGCAGATGCTGGCAAAAGCGAATTTGCCGCCATTGCTTTCTGTTCCTGTGGGGGAAAAGGCGAAGTTCAACTGGAGCCCGACGTGGTTGCCGCAAGGGTTTAGCGAAGTCTCCAGCAGCCGACGCCCGCTGCCTACAATGGATAATCTGCCTATCGAGTCACGCCTCTATTCTGACGGCCTGTTCAGTTTCTCTGTGAACGTGAATCGTGCGACGCAGAACAGCACCGATCAGATGCTGCGAACCGGGCGTAGAACGGTCAGCACCAGCGTGCGTGAAAACGCTGAAATTACGATTGTCGGCGAACTTCCGCCGCAAACCGCGAAACGCATTGCGGACAATATTAAGTTCGGGGCGGCACAATGATTAAAGAGTGGGCGACCGTTGTCTCCTGGCAAAATGGCCAGGCACTGGTGAGTTGCGACGTCAAAGCATCGTGCAGCAGTTGCGCCTCACGGGCCGGATGCGGCAGTCGTGTGCTGAATAAACTTGGGCCGCAGACCACACATACTATTGTGGTGCCAAGTGCCGAACCGCTGGCGCCTGGTCAAAAAGTGGAACTGGGCATTGCCGAAGGCAGCCTGCTGGGGTCAGCAATGCTGGTTTACCTGTCGCCGCTGGTTGGGCTGTTTATCTTCGCGGCGTTGTTCCAGGTACTGTTTGGTTCTGATATTGCCGCGTTGAGCGGCGCGGTGCTGGGCGGCGTCGGGGGTTTTCTGATTGCGCGCGGCTACTCGCGTAAACTGGCTGAACGCGAGGCCTGGCAGCCGGTCATTCTTAACGTTGCTCTTCCTCCTGGTCTGGTTCGCGTTGAAACACCATCTTCTGAAACGAACTCGTGATATTTTTGCCGGATGGCGGCTTCGCCTGATCCGGCCAGGGAACGATAAGCAGACTCTCCAGGCCCGATAAGCTCGCGCCATCGGGCATCATGCTTCCCTTACGACGTTTTACATCAGAAAATCGATGCCGTTTCCGGTTCCCGCTATCCTTGCTGTATGAACATTTCCTCGCCTCAGTGTTGTAGTGTAGAATGCGGCGTTTCAGTTAAACAGACGTTAAGCTCAGAACAGCGACTTCTAAGAGCCTGCTCAGGCAGGCGTAAGGCACAATAATTACTCTATATGAAGAACATACGTAACTTTTCGATCATTGCTCATATTGACCACGGTAAATCGACGCTGTCTGACCGCATTATCCAGATCTGCGGTGGCCTGTCTGACCGTGAAATGGAAGCGCAGGTTCTCGACTCAATGGATCTTGAGCGTGAGCGCGGTATTACTATCAAAGCGCAAAGCGTGACGCTGGATTACAAAGCGGCTGATGGTGAAACCTATCAACTGAACTTTATCGACACCCCAGGCCACGTTGACTTCTCATATGAAGTTTCCCGCTCACTGGCGGCGTGTGAAGGCGCACTGCTGGTGGTTGACGCCGGGCAGGGCGTCGAAGCGCAAACGCTGGCGAACTGCTATACCGCGATGGAAATGGATCTCGAAGTGGTGCCGGTTCTGAACAAGATTGACCTGCCAGCCGCCGATCCTGAGCGTGTGGCTGAAGAGATCGAAGACATTGTTGGCATTGATGCGACCGATGCCGTTCGCTGCTCGGCAAAAACCGGCGTAGGCGTACAGGATGTGCTGGAACGCCTGGTGCGCGATATCCCGCCGCCGGAAGGCGATCCAGAAGGCCCGCTGCAAGCGCTGATTATCGACTCCTGGTTCGATAACTACCTCGGCGTAGTGTCGCTGGTGCGTATTAAAAACGGCACCATGCGTAAAGGCGACAAAGTCAAAGTGATGAGCACCGGGCAGGTTTATAACGCTGACCGTCTGGGGATCTTCACGCCGAAGCAGATTGACCGTACTGAACTGAAGTGCGGCGAGGTAGGCTGGCTGGTTTGCGCAATTAAAGACATTCATGGCGCCCCGGTTGGCGATACATTAACGCTGGCGCGTAACCCGGCAGAGAAAGCGCTGCCGGGCTTCAAAAAAGTGAAGCCGCAGGTATACGCCGGTCTGTTCCCGGTGAGTTCTGATGACTATGAGAACTTCAGGGATGCGCTCGGCAAGCTGAGCCTGAACGACGCCTCTCTGTTCTACGAGCCGGAAAGTTCAACCGCGCTGGGCTTCGGCTTCCGCTGTGGCTTCCTGGGTCTGCTGCACATGGAGATCATTCAGGAGCGTCTGGAACGTGAATACGATCTGGATCTGATCACCACCGCGCCGACCGTTGTGTACGAAGTGGAAACTACGGCGAAAGAGATTATCTATGTCGATAGCCCGTCCAAGCTGCCGCCGCTGAATAACATCTATGAACTGCGCGAGCCGATTGCTGAGTGTCATATGCTGCTGCCTCAGGCATACCTGGGCAACGTCATTACGCTGTGTGTCGAGAAGCGCGGCGTCCAGACCAACATGGTGTACCACGGTAACCAGGTGGCGCTGACTTATGAAATCCCGATGGCGGAAGTGGTGCTCGATTTCTTCGACCGCCTGAAATCAACGTCTCGTGGTTATGCGTCGCTGGATTATAACTTCAAGCGCTTCCAGGCGTCCGATATGGTGCGCGTCGACGTGCTGATCAACAACGAACGTGTCGATGCGCTGGCGCTGATCACTCACCGTGGTAATTCGCAGAGCCGTGGCCGTGAGCTGGTGGAGAAGATGAAAGAGCTGATCCCTCGTCAGCAGTTCGACATTGCGATTCAGGCGGCGATTGGCACGCATATTATTGCGCGTTCTACCGTGAAGCAGTTGCGTAAAAACGTTCTGGCCAAGTGTTACGGCGGTGATATCAGCCGTAAGAAAAAGCTGCTACAGAAACAGAAAGAAGGTAAGAAGCGAATGAAGCAGATCGGTAACGTCGAACTGCCTCAGGAAGCGTTCCTCGCCATTCTGCATGTCGGTAAAGACAGCAAATAATCCTAAGGAGTTGGCATGGCGAATATGTTTGCCCTGATTCTGGTGATTGCCACACTGGTGACGGGCATTTTATGGTGCGTTGATAAATTTATCTTCGCGCCAAAACGTCGGGAACGTCAGGCAGCGGCACAGGCCGCTGCGGGTGATTCACTGGATAAAGCCACGTTGAAAAAAGTGGCGCCTAAGCCGGGCTGGCTGGAAACAGGGGCTTCGGTTTTTCCGGTACTGGCGATTGTGCTGGTGGTGCGTTCATTTATTTATGAACCTTTCCAGATCCCGTCGGGTTCGATGATGCCGACGCTGTTAATCGGTGACTTTATTCTGGTGGAGAAATTCGCCTATGGAATTAAAGATCCGATTTACCAGAAAACGTTGATTGAAACGGGTCATCCGAAACGCGGTGATATCGTGGTCTTTAAATACCCGGAAGATCCGCGCCTGGACTACATTAAACGCGCTGTCGGCCTGCCGGGTGACAAAGTGACGTACGATCCGGTAGCCAAAGAGGTTACTGTCCAGCCAGGATGCCGTTCCGGTCAGGCATGTGAAAACGCGCTGCCGGTGACTTACTCTGACGTTCAACCCAGCGATTTCGTGCAGACCTTTGCCCGCCGTAATGGGGGAGAAGCCAGCAGTGGGTTCTTCGAAGTGCCGTTAAACGAAACGAAAGATAACGGCATTCGTCTGGCGGAGCGTAAAGAGACGCTGGGCGACGTAACCCACCGTATTCTGACCGTACCGATCGCGCAGGATCAGGCGGGGATGTATTACCGTCAGCCGGGGCAGCAACTGGCGACCTGGATCGTACCGCCAGGACAATACTTCATGATGGGTGATAACCGTGATAACAGCGCGGACAGCCGTTACTGGGGATTTGTACCGGAAGCGAATCTGGTTGGTAAAGCGACCGCGATCTGGATGAGTTTCGACAAACAGGAAGGTGAATGGCCGACCGGCGTACGCTTAAGCCGTATTGGTGGGATCCATTAATTTCTGATAATCGTTCATGTTGTCGTCATTGCGGCGACAACATGAATTATTTATTGGATAAATCTCCGCAGACTAACGACATCCCCTGTCGTTGTGTATAGAATATTCCCCCGAAGTTTTAGGTTGGCGCCGTCAGGTTGCCACGGCACACTAAACAGCGTTGGTTTCCTCAGGTCTGTTTCGTGTGCTGAATTGTTGACGCATTCATTTATTGGTATCGCATGAACCCCATCGTAATTAATCGGCTTCAACGGAAGCTGGGCTACACTTTTACTCATCAGGAGCTGTTGCAGCAGGCATTAACCCACCGCAGCGCCAGCAGTAAACACAATGAGCGTTTAGAATTTTTAGGCGACTCGATTTTGAGCTTTGTTATCGCCAACGCGCTTTATCACCGCTTCCCGCGTGTGGACGAAGGTGATATGAGCCGTATGCGCGCCACGCTGGTGCGCGGCAATACGCTGGCGGAATTGGCCCGTGAATTTGATCTGGGTGAATGCTTACGTTTAGGGCCAGGTGAACTGAAAAGCGGCGGCTACCGTCGTGAATCTATTCTGGCGGATACCGTAGAAGCGTTAATCGGCGGCGTTTTTCTCGACAGCGATATCCAAACCGTCGAGAAGTTGATCCTTAACTGGTATCAAACGCGCCTGAATGAAATCAGCCCGGGCGATAAACAAAAAGATCCGAAAACGCGTTTGCAGGAATATTTGCAGGGTCGTCATCTCCCGCTGCCGTCTTATCTGGTGGTGCAGGTGCGCGGCGAAGCACACGATCAGGAATTTACTATCCACTGCCAGGTCAGCGGCCTGAGTGAACCGGTGGTTGGCACGGGTTCGAGCCGTCGTAAGGCGGAGCAGGCTGCCGCCGAACAGGCGCTGAAAAAACTGGAGCTGGAATGAGCGAAGATAAAAGCTATTGCGGATTTATTGCCATCGTCGGACGTCCGAACGTAGGCAAATCCACCCTGTTGAACAAGCTGCTCGGACAGAAGATCTCGATCACGTCCCGTAAAGCGCAGACCACGCGTCACCGTATCGTTGGTATCCATACCGAAGGGGCGTACCAGGCTATCTATGTTGATACGCCGGGGCTGCATATGGAAGAAAAACGCGCCATCAACCGCCTGATGAACAAGGCGGCAAGCAGCTCGATTGGCGACGTTGAGCTGGTCATTTTTGTCGTGGAAGGCACCCGCTGGACGCCGGACGACGAGATGGTGCTGAATAAACTGCGCGACGGTAAAGCGCCGGTCATTCTGGCCGTTAACAAAGTGGATAACGTACAGGAAAAAGCCGATCTGCTGCCGCATCTGCAATTCCTGGCAAGCCAGATGAACTTCCTCGATATCGTGCCTGTTTCTGCGGAAACTGGCATGAACGTGGATACCATCGCTGGTATCGTGCGTAAGCACCTGCCGGAAGCGACTCATCACTTCTCGGAAGATTACATCACCGATCGTTCACAGCGCTTTATGGCGTCTGAAATCATCCGTGAAAAACTGATGCGTTTCCTCGGTGCCGAACTGCCGTATTCCGTAACCGTTGAGATTGAACGTTTCGTTTCTAACGAACGCGGCGGTTACGATATTAACGGCCTGATCCTCGTTGAGCGCGAAGGGCAGAAGAAGATGGTCATTGGCAACAAAGGGGCCAAAATCAAGACCATCGGTATCGAAGCGCGAAAAGACATGCAGGAAATGTTCGAAGCGCCGGTACACCTGGAACTGTGGGTGAAAGTGAAATCCGGCTGGGCCGATGACGAGCGTGCGCTGCGCAGTCTCGGTTATGTAGACGACCTCTGAGTTAGCACTACGTGGAAGGCTGGCAGAGAGCTTTCGTCCTGCATAGTCGCCCCTGGAGCGAAACCAGCCTGATGCTGGACGTCTTCACGGAAGAGTCGGGGCGCGTGCGTCTGGTTGCCAAAGGCGCACGCTCTAAACGTTCCAGTCTGAAAGGCGCATTACAACCTTTTACGCCACTGTTGCTCCGCTTTGGCGGGCGCGGCGAGGTGAAAACCTTACGCAGCGCTGAAGCGGTCTCTCTGGCGCTCCCCTTAAGCGGCATCACGCTTTATAGCGGTTTGTACATCAACGAGCTGCTTTCCCGCGTTCTGGAATACGAAACGCGCTTCTCTGAACTCTTTTTTGATTACCTGAACTGTATTCAGTCGCTGGCTGGCGCGACCGGTTCGCCCGAACCTGCGCTTCGCCGTTTCGAGCTCGCCCTGCTGGGGCATCTGGGCTATGGCGTGGATTTTCTGCATTGCGCAGGGAGCGGCGAGACGGTCGATGACACCATGACCTACCGCTATCGCGAAGAGAAGGGATTCATGGCCAGCGTGGTCATTGATAACAGCACCTTTACCGGGCGGCATCTGAAAGCGCTGGATGCACGAGAATTTCCTGATGTTGATACGTTGCGCGCGGCGAAACGCTTTACCCGCATGGCGCTAAAGCCGTATCTTGGTGGTAAGCCGTTAAAAAGCCGGGAACTGTTTCGACAATTTATGCCGAAACGGCCAGGGCGGGCAGAAAATACGAATAATGATTAACGAGGATTGTCATGGCTGAATTACTGTTAGGCGTCAACATTGACCATATTGCCACTTTACGTAATGCGCGTGGTACTGCTTACCCGGACCCGGTACAGGCGGCGTTTATCGCCGAGCAGGCGGGGGCGGATGGTATAACCGTACACCTGCGCGAGGATCGTCGCCATATTACCGACCGTGATGTACGCATTTTGCGCCAGACGCTGGATACGCGTATGAATCTGGAAATGGCGGTGACTGAAGAGATGCTGGCGATTGCCGTTGAGACGAAGCCGCATTTTTGCTGCCTGGTGCCGGAAAAACGTCAGGAAGTGACCACCGAAGGCGGGCTGGACGTCGCGGGTCAGCGTGACAAAATGCGTGATGCCTGCAAACGGCTGGCAAATGCAGGTATTCTGGTATCGCTGTTCATTGATGCCGATGAAGAACAGATTAAAGCCGCTGCGGACGTTGGCGCACCGTACATTGAAATCCATACCGGCTGTTATGCGGATGCCAAAACGGATGCTGAGCAAGCGCAGGAACTGGCGCGCATCGCCAAAGCGGCGACGTTTGCGGCAAGCCTGGGGCTGAGAGTGAACGCCGGTCATGGCCTGACCTATCACAATGTGCAGGCCATTGCCGCACTGCCGGAAATGCATGAACTGAACATCGGTCATGCCATTATTGGGCGGGCGGTCATGAGCGGCCTGAAAGAGGCGGTCTCCGAGATGAAACGCCTGATGCTGGAAGCGCGCAGCTAATGGCGATTCTGGGGTTAGGCACGGATATTGTGGAGATCGCCCGCATTGAGGCGGTGATCTCCCGTTCTGGAGAGCGCCTGGCAAGACGCGTGCTTAGCGACAACGAATGGACTATCTGGGAAACGCATCAGCAACCGGTGCGTTTTCTCGCCAAGCGTTTTGCGGTAAAAGAGGCGGCGGCAAAAGCGTTCGGCACCGGCATTCGCAACGGGCTGGCGTTCAATCAGTTTGAAGTGTTTAACGATGAGTTGGGTAAACCGCGTTTGCGTTTGTGGGGCGAGGCGTTGAAACTGGCGGAGAGGCTGGGCGTGGCGCATATGCATGTGACATTAGCGGATGAACGTCATTACGCCTGTGCGACGGTGATCATCGAAAGCTAGATTCGGGACTTTGTAGGCCGGATAAGGCGTTTACGCCGCCATCCGGCCTGGCGTCATTCCATCAGGGTGGGTTACAGCTTATCCGCGTGATGCATCAGAACAAACTTATCCCACAGCTGTTCTTCCGTTTCGACATGCGCCGGGTCTTTGAGAATGGTATTGGGGATCGGGCACACCTTCTGGCAGGTCGGCGTTTCGTAATGGCCCACGCATTCGGTGCACTTGTCGCTGTTAATCTCGTAAATGCTGTCGCCCATTGAAATCGCCTCATTCGGGCATTCAGGCTCGCACATATCGCAATTGATACACTTTTTAGTGATTAACAGGGCCATCAGGAAACTCTCAAAACATCACAAACCGGGCGGGCATTATACGCGCATTCTTTGCTCAGACCAGTTTTTTTACCAGGGCCTCACTGTGGCGAATACGCTCCGGCGCGCGCCCCAAATCCTGCTGTACCAGCGCCATAAAGAGCAAATCCGTCAACATCGTCTGCGCATGCGTAGAGGAGATTGCGGCGCTGCGCGTGGCCTGCTCTTCGGCGATCGTATACAGGCAACGAGTGGCGCGTTGTTGCAGGGCATTCGGTGTAAAGCCGGTGATCGCCAGAACCTTTCCTCCCACCCGCAACGTTTCATCCGCCGCCATATTCAACTCTCTGCGCTCGCCGCTATAGGAGATAGCCAGCAGGAGATCGTCCGGCGCCAGCGCCTGCACGGTGGCTAACAGCGCATGCATATCGTGTTCGGCGACGACATTGAATCCTATCTTCATCAGCTTCCAGGCGAAGTTCTGCGCCACCAGGCCCGATGTGCCAATACCGGTTATGACAACACGCCGGGCATTGCGCAGCATCATGACGCTTTCGAACAATTTCTCTTCGCTGTTAACATCGAGCGTTGCGTGCATTGCGGCGACATTTTCCTCGATCAATTTTTCGCCGACAAGCCGCATCGGATCGTCGCCCCGGATCTGATTATGTACCGGAATAGAGTGAGGATTTGGATTGCTGGCCAGCGCTTCGCTGATCGCCAGCTTCAGTGCCGGAAAGCCTTTGAAGCCCAGTTTCTGCGCGAATTTCACCACGCTGGACTGACTGACGCCCGCCTCAACGGCAAGCTGTTGTGAGCTGAGATGCCGTGTATCATCCGGCTGAGCAAGAATATAATCAGCAAGCTTTTTATCGCTTTGTGCGAGGTCCGGATAACGCTGACGTATACGAATCAAACAGTTCATGAGGACTCCTGGCGAAAAACATGACGGGGATCATAAAAAGATTTTCCCTCGCCCGAAAGAATATAATATTCCATTATTATAGTTATTATGAATTAAAAATTCCTAAGGAACAAAAATGAATCTCGGCTCGTTAGTTTCAGAAACCCGCAATCCACAGACTATGGATCTTGACGTACTCCCTACGCTTGAGCTGGTTCATCGTTTTAATCAACAGGATACGCTTGTAGCGCAAGCAGTAAAAGAGACGCTGCCAGACGTTGCCCGCGCGGTAGATGCCGCCGCCGACGCCTTAAAGGCGGGAGGGCGCATTATTTATATGGGCGCAGGCACCAGCGGACGCCTTGGCGTTCTGGACGCCTCCGAATGCCCACCAACGTTTGGCGTACCGCACGGGCTGGTGATCGGGCTGATTGCCGGCGGGCCCGGCGCGCTGCTGAAAGCGGTGGAAGGCGCGGAAGACAGTCAGCAGTTAGGGGAGGACGATCTCCGGGCGCTTAACGTGACCGCGCAGGATCTGGTTGTCGGGCTGGCGGCGTCCGGTCGTACGCCGTACGTCATTGGCGGGTTGAAATACGCGCGTCAGGTGGGCTGCGTCACGGTGGCTATCTCCTGTAATCCCGATTCTCCCATCGCGCATGAAGCTGACATCGCCATTTCGCCGGTCGTTGGGCCGGAGGCGCTAACCGGTTCGACGCGACTGAAATCCGGTACTGCGCAAAAACTGGTGCTCAATATGATCTCCACCGGGGCGATGGTGAAGTTCGGCAAGGTGTACCAGAACCTGATGGTAGACATGAAAGCCACCAACGTTAAGCTCGTCGACAGAGCGTGCCGGATGGTGGTTGAGGCTACCGGGATTATGCGTGAAGAGGCCGAAGCGCTGCTTAAGCAGACCGATTTTGAGGTTAAACCGGCCATTCTGATGGCGCTTACCGGGCTGAATGCCGAAGATGCAAGGGCGAAATTGTCCGCTCACCAGGGATTTCTACGGGCGGCGTTAGAACGCTAACGTTACCGGAAAATTGAGGTTCTATCTGTTAGTCTATCTGGTAACGATTATCGCCGGGTTGCGGTTAACCCGGCTATTGGGCTTCAACAATCCAGAGGAGTAGGGTTTGGTTAATCACGAGCGTCGTGTCGTATTTTTTGATTTGGACGGTACGTTGCACCAGCAGGATATGTTTGGCAGTTTCCTGCGTTATCTGTTGCGTCGCCAGCCGCTGAATGCGTTGCTCGTGCTGCCGTTATTGCCGGTTATCGGGATTGGCTTGTTGATTAAAGGTCGGGCAGCGCGTTGGCCGATGAGCCTGCTGTTATGGGGCTGTACCTTCGGTCACAGTGAAGCGCGGCTCAAGGCGCATCAGGCGGATTTCGTTCGCTGGTTTCGCGATAACGTCACGGCGTTTCCGGTTGTTCAGGAGCGCCTGACGACCTATCTGTTAAGCTCTGACGCTGATATCTGGCTGATTACCGGCTCTCCGCAATCGCTGGTGGAACAGGTCTATTTCGATACGCTCTGGCTGCCGCGCGTGAACCTGATCGCCAGCCAGATGCGGCGTGGCTACGGCGGCTGGCTGCTGACTATGCGCTGTCTGGGGCACGAGAAGGTCGCCCAACTGGAACGCCAGATTGGTGCGCCGTTACGTCTGTACAGCGGCTACAGCGACAGTAAGCAGGATAACCCGCTTCTCTATTTTTGCCAGCATCGCTGGCGCGTCACGCCGCGAGGGGAGCTCCAGCAACTCGAATAGAGTTAACGATAGCGCCCATGTATAATGCGCCCGCTTTTATTACCGGAGTGCCTCCTTTGTCTGATGTTGAATTTAGCCACGAATACTGGATGCGTCATGCGTTGACGCTGGCGAAACGCGCCTGGGATGAGCGTGAAGTGCCGGTTGGCGCGGTATTGGTGCATAACAATCGCGTCATTGGCGAAGGCTGGAACCGTCCGATAGGTCATCATGATCCCACTGCGCACGCTGAAATCATGGCGCTACGTCAGGGTGGGCTGGTGCTTCAGAACTACCGTTTGCTGGATACCACGCTTTACGTGACGCTGGAGCCGTGCGTGATGTGCGCGGGAGCAATGGTACACAGCCGCATTGGGCGGGTGGTATTTGGCGCTCGCGACGCGAAAACCGGCGCGGCAGGGTCGCTGATGGACGTATTGCATCATCCGGGCATGAACCACCGCGTAGAGATCACCGAAGGTGTGTTACGCGATGAGTGCGCAGCGCTGCTCAGTGATTTCTTCCGCATGCGTCGCCAGGAGATCAAAGCGCTAAAAAAATCTTCGCAAGAATCGTTGTAGGGCGGCCACGCGAAAGCGTCCAGCCCTGTGAGATTAGTTTTCGTCTTTCTTCTTCAGTGAAAACGGCAAAGAAGGAGAGTGTGACAGGTAGTTCGATGACGGCTGCGATAAGAAAGAAGAGAAAGGAAATGTCTCCGTGTCAAACTCGGCCGGAGACACTGCCGGGTAATCCTGCGCCAGCTTTATCGCTTCTGCCGTCTGCTTCTCTTTTTCTTGCAGATAGCCGACCAGGCTAATCTGATACTTCCGAATATTTTCCACATAAGCGTAGGCTTCATGCCCGCGCGCATAGCCGTACGTCAGCTTGCTGTAATATTGTTTCTGGCTGAGCAGCGGCAGCCGTTGTTTTACATCGGCCCAGCTATCCGGGTTGCCCCTGGTCTTGACCGTCAACGCACGGGCATCAAGCATATGCGCATAACCCATGTTATAGGCGGCGAGCGCAAACCAGATACGCTCCTCTTCCGGCACGGTTTCAGGCACTTTGCCCATCATATCCTGGATATAACGCACACCGCCGCTGATGCTCTGTTCTGCATCGGTACGGTCCGTCAGCCCCAGACTTTGCGCGGTGTTTTTGGTGAGCATCATCAGACCGCGAACGCCCGTCGGGGAGGTGGCCAGCGGGTCCCAGTGCGACTCCTGATAGGAAATTGCGGCCAGCAGGCGCCAGTCTATCTCCTGCGCGTATTTTTCAAACAACGGCTGGAGATCGGGCAGTACGCCGTCCACGGCCCGCAGGAAGGTGCGGGTATCGACATAATCAAAATCGTCGCCGTGCCCCAGATACTTCTCTTCCATACGCGCCAGTGAGCCGTCTTCATTAATAGCGTTGAAGAAATCGAGCAGCGCAGCGGAAAGCGTGTTGTCATCGTCCAGTTGGCTAAACCAGGTGACAGGCTGCTCATCGGTGACATCCAGCGCGACGGCCAGTTCAGGATGTACGCGCTGGAACAGGCTGATCGCGACAGAATCGGCAATGGTATAGTCCAGATTGCCGCTGATGACTTCGCTGAGCAGCGCCGCCGTCCCTTTTTTGTCATCGACTTTCCAGCTCAGATCGGGAAATTTTGTCTCTTTCAGCGCCTGCAAGTCATTCACCACGACATGCCCAGGCGCGATAGAGAGCTGGCTTTCATTCACCGTGGCCAGCGTGCGAGGCCGGTATTGTCCTACCCGGTAAACCAGCTGTTGCGAAACGGAATAGTAGGTCGGGCCGGGTTGATAATTCTTCACGCGCTCGCTGTTGTAAACCAGTCCTGCCGCCAGCAGATCGGCGTTGCCATTATCTAAATCGTCAAATAGCTGGCTGATATTCTGGCGTACGGTAATTTTCAGCTTTACGCCAAGATAGCTGGCGAACTGCTGCGCCAGTTCGTAATCCAGACCGTACTTTTTTCCGTTAATGCGGGCGTAGGTCAGCGGCGACTCTATTGTTGAGACGCGTAACTCTCCCCGCGATTGGATCGCGGCGATACGATTGTCGGCTTTGCCGAACCAGGGGATTGATGGCCAGAGGGCCGCTGCCAGCAGCAGAGTCAATATGCCGATGAACAGATAATTAATCTTTAATTTTTTCAATTAGTTAATTCTCTGAATCGTGCGTAATCTCAGCCTGCTAATGTCATTTTGGTGGGTTAAAATCATCATGAATGTGCGGCATTTTGCGCAACAATGCGCCAGTTGGCAACTAATTAGAATGATTGGCCGCACCGTATGATAAGAAAAGGCGGCGATTTTATTTCGACGCAAACGGTTTCGTCGGGGCGTCAGATTCTTTATAATGTCGCCCGTTTCCCCCCTTGCGCACACTTAAAGCGCCTCAGGCGCTTCGAAGACGAGAGACTTATGATGGAAATTCTGCGTGGTTCGCCTGCACTGTCTGCATTCCGTATTAACAAACTGCTGGCGCGTTTTCAGGCGGCCAATCTTCAGGTCCACAATATTTACGCTGAGTATGTCCATTTTGCTGACCTGAGCGCCCCCTTAAACGAGGATGAGCACGCGCAACTTGCACGTTTGCTGAAATATGGGCCGAGCTTAAGCAGCCATACCCCTGAAGGAAAGCTGCTGCTGGTCACGCCGCGTCCTGGCACCATCTCCCCCTGGTCTTCCAAAGCGACTGATATCGCCCATAACTGCGGTCTGCAACAGGTAAGCCGCCTGGAGCGAGGCGTTGCATACTACGTTGAAGCCGCTACGCTCACGGCTGAACAGTGGCAGACGATTGCCGCTGAACTGCACGACCGGATGATGGAGACCGTGTTCTCTTCTTTATCTGATGCGGAAAAACTGTTTGTTCATCACCAGCCTGCGCCGGTTGCCAGTGTGGATCTGCTGGGTGAAGGGCGTCAGGCGCTGACTGACGCCAACCTGCGTCTGGGTCTGGCGCTGGCGGATGACGAAATTGATTACCTGCAAGACGCCTTCACGAAGCTGGGGCGCAATCCGAACGATATCGAACTGTATATGTTCGCGCAGGCAAACTCCGAACACTGTCGCCATAAGATTTTTAACGCTGACTGGGTTATCGACGGGAAACCGCAGCCGAAGTCGCTGTTTAAGATGATCAAAAACACCTTTGAAACCACGCCGGATCATGTGTTGTCTGCCTATAAAGATAACGCGGCGGTGATGGAAGGTTCTGACGTGGGACGCTACTTTGCTGACCACGAGAGCGGTCGCTATGACTTCCATCAGGAGCCTGCGCATATCCTGATGAAGGTGGAAACCCATAACCACCCGACGGCGATCTCGCCGTGGCCGGGCGCGGCGACCGGTTCCGGTGGTGAGATTCGTGATGAAGGCGCAACCGGACGCGGCGCGAAGCCAAAAGCGGGTCTGGTGGGCTTCTCCGTGTCTAACCTGCGTATTCCGGGCTTTGAACAGCCGTGGGAAGAAGATTTTGGTAAACCAGAGCGTATCGTTACCGCGCTGGACATTATGACTGAAGGCCCGCTGGGCGGCGCGGCGTTTAATAATGAATTTGGTCGCCCGGCGTTGAACGGGTACTTCCGTACTTACGAAGAAAAAGTAAACAGCCACAACGGCGAAGAGCTACGCGGCTACCACAAGCCGATCATGCTAGCGGGCGGGATCGGCAATATCCGCGCCGATCACGTACAGAAAGGCGAGATCGTCGTTGGCGCGAAGCTGATCGTGCTCGGTGGGCCGGCGATGAACATTGGCCTAGGGGGCGGGGCGGCGTCCTCTATGGCTTCTGGTCAGTCGGATGCGGATCTCGATTTTGCCTCCGTACAGCGTGATAACCCGGAAATGGAACGTCGCTGCCAGGAAGTGATCGACCGCTGCTGGCAGTTAGGCGATGCCAACCCGATCCTGTTTATTCACGACGTCGGGGCCGGCGGTCTCTCCAACGCGATGCCGGAGCTGGTGAGCGACGGCGGGCGCGGCGGTAAATTTGAGCTGCGCGATATCCTCAGCGATGAGCCGGGCATGAGCCCGCTGGAAATCTGGTGTAACGAGTCTCAGGAGCGTTATGTGCTGGCCGTGGCCGCCGACCAGTTGCCGCTGTTTGATGAGTTGTGCAAGCGTGAGCGCGCGCCGTATGCTGTGATCGGTGAGGCCACCGAAGAACAGCATCTGTCCCTGAACGACAGTCACTTCGATAATCAACCGATCGATCTGCCGCTGGACGTGCTGCTGGGTAAAACGCCGAAAATGACCCGCGACGTGCAGACGCTGACAGCGAAAGGCGATGCGCTGGATCGTGCTGATATCACGATTGCTGACGCGGTTAAACGGGTTCTGCATCTGCCGACCGTGGCGGAGAAAACATTCCTGGTGACCATCGGCGACCGTACCGTGACCGGTATGGTGGCGCGCGATCAGATGGTCGGCCCGTGGCAGGTGCCGGTGGCGAACTGCGCGGTGACCACCGCCAGCCTCGACAGCTACTACGGTGAAGCGATGTCTATCGGCGAACGTGCGCCGGTAGCGCTGCTGGACTTTGCCGCTTCCGCCCGTCTGGCCGTTGGCGAAGCGCTGACGAACATCGCCGCGACCCAGATTGGCGATATCAAACGCATCAAGCTGTCCGCAAACTGGATGGCGGCGGCCGGTCATCCGGGTGAAGATGCCGGTCTGTATGACGCGGTGAAAGCGGTAGGCGAAGAACTCTGCCCGCAGCTTGGCCTGACGATTCCGGTGGGCAAAGACTCTATGTCAATGAAAACCCGCTGGCAGGAAGGCAACGAGCAGCGCGAAATGACCTCGCCGCTGTCGCTGGTGATTTCCGCGTTTGCCCGCGTGGAAGATGTACGTCATACCGTCACGCCGCAGCTCTCGACCGAAGATAACGCGCTGCTGCTGATCGATTTGGGTCAGGGGCATAACGCGCTGGGCGCAACGGCGCTGGCGCAGGTGTATCGTCAACTGGGCGACAAACCGGCAGACGTGCGCGATGTGGCGCAGTTGAAAGGCTTCTACGATGCGATTCAGGCGCTGGTGGCGCAGCGTAAACTGCTGGCGTATCACGACCGTTCCGACGGCGGCCTGCTGGTCACGCTTGCCGAGATGGCCTTTACCGGTCACTGCGGCATCCAGGTCGATATTGCAACATCTGGCGACGATCGTCTGGCGGCGCTGTTTAACGAAGAGCTGGGCGCAGTGATTCAGGTGCGGGCGGCCGATCGCGAAGCGGTCGAGGCGCTGCTGGCAAAGCATGGTCTGAGTGACTGCGTACACTATTTAGGTCAGGCCGTTTCCGGCGACCGTTTTGTGATTGAATCCAATGGGCAGGTTGTCTTCAGCGAAAGCCGCACCACGCTTCGTACCTGGTGGGCGGAAACGACCTGGCAGATGCAGCGCCTGCGCGACAACCCGGAATGTGCCGATCAGGAACATGACGCAAAAACCAACGATGCCGACCCGGGTCTGAACGTGAAATTGTCGTTCGATATCAATGAAGATATCGCCGCGCCGTATATTGCTACCGGCGCGCGTCCGAAGGTTGCCGTACTGCGCGAACAGGGCGTGAACTCCCACGTTGAGATGGCGGCGGCGTTCCATCGCGCGGGCTTTGACGCGATTGATGTGCATATGAGCGATCTGCTGGCTGGCCGTATTGGGCTGGGTAATTTCCAGGCGCTGGTTGCCTGTGGCGGTTTCTCTTACGGTGACGTGCTGGGCGCGGGTGAAGGCTGGGCGAAATCGATTCTGTTCAACAATCGCGTACGCGACGAGTTCGAAACGTTCTTCCACCGCCCGCAGACGCTGGCGCTTGGCGTATGTAACGGTTGCCAGATGATGTCTAACCTGCGTGAACTGATTCCAGGGAGCGAGCTGTGGCCGCGTTTTGTGCGTAACCATTCTGACCGTTTTGAAGCGCGCTTCAGCTTGGTGGAAGTGACCCAAAGCCCGTCTCTGCTGTTGCAGGGAATGGTTGGCTCACAGATGCCTGTCGCGGTGTCCCACGGTGAAGGGCGCGTTGAAGTGCGTGACGATGCGCATCTGGCTGGGCTGGAAAGCAAAGGTCTGGTTGCGCTGCGTTATGTCGATAACTTCGGTAAGGTTACGGAAAACTACCCGGCCAACCCGAACGGATCGCCAAACGGCATCACCGCCGTTACCACGGAGAACGGTCGCGCCACCATTATGATGCCGCACCCGGAGCGCGTCTTCCGTACCGTCAGCAACTCCTGGCACCCGGAAAACTGGGGTGAAGACAGCCCGTGGATGCGTATTTTCCGCAATGCGCGTAAGCAGTTAGGTTAATCCGCACGTAAATGGCCCGATAAGCAAAGCGCTATCGGGCCTGGACATACGCGTAGGCCGGATAAGGAGAAGCCGCCATCCGGCAAGGAAGCTTCCGTGAGGGAGTTTTTTTTGCCCTGCCATCAACCATAAAGGTGTCGGGAAATGCCGACATCAGTAGATTGTCTGTGTCTCCAAAAGGAGACATTTAACTCATTGATTTACAAAGATAGCGTAAGGTTTGTTTTTAGGTGTCTCTGAATGGCGACACCTTGCTGAAATTTTGTTCGTTTTGTAACGGTGATGATTTCTCTATAAAACCAAATAAAATCATAATGTTAATTATTTGTTTTTAAAATTGGCACACTTACTGCATAATAGCAACCAGTGGCTCATTCACCTTCTTATGTCAGCCCCTTCGGGAAGCGCTACATAAACTTCGAATGACGCACAACAAGGTGCCTGCCGTCCAACTTCTGATAATAGCGTCGCTTTATCAACCACCGGGCGAAACGTCGAGTTAGGCACCGCCTTATTCCATAACAAAGCCGGGTTAATCCCGGCTTTGTTGTATCTGATGTTCCCCTCGGTTAGCATCCTTGTATCCTTATCCGATGAGAGTAACGCCTTGAAGCGCTGGTCTGTTTTCCCCCGGTCCTTGCGACAACTGGTTATGCTGGCATTTCTGCTGATTCTGTTGCCTTTGTTGGTACTGGCCTGGCAGGCTTGGCAAAGTCTCAACGCGCTCAGCGCCCAGGCGGCGCAGACTAACCGCACCACGCTGATAGATGCCCGGCGCAGCGAAGCGATGACCAACGTGGCGCTGGAGATGGAGCGCAGCTACCGGCAATATTGCGTGCTCGACGACCGTACGCTGGCAAAGGTGTATCAGAGCCAGCGAAAACGCTACAGCGAAATGCTGGACGCGCATGCGGGAGTATTGCCGGACGCTAAACTTTATCAGGCGCTACGCGATGATCTGAACGGCCTTGCACAATTACAGTGTAAAAATAGCGGCCCTGATGCTACCGCCGCCGCGCGGCTGGAGGCTTTTGCCAACGCCAATACGGAAATGGTGCAGGCAACGCGCACGGTGGTGTTCTCGCGCGGGCAGCAGTTACAGCAGGAAATCGCAGAGCGCGGACAATTCTTTGGCTGGCAGGCGCTGGTGCTGTTTCTGGTCAGCCTGGCGATGGTGCTGCTTTTTACAAGGATGATCATTGGGCCGGTGAAAGGGATAGAACGGATGATTAACCGGCTGGGAGAAGGGCGCTCTCTGGGGAATACCGTGTCGTTTACCGGGCCGCGCGAGCTGCGTTCGGTGGGGCAGCGCATTATCTGGTTGAGTGAACGTCTGTCCTGGCTGGAATCCCAACGGCATCAGTTTTTACGTCACCTGTCGCATGAGCTGAAAACGCCGCTGGCCAGTATGCGCGAAGGGACAGAGCTGCTGGCCGATCAGGTCGTGGGGCCGTTGACGCCGGAGCAAAAAGAGGTCGTCGGCATTCTGGACGATAGCAGCCGCAACTTACAGAAGTTGATTGAGCAACTGCTTGATTACAACAGGAAACTGGCGGACAGCGCGATTGAGATGGAAACCGTGGAGCTTGAACCGCTGGTGGATATGGTGGTTTCCGCTCACAGTTTGCCTGCGCGCGCTAAAATGATGCATACCGAGGTCAGGCTGGCTATCGACAGCTGTCTGGCCGAGCCGATGCTATTAATGAGCGTGCTGGACAATCTTTATTCCAATGCGGTGCACTATGGCGCTGAATCCGGTAACATTTGTATTCGCAGCAATGTATATGGTTCAAAGGCGCACATTGATGTGATCAATACGGGCACGCCGATCCCGGAAGCGGAAAGAGCCATGATTTTTGAGCCCTTTTTCCAGGGAAGCCATCAGCGTAAAGGTGCGGTGAAGGGGAGCGGATTAGGGTTAAGTATCGCCAGGGACTGCATCCGTCGTATGCAGGGGGAACTGTATCTGGTCGATGAGAATGCGCAAGAAGTTTGCTTCCGTATCGAACTGCCGCTATCTGCATCGAAAAACCACTAAAAATGAAGCTAAGCCTGGTGAGTATGCCACACGTTTTTGTTCGAGTTCTGAAGCGATTATTTCCCCGAAGAGGATGGTTAGCGAGTGTGCCTTGCCTGGTGCTGATGGGGTGCGCGCCACATGCCGCGAAGCATGTCGTAAATGATGCGTCGCAGGAAAAAATTCCACCGTATCAGCTGGCGGATTATCTCTCTACCGACTGTACGGATATCTGGTTACTCAAAGGGCCATCGACGGATAACAATCCGCTTTACTGGCTGCGGGCGATTGATTGTGCCGATCGCCTGTTGCCTGTTCAGTCACGCAATGAAGCGCGGGCGCTGGAAGATGGCAGCTGGCAGAACACGTTCAAACGCGGGATTCTGCTGGCGGATGCTAAAATTACGCCCCTTGAACGGCGCGATATGGTCACTCGCCTCGATGCGCTAAGCGCGCAAATTCCCGCTCAGGTGCGCCCGCTCTATCAGCTCTGGCGCGACGGCCAGGCGCTACAGTTACAGCTTGCCGAAGAGCGCCAGCGTTACAGTAAACTCCAGCAAGCGTCGGATAGCGAGCTTGATACGTTGCGTCAGCAGCATCAGCACTTACAGGCGCAGCTCGATCTCACGACGCGCAAGCTGGAGAATCTGACTGATATTGAGCGTCAGCTCTCCACGCGCAAACCCGCAGGCAACTACAATCCTGACGCGACACACGGAAATGACAAACCCGCAGCGCCTGACGACGGCGCATCTTCCGCACTGCCACAAGATGAGGTAACGCCATGATAAGCCGCAAACCGGCACATCTGCTGCTCGTGGACGATGACCCGGGGCTGTTGAAACTGCTTGGGATGCGCCTGACCAGCGAAGGCTACAGCGTCGTGACGGCGGAAAGCGGTCAGGAAGGGCTGCGCGTACTGAATCGCGAAAAAGTGGATCTGGTCATTAGCGATCTGCGAATGGATGAAATGGATGGCATGCAGCTGTTCACGGAAATCCAGAAAGTCCAGCCTGGTATGCCCGTCATCATTTTGACCGCACACGGCTCCATTCCTGATGCGGTGGCGGCGACGCAAAAAGGCGTGTTTAGCTTTCTGACCAAACCGGTCGATAAAGATGCGCTGTATCAGGCCATTGATGACGCGCTTGAACAATCGGCGCCGGCAATGGACGACAGCTGGCGCGAATCAATCGTTACGCGCAGTCCGTTGATGATACGCTTGCTGGAACAGGCGCGGATGGTGGCGCAATCGGATGTCAGCGTGCTGATTAACGGGCAAAGCGGCACCGGGAAAGAGATTTTCGCGCAGGCTATCCATAACGCCAGCCCGCGCAGCAGTAAACCTTTCATCGCCATTAACTGCGGCGCGCTGCCGGAACAGCTACTGGAGTCCGAACTGTTTGGCCACGCGCGCGGGGCGTTTACCGGCGCGGTCAGCAACCGTGAAGGGTTATTTCAGGCGGCGGAAGGCGGCACGCTGTTTCTTGACGAAATCGGCGATATGCCCGCGCCGTTACAGGTTAAGCTGCTGCGCGTTCTGCAAGAGCGCAAAGTCAGACCGCTTGGCAGCAATCGCGATATCGATATTGATGTGCGCATTATCTCCGCAACGCACCGCGATCTGCCTAAGGCGATGGCGCGTGGTGAATTTCGCGAAGACTTATATTACCGTCTGAACGTGGTGAGTCTGAAGATCCCGACGCTGGCGGAGCGTACGGAAGATATTCCGCTGCTGGCGAATCATCTTCTGCGCCAGTCAGCAGAGCGGCATAAACCGTTTGTGCGGGCGTTTTCAACGGATGCGATGAAGCGTCTGATGACCGCAAGCTGGCCGGGAAACGTGCGTCAGTTGGTGAACGTTATTGAGCAGTGCGTGGCGTTAACTTCCTCGCCGGTCATCAGCGACGCGCTGGTGGAGCAGGCGCTGGAAGGCGAAAATACGGCGCTGCCGACGTTTGTTGAGGCGCGTAATCAGTTTGAGCTTAACTACTTGCGTAAACTGCTGCAAATCACCAAAGGGAATGTCACCCATGCGGCGAGAATGGCAGGACGTAACCGGACGGAATTTTATAAGCTGCTCTCGCGCCATGAGTTGGATGCAAACGATTTCAAAGAGTAGTTTTCATGCCGTAAAGTAGCGTGAATTATGTTACGTTTATCAGATTAAAAGACAGGCGACCTTTTCAAGGAATAGCATGAAAAAGATTGATGCGATTATTAAACCCTTCAAGCTGGACGACGTCCGTGAAGCGCTGGCTGAGGTAGGCATTACCGGTATGACGGTTACTGAAGTGAAAGGCTTTGGGCGTCAGAAAGGCCATACCGAGCTGTACCGTGGCGCGGAATATATGGTGGATTTTCTGCCGAAGGTGAAAATTGAAATCGTGGTGACCGACGATATCGTGGATACCTGCGTTGACACCATTATTCGCACCGCGCAGACGGGGAAAATCGGTGACGGTAAAATTTTCGTCTTTGACGTTGCGCGCGTGATTCGTATTCGTACCGGTGAAGAAGACGACGCGGCAATTTAAGCCGCGTCGTGCTTGCCGGATGGCGGTGTAAACACCTTATCCGGCCTACAAAATCCCGTAGGCCTGATAAGTGCAGCGCCATCAGGCATGACTTAATTACAGCACTTTATGTGGGCCGAAGCATTCGTAATGAATGTTTTCGCTTTTCACGCCCAGCCCTGTCAGCTGCTTCGCAGCAAACTGCATGAAGCCGACCGGACCGCACAGATAAAACTGCATTGCCGGATCGCTGATCGCACTTTCCAGTTTGTTTAAATCCATCAGACCTGTGCTGTCGAACGCGCCATTCGCACGATCGGCTTCTGTCGGTTCGCGATACCAGGTATGTGCGGTAAAGCGCGGCAGGGTTTTACCCAGCTCGCTCACTTCATCTGCGAACGCATGCACGTCGCCGTTTTCCGCCGCGTGGAACCAGTTCACCTGCGCGGTGTGGTTGGCTTTGGTCAGCGTATCCAGCATAGCCAGCATCGGAGTCTGGCCGACGCCTGCGGAAATCAGAGAAACAGGCGTATCCGTTGCGACATCCATGAAGAAATCACCAGCCGGAGCGGCTAAGTGGACGATATCGCCGACGCTTGCGTGGTTGTGCAGCCAACTGGAAACCTGACCGCCATCTTCACGCTTAACTGCGATGCGATAACCTTTACCATCCGGCTTGCGGGTCAGGGAATACTGACGGATCTCCTGATGCGGGAAGCCTTCCGGTTTCAGCCAGACCCCCAGGTATTGACCCGGATGATATTCTGCGACCGGGCCGCCATCGACCGGTTCAAATTCAAAGCTGGTAATCAGGGCGCTGCGCGGCGTTTTCGCAACGATGCGGAACGGACGAGTGCCTTCCCAGCCGCCATTCTTGCTGGCGTTTTCGCTGTAGATTTGCGCTTCGCGATTGATAAAGACATTGGCCAGAACGCCATACGCTTTACCCCAGGCATCCAGCACTTCCTGGCCTGGGCTGAACATTTCGTCCAGCGTTGCCAGCAGGTGGCCACCAACGATGTTGTACTGTTCTGGTTTGATCTGGAAACTGGTGTGCTTCTGGGCGATTTTTTCTACCGCAGGCAGCAGCGCAGGCAGGTTTTCGATATTGCTGGCATAGGCCGCGATGGCGTTAAACAGCGCTTCACGTTGATCGCCATTTCGCTGGTTACTCATGTTAAAAATTTCTTTGAGTTCAGGGTTGTGGGTAAACATGCGATCGTAGAAATGGGCGGTCAGTTTTGGACCGGTTTCAACCAGCAGGGGAATGGTGGCTTTTACTGTGGCGATGGTTTGAGCGTCAAGCATACTGTCTTCCTTTATCTGAGACTTTAATGATGTATGTCAAATACATCTTATAAAAAATAACCCTGTATTGTAAATGGTTCTTTGTAACTTTGCGTTTTTAACGTTACAACGTGAAAAATCTGCATCACAAACCTGAAAAGAAATCCGTTGAAATTCGTAAGGTCTTCATTCGACAAAGCCTTGTACAGCATGAAGGTAATCGTTTGCGTAAAATCCTTTGTCAAGACCTGTTATCGCAGAATGATTCGGTTATACTGTTGGCCGTTGTCCCACGGGATTGCCTTTTTAGGCCAAAAATTTATCGTTAGCTGAGTCAGGAGATGCGGATGTTAAAGCGTGAAATGAACATTGCCGATTATGATGCCGAACTGTGGCAGGCTATGGAGCAGGAAAAAGTACGTCAGGAAGAGCACATCGAACTGATCGCCTCCGAAAACTACACCAGCCCGCGCGTGATGCAGGCGCAGGGGTCTCAGCTGACCAACAAATATGCTGAAGGATATCCGGGCAAGCGCTACTACGGCGGTTGCGAATATGTGGATGTCGTTGAGCAACTGGCGATTGACCGCGCGAAAGAACTGTTTGGCGCAGACTACGCCAACGTTCAGCCGCACTCTGGTTCTCAGGCTAACTTCGCGGTCTACACTGCGTTGCTGCAACCGGGCGACACCGTTCTGGGTATGAACCTGGCGCAAGGTGGCCACCTGACTCACGGTTCTCCGGTAAACTTCTCCGGTAAACTGTACAACATCGTGCCTTACGGCATCGATGAGTCCGGTAAAATTGACTACGAAGAGATGGCGAAGCTGGCTCAGACTCACAAACCGAAGATGATCATCGGCGGCTTCTCTGCTTATTCCGGCGTCGTTGACTGGGCAAAAATGCGTGAAATTGCCGACAGCATTGGCGCGTACCTGTTTGTTGATATGGCGCACGTCGCGGGTCTTATCGCCGCAGGCGTTTATCCGAACCCGGTTCCGCATGCACACGTTGTGACCACCACCACGCACAAAACCCTGGCGGGTCCGCGCGGCGGCCTGATCCTGGCGAAAGGCGGTGACGAAGAGTTGTACAAAAAACTGAACTCTGCTGTTTTCCCTAGTGCTCAGGGTGGCCCGCTGATGCATGTGATCGCCGGTAAAGCGGTGGCGCTGAAAGAAGCGATGGAACCGGAGTTCAAAGTCTACCAGCAGCAGGTTGCCAAAAACGCCAAAGCGATGGTGGAAGTGTTCCTGAACCGTGGCTACAAAGTGGTTTCCGGCGGTACGGAGAACCACCTGTTCCTGCTGGATCTGGTGGACAAAAACCTGACCGGTAAAGAAGCTGACGCCGCGCTGGGTCGTGCCAACATCACCGTTAACAAAAACAGCGTGCCGAACGATCCGAAGAGCCCGTTTGTTACTTCCGGTATCCGTATCGGTTCTCCGGCCATTACGCGTCGCGGCTTTAAAGAAGCAGAAGCCAAAGAGCTGGCTGGCTGGATGTGCGATGTGCTGGACAACATCAACGATGAGGCGGTTATCGAGCGCATCAAAGGCAAAGTGCTGGACATCTGCGCACGCTTCCCGGTTTACGCGTAAGCGATACGCCTGGCATCGTGAAAAAGGCTTCCTGCGGGAAGCCTTTTTTATTTCCGGGTCATGCCGTGTGGGCGAATCCAGGCGCGACTTTGATACCCGGTTATATGAATAATTTTAATACCACGCCGGTGGTTTTTCGTTCGACAAGCGGATCTCCTTTCATCGCTGGGTGTCGGACTTATACTCAGAGCGCGTTTAGCTGTGATTCGACGTACAGATAGCCGATCCCCATCAACTGTTGCGAACGACTGAGTGTGCCAAAGCCGATCCGGGTGGATCTTGCCTGCGGGTTATCGCCATGATCAAAGGGATTAAACCCCGTTTGCTGCACCAGCGTATTCAGCCAGCTTTCGCCAAAGGCGCAACTGCGGCCATAAATCCAGATTTGGTTAATATTCAGGATATTCAGAAAGTTATATAAACTCAGGCCAATCGCGCTGGCGGCGTGTTCCACCCAGGCCTGGATGCGGACATCGCCCTGTTGCCAGGCGGTAATCAGTTGATCGATGGTGATAGTTTCTGGGTCGCAATCCGCCGTGGGCTGCGTTTTCATCCACCGTCGGGCCTGTTTTTTAAGCGCGCTGAGCGAGGCCACGGTTTCCAGACAGCCGTAGCGGCCGCAATCACAGGCCACCCCGTCCGGGTTGACGATGGTATGTCCGATCTGACCGCTGCCATACAAACTGCCGCGCCAGATGTTGTCGTTGATGACGAAGGAGGAACCAATCCCGTAATCGACGTTAATGACGCAGAAATCGCGGTTTGCCGCTGGGTTTTGCCACTTCTCCGCCAGCGCCAGCATCACGCAGTCATTGTCTAACCGCACCTGTACGCCGAGCATCTCCTCCAGCAAATATTTAATCTCAACCGGGGTTTTCCACGGTGCCTGCGGCATGGTTTTTGACGCCCCGGTAATGGGATCGACCTGACCGTGAACGCCTAATGCCAGATTGATGGTCACGCCGGGATAGCGCTGACGATATTCCCGCCAGTGCGCGGCAAGCGCGGTCAGCAAGGCTTTTGGCGAACCGGCATTGATCTCCGCATGGCGCCAGTCGCCCACGGCGACCAGACGCGCATCTGCCAGCTGGCTGGTGATGCTGGTGGGCGTCACGTTCATGCACAGCGTCCAGTCTCCCTGTTCGGGCAGGTGATAGCTGCCGCTACTCAGCCCTCGTTGGCTTAACGTCTCCCGGGAATGGCAAATTCTTCCCTCATCGATCAACTCCTCCAGAATATTGCTGACCGCCGGAATCGACAGGCCGCTGAGCTGCGCCAGCCGGGATTTACTGAGCTGTTTTTCACGCCACAGGTGCGACAGAAAGATCTGCTTGTTGGCTTGCCTGACCCGGGCGTTATTGAACCCCGTACGCTGCATACACTTAACTCCCTTAACTATATTGCGTGAGCATTGCGTATTTTAACGCCAGTTATCTGCCCCAGAATAGCGGTAAGGTGAAATTTTACTTTTGTTTGTTTAGTGGAGAATGACATGTACGGTTCAGTTAAGGTCTGGCAGGAAACACTCTCACTCCCTACGTGGACAACCGGCGAAGAAGATCCGAACCCGATGTTCCTGGAAAAGCGGGTTTATCAGGGGTCTTCAGGCGCGGTTTATCCTTATGGCGTCATCGATACGCTGACCGGTGAACGTGAAATGCGCGAGTATCAGGCAGTCTGGATGGAGAATGATTTTATTCGCATCATGCTGCTGCCGGAGCTGGGCGGACGTATTCATCGCGCGTATGACAAAGTGCAGCAGCGTGATTTTGTTTACTACAACGAAGTGGTGAAACCCGCGCTGGTCGGGCTGCTGGGGCCGTGGATCTCTGGTGGGATTGAATTTAACTGGCCGCAGCATCACCGTCCAACCACATTTATGCCAGTGGATTTTACCTGTCAGCAGGGCGAACGCGGAGAACAAACCGTGTGGATGGGGGAAGTGGAACCTATGCGCGGCTTGCAGGTGATGACCGGATTTACGCTGTACCCCGATCGGGCATTAATTGAAATCACCGGAAAAGTCTTTAACGGCAACGCTACGCCGCGCCATTTTTTGTGGTGGGCGAACCCGGCGGTGAAAGGCGGAGACGACCACCAGAGCGTCTTCCCGCCGGACGTTACTGCCGTATATGACCACGGTAAACGGGATGTCTCCGCCTTTCCGATCGCGACGGGCACTTATTACAAAGTGGACTACTCCGCCGGCGTGGATATCTCGCGTTATAAAAATGTACCGGTGCCGACCTCTTATATGGCTGAAAAGTCAGATTATGATTTTGTCGGCGCCTGGCATCATGGCGAACGAGGGGGACTGCTGCATGTGGCCGACCACCATATTTCGCCGGGTAAAAAACAGTGGACGTGGGGATACGGTGATTTTGGCGTGGCCTGGGATCGCAACCTGACCGATGACAACGGCCCGTACATTGAACTCATGACCGGGGTCTTCACCGACAACCAGCCTGATTTTACCTGGCTTGCGCCGTATGAAGAGAAAGTCTTCGTGCAAAATTTCCTGCCCTACAGTGAACTGGGCATGGTGCAAAACGCCAGTACGCAGCTTGCGCTGCGCCTTGAGCGAGAAGGGAACCAGCTTTCATCCGGCGTTTATGCCGTTGCGCCGCTACATGACGTTCAGGTAACGCTTTGTGCCCAGGGGCAACCGTTCTTTGAAAAAACACTCACGCTGGAACCCGGTCAGAGCTGGCGCGCCGATCTTTCTGACGCGGGCCACGCGCGGGTGAAAATGACCGTTGCCCGTCGTGATGGCGTCACACTGCTGGCGTATGAGGAGCATATCGCGGAGGACTTGCCGTTGCCGAAAGCGGCCTGCGCGCCCGAACTGCCAGAGGCGCTGTCCAGTACTGATGAGCTCTATTTTATTGGTCAGCATCTGGAGCAGTACAACCATGCCAGCCGCTATGCAGAAGAGTATTACCAGCGAGCGCTGGACGTGGACCCGCATGACTATCGCAACAATGTCGCGCTGGGTACGCTGGCGCTGAATCGTGCGGACTGGGCGCAGGCAGAGCGCTGTGCGCAGTCTGCCTTACAGCGGGCGCATAAGCTCAATAAAAATCCGCGTGATGGGGAGGCGAGTATGCTGCTGGCCGCCGCGCTGGAACGCCAGGGCAAGGACGACCTCGCCCGTGAGCACTACTATAAAGCCAGCTGGAGCGGCAACTGTCGTGACGCGGCTTTCTGGTCGCTGGCGCGAATCGCCATGAAGCGGAATGATTACGCCGATGCGCTGGAGAAAGTGAATCTGAGTTTGCGCTTTAATGGCAGCAATAATCTGGCGATGGGGCTGAAAGCACTGGCTCTGGCCGGACTCGGGCGCACAACCGAAGCGCTGGCGTATATTTCACAGCAGCTTATTGAGTACCCGCTGAGTTACACCCTGCATTATGCGCGCTGGGCTATCCGTCAGGATGAGGCGGCGAAAGAGGCGCTTATCGCCATTACCGGGCGCCGTGGCGCCAACGCCTGCGAGCTGGCGGGCTGGCTGGTCTCTTGCGGGCAAAAAGAGGCTGCCCGCGCGGTGCTGACGCTGCTCGACAGCCAGGAGACGCTGCCCATGCTGTGGCGCGCGTCGCTGAGTGATGATCCGCAACCGTTTATTGCGCAGTCTCGCGACTGTTTGCACAACCGCGTTCGTTTTCCCAACACGCTCGACGAAGTGCAAATGCTGCAAACGCTGTCGGATTGCGCCTTCGCTCGCTATCTGCTGGGTTGTTTCTGGTACAGCAAGCGTTGTTATGAAGAGGCGGTGAATTGCTGGCAGTTTACGCTGGAGCAGGAACCGAATTTCGCGCCGGTGCATCGGCTGCTGGGGATTTACGCCTGGAACAAACAGCACGATGCGCAGAAAGCGCTGAAATACCTGTCTCAGGCGGTTGCGCTGGAGCCGAAGAATGCCCGCTTCCTGTTTGAGCTGGATTATCTGAACAAACTGATGGCAGCGCCAGCCGAGGCGCGTTTACAACGGCTGGAGGCCAGCAAAGAGATTGTTTTCCATCGCGACGATCTGACCGTGGAATTGCTTAGCGTATGGAATAGCCTCGGTCGCTACGAAGCGGCCGCCGGGGTGTTGCGCGAACGTGTTTTTCACCCCTGGGAAGGCGGGGAGGGCAAAGCCACCGGGCAATATTTACTGAATCAGATCCATCAGGCGCTGGAGGCTATTCGCCGTGGCGAGCCGCAAAACGCCACCGTTTTGCTTCAGCAGGCGTTGCACTATCCGCACAATCTCGGCGAGGGGCGTTTACCGGGACAAACGGATAATGACATCTGGTATTTGCTGGGCTATTGCGCGCGCCAGCAAGGTCATCATGATGAGGCGCAGCGCTATTTCACCCGCGCGACTCGCGGAGGCAGCTCGTTGGACGCGGGACGTTACTACAATGACCAGCCGGTGGATTATCTCTTCTGGCAGGGGATGGCGCTGAAAGCGTCAGGTGACTGCACTGAAGCGAACCTTCTTTTCCAGAGTTTCCTGCAATGGGTGGAGACGCAGCGTGACAAGGTTCCCGACGTCGATTTCTTCGCCGTATCGTTACCGGATCTGGTCGTACTGGATACACCCGCGCAGGAGAAACACCAGCAGCACTGCCTGTTCATTACCGCGCTGGGCCATCTGGGGCTGGGCGATATCCCGGCGTGCCAGCAGGCGCTAAACGCGCTCCTGCAACGCAATCCGACGCATGACAAGGCGCAGCTGCTGCGCCATGCGCTCAACGTACCGTTATTTCAATAGACCCTGAACAGGTGGAGGCGACTCCACCTGAAACCTGCTGTTCCCTGCGTTTCCCTGAAAGAGGAATCATAATGAATAACACGCAGACACATTTAAGAATCGGTTATGTCTGGACTATCTGTCTGGTTGCCGCCTGCGGCGGCTTGCTGTTTGGCTATGACTGGGTGGTGATTGGTGGCGCCAAACCGTTCTACGAAGCCTATTTTTCAATTACCGATCCCGCGCAGTCCGGCTGGGCGATGAGTTCAGCGCTGGTCGGCTGTATCTTTGGCGCACTGATGTCCGGCTGGTGCGCTGATAAATTTGGGCGAAAAATGCCGCTGATTCTGGCCGCGATCCTGTTCAGCGCATCGTCCTGGGGAACCGCTGTCGCCAGCAATTTCGATATGTTTGTGATTTACCGTATCGTTGGCGGCGTAGGAATCGGCCTGGCGTCCGCCCTTAGCCCGCTGTACATCGCGGAAGTCAGCCCGGCGGAGAAGCGTGGACGTTTTGTGGCGGTCAACCAACTCACGATCGTGATCGGCGTGCTGGCGGCTCAGCTCATTAACCTGATGATTGCTGAACCGGTGGCGACCGACGCGACCCGGCAGGCGATTGTTGAAAGCTGGAATGGGCAGATGGGCTGGCGCTGGATGTTCGGCGCGGAACTGGTGCCTGCGCTGGCGTTTCTGGTTCTGATGTTCTTTGTGCCGGAATCACCGCGCTGGCTGGTCAAAGCGGGCAAACCTGAACGCGCCCGCGCCATGCTGCAACGGATTGGCTCAGCGGAGTATGCCGGGCAGACGTTGCGGGAAATAGAACATACTCTGCTGAAAGACAACCACAAAGTGGCCTGGTCAACGCTGTTGCAGCCGCAGATTAAACCGATTGTCATCATCGGCATGGTGCTGGCCGTCTTCCAGCAATGGTGCGGGATCAATGTGATCTTCAACTATGCGCAGGAGATCTTCGCTTCCGCAGGGTTTGATATCAACGGAACGTTAAAATCCATTGTCGCCACAGGGATCATTAACCTCGTCTTCACCCTCGCAGCGCTGCCGCTGGTCGATAAAATTGGTCGCCGAAAACTGATGCTGTTTGGCGCTTCAGGACTCACGGTGATTTATGTACTGATTGCCGCCGCTTACGGGATGGGGATTATGGGCTGGCCGGTTCTGGTGCTGGTGCTGGCGGCTATTGCGATTTACGCCCTGACGCTGGCGCCTGTCACCTGGGTTCTGTTGTCGGAAATCTTCCCGAACCGCGTCCGTGGTCTGGCGATGTCGCTGGGGACGCTGGCGCTCTGGATTGCCTGCTTCCTGCTGACCTACACGTTCCCGCTGCTTAATGCGGGGCTGGGAGCGGCGGGCAGTTTCCTGCTTTACGGCGTTATCTGCGCGATGGGGTATTTCTACGTGCTGCGCAATGTGCCTGAAACGAAAGGCGTGACGCTGGAAGCGCTGGAAGAGCAACTGGCGGCGCGGCATGTGAAATCCAGCCCGTCAACTCAACAGCGAAGCGCACGGTAATGGACGATACGCTGACATTACAAAACACGCATCTGCGGATGCGTGTTGATCCACAGGGCGGCAGATTGTTGAGTTTGTTTTCATTAGCGCATCAGCAGGCCGTTTTACGTGAAGGATGCGGCGTAAAACCCGGCGAATGCGGCCTGTTCCCTATGCTGCCGGTCGCTAATCGCGTTGCCGAAAACCGTTTTTTGTTCAGGGGAGAGGAGGTGAATCTTCCCCGGCATGAGGAGGATGCCGTTTTCTTTCTGCACGGTGACGGCTGGCTCAGGCGCTGGGATACGATTGCCGTTCATGAGGATGCCTGTCATCTGCGTTCAGGTCGTCAAATGGCGTGCGGTTATGATTATGTCGCGGATCTTCACTATCAGCTGGACGCCGCTGTGCTTCATGCCTCGCTGACGATAACGCACCGGGGGGAACGACCGATGCTTTATGGTTGCGGATTCCACCCGTACTTTGCTTTTGATCGTCACAGTACCGTGCAGTTTGCCGCCAGCGGTTACTGGCCGGAAGGTAAGCTGCATCTGCCGCAGGAATGGCAGAGCGATATTCCCCGGCAGGCGGATTTTTCCGGTGCGCAATATGGCGAGGATGCGTGGCTTAACGTAGGGTATTCCGGCTGGAGCGGGCGGGCGATCGTGCAGCGTGATGTGATGAAGGTCACGCTTTTATCGCAAACGCCCTGGCTTATGCTATTCAGAATGCAAGGGGAGTCATTCTTGTGTCTGGAACCGCAGTCGCACCCGGTAAATGCCCACAACATGCCGGGGCAACCGGGACTCCAGGCTTTAGCTCAGGGAGACCAGTGCCATTTCGCGATGCAAATCGCTGTTGTTTAGGCCAAAAAAGATGTTATTCGCCTGTTAATGCTCTCTTGCGCCAGCCTGCATTTATCGCCAGACTATCGCCTCCATACGGGAGGGAATCATGGTTTTGCACTCCACGCGCTGGCTGGCGCTCGGTTATTTTACCTACTTCTTTAGCTACGGTATTTTTCTGCCATTCTGGAGCGTCTGGCTTAAAGGCCTGGGACTGACGCCGGAAACCATCGGTCTCCTGCTGGGGGCGGGGCTGGTGGCGCGTTTCCTCGGTAGCCTGTTGATTGCGCCACGGGTGAGCGATCCTTCCCGCTTGATTTCTGCGTTACGCCTTCTGGCGTTGCTGACGCTGGTGTTTGCCCTCGCATTCTGGGCAGGGACGCACGTTGCGTGGCTGATGGTGGTGATGATCGGTTTTAACCTCTTCTTCTCGCCGTTGGTGCCGCTCACCGATGCGCTGGCCAATACCTGGCAAAAACAGTTAACGATGGACTATGGCCGGGTGCGTTTGTGGGGGTCTATTGCGTTTGTGATCGGCTCGGCGTTGACCGGGAAACTGGTGAGCCTCTTTGATTATCAGGCGATTCTGGGGCTATTGACGCTTGGGGTGGCCTCGATGCTGTTAGGTATGCTGCTGCGACCGAGCGTATTACCGCAGGGGGAAAGTCGTCATCAGGAGAGCGCGGGCTGGCCTGCCTGGCGTACGCTCGTCGTCCAGAGCTGGCGCTTTCTCGCCTGCGTGTGCCTGCTGCAAGGCGCGCATGCCGCTTATTACGGCTTCAGCGCGATTTACTGGCAGGGGGCGGGCTATTCCGCCTCGGCAGTGGGGTATTTGTGGTCGCTGGGCGTGGTGGCGGAAGTGGTTATTTTTGCGCTGAGCAACAAACTGTTCCGCCGTTTTAGCGCTCGCGATCTGCTATTGCTCTCCGCCGTATGCGGCGTCATTCGCTGGGGATTAATGGGCTGGAGCACCGCGCTGCCGTGGTTGATAGCGATCCAGATTCTGCATTGCGGCACCTTTACCGTTTGCCATCTGGCCGCGATGCGTTACATCGCCGCTCGCCAGGGAAGCGAAGTGATTCGTCTACAGGCGGTCTATTCTGCCGTGGCGATGGGCGGCAGCATCGCCATCATGACCGTATTCGCCGGATTCCTGTATCAGCATTTAGGGAACGGCGTATTCTGGGTGATGGCATTGGTGGCGTTGCCTGCTATTTTCTTACGGCCTAACGTCGCCGCGTCATCATGATTCCAGTATTTTGCGGATCTGCTGCTGTTGGTGTGCGGTAAGCGACAGGTCCGCATGAATCAACGGCGGCGAAAAGAGCGGCAGCGGTGTGGCATACGGGGTGACAATCAGCGCCACGCCGCGCGGCGAACCGTCTTTCTGGAAGGTCTGCGTCGGCACATGCTTAATATTGAGCGGCAGGAGCGTCAGTTCTCGTAATTGCTGCTCAATATGTGCCTCCAGTTCGCCGTTATTGCCTGTCAGTAACACGATCTGCTTTTCGTGCAGGTCGTTCTCCTGCATCAGCCATGCGCCAAAAATCACCGCGACCAGCCCTGTCTCTTCATCAGAGAAACGCACACCGTATTCGCTTTCAAACCCGGCGAGGGCGTCACGCGTGGTGCGCACCAGCCGAGGGTAGAGGCGACTGAACTCTTCCGGCAGCGTGTTATCAATACCAATGGCGAATAAACTTCGGCTCAGCGCCTGGGCAAGGTGCACATAGAGTTGGTCGTTAAGTCCCTGCTCGTCACTGAAGCGTACCTGCCCCATTTCCCGAAAGCGCAACACCAGCCGGGCGACAGCCAGGCGCAGGCGGCGATCCTGCTGATGGTTGTCGTGGATAGGGTCGGGGATGCGAATCATGGAAAACAGTAAAGCCATAAACAGCGTTTCGTCGGGCGGCGCGTTTTGCATGACGCGGCGCTGCCAGTGACGGCCAATCTCCAGCGCGAGCGGGTATTCGGCGCAGGACTGCGCCCACTGTTTCTGTAGCGGATTAAACGCCGGTGCGATGCCCGCATGATGCTGTAGCAGGCAATATTGTAAAAACAGCCGCAGAAACTGCACATCCCGGCATTCAAACGGTTTTTGCAGCCGCCGCGAGCAAAGGTTGATCAGCGCATGCAGATTGGTATCGTCATACAACGTACGCGCGATCCCTCTCCGTTTAAGCTCGGTTTTTAATGCCGGCGTAAACTGTTGCGTAATGAAGGTCGGGCATATGCGTAAGCCGCGTCTGAGCCAGTGTAAAAGGCACAAACGTTGGTTGAGCGCAGCCCCCTCGATTCGGTAGCGTCCGTTCTGACCCGTTGTGATGGCGAGTCGATGATAGCGCTGGATCTCCAGGCCTGTTTCGGTGATATCCTCACGGGCAATTTCATCATCGACGCCATTGAGCGCGCTGAATGTTTCCGTGGTGGCGATTTGCCCCGGCTGGAAAAGCGTCAGTA
Source organism: Citrobacter sp. CK181 (assembly GCF_030333595.1). NCBI lineage: Bacteria > Pseudomonadati > Pseudomonadota > Gammaproteobacteria > Enterobacterales > Enterobacteriaceae > Citrobacter > Citrobacter sp. CK181. Next base: position 145,038 of record NZ_JAOWFN010000016.1, on the reverse strand, counting down.
AAACCTGGCAGCGGCGCTGGGGAGCAGAAAGTACAGACGGCGGAGTAAGCGTTGGCATCATCTGTCTGGTCTCCCGTTAGTTTGTTTGATAAGGATAGCTAAAGTTTGTGCGTGGAAATGGTTATAAGAGGGCTTTACGCCAGGAATGCTGGCGAGCATCACAGAATTTTTAACGTGAGGAACAGATGCAATTAGTTAAACGCAGCGCTTTAACACTCTTTCTCGCTGTTTTATCTTTTACAGCGCAGGCGCACCCTCATAGTTTTATTCGATTGCAGACGCAGCTGGTGAGTGAAAACGATCGGTTTGTGGCGCTAAAAATGCGCTGGACGATGGATGAAATCACCTCCGCAGACCTGCTTTACGACGCGGGAGACGCGAAGCCCGGTTCGGAGATCTGGAAAAAGCTGGCGGCGGAAGTGATGGCGAACGTGCTCGGCCAGCACTACTTCACCGAAGTGTGGCACAACGGACAAAAGGTTAAGTTTAAAAATCGCCCGACGGAATACGGAATGGAACGGGAAGCGCACCAGGCGGTGTTGACGTTTGTCCTGCCGCTGGCTGAACCGCAGCCGCTGGGCGGCCAGACTTACACTTTTTCGACCTTCGATCCCACATACTATGTGGATATGAGCTACGCCAACGATCGGGACGCCTCGTTGCCGCAGGCGTTAAGCACACAATGCAGCATGAGCGTGCATACGCCGACGCCGAGTGAAGAGACGCTCAGTTTTGCGCAGTCGCTGGATAAAGAAGACGCGCCGCCGGAGGATATGGATTTGGGTAAACAGTTCGCGCAGAAGGTAACGGTGCAATGTCAGTAATCTCCCAACAACGCCCGCGCTCCCGACGCTGGCTGCCGCTGTGGCCGCTGGCGGTATTTCTGTTGCTGGCCATCGCGGGTGGGCTGTGGTTATGGCAGGCCTGGCCGCAGGTGATGGTGAAAAGCATTGTCTGGCAGCGGGAAGTGAATCAGCAGATGAGCGCCTTATTAAAAGCGGTGGCGGCGAATCCGGCGCAGGCGGGCGGTTCGCTGCTGTTGTTTAGCTTTCTGTATGGCGTACTCCATGCGCTGGGGCCGGGTCATGGAAAAGTGGTGATTACCACATGGCTGGCGACGCATCCATCAAAGCTGAAATCAAGCATTGGCCTGACGCTGGCCTCATCGTTGTTGCAGGGGCTGGTGGCCATTGCGCTGGTGGTTGTGGTGCTGACGGTATTGCAGCTTCCGGCGAGGCAGTTACATCTGAGCAGCTTCTGGCTGGAGAAGGGCAGTTATGCGTTAGTCGGCGTGCTGGGAATATTGCTTTGCTGGCGGGCGCTAAAGACGCTTCGCGCGCTGCTGCGCAAGCCGAAATTTATCTCATTTACGCCGCATCATGTTCACCACGAACATTGCGGCTGTGGGCATCAGCATCTGCCGAACCCAGAGCAACTCAGGAATGGCGATGACTGGCGCGCGCGGCTGATGATTATTCTGTCGATGGGGATGCGCCCCTGTTCCGGCGCGATTATGGTGCTGCTGTTCAGTAAAGTTATTGGCGTCTTTAGTTGGGGAATGGCGTCGGCGCTGGCGATGGCGGCGGGAACTTCGCTGACCATTACCTCTCTGGCGTTGCTGGTTCACAGTTTCCGCGCACTGGCGGTAAAATTAAGCGGCAATAAAACGCCGGTATTGTGGCGACAGATTGGCTGGACAACGCTGGCGTTAGCCGGTGGCGTGATTTTGGTTGTGGCTGCTGTTGTGATGTGGGTCAGTGCGGTGCCGGTGGGCAGGGGATTAAGACCGTTTTAGCACAGTTGTAGGATGAATGCCTGATGGCGCTTCGCTTATCAGGCCTACGGGAAACTCCCCTGGTAGGCCGGATAAGGCGCTAGCCGTCATCCGGCATCAAACGATTAACGCTTCAGCGCATCACTCAATTCGTCGCGCATGCTTGCCAGCATCGCTTTAACCACGCGCGGGTTACCGGCCACGATGTTACCGGTCGTCATGTAGTTATGGCCGCCGGTAAAGTCGCTGACGATACCGCCCGCTTCACGCACCAGCAGTTCGCCGCCGGCGAAATCCCACGGACGCAGACCGATCTCAAAGAAACCGTCAACGCGACCCGCAGCCACATACGCCAGATCCAGCGCAGCAGAACCGGTGCGACGGAAGTCAGCGCATTCGGTGAACAGTTTGCTAACGATATTGATGTAGGTGGTCGCATACTGTTTGGCTTTGAACGGGAAACCGGTCGCCAGGATGGTGCCATCCAGGTCGCGCGCGGTGCTGCCGCGCAGACGGTAACCGTTCAGCTGTGCGCCCTGACCGCGAGTGGCGGTGAACAGTTCGTTACGCATAGGATCGTAAACTACCGCGACTTCAGTACGGCCTTTGATGCGTACTGCGATAGATACCGCGAAGTGCGGCAGACGTTTGATAAAGTTGGTGGTGCCATCCAGTGGATCGATAACCCATTGAACATCCTGATCGGTACCTTCATGTTCACCGCTTTCTTCGGTAATGATGGTGTGCTGTGGGTAAGATTTGCGGATCGTTTCGATAATAATCGCTTCGGCGGCTTTATCGACGTTGGTCACAAAATCATTGCTGCCTTTCTGGCTGGTTTCTACTGAGTCAGGCGTTTCGTAGTGTTTGGCAATTACATTACCCGCCTTGCGCGCTGCGCGCACGGCGATGGTCAGCATCGGATGCATCGGTCTCTCTCACTGGATGTTAAAGAACGGGAAAACGGCGCAGAGTATAGCAGCGAGTTCGGAATATGTCTCCGTTTTATGATAATATGCCCGAATAATCTTTAGCCGAAGAAAGACAATGCTGCAAAATATTCGAATTGTGCTGGTGGAAACCTCTCACACCGGCAATATGGGTTCTGTTGCCCGCGCCATGAAAACAATGGGTTTAACAAACCTGTGGCTGGTCAATCCGTTGGTCAAGCCGGATTCCCAGGCTATCGCGCTGGCGGCTGGCGCCAGTGATGTGATCGGCAATGCGCAGATCGTCGATACGCTTGATGACGCGCTGGCAGGGTGTAGCCTGGTGGTCGGCACCAGCGCGCGTTCCCGCACGCTGCCGTGGCCGATGCTGGACCCGCGCGAATGCGGTCTGAAAAGCGTGGCGGAAGCCGCGAATACGCCGGTTGCGCTGGTCTTTGGCCGCGAGCGCGTTGGTCTGACCAACGACGAACTGCAAAAATGCCATTACCATGTGGCGATTGCCGCAAACCCGGAATACAGCTCGCTCAACCTGGCGATGGCGGTACAGGTGATCGCCTACGAAGTGCGTATGGCCTGGCTGGCAACGCAGGAAAACGACGAGGCGGCGGAACATGAAGAGACGCCATATCCGCTGGTGGACGACCTGGAACGCTTTTACGGCCATCTGGAGCAGACGCTGCTTTCAACCGGCTTCATCCGTGAAGGCCATCCGGGGCAGGTCATGAACAAACTGCGTCGTCTGTTTACGCGTGCGCGCCCGGAAAGCCAGGAACTGAACATCCTGCGCGGTATTCTTGCTTCTATTGAGCAGCAGAATAAAGGCAAGTAAGCGTGTTGATGCCGGATGGCTGCACGATTTGCAGGCCGAATATTGTAGGCCGGATAAGCGAAGCGCCATCCGGCAAACAGAAACGGCACTGAAGGTTAAATACCTGACTAAATTAGTCAAGTAAATAGTTGACTGATTTAGTCGGGAATGTCAGACTTGACCCTGCTATGCAATACCCCCATTTTACAATAAAAAACCCCGGGCAGGGGCGAGTTTGAGGTTAAGTAAGACATGAGACTGACATCTAAAGGGCGTTATGCCGTGACCGCAATGTTGGACGTTGCGCTCAACTCCGAAGCGGGCCCGGTACCGTTGGCTGATATTTCTGAACGTCAGGGAATTTCCCTTTCTTATCTGGAACAGCTGTTTTCACGTTTGCGTAAAAATGGTCTGGTTTCCAGCGTACGTGGCCCAGGCGGTGGTTATCTGTTGGGTAAAGACGCAGGTAGCATCGCGGTTGGCGAAGTGATTAGCGCTGTTGACGAGTCGGTAGATGCGACCCGTTGTCAGGGCAAAGGCGGCTGTCAGGGCGGCGATAAATGCCTGACGCATGCGCTGTGGCGTGATTTGAGTGACCGTCTGACCGGTTTCCTCAACAATATTACCTTAGGCGAACTGGTGAATAACCAGGAAGTTCTGGATGTGTCTGATCGTCAGCACACCCATGACGCGCCACGTAGCACCCGCACGCAAGACGCAATCGACGTCAAACTGCGCGCGTAATTTACCCGCCCTGTTTCGGGGCGCTGCTGCGTTGGCCGCGCTTGTTCACCTCAGTCACTTACTTATGTAAGCGCCTGGGTTTCACAAGCTTGTCGCCTTGCTGCACCGCAAAACAGTTAGGGTAAAAAATTATAATAGATTTCAGAATCAGGCCGGGGCGTTTACTCGCCCCGTGTACTCGGTCGTACATCCAGCCGGTTGCCTGATTCCTTGCATTGAAGCGATGTACGGAGTTTATAGAGCAATGAAATTACCGATCTATCTCGATTACTCCGCAACCACGCCGGTGGACCCGCGTGTTGCCGAGAAAATGATGCAGTTTTTGACCCTGGACGGAACCTTTGGTAACCCGGCCTCTCGTTCACACCGTTTCGGCTGGCAAGCTGAAGAAGCGGTAGATATCGCCCGCAACCAGATCGCAGAACTGGTTGGCGCCGATCCCCGTGAAATCGTCTTTACCTCCGGTGCGACTGAATCCGACAACCTGGCGATTAAAGGTGCGGCCAACTTTTATCAGAAAAAAGGCAAGCACATCATCACCAGCAAAACCGAGCATAAAGCCGTGCTGGATACCTGCCGTCAGCTTGAGCGCGAAGGGTTTGAGGTTACTTACCTGGCGCCGCAGAGCAACGGCATTATCGATCTGAAAGAACTCGAAGCGGCGATGCGCGATGACACCATTCTTGTGTCCATCATGCATGTCAACAACGAAATCGGCGTGGTGCAGGATATCGCGACCATCGGCGAAATGTGCCGTGCGCGTGGCATTATCTACCACGTTGACGCCACCCAGAGCGTGGGCAAACTGCCTATCGACCTGAGCCAGCTGAAAGTGGACCTGATGTCCTTCTCCGGCCACAAAATCTATGGCCCGAAAGGGATTGGCGCGCTGTATGTGCGTCGTAAACCGCGTATTCGTATCGAAGCGCAGATGCACGGCGGCGGTCATGAGCGCGGTATGCGTTCCGGTACGCTGCCTGTACACCAGATCGTCGGTATGGGCGAAGCTTACCGTATCGCGAAGGAAGAGATGGAAACCGAGATGGCGCGTCTGCGCACGCTGCGTAACCGTCTGTGGAACGGCATCAACGATATCGAAGAAGTTTACCTGAACGGTGACCTGGAACAGGGCGCGCCGAACATTCTCAACGTCAGCTTTAACTACGTTGAAGGCGAATCCCTGATTATGGCGCTGAAAGATCTGGCGGTGTCTTCAGGTTCCGCCTGTACGTCTGCAAGTCTGGAACCGTCCTATGTGCTGCGCGCACTGGGCATGAATGACGAGCTGGCGCATAGCTCTATCCGTTTCTCTTTAGGTCGTTTCACTACTGAAGAAGAGATCGACTACACCATTGAGCTGGTGCGCAAATCCATCGGTCGTCTGCGTGACCTTTCCCCGCTGTGGGAAATGTTCAAACAGGGCGTGGATTTGAACAGCATCGAATGGGCTCATCATTAATCGGTATCGGAATCAGGAGAATTTATAATGGCTTACAGCGAAAAAGTAATCGATCATTACGAGAATCCACGCAACGTGGGTTCCTTTGACAACAGCGACGAAAACGTAGGCAGCGGTATGGTGGGTGCACCGGCTTGCGGCGACGTGATGAAGTTGCAGATTAAAGTCAACAATGAAGGTATCATTGAAGACGCGCGTTTCAAGACTTACGGCTGCGGTTCCGCTATCGCGTCCAGCTCCCTGGTCACCGAATGGGTGAAAGGGAAGTCTCTGGACGAAGCGCAGGCGATTAAAAATACCGATATCGCAGACGAGCTTGAACTGCCTCCGGTGAAAATTCACTGCTCCATTCTGGCAGAAGACGCAATTAAAGCCGCTATTGCGGATTACAAAAGCAAACGTGAAGCAAAATAAGAAGAGTTGAGGTTGTTATGTCGATTACACTTAGCGACAGTGCTGCAGCGCGAGTAAATACCTTTCTGGCAAACCGTGGTAAAGGGTTTGGCCTGCGCCTGGGGGTGAGAACCTCCGGCTGTTCAGGTATGGCTTATGTACTGGAATTTGTTGATGAACCGGCGGCAGAAGACACCGTGTTTGAAGACAAAGGCGTAAAAGTCGTGATCGACGGTAAGAGCCTGCAATTTCTGGACGGTACGCAGTTAGACTTCGTAAAAGAAGGTCTGAACGAAGGGTTTAAATTCACCAACCCGAACGTAAAAGACGAGTGTGGTTGCGGCGAAAGCTTCAACGTGTAACGTGCTTACCGATAACCCCACCGTGGTCACCTGCGCGTGGGGTTTGTTTTACCTGACTCCCTGAAACATCAGAGAGTCGATGCCCTGAGAATGTTATGGACTACTTCACCCTCTTTGGCTTGCCAGCCCACTATCAACTCGATACCCAGGCGCTGAGCCTCCGTTTTCAGGATCTTCAACGTCAGTATCATCCTGATAAATTCGCCAGCGGTACGCAGGCTGAGCAACTCGCCGCCGTACAACACTCCGCGACCATTAATCAGGCCTGGCAAACGCTGCGTCACCCTTTGACGCGCGCCGAATATTTACTGTCACTACACGGCTTTGATCTGGCCAGCGAGCAGCATACGGTGCGCGATACCGCGTTTTTGATGGAACAGCTGGAACTGCGTGAAGAGCTTGATGAAATAGAACAGGCAAAGGACGAAGCGCGACTGGAAAGTTTCATCAAGCGCGTGAAAACAATGTTTGATGCCCGCCATCAGCTGATGGTGGAACAGTTGGACAACGAGACGTGGGACGTGGCGGCGGACACCGTGCGTAAACTGCGTTTTCTCGATAAACTGCGAAGCAGCGCCGAACAACTCGAAGAAAAGCTGCTCGATTTTTAATTCCCGGAAGCGAATATGGCCTTATTACAAATTAGTGAGCCTGGTCTGAGCGCTGCGCCGCACCAGCGTCGTCTGGCGGCAGGCATCGATTTAGGTACTACCAACTCATTGGTTGCGACCGTTCGCAGCGGCCAGGCAGAAACGCTGGCCGATCACGACGGTCGCCATCTGTTGCCGTCAGTCGTTCACTATCAGCAGCAGGGCCACACGGTCGGTTACGCGGCGCGCGCGAACGCGGCGCAGGACACGGCTAACACCATCAGCTCGGTAAAACGCATGATGGGCCGCTCGCTGGCGGATATTCAGACGCGCTATCCCCATCTGCCGTATCAGTTCCAGGCCAGTGAAAATGGTCTGCCGATGATTGAAACGGCGGCAGGTCTGCTCAACCCGGTACGTATTTCTGCCGATATCCTGAAAGCGCTGGCGGCGCGGGCGACGGAAGCGTTGTCGGGCGAGCTGGATGGCGTGGTCATTACCGTGCCCGCTTACTTTGACGATGCACAGCGCCAGGGAACGAAAGACGCGGCGCGTCTGGCGGGGCTGCACGTCTTGCGTCTGCTCAATGAACCTACGGCGGCGGCGATCGCCTACGGTCTGGACTCCGGCAAAGAAGGCGTTATCGCGGTTTACGACCTCGGCGGCGGCACCTTCGATATCTCTATTTTGCGCCTGAGTCGCGGCGTGTTTGAAGTGCTGGCGACCGGCGGTGATTCCGCGCTCGGCGGCGACGACTTCGACCATCTGCTGGCCGATTACATCCGTGAGCAGGCGGGCATTGCCGATCGCAGCGATAACCGCGTCCAGCGTGAACTGCTGGATGCCGCCATCGCGGCAAAAATCGCGCTGAGTGATGCCGATTCCGTTAGCGTCAATGTGGCGGGCTGGCAGGGCGACATCACCCGTGAACAGTTTAATGACCTTATCGCCGCTTTAGTTAAACGTACTCTGATGGCCTGTCGCCGCGCATTGAAAGATGCGGGCGTTGAGGCGCAGGAGGTGCTGGAAGTGGTGATGGTCGGCGGCTCCACTCGTGTGCCGCTGGTGCGCGAACGCGTGGGCGAATTTTTTGGTCGTCCGCCGCTGACGGCAATCGACCCGGATAAGGTCGTCGCCATTGGCGCGGCGATTCAGGCGGATATCCTCGTCGGCAACAAGCCGGACAGCGAAATGCTGCTGCTGGACGTGATTCCGCTGTCGCTGGGGCTGGAAACTATGGGTGGCCTGGTGGAGAAAGTGATCCCGCGTAACACCACCATTCCGGTGGCGCGCGCGCAGGACTTCACCACCTTTAAAGATGGTCAGACCGCGATGTCGATCCATGTCATGCAGGGCGAGCGCGAGCTGGTGCAGGATTGCCGTTCGCTGGCGCGCTTCGCGCTGCGCGGGCTCCCGGCGATGCCGGCGGGCGGGGCGCATATCCGCGTCACCTTCCAGGTGGATGCCGATGGCCTGCTGAGCGTCACCGCGATGGAAAAATCCACCGGCGTTGAGGCGTCTATCCAGGTCAAACCGTCTTACGGTCTGACGGACAGCGAAATCGCCACCATGATTCAGGATTCAATGAGCTTTGCCGAGCAGGATGTAAAAGCCCGTATGCTGGCAGAGCAAAAAGTGGAAGCGGCGCGCGTGCTGGAAAGCCTGACCGGCGCGCTCGCTGCTGATGCCGCGCTGCTAAGCGCCGCAGAACGTCAGGTCATTGATGATGCCGCCGCGCACTTGAGCGAGGTTGCGCAGAGCGATGATGTTGACGCGATAGAACAAGCCATTAAAAACGTAGACAAACAAACCCAGGAATTCGCCGCTCGCCGCATGGACAAATCTGTTCGTCGCGCGCTGCAAGGCCATTCCGTGGACGAGGTTTAATATGCCAAAGATTGTTATTCTGCCTCATCAGGATCTCTGTCCCGATGGCGCAGTTCTGGAAGCTGAGACCGGCGAAACCATTCTTGACGTTGCCCTGCGTAACGGTATCGAGATTGAACACGCCTGTGAAAAATCCTGTGCCTGCACGACCTGCCACTGCATCGTGCGTGAAGGTTTCGATTCCCTGCCGGAAAGCACGGAAGACGAAGACGATATGCTGGATAAAGCCTGGGGTCTGGAGCCGGAGAGTCGTTTGGGCTGTCAGGCGCGCGTCACCGATGAAGATTTGGTGGTCGAAATCCCACGTTACACAATCAACCATGCACGCGAGCATTAACAGAGGGTAGTATGGGACTGAAGTGGACTGATAGCCGCGAAATCGGCGAGGCGCTGTACGACACGTTCCCCGATCTCGATCCTAAGACCGTTCGTTTCACCGACCTGCATCAATGGATTTGCGATCTTGAGGATTTTGATGATGACCCGCAGGCATCAAATGAAAAGATCCTTGAGGCTATCCTGCTGGTCTGGCTGGACGAAGCTGAATAAATAAACGGGCTGCCCACGGGTGGCCCGTTTTCCTGTATGCGCGAAGAAGGAAAAGAACAATGACTGAAGCGATGAAAATTACGCTCTCCACCCAACCGGCTGACGCTCGCTGGGGAGACAAAGCCACATACAGCATCAATAACGACGGCATTACCCTGCACCTGAACGGTAAAGATGACTCCGGTTTAATCCAGCGCGCGGCGCGTAAAATCGACGGCCTGGGCATTAAACACGTACAACTGACCGGCGCTGGCTGGGATGTGGAGCGTAGCTGGGCATTCTGGCAGGGTTACAAAGGGCCGAAAGGCAGCCGCAAGGTCGAGTGGCCAGATCTTGACGATGAGAAGCGGAAGGAACTGGACAACCGTCTGACGATCATTGACTGGGTGCGTGACACCATTAACGCGCCGGCGGAAGAGCTGGGGCCGGAACAGCTGGCGCAGCGTGCCGTTGATCTGCTGTGCAGCGTCGCGTGCGATCATGTCTCTTACCGCATTACCAAAGGCGAAGATCTGCGCGAGCAAAACTACATGGGGCTGCATACCGTTGGCCGGGGTTCCGATCGCGCGCCGGTGCTGCTGGCGCTGGATTACAACCCAATCGGCGATAAAGACGCGCCGGTTTACGCCTGTCTGGTGGGCAAAGGCATTACCTTTGACTCCGGCGGTTACAGCATCAAGCAAAGCGCATTTATGGACTCGATGAAGTCCGATATGGGCGGTGCGGCAACGGTAACGGGCGCGCTGGCATTTGCGATTACCCGTGGTCTGAACAAACGCGTGAAGCTGTACCTGTGCTGCGCGGATAACCTGATCAGCGGCAACGCGTTTAAACTGGGCGATATCATTCATTATCGCAACGGTAAGAACGTGGAAGTGATGAACACGGATGCGGAAGGGCGCCTGGTGCTGGCGGATGGCCTGATCGACGCCAGCGCGCAAAAACCAGAGCTGATCATCGATGCGGCGACGCTGACCGGCGCCGCGAAAACCGCGCTGGGTAACGACTACCACGCGTTGTTCAGTTTTGATGACGCGCTGGCGGGGCGTCTGCTGGCGAGTGCGGCAGAAGAAAACGAACCGTTCTGGCGTCTGCCGCTGGCGGAGTTCCACCGCAATCAGTTGCCTTCTAACTTTGCGGAACTGAACAATACCGGTAGCGCGGCGTATCCTGCCGGGGCGAGCACCGCAGCGGGCTTCCTGTCGCACTTTGTCGAAAACTACCAGCAGGGCTGGCTGCACATTGACTGCTCTGCAACCTACCGTAAAGCGCCGGTTGAGCAGTGGTCGGCAGGGGCGACCGGTTTGGGTGTGCGCACCATCGCTAACCTGTTAACAGCATAATTATGTAGGCCGGATAAGCGTTAGCGCTATCCGGCAAGATAACGGCGGGGGCGCTTCGCTTGCCCGCCCTACACGCATCTCTATTGTGATCCTTATGTCCGAAACAAAAAACGAATTAGAAACCCTGCTGGAGAAGGCGGCGACTGAACCCGCGCATCGTCCGGCATTTTTCCGTACCTTACTGGAGTCCACCGTTTGGGTGCCAGGCACAGCGGCTGAAGGCGAAGCGATTGTTGACGATAGCGCGCTGGATTTGCAGCACTGGGAAAAAGAAGACGGCACGACGGTCATCCCGTTTTTTACCTCTCTGGAAGCCTTGCAGCAGGCGGTAGAAGACGAGCAGGCATTCGTGGTGATGCCGGTGCGCACGTTATTTGAAATGACGCTCGGCGAAACGCTCTTCCTGAACGCAAAACTGCCTACCGGCAAAGAGTTTATGCCGCGTGAGATCAGCCATCTGATCGGTGAAGAGGGCAATCCGCTGAGTACACAGGAAGTGCTGGAAGGTGGTGAATCGCTGATTCTGTCTGAGGTGGCAGAACCACCTGCGCAGATGATCGACTCCCTGACCACGCTGTTTAAAACCATCAAACTGGTTAAGCGCGCCTTTCTTTGCACCATTAAAGAGAGCAATGACGCCCAGCCGAATCTGTTGATTGGCATCGAAGCGGATGGCGACATCGAAGAGATCATTCATGCGGCGGGCAGCGTGGCGACTGATACCTTGCCCGGCGATGAACCGATTGATATCTGTCAGGTGAAAAAAGGTGAGCAGGGCATCAGCCACTTTATTACCGAGCACATCGCGCCGTTCTACGAGCGCCGCTGGGGCGGGTTCCTGCGCGATTTCAAACAGAATCGGATTATCTGATCCCGGTAGCCGGATGGCGTTCACGTCATCCGGGACAACCCGCACTGTAGGCCGGATAAGCGCAAGCGCCATCCGGCACATTACAAAACGTTAGGCCGGCTCTACCGGTAAATCATTACGCGCGCCCCATTCGCTCCATGCGCCGTCATACAACGCGACATTGGGCACATCCAGCGTGGCGAGCGCCAGCACCACGACCGCCGCAGTGACACCTGAACCGCAGCTGGCGATAATCGGTCTGTCAAAACTGACGCCGTGACTGAAGAAAATGACGTCCAGTTCATCGGTCGTTTTTAATTCCCCTTCACGCACCAGCTCTGTCCAGGGAACGTTCAACGCGCCGGGAATATGGCCACGCTTCAGACCCGGACGCGGTTCATCGGCTTCGGCATTAAACCGTGGCGCCGGGCGGGCATCAACGATTTGCGCGGTTCTTTCATGGCTCGCCAGAAGTACATCGGTCAGACGCACAACCTTCTCCGCCGTGAATTTAACGTCAAATTCCCCTTCCGGGAGTTCCACTTCGCCTTCCTGAAGCGGCAGCTCATCGCGCTGCCAGCCCGCCAGACCACCGGCAAGAATTGAGACGTTTTCTACGCCAAACGTTCGCAGCATCCACCACGCGCGCGGGGCGGAAAACAGGTTGCCTTCATCGTAGACCACCAGATGTCTGTCCTGGTGTACGCCCAGTTCACGCATCGCCACGGCGAAGGCTTCCGGGCGCGGCATCATGTGCGGCAGCGGCGAGGTGTGATCGGAGAGCGCTTCAATATCGAAAAAGAGTGCTCCGGGGATGTGGCCTGAACGATATTCACCCGCAACATCCCTGTCTTCCTGTCCGGGAGGCGCCATGCGGGCGTCGATAATTTGAATTTGCGGATCGTCGATATGCTCTGCCAGCCAGTCGGCGGCGACAAACCAGGAGGTGGACATAGGCGTCTCCATCTTTTGCCATAATAATGCCAAATTGTCGGACGTTTACCGCAAAGGGACAAGTAAAAGAGGCTGATTTGGCTGGTGAAACCACATTTCTGATGAAAAAATCAGAACTTATATAACGAATACTGGCTTTCACAACGGGAAATCTCACGCATAATAGTTACTCTACGTTGCTAACGGGCCACTGTGGCCAGGGATGAAAGAATGAAACACATACGCGTAGCCGCTTGCATGCTTATGCTGGCGTTGGCGGGGTGCGATAACAACGATAACGCGCCAACGGCGGTGAAAAATGATGAGACGCCCGCCGCGCAATCCGCTCCGACGAAAGATCCGGCACAACTGCAAAAGCTGGCGCAACAGAGCGAAGGTAAAGAACTGACGCTGCTGGACGCCTCCGAAGTCCAGTTGGACGGCGCGGCGACGCTGGTGCTGACGTTCTCCATTCCGTTAGATCCTGAACAAGATTTTGCCCGCACCGTACATGTGGTCGATAAAAAAAGCGGCAAGGTTGATGGCGCCTGGGAGCTGTCGCCGAATCTGAAAGAGCTGCGCTTGCGCCACCTGGAACCCAACCGCGATCTGGTGGTGTCCGTTGAGCGTGATTTAACGGCGCTGAATAAAACCGCTTTTGGCCGCGCGTATGAAAAAACCATTACCACGCGGGACGTTCAGCCGAGCGTCGGCTTTGCCAGCCGTGGCTCGCTGCTGCCGGGAAAAGTGGTGGAAGGCTTGCCGGTCATGGCGCTGAACGTGAACGAGGTGGATGTAAACTTCTTTCGCGTGAAGCCTGAGTCGCTGGCGGCATTCGTCAGCCAGTGGGAATACCGCAATGCTCTTTCGAACTGGGAATCTGACAACCTGCTCAAAATGGCGGATCTGGTCTATACCGGGCGTTTTGATCTCAATCCTGCGCGTAATACGCGTGAAAAACGCCTGCTGCCGCTGAGTGACATTAAGCCCCTGCAACAGGCGGGCGTGTACATTGCGGTAATGAATCAGGCCGGACATTACAACTACAGTAATCCTGCCACGCTCTTTACCCTCAGCGACATTGGCGTTTCCGCCCACCGTTATCACAATCGTCTTGATATCTTTACGCAGAGTCTGGAAAACGGCGCAGCGCAGCAGGGGGTTGAGGTTGCTCTGCTTGATGAGAAAGGTCAGACGCTGGCGCAAGCCGCCAGCGATGCGCAGGGGCATGTACAGCTGGAAAATAGTCAGCAGGCGGCGCTGTTGCTGGCGCGAAAAGACGGACAAACCACGCTGCTGGATCTGAAACTGCCCGCGCTGGATCTGGCGGAGTTCGCGATTGCGGGCGCGCCGGGCTACAGCAAGCAGTTCTTTATGTTCGGCCCGCGCGATCTGTATCGTCCTGGGGAAACGGTGATCCTCAACGGACTGCTGCGCGACAGCGACGGTAAAACCTTGCCCGATCAGCCCGTCAAACTGGAAGTGGTAAAGCCGGACGGTCAGGTACTGCGCACCGTTGTCAGCCAGCCTGAAAACGGGTTATACCGCTTTACGTATCCGCTGGATAGCGGTGCGCCAACCGGCATGTGGCACATCCGCGCGAACACGGGCGATAACCAGCCCCGGATGTGGGATTTCCATGTCGAAGATTTTATGCCGGAGCGAATGGCGCTTAATCTCAGCGCGCAGAAAACGCCGTTAGCCCCGTCGGAAGAGGTGACGTTCTCCGTTGTTGGTTACTACCTGTACGGAGCGCCTGCCAATGGCAACACGTTACAGGGGCAACTCTTCCTGCGCCCGCAGCGTGAAGCGGTACAGGCGCTGCCGGGCTTCCAGTTTGGCGATATTGCAGAAGAAAACCTTTCCCGCAGTCTGGACGAAGTCCAGCTTACGCTGGATGAAAATGGCCGTGGCGACGTCTCCGCCAACAGCCAGTGGCAGGAAGCGCATTCGCCGTTACAGGTGATCCTACAGGCAAGCCTGCTGGAATCAGGCGGTCGCCCGGTCACTCGCCGTGCGGAACAGGCTATCTGGCCTGCCGATACCTTGCCGGGTATTCGTCCGCAATTCGCCTCTAAAGCGGTGTATGACTATCGTACTGACGCCACGGTTAACCAACCCATCGTGGATGAGGGCGGTAACGCCGCCTTTGATATTGTCTACGCCGATGCGCAAGGCAATAAAAAAGCCGCTTCGGGTTTGCAGGTTCGTTTGATCCGTGAACGGCGCGATTACTACTGGAACTGGTCGGAAAGCGAAGGCTGGCAGTCGCAGTTTGATCAAAAAGATCTGGTTGAAGGGGAGCAGACGCTGGATCTCAGCGCCGATGAAACGGGCAAGGTGAGCTTCCCGGTTGACTGGGGATCGTATCGTCTCGAAGTGAAAGCCCCGAACGATGCGATCAGCAGCGTGCGCTTCTGGGCAGGTTACAGCTGGCAGGATAACAGCGACGGCAGCGGCGCGGCGCGCCCGGATCGCGTCACCCTGAAGCTGGATAAACCCACCTATCGTCCTGGGGACACCATCAAACTGCATGTCGCCGCGCCGGTGGCGGGTAAAGGCTACGCGATGGTGGAATCAAGCGACGGCCCGCTCTGGTGGCAGGAAATAGATGTACCTGCCGAGGGCCTCGACCTGTCGATTCCCGTCGATAAAGCCTGGAATCGACACGATCTCTACCTGAGCGCGCTGGTCGTGCGTCCGGGCGATAAGTCGCGTTCAGCGACGCCGAAACGCGCGGTTGGGCTGCTGCACCTGCCGTTGGGGGATGAAAATCGTCGTCTGGATCTGACGCTGGAAAGCCCGGCTAAAATACGTCCAAACCAGCCGCTGACGGTGAACGTCAAAGCCAGCGCTAAACATGGCGAAACGCCAAAACAGATCAACGTACTGCTCTCTGCGGTGGACAGCGGAGTGTTGAATATCACCGATTACGTTACGCCAGATCCGTGGCAGGCATTCTTCGGGCAAAAACGCTATGGCGCGGATATTTATGATATCTACGGTCAGGTGATTGAAGGGCAGGGACGTCTGGCGACGCTGCGTTTTGGCGGCGACGGCGATGAACTCAAACGCGGCGGCAAACCGCCGGTCAACCATGTCAACATCGTGGCGCAGCAGGCGTTGCCGGTTACGCTCAATGAGCAGGGCGAAGGTTCCGTTACGTTGCCGATTGGTGATTTTAACGGCGAGTTACGCGTTATGGCCCAGGCATGGACGGCAGAGGACTTCGGCAGCAGTGAAAGCAAGGTGATTGTTGCCGCTCCGGTGATTGCGGAGCTGAATCAGCCGCGCTTTATGGCGGGCGGCGATACTTCGCGCCTGACGCTGGATGTCACTAACCTGACAGACAAACCGCAGACGTTGACGATTGAACTCGCCGCCAGTGGGTTACTGGAACTGGTGAGTCAGCAACCTGCTCCGGTAAACCTGGCGCCGGGCGTGCGTACGACCTTGTTTATCCCGGTACGCGCAAAAGAAGGGTTTGGCGAGGGAGAATTGCAGGCCACGCTGACCGGCCTGAACCTGCCTGGCGAGACGCTTCCCGCTCAGCATAAGCAGTGGAAAATTGGCATCCGTCCGGCCTGGCCTGCGCAGACGGTAAATAGCGGAACGGTGCTTCAGGCGGGGGAAACCTGGCATGCGCCCGCCCAAAATCTGGAGAACTTCTCGCCGGTAACGTTGCAGGGGCAGCTGTTGCTTAGCGGCAAACCGTCGCTGAACCTGGCGCGCTATATTCGGGAGCTGAAGGCTTATCCGTATGGTTGTCTGGAACAAACCGCCAGCGGCCTGTTCCCGTCGCTCTATACCAACGCGGCGCAACTGAAGGCGTTGGGGATCGCGGGCGATACTGATGAAAAACGCCGTGCGGCAGTCGACACGGGGATCTCCCGGATGCTGCAAATGCAGCGTGATAACGGCGGTTTTGCCCTGTGGGATAACAACGGGCCGGAAGAATACTGGCTTACCGCATATGCGATGGATTTCCTCGTGCGCGCTGGCGAGCAAGGATACAGCGTTCCGGCCGATGCGATTAACCGGGGAAATGAACGCCTGCTGCGCTATTTGCAGGACCCGGGCATGATGTCGGTTCGCTATAGCGACGATACCCAGGCCAGCAAATTTGCCGTTCAGGCGTATGCGGGACTGGTGCTGGCGCGTCAACAAAAAGCGCCGCTTGGCGCGCTGCGTGAAATCTGGGAACGCCGGGCTCAGGCCGCGTCGGGCTTGCCGCTTCTGCAACTGGGCATTGCGCTGAAAAATATGGGCGATGCCAGCCGCAGTGAACAGGCGTTGACGCTGGCGCTGAACACGCCGCGCCGTGACGCGCAGCAATGGATGGCGGATTACGGTAGCCCGTTGCGTGATAACGCGCTCATGCTGTCGCTGCTGGAAGAAAATAAACTGCAACCCGAGGCGCAAAATACGCTGCTGACGACGCTTTCTGAACAGGCATTTGGTCAGCGCTGGCTTTCGACGCAGGAGAGTAATGCGCTGTTCCTTGCTGCGCGCACGCTACAGGATCTGCCGGGGACATGGCAGGCGCAGACTTCGCTCGCTGACCAGCCGTTGACGGGCGATAAAGCGCAAACGCGTAATCTGGATGCCGATCGGCTTTCCGCGTTGCAGGTGACCAACAGCGGCGACCAACCGCTGTGGCTGCGTCTGGACAGCAGCGGATACCCGCAAACGGCGCCCGTACCTGCCAGCAATGTGTTGCACATCGAGCGCCAGATTCTGGGAACCGATGGTCAGAGTAAATCGCTCAGTTCCCTGCGCAGCGGTGAACTGGTGCTGGTCTGGCTCGAAGTGAAAGCGAGTCAAAACGTGCCAGACGCGCTGGTGGTCGACCTGCTGCCTGCCGGTCTGGAGCTGGAAAACCAGAACCTGGCAAACAGCAGCGCCAGCCTGCAGGACAGCGGCAGTGAAGTGCAAAATCTGTTAAATCAGATGCAGCAGGCGGATATTCAGCATATGGAATTCCGTGACGATCGCTTTGTCGCGGCGGTGGCGGTTAACCAGGGGCAGCCGGTGACGCTGGTGTATCTGGCGCGCGCGGTGACGCCGGGAACCTATCAGGTTCCTGTCCCGCAGGTGGAGTCAATGTATGTTCCACAGTGGCGGGCGACGGGATCAACCGAGGGGCTTTTGATTGTCACGCCATAAATGATCGTCCTGCGCAGTCTACGCGGTGGCTGGCGCTGGCTGGCCATCGCTCCATTTCTGATGATTCTGACAGTCTGGGCGGCGGACAAAATCTGGCCGCTGCCGCTGCACGAGGTCAATCCGGCACGGGTGGTGGTGGCGCATGACGGCACACCGCTGTGGCGCTTTGCCGATGCGGAGGGGATCTGGCGCTATCCCGTGACGATTGAAGACGTTTCTCCCCGCTATCTTGACGCGTTAATCAATTACGAGGACCGCTGGTTCTGGCAGCATCCGGGCGTGAATCCGTTTTCGGTACTGCGTGCCGCCTGGCAGGATCTGTCGTCAGGACGCGTGATTTCCGGCGGCAGTACGTTGACCATGCAGGTGGCGCGACTGCTGGACCCGCATCCGCGAACCTTTGGCGGTAAATTTCGCCAGCTCTGGCGCGCGCTCCAGCTGGAGTGGCACCTGTCCAAGCGTGATATTCTGACGCTGTATCTGAACCGTGCGCCGTTTGGCGGAACGTTGCAGGGCATCGGCGCCGCCAGTTGGGCTTATCTGGGTAAACCACCGACGCAACTGAGCTATTCGGAAGCGGCGTTGCTGGCGGTTTTACCGCAGGCGCCGAGCCGCTTGCGTCCCGATCGCTGGCCGGATCGCGCGCAAGCGGCGCGCAATAAAGTGCTGGAGCGGATGGCGGCGCAGGGCGTATGGTCGGCCCGGAATGTTCAGGAGGCCCGCGAAGAACCCGTCTGGCTGGCGCCCCGACAAATGCCGCAACTGGCGCCACTGTTCTCACGCATGATGCTGGGCAAAAGCAACAGTGACAAAATCGTCACCACGCTGGATGCCGGGTTGCAGCGTCAGCTTGAAGAGCTGGCGCAAAACTGGAAGGGACGGCTTCCGGCGCGCAGTTCGCTGGCGATGATCGTTGTCGATCATACCGATATGAGCGTGCGTGGTTGGGTTGGATCGGTGGATATGAATGATGACAGTCGTTTTGGTCATGTGGATATGGTCACTGCGATCCGATCGCCGGGATCGGTGCTTAAACCCTTTGTCT
Organism: Citrobacter sp. CK181; assembly: GCF_030333595.1. Classification (NCBI taxonomy): domain Bacteria; kingdom Pseudomonadati; phylum Pseudomonadota; class Gammaproteobacteria; order Enterobacterales; family Enterobacteriaceae; genus Citrobacter; species Citrobacter sp. CK181. The sequence continues at coordinate 126,185 of NZ_JAOWFN010000016.1, read as the reverse complement.
ATGGGCTGGCGCTGGATGACGGGTTGATCCATCCCGCCTCGCTGTTACAGGATGTGCCGCGCCGTACCGGCGATTATCGTCCGGGAAACTTTGACAGCGGGTTTCATGGCCCCGTCAGCATGAGCGAAGCGCTGGTGCGTTCGTTAAATTTGCCTGCGGTACAGGTGCTGGAAGCATATGGCCCAAAACGTTTTGCGGCAAAACTGCGTAACGTTGGCCTGCCGCTGTATCTGCCTGCGGGCGCGGCCCCTAATCTTTCCCTGATTCTGGGCGGCGCGGGTGCAAGGCTTGACGAGATGGTGGCGGCATACAGTGCGTTCGCCCGTCATGGCAAGGCGGCAACATTGCGCTTGCAGCCAGAGGATTCGTTGCAGGAGCGTCCGCTGATGTCGCCGGGCGCGGCCTGGATCATCCGGCGGGTGATGGCCGATGAAGCGCAGCCGTTGCCGGATAGCGCCCTGCCGCGCGTAGTGCCGCTCGCCTGGAAAACCGGCACCAGCTATGGCTATCGCGACGCATGGGCGATAGGCGTTAGCTCCCGCTATGTGACTGGCATCTGGACGGGCAGGCCCGACGGCACACCCGTTGCCGGACAGTTTGGTTTTGCCAGCGCGGTGCCGCTGCTTAATCAGGTGAATAATATGCTGATGGCGCGCGCCGCGACGCAGCCTGAAGATCCGCGTCCGGCGTCGGTGAGCCGGGGCGTTATCTGCTGGCCGGGCGGACAGGCGCTTTCGGCGGGAGACAATAACTGCCGCCGTCGACTGGCGACCTGGCTGCTGGAAAACAGCCAACCACCGACGCTGCTGTTACCTGAACAGGAAGGGATTAGCGGCATTCGTTTTCCTGTCTGGCTGGATAATGACGGAAAACGCGTCGCCGCCGATTGCGCCCAGGCGCGGGAGCAGACGTTGATTGTCTGGCCGTTGCCGCTGGAGCCCTGGTTGCCCGCTGCTGAACGCCGCGCTGCGCGACTACCGACGGCTTCGACGACCTGCCCGCCGCTGGGGCAGGATGCGCCTTTACCTCTACAGTTAACGGGCGTGCGTGATGGCGCGATAGTGAAACGGTTACCTGGCGCTTCCGGGGTGGATTTATCGATTCAGAGCAGTGGTGGCGCGGGGGCGCGCTGGTGGTTCCTCAATGGTGAGCCGTTGGGAGAACGCGAGCGGAATATTACGTTACATCTTGCCGAAAAAGGCGAGTATCAATTACTGGTTATGGATGCCGCTGGACAGATTTCTGCGCTGCGATTTACTCTGCAATAGACCTGATAGCAACAGTTTGTTGCTAATACTCATCTTATTTTAAAAAAATGTTACCTTCATCCATAGGCAATAACCCGGATGCTCTTTATAATCCGCGCCAGGTCGTACAAGCATATATACAACAGCAGAACACATTACAGAGGTAATCATGGCGATTGAACGTACTTTTTCCATCATCAAACCAAATGCGGTGGCAAAAAACGTTATTGGCAACATCTTTGCGCGCTTTGAAGCAGCAGGGTTCAAAATTGTCGGTACGAAAATGCTGCACCTGACCGTTGAGCAGGCGCGCGGTTTCTATGCCGAGCACGATGGTAAGCCGTTCTTCGACGGCCTGGTCGAGTTCATGACCTCTGGCCCGATCGTGGTTTCCGTACTGGAAAGCGAAAATGCCGTGCAGCGTCACCGCGACCTGCTGGGCGCAACCAACCCGGCTAACGCGCTGGCGGGCACCCTGCGTGCCGACTACGCGGACAGCTTCACCGAAAACGGCACCCACGGTTCAGATTCTCTGGAATCCGCTCAGCGTGAAATCGCCTATTTCTTTGGTGAAGGCGAAGTGTGCCCGCGCACTCGTTAATAAATCAGTGATGTAGTATGTAGGCTTGATAAGACGCATCTGCGTCGCCATCAGGCAGTCGCGCAATGCCGGATGGCGCTGACGCTTATCCGGCCTACGACTTATCAGGTCTACGACGCTGCTCTGCCTTTACACATTATTTTCGCTAATGTCCCGCGCAGGCGTGGCATCCTTGCGATAGAATTTGTACAATGCAGCGCCCCAGGACGAGCACCGCTCACTGGGGCGCTTCTTTTTTCAACCCTCCAGGGGCCATAACGTGTAATAACGAGGCCGGAATAGAATATGTCTGAACAAATTGTCACGTCTGAAATCATCACCCCGGTTGTTCCTGATAAAAATGGAAAAATTAACCTGCTGGATCTGAACCGTCAGCAGATGCGGGAGTTTTTTAAAGAATTAGGTGAAAAACCCTTCCGCGCCGATCAGGTGATGAAGTGGATGTACCACTATTGCAGCGATAACTTTGATGAGATGACCGACATCAACAAAGTGTTACGTGGCAAACTGAAAGAGGTGGCGGAAATCCGCGCGCCAGAGGTGGTGGAAGAACAGCGTTCTTCAGATGGCACCATCAAATGGGCGATTGCCGTTGGCGATCAGCGCGTGGAAACGGTCTACATCCCGGAAGACGATCGCGCCACGCTGTGCGTCTCTTCGCAGGTTGGTTGCGCGCTGGAGTGTAAATTCTGCTCAACTGCGCAGCAGGGCTTTAACCGTAACCTGCGCGTCTCTGAAATTATCGGCCAGGTGTGGCGTGCGGCGAAAATTGTCGGCGCGGCGAAAGTCACCGGGCAACGTCCGATCACCAACGTGGTGATGATGGGCATGGGTGAACCGCTGCTGAACCTGACCAACGTCGTACCGGCGATGGAAATCATGCTGGATGATTTCGGTTTCGGTCTGTCTAAACGCCGCGTTACGCTGTCGACGTCAGGCGTTGTTCCGGCTCTGGATAAACTGGGCGACATGATTGACGTTGCGCTGGCGATCTCTTTGCATGCGCCGAACGATGAAATTCGCGATGAAATTGTACCGATCAACAGAAAGTACAACATCGAAACGTTCCTCGACGCGGTTCGCCGTTATTTGCAGAAATCCAATGCGAATCAGGGACGCGTCACAATTGAATACGTCATGCTGGACCACATCAACGATGGAACGGAACATGCGCATCAGCTGGCGGAACTGCTGAAAGATACGCCGTGTAAGATTAACCTGATTCCGTGGAACCCGTTCCCGGGCGCGCCGTATGGCCGGAGTTCCAACAGCCGCATCGATCGTTTTTCTAAGGTGTTGATGAGCTATGGTTTCACGACCATTGTGCGTAAAACACGCGGCGACGATATTGATGCCGCTTGTGGTCAGCTTGCCGGGGATGTGATTGACCGTACCAAACGTACTCTGCGTAAGCGTATGCAAGGTGAGGCTATCGACATTAAGGCGGTCTGATACGGCTTGCGCCATTGTGTGTTTTGTGTACAGTGGCGCAATGTTGGTTGAATGATGCCTCAAGTTGTACTTATCTGGTCAATATTAACGGTGCGTTTTTGTCAACTTTAGGGCAGTATGTAGCGGTGCAACAATAGTTTAGCCTTAAGGATTAAGCTGTTTTGTCATAAGTAGCCTGACAGTCTTATACTGTCCAACTAAGGTTAACTGACCAGATGTTTCGCGGTGCGGGTGGGCATTGTGTCTCACCGGCGCCTGAACCCCAATTTACGTACCAGCAGCTGTAGCGAATGAATACTGAAGCCACGCACGACCAAAATGAAGCACAATCCACCGGCGTTCGTCTGCGCAATGCCCGTGAACAACTCGGACTCAGCCAGCAGGCGGTTGCAGAGCGACTTTGCCTGAAGGTTTCCACGGTACGCGATATTGAAGAAGATAAGGCCCCGGCCGATCTCGCTTCAACGTTTCTGCGCGGGTATATCCGCTCTTATGCGCGTCTGGTGCACATCCCTGAAGAAGAACTGCTGCCCGGTCTGGAAAAACAGGCGCCGGTTCGTCCTTCCAAAGTCGCGCCAATGCAGAGTTTCTCTTTAGGTAAGCGTCGTAAAAAGCGCGATGGCTGGTTGATGACGTTCACCTGGCTGGTGCTGTTTGTGGTGGTTGGCCTGACGGGGGCCTGGTGGTGGCAAAACCATAAGGCGCAGCAGGAAGAACTCACCACGATGGTCGATCAATCCTCTGCTGAACTGAATGCTGGCGGCGATAGCGCCCAGAGCGTACCGCTGGACACCAGCGAAGCCGCAAGCCAGGATTCGACGCCAGCGCCAACTGCGCCTGTTGACTCTACGGCGACAAACGCCGTGCCGCAGACGCCGGATGCGTCCGCGACGACCACGGCGCCTGCCGCAGACGCTCAGCAGAATGCGGTCGTTGCGCCTTCTCAGGCGAATGTGGATACCGCAACCACGGCGCCTGCCGCGACGGGTGATACGGCGTCATTGCCGACCGATCAGGCGGGCGTGGCTACGTCAGCGGTCGATCAGAACGCGCTGGTGATGAACTTTACCGCCGATTGCTGGCTGGAAGTCACCGATGCGACAGGGAAAAAACTGTTTAGCGGAATGCAGCGTAAAGATGGCAATTTAAACCTAACCGGTCAGGCGCCTTATAAGCTTAAAATTGGCGCCCCGGCTGCGGTACAGATCCAGTATCAAGGAAAACCTGTCGATCTGAGCCGTTTTATCAGAACTAACCAGGTTGCGCGTCTGACCCTTAATGCCGAACAATCACCGGCGCAGTAACAGACGGGCAACGCGGGAGATTTTTCATGCATAACCAGGCTCCAATTCAACGTAGAAAATCGAAACGTATTTACGTTGGGAATGTGCCGATTGGCGATGGCGCCCCCATCGCCGTACAGTCAATGACCAATACGCGCACGACGGATGTGGAAGCGACGGTCAATCAAATTAAAGCGCTGGAGCGTGTTGGCGCGGATATCGTCCGCGTCTCCGTGCCGACAATGGATGCCGCAGAGGCGTTTAAACTGATCAAGCAGCAGGTTAATGTCCCGCTGGTTGCTGATATCCACTTCGACTATCGCATTGCGCTGAAAGTGGCGGAATATGGCGTGGATTGCCTGCGAATCAACCCAGGCAACATCGGTAACGAAGAGCGTATTCGTACCGTTGTCGACTGCGCTCGCGATAAAAATATCCCTATCCGTATCGGCGTAAACGCCGGATCGCTGGAAAAAGATCTACAGGAAAAATACGGTGAGCCGACGCCGCAGGCGCTGCTGGAATCGGCGATGCGCCATGTGGATCATCTCGATCGCCTGAACTTCGATCAGTTTAAAGTCAGCGTGAAAGCCTCGGATGTTTTCCTCGCGGTAGAATCCTATCGTCTGTTGGCGAAACAGATCGAACAACCGTTGCATCTTGGGATCACCGAAGCGGGCGGCGCGCGCAGCGGCGCGGTGAAATCGGCGATCGGCCTCGGTTTACTGCTGTCGGAAGGCATTGGCGATACGCTGCGCGTCTCTCTGGCGGCCGATCCGGTAGAAGAAATTAAAGTGGGCTTCGATATTCTGAAATCGCTGCGCATTCGTGCGCGTGGGATCAACTTTATCGCTTGCCCAACCTGTTCCCGTCAGGAGTTCGACGTCATCGGCACGGTCAACGCGCTGGAACAACGCCTTGAAGACATCATCACGCCAATGGACGTTTCCATCATCGGCTGTGTGGTGAACGGGCCGGGCGAAGCGCTGGTTTCGACGCTGGGCGTAACGGGCGGCAACAAGAAAAGCGGCCTGTATGAAGACGGCGTGCGTAAAGACAGACTCGACAACGATGATATGATTACGCAGCTTGAAGCCCGTATCCGCGCGAAGGCCAGCATTATGGACGAAGCGCGTCGAATCGACGTGCAGCAGGTTGAAAAATAATAACGCGATGGGAAGCGGCGCGCTTCCCGTGTATGATTGAACCCGCATGGCTCCCGTATCGTTTGGGAAGCGCTGAGGGTTCATTTTTATATTCAGAAAGAGAATAAACGTGGCAAAAAACATTCAAGCCATTCGCGGCATGAACGATTATCTGCCTGGCGAAACCGCCATCTGGCAGCGCATTGAAGGCACACTCAAAAACGTGCTCGGCAGCTACGGTTACAGTGAAATCCGTTTGCCGATTGTAGAGCAGACCCCGTTATTCAAACGCGCTATCGGTGAAGTCACTGACGTGGTTGAAAAAGAGATGTACACCTTTGAGGATCGTAATGGCGACAGCCTGACGTTGCGTCCTGAAGGGACGGCGGGTTGCGTACGCGCCGGTATCGAACATGGTCTCCTGTACAATCAGGAACAGCGCTTGTGGTATATCGGGCCGATGTTCCGCCACGAGCGTCCGCAGAAAGGGCGTTATCGTCAGTTCCATCAGTTGGGTGTCGAAGCCTTCGGTCTGCAAGGGCCGGATATTGATGCGGAGCTGATTCTGCTGACCGCGCGCTGGTGGCGTGCGTTGGGTATTGCTGAACATGTGAATCTGGAGCTGAACTCCATCGGTTCGCTTGACGCGCGCGCCAACTATCGTGATGCGCTGGTGGCATACCTTGAACAGCATAAAGAGAAGCTGGACGAAGACTGCAAACGCCGCATGTATACCAACCCGCTGCGCGTGCTGGATTCCAAGAACCCGGACGTTCAGGCGCTGCTCAACGATGCGCCTGCTCTGGGCGACTATCTGGATGACGACTCCCGCGAGCACTTTGCCGGTCTGTGCAAACTGCTGGAAGCGGCGGGTATCGCTTACACCGTCAACCAGCGTCTGGTTCGCGGCCTTGATTACTACAACCGTACCGTATTTGAATGGGTAACCAACAGTCTGGGGTCTCAGGGCACGGTGTGCGCCGGCGGTCGTTATGACGGTCTGGTGGAGCAACTTGGCGGTCGCGCAACCCCGGCGGTGGGCTTTGCGATGGGTCTGGAACGACTTGTTTTGTTAGTTCAGGCAGTTAATCTGGAATTTAATGCCGATCCTGTTGTCGATATATACCTGGTAGCCTCAGGCGCGGATACGCAGTCTGCGGCGATGACACTGGCGGAGCGCCTGCGTGATGAAAATCCGGGCGTGAAACTGATGACTAACCACGGCGGCGGCAACTTTAAGAAACAGTTTGCCCGTGCCGATAAATGGGGCGCCCGCGTTGCACTGGTGCTGGGTGAGTCCGAAGTGGCTGACGGCACCGTTGTAGTGAAGGATTTGCGCTCTGGTGAGCAAACGGCAGTCGCACAGGATAGTGTGACCGCACATTTGCGCACGTTATTGGGTTAAGGAGAAGGACAGCGTGGAAATTTACGAGAACGAAAACGACCAGGTTGATGCGATTAAACGCTTCTTTGCTGAAAATGGCAAAGCGCTGGCTGTTGGGGTGATTTTAGGGGTTGGCGCGCTGCTCGGTTGGCGCTACTGGACCAGTCATCAGACGGAGTCCGCACGCTCTGCTTCTCTGGCATATCAAAATGCGGTGACCGCGGTGAGCGCGGGCAAACCGGATAGCATCTCCGCTGCGGAGAAATTCGCCACGGAGAATAAAAATACCTACGGCGCGTTAGCTTCTATGGAACTGGCGCAGCAGTTTGTTGATCAAAATGAACTTGAGAAAGCCGCAGCCCAGCTACAGCAAGGACTGGCGGCCACCAGCGATGAGAACCTCAAAGCGGTGATTAATCTGCGTCTTGCCCGCGTTCAGGTGCAGCTCAAGCAGGCCGATACCGCGCTGAAAACGCTCGATACCGTAAAAGGTGAAGGATGGGCTGCGATTGTCGCCGATCTGCGTGGCGAAGCGTTGTTGAGCAAAGGCGATAAACAAGGCGCGCGCAGCGCATGGGAAGCAGGCGTGAAAAGCGATGCCAGCCCGGCGCTGAGTGAAATGATGCAGATGAAAATCAATAATTTGTCCATCTGAGAGGGACCCGATGCAATTGCGTAAATTACTTCTGCCAGGACTGCTTTCTGTTACGTTATTGAGCGGTTGTTCACTGTTTAGTGGCGAAGAAGATGTTGTCAAAATGTCCCCGTTGCCGACGGTGGAAAACCAGTTTACGCCGTCTACCGCATGGAGTACGTCTGTAGGTAGCGGTATCGGCGAGTTCTATTCCAACCTGCACCCGGCGTATGCCGATAACGTGGTCTACGCGGCTGACCGTAAAGGCACCGTAAAAGCGGTAAACGCGGATGACGGGAAAGAAGTCTGGTCCGTGAACCTGGCGGAGAAAGACGGCTGGTTCTCCAGAGCGCCTGCGTTGCTGTCTGGCGGCGTAACGGTCTCCGGCGGCCATGTCTATATTGGCAGCGAAAAAGCGCAGGTTTATGCGTTGAACGCGGCTGACGGTACGACGGCATGGCAGACGAAAGTCGCCGGTGAAGCGTTATCTCGCCCGGTTGTCAGCGATGGCCTGGTGCTTATTCATACCAGCAACGGTCAGTTGCAGGCGCTGAATGAGGCGGACGGCGCGATCAAATGGACCGTGAACCTCGACATGCCGTCGCTTTCGCTGCGCGGTGAGTCCGCTCCGGCTACCGCGTATGGCGCCGCCATTGTGGGTGGTGATAACGGTCGCGTCAGCGCCGTGCTGATGCAGCAGGGCCAGATGATTTGGCAACAGCGTATTTCCCAGGCGACCGGTTCGACTGAAATCGACCGTCTGAGCGATGTCGATACCACGCCGGTTATCGTCAATGGCGTCGTTTACGCGCTGGCTTATAATGGTAACCTGACGGCGCTGGATCTGCGCAGTGGTCAGATTATGTGGAAACGTGAGCTGGGCTCGGTGAATGATTTCATCGTTGACGGCGATCGTATCTACCTGGTGGATCAGAACGACCGTATTCTGGCATTGACCACCGACGGCGGCGTGACGCTGTGGACGCAAAGCGATCTGCTGCACCGCCTGCTGACATCGCCTGCGCTGTATAATGGCAATCTGGTGGTAGGCGATAGCGAAGGCTATATGCACTGGATTAACGTTGAGGACGGTCGTTTTGTGGCTCAGCAAAAAGTGGATAGCTCCGGCTTCCTGACCGAACCGGTCTCTGCCGATGGCAAACTGCTGATCCAGGCGAAAGACGGTACGCTGTACTCTATTACGCGTTAATCGTCACGGCCGCACGCTTTGAAAAACGGCTCCTGGTGCAGGGGCCGTTTTACTGTTTTTAACAACGGCGCAAAAATCGCGCGCGTTGTTTGATGATTTTTTAAATGAGGCTTTAAACATGGTACCTGTGGTCGCGCTTGTCGGGCGCCCTAACGTCGGAAAATCCACGTTATTTAACCGTCTAACTCGCACCCGAGATGCGCTGGTTGCGGATTTCCCGGGTCTGACTCGTGACCGTAAGTACGGTCGTGCGGAGATTGAAGGCCGCGAGTTTATCTGTATTGATACCGGCGGTATTGATGGCACCGAAGACGGTGTGGAAACCCGCATGGCGGAACAGTCGCTGCTGGCGATTGAAGAGGCTGATGTTGTGCTGTTCATGGTGGATGCGCGTGCTGGCCTGATGCCAGCGGATGAAGCGATCGCCAAACATCTGCGCTCCCGCGAAAAACCCACGTTCCTTGTGGCAAACAAAACTGACGGGCTCGATCCCGATCAGGCGGTTGTCGACTTCTATGCGCTGGGTTTAGGTGAAATTCACCCGATTGCAGCTTCTCACGGTCGTGGCGTGCTCAGCCTGCTGGAGCATGTTCTGCTGCCGTGGATGGACGACGTCGCCCCGCAGGAAGAGGTGGATGAAGACGCCGAATACTGGGCGAAACTGGCAGCGGAAGAGAACGGGGAAGAGGAGCCGGAAGATGACTTCAACCCTCAGGATCTGCCAATCAAACTGGCGATTGTCGGCCGTCCGAACGTAGGTAAGTCCACACTGACTAACCGTATTCTGGGTGAAGACCGCGTAGTGGTCTATGACATGCCGGGAACGACGCGCGACAGTATCTATATTCCGATGGAACGCGATGAGCGTGAATACGTGCTGATTGATACCGCAGGCGTACGTAAGCGTGGGAAAGTCACCGATGCGGTAGAAAAATTCTCTGTCATTAAAACGTTGCAGGCGATTGAAGATGCCAACGTGGTGATGCTGGTTATTGATGCGCGCGAAGGGATTTCCGATCAGGATCTGTCGCTGCTGGGCTTTATCCTTAATAGTGGGCGCTCACTTGTCATCGTCGTGAACAAATGGGACGGCCTGACCCAGGAAGTGAAAGAGCAGGTGAAAGAGACGCTGGACTTCCGTCTGGGCTTTATCGACTTTGCGCGCGTACACTTTATCTCTGCGCTGCATGGCAGCGGCGTGGGCAACCTGTTTGAGTCCGTACGTGAAGCGTATGACAGTTCAACCCGTCGCGTCAGCACCGCCATGCTGACCCGCATCATGACTATGGCGGTTGAAGATCACCAGCCGCCGCTGGTTCGCGGTCGCCGCGTGAAACTTAAATATGCCCACGCCGGGGGATATAACCCGCCAATCGTGGTGATTCACGGCAACCAGGTGAAAGACCTGCCGGACTCTTACAAGCGCTATCTGATGAACTACTTCCGCAAATCGCTGGACGTGATGGGAACGCCTATCCGTATTCAGTTTAAAGAAGGGGAAAACCCGTATGCGAATAAGCGCAATACGCTGACCCCGACTCAGATGCGTAAGCGTAAACGTCTGATTAAGCACATTAAGAAAAGCAAATGACGATTTACTGAAAATCATCTGCTGTCAAAAAATCCTGAAGCCCGCATTGCGTCGGGCTTTTTTCATATCAAGAGCTATCATAAAGAATCAACAAAGTGCATGATTAGCGTGTACACAAGGGTGTAACCGGCATGAGTATTTCAACGAGCGCAAGGCGGCGCTGACTCAGTGGGCTGATTTGCTGGTAGCGTTGGAACGAGGTGAAACATATAACGTAATGCCTTTGCGTTTGGCTGAATAAAGGGATGAAAGTATGTGTGCATTCGTGAGCAAAAAAACAGGGGAAAAAACGAATCATCCAGTTGTCAATTACGTAAATAATGTGAATAAAAGAATAGCTGATGAAGCCGTGGAGTTCTCCCAAAGCGCAGATTTTTACATAATGGAAACAGCATCAGGTTCGCGGGGATTTGTTACAACAAATGAAAAGAGAACTGTTCTTGAAGAGTTAAATAAAGGATTTAGGTTTTATCTTCGAGATGAAATATCAAAACCAGAAGTAATTGATTTGATAAATGAATTTTCTGGTGTTGAGTATGGATCATTTGGCGATATTTTTAAATTAGAAGAAAGCAATGATTTAGTTCTTTCGGCCTGCATTATGCATTTCATGGGGCTTGATTCCGTTGCTGATAATCTGTTAAAAATTGCTTTCTACAATGAAAACATGAAATTAGGACAGTTACACTTTGTTTATCATTCTGGCAAGGTTGTTGAGCGACTGAAGCAGCGAAAAAATTCATCACAACCACGGAATCCCAATTATGCAAAAGCCATAAGAATACTTAAAGACACTTGGGAGAAGTATCCGGCGGCAAGTAAAAACGAAATGCTCTCGAAACTACATCAATACTTCAACGGCTCGGTGAGTAAAGACTCAATCAAACGTTGGATAAAAAAATCAAAATTACAACCGCCTAAACCAGATAAGTACACGGCATTTTCATTAGTGATCAATTCCGACTAATACAAATAATGGTGCATAGCTGGATATGCACCCTATCGCCTTGAGGCAAATCAGTCTTCAATTTATTCCGTTACAAGTCATCAACCACCAGCAAGAGGTAACGGGGCATATGAAAAACCAACCTTCCACACAGTCTGCAATTCCTACAACCGGCTACATCCGCCGCTATCGTTTGGCTGAAATGCTGGGTATGAGCCTTTCTACTCTGGATCGCAAGGTACGTGACGGCACTTTGCCGAAGCCAACAAAGCTAGGTGAGAAAATCACAGCATTCGATGCTGTGGCGATCAATCAGTGGCTGTCGCCGCAGCTGATGAACTGGGCTATGAGGTGGCGCTTCTGGAGGATGAAGGTATTTATCTTGATACGCAGGATGCTGAATTTTATTTTCAGCGTTATGACCTGAAAGAGAATGTGGCGCTGCTGCTGTTGACCCTGAGGCGCGAACTGTTTTACACCTCCACGGATTACCCTGATGAAATGGCGGACTGGAATCCGGAGGGGATTAAGGCTCTTTCACTCTGGCGCGAAAAGGTGCACAGGTGATATGTGTCAACGTCGCCCGGTGGCAAAGTGTAAACCGTTCCTGAGATACGAAACGCACAGGTTGACACTTTTCACTTTCCCACGAAAAAGCGTCAACCCGGCCACAGCCCCTGTGATTGCAGGCCCCGAATTAATTTATCCTCGTTAACGCTGCCATAAAACCCCGGATTTTCCGCAAAAGTGTCAACCTACGATGCTTAGAAATGCCAGGGTTATTGGGAAAACGGCGAAAAGTATCAACCTTCCCCGAAAAACGAAACCGATAGCTTTACACTTTGGCCGATCGCTGGAAACGTATAAAGCCGGACGAAGCCGCGCCATTGCTGCGTTTTCGGGGGGAGTGTCAGGTGAGGGATGTTTAGATTTGTTAAGGTCAATTCGCGAAAAGTGTCAACCGGCCTCCTAAGATTTCCTAAGGTTAAATGCGAGTTTTCCCGGAAAGTGTCAACCTATCCCAATCCGGAAAGATCCGCGCTGGTGGTATGTATGTCCTGCTGGCAAAAAGCAAAAGGTGGTGTGTGCTCCTGAATGCGCTTGGTGCTTGATGTAAATCAATCTGTTGCTCTGGAATGGCTTAATATTGGCCGTTATGATTGCCCTTTGCACAAAAAAAGGAATTGGCTGTGGATACGGTTGAGGAATTAAACGGAACATACTTCTACGCTGGAAAGTCGAATTTAAGTGCTGCCGAACTTCTATTTATGATTTTTTGTGAGAATACCGCTAGCCAATTTGGGATCGGCGTGGCTGATTTTGGTGCGGTGGTTGCCCTCGTATCGGGAAGAAACAATTTAGGTACGAGGGGCAAATTTGCCAATGCGACGAAAGGAACCTCTTACGCTTCAAAGGCTGCTCGAGCGGTATTTAAGAAAAGCAAATTCCCCTTTGGTATCTCGCTTCCTACTTGGTTAGGAGGCTATACACCGTGGACGGCTCGCCGTGTTATGGTTCGTAACATTGCGCCGTTTGTTGGGCGTTCAATTCCCCTGATTGGTCAAATTATCCTTGCTTCTGATGTGTCGCAAATCACCTACCGCACCATACGCGATTACAACACCATAGCGCGAGGTAACGATAAGTTATGGTAGACAGCATTGAGCAGCGCATTTATGAGCTTGTACGGCCTTACGCTGGAACGTATCTGTTCAATATAAAACGGGTGACATTAACGCCTGAGACTGATCTCGATACTGATTTGAGCATTGACGAACTTGAAGCCGAAGACCTGATGAATGACTTTTTCAAGAAATTCAATGTTGAACGGGGAGGGTTTAAAATCGAAACTTACTTTCCGAACCTTCCTTTTTCGTGGAATCCGTTCAAGAAAACGGAACCTGTCCCCGTACCTGATTTCACTATTGGCATGCTGATCGAATCAGCTAAAGCCGGGAAATGGTTATACGACTAATCGTAAGCAAGGAGCTTTATAAATGGCAGTACCAGTACACTTGTTTTTGACCGACGATGGCGGTGCAATGATCCGTGGATCTTCCGATGTACAAGACCGTGAAGGAAGTGTTGAGCTTCGAGGGTTACACCATATTTAACTATCCCTACCGACCCAATGACAGGGAAGGTGACGGGAACACGCCAGCATTCACCTTTCCAGTTTACCAAAGAGCTTGATAGCGCATCGCCGTATCTGTTTAAGGCGGCAGCGACCGGTCAGACGCTCAAATCAGCCGAATTCAAGTTTTATCACATTAACTACGCCGGACAAGAGGCGGAGTATTACCGGATTACTCTGGAAAATGTGAAAGTTATTTCGGTCAGTCCAGCTATGCATGATACGCGAGGCTGTCCGGGAACCGGCCATATGGAAGAAGTGGCCCTGAACTATGAAAAAATTACCCATCTGTATAAAGATGGTAATTTACTGGCTCATGATGCTTGGAATGAACGCCCTACCGCGTAGCGTTTGGAATTGATTAAAAATAGAGCGAATTAAGTAAGCACTTTGTTTTTTAATGTACACACGGGTGTACACAATTAGATGTGTTTATTAAAAAACTCTTTTATAACAATCGATAACTGGCTTATTTGCCATTCACATTAAAAAGCAAATAATCGTCGCTGACGTTGATAAAACCCGCGCCTGTCGCGGGTTTTTTGTTTTGCTCCAGCCGATGGTTTCCCTGTGTGATGTCAATGACTATTCGTTTTCTTCCAACTTTAAATCTAAGAAAGTAGACAATTGTCGAATTTTCATCTTAAAGTCCAGGGGTTGGTACTAGACAAAACTGGCTCCAGGTTATCAAATGGTTAAATAACCCTTCGCCGCATGTAAAAAAATCGGCCAGATACGTAACTGGTCGGCGTGCATTGCGGTGTTTATAAGCACAACGACATACCTTTTCGGGAGAATTATGCAATCCTCTGTTAATCAAAAAGAAAGCCGAACGTTCTTCGGCCATCCTTATCCGCTCGGTTCGCTGTTCTTCACCGAGATGTGGGAACGTTTCTCGTTTTACGGCATCCGTCCGTTACTGATCCTGTTTATGGCTGCGACCGTCTATGACGGGGGCATGGGACTGGCGCGTGAAAACGCCTCTGCGATTGTCGGTATCTTTGCCGGTACGATGTATCTCGCGGCATTGCCGGGCGGCTGGCTGGCGGATAACTGGCTCGGCCAGCAGAAAGCGGTCTGGTACGGCTCGATTCTGATTGCGCTCGGCCACCTGTCGATTGCGCTCTCTGCCGTGATGGGCGACAACCTGTTCTTTATCGGCCTGATGTTTATCGTGCTCGGTTCTGGCCTGTTCAAGACCTGTATCTCGGTCATGGTGGGGACGCTGTATAAAAAAGGCGATGCGCGTCGTGACGGCGGTTTCTCGCTGTTCTATATGGGCATCAATATGGGGTCGTTCATTGCGCCGCTGATCTCCGGCTGGCTGATTAAAAGCCACGGCTGGCACTGGGGCTTTGGTATCGGCGGCATCGGGATGCTGGTGGCGTTGATCATCTTCCGCGTGTTTGCCGTTCCGGCAATGAAACGCTACGACAGCGAAGTGGGGCTGGACTCCACCTGGAACAGCCCGGTAGTGAAGAGAAACGGCGTGGGCGCATGGCTGCTGGCGCTGGCAGTAGGCGTGGTGGTTATCGTTGCGCTGATCGCTCAGGGCGTGATTGTGATTAACCCGGTCGCGGTAGCCAGCATGCTGGTGTACGTGATTGCGGCGTCTGTTGCGCTCTACTTTATCTACCTGTTTGTTTTTGCGGGCCTGAACCGTAAAGAGCGCGCACGACTGCTGGTCTGCTTTATCCTGCTGGTTTCAGCCGCATTCTTCTGGTCTGCGTTTGAGCAAAAGCCGACCTCATTCAACCTGTTCGCCAACGACTACACTAACCGCATGATCGGCGATTTTGAGATCCCGGCCGTATGGTTCCAGTCGATCAACGCCCTGTTTATCATCCTGCTGGCGCCGGTGTTCAGCTGGGCATGGCCAAAGCTGGCGAGCATGAACATTCGCCCGAGCAGCATCACCAAGTTTGTTATCGGTATTCTGTGTGCGGCGGCGGGCTTTGGCCTGATGATGCTGGCGGCGCAGAACGTGCTGAATAACGGCGGGGCGGGCGTATCACCGTTCTGGCTGGTAGGCAGCATTCTGATGCTGACGCTGGGCGAGCTGTGCCTGAGCCCGATTGGTCTGGCGACCATGACGTTGCTGGCGCCGGAAAGAATGCGCGGTCAGATGATGGGGCTGTGGTTCTGTGCGAGCGCGCTGGGTAACCTGGCTGCGGGCCTGATTGGCGGCCATGTGAAGGCCGATCAGCTCGATATGCTGCCGGACCTCTTCGCGCGTTGCTCCGTCGCCCTGCTGATTTGCGCTGCGGTGCTGATCGTGCTTATTGTTCCGGTTCGTCGTATGCTGGAAAATACACAGACTAAAAATGAGCAGAAGCCGGTTACTAACGCCTGATGCAACATCCGACCTGGCCGGGGCGTGAGTGACGCCCCGGCAGTTCAACGAACGAGACGGGAACAGGCGTTCAGGGATTTATTGGTCATGGGCTTTGATGCTCAGCCCGCAACATATCAAAGGAGTTACCGTGTCGATTATCTGCCCGGGTTGCCATACAGAGCTGGAACCGCAAAACGGTGCGGCGCATTGCGACAGCTGCAATAAAGATATTGAACTTGAAGCGCGCTGCCCGGAGTGCCATAGGCCGCTCCAGGTGTTAAAAGCCTGCGGCGCGGTGGATTATTTCTGCCAGAATGGTCATGGGCTGATCTCTAAAAAGCGCGTGGAGTTTGTGCCGCTTTAATCCGTCTTTTTCCTGCGCGTTTTCTTCGCGGTCGTCACGCCTTTCACTTCGCTTTCCACCCAGCCGTCTGACAGCCGGGTGGTGAGCACATCACCGGCTTTCACCTGTCTGGTTTGCTTCAGCACCTTGCCGTCCGTCGCCGTGGTTACGCTATAACCGCGCGCCAGCGTGGAGAGTGGGCTGACGGCTTCAAGATGCGTTACCGCATTGCCAAAGCGTTCGCGTGTGGCGCTCAGACGTGCGCGCACGTTCTCGGCCAGACGATACTCCAACTGCTGAATACGCGTTTGCGCGCGATAAATTCGCGGCTGCGGGTTTTGCTGGTTTAAACGCTGGAGGACACGTTGCTGGCGCGAGGCCGCGCGCTTGAGTTGATTATCCAGCGCGAAGTTCATCCGCTGGCGCAATCTTTCCAGCATCGTCTGCTGGCGCGCCAGGCGCAGTTGCGGGTGTTGCTGCTGTAACCGGTGGAAAAGCTGCGTAAAACGGCGGTTGCGGTTTGCCAGATAGTAATCCATCGCCATCCCGAGGCGTTGTTGCGCGGACTGAATCTGGCGCAGCAACTCCTGCTGATTACGGCTGACTATCTCGGCGGCTGCGGAAGGCGTCGGCGCACGCAGGTCGGCAACAAAATCGGCGATGGTGACGTCGGTTTCATGGCCGACGGCGCTAACGACCGGAATGCGGCTGGCGAAAATCGCCCGCGCGACGCGTTCATCGTTAAAGCTCCACAGATCTTCCAGTGAACCGCCGCCGCGCCCGACGATCAGCACGTCGCATTCATTTCGGGCGTTAGCCCGTTCAATGGCGCGAACAATCTGGCCCGGCGCGTCATCACCCTGAACAGCGGTCGGGTAGATGATAACCGGCAGGGAGGGATCGCGGCGTTTCAGGACATGAAGAATGTCATGTAAAGCGGCACCGGTTTTTGAGGTGATCACCCCGACGCAGTGAGCGGGCGAGGGGAGCGGTTGTTTATACTGCTGATCGAACAGCCCTTCAGCCTGCAATTTTGCTTTCAGTAATTCATACTTCTGCTGGAGCAGGCCTTCACCCGCAGGCTGCATGCTTTCAACGATGATCTGATAGTCGCCGCGTGGCTCATACAGGGTGATATTGGCGCGAACCAGCACCTGTTGCCCGTGCTGCGGGCGAAAAGTGACGCGGCGGTTGCTGTTACGGAACATCGCGCAGCGTACCTGGGCGGTGTCATCCTTTAGCGTAAAGTACCAGTGACCGGAGGCGGGCTGCGTGAAATTAGAGATTTCACCGCTGATCCATACTTGCCCCATTTCCTGCTCAAGCAGCAGACGAACCGTCTGATTAAGGCGGCTTACGGTAAAGATTGAGGAGGTCTGAGAGGATAACATGTGAGCGGGATCAAATTCTAAATCAGCAAGTTATTCAGTCGATAGTAACCCGCCCACAGGGGATCGCAAGCATTATTTGCAAAAAAGTGTGGATGCAATCGGTTTCGCTCTGTATAATGCCACGGCAATATTTATCCACCCCCAGGTTAGAGATATTGCCCATGCTACGTATTGCTAAAGAAGCTCTGACGTTTGACGACGTCCTCCTCGTTCCCGCTCACTCCACCGTTCTGCCGAATACTGCCGACCTCAGCACGCAGTTGACGAAAACCATTCGTCTGAACATCCCTATGCTCTCCGCAGCAATGGATACCGTGACGGAAGCGCGCCTTGCAATTGCCCTGGCACAGGAAGGCGGCATCGGTTTTATCCACAAAAACATGTCTATCGAGCGTCAGGCGGAAGAAGTTCGCCGCGTGAAGAAACATGAATCCGGCGTGGTCACCGACCCGCAAACCGTTCTGCCAACCACCACGCTGCGTGAAGTGAAAGAATTGACTGAACGTAACGGTTTTGCTGGCTATCCAGTTGTTACCGAAGATAACGAGCTGGTCGGTATCATTACCGGTCGTGACGTGCGTTTTGTCACCGACCTGAGCCAGCCTGTCAGCGTGTATATGACGCCGAAAGAGCGCCTGGTCACGGTGCGCGAAGGTGAAGCGCGTGAAGTGGTTTTTGCCAAAATGCACGAAAAACGCGTTGAGAAAGCGCTGGTTGTGGATGACAGCTTCCATCTGATCGGCATGATCACCGTAAAAGATTTCCAGAAAGCGGAACGTAAACCGAACGCCTGTAAAGATGAGCAGGGTCGTCTGCGCGTTGGCGCGGCAGTCGGCGCGGGCGCGGGCAACGAAGAGCGCGTTGACGCGCTGGTTGCCGCAGGCGTTGACGTACTGCTGATCGACTCCTCTCACGGCCACTCCGAAGGCGTTCTGCAACGCATTCGTGAAACCCGCGCCAAATACCCGGATCTGCAAATCATCGGCGGTAACGTAGCAACCGGCGCAGGCGCGCGCGCGCTGGCAGACGCTGGCGTCAGCGCGGTGAAAGTGGGTATCGGTCCAGGCTCTATCTGTACGACCCGTATCGTCACTGGCGTAGGCGTTCCGCAGATCACCGCGGTTTCTGACGCAGTTGAAGCGCTGGAAGGTCTGGGCATTCCGGTTATCGCCGATGGTGGTATTCGTTTCTCCGGCGATATCGCCAAAGCGATCGCCGCAGGCGCAAGCGCGGTAATGGTCGGTTCCATGCTGGCGGGTACTGAAGAATCCCCGGGTGAAATCGAACTGTACCAGGGCCGTTCTTACAAATCCTACCGTGGTATGGGTTCTCTGGGCGCGATGTCCAAAGGCTCCTCTGACCGTTACTTCCAGAGCGATAACGCGGCAGACAAACTGGTGCCGGAAGGTATCGAAGGCCGCGTAGCGTATAAAGGTCGACTGAAAGAGATCATTCACCAGCAGATGGGCGGCCTGCGCTCCTGTATGGGTCTGACCGGCTGTGGTACTATCGACGCGCTGCGTACCAAAGCGGAGTTTGTACGCATCAGCGGTGCGGGTATTCAGGAAAGCCACGTTCATGACGTGACCATCACCAAAGAGTCCCCGAACTACCGTCTGGGCTCCTGATTTTCTTCGCCCGACCTCGTGTCGGGCGATTTATTTAATCTGTTTCACTTGCCTCGGAATTAGCGTCAATGACGGAAAATATTCATAAACATCGCATTCTCATCCTGGATTTTGGTTCTCAGTACACTCAGCTGGTTGCGCGTCGCGTGCGTGAACTCGGCGTTTACTGCGAACTGTGGGCGTGGGATGTTACGGAAGCACAAATTCGCGAATTCAACCCAAGCGGTATTATTCTTTCCGGCGGCCCGGAAAGCACCACTGAAGAAAACAGCCCGCGCGCGCCGGAGTATGTGTTTGAAGCTGGCGTGCCGGTATTCGGCGTGTGCTACGGCATGCAGACGATGGCGATGCAACTGGGCGGCCATGTTGAAGCATCCAATGAACGTGAATTCGGTTACGCGCAGGTGGAAGTGAGAACCGACAGCGCGCTGATTCGCGGCATTGAAGACTCCCTGACCGCAGACGGCAAGCCGCTGCTGGACGTGTGGATGAGCCACGGCGATAAAGTTACCGCTATCCCGTCTGACTTTGTTACCGTTGCCAGCACCGAAACCTGCCCGTTCGCCATTATGGCTAACGAGGAAAAACGTTTTTACGGCGTGCAGTTCCACCCGGAAGTCACGCACACCCGTCAGGGTATGCGCATGCTGGAACGCTTTGTGCGTGATATCTGCCAGTGTGAAGCGCTGTGGACTCCGGCGAAGATCATCGACGATGCGGTAAATCGCATCCGTGAACAGGTTGGCGACGACAAAGTGATCCTCGGCCTGTCTGGCGGCGTTGACTCTTCCGTTACCGCGATGCTGTTGCACCGTGCCATCGGTAAAAACCTGACCTGCGTATTCGTTGATAACGGCCTGCTGCGTCTGAACGAAGCCGAGCAGGTAATGGACATGTTCGGCGATCATTTTGGTCTCAACATTGTTCACGTTCCGGCGGAAGAACGTTTCCTGACCGCGCTGAAAGGCGAAAACGATCCAGAAGCGAAACGTAAGATCATCGGTCGCGTATTCGTTGAAGTCTTCGACGAAGAAGCGTTCAGACTGGAAGACGTGAAATGGCTGGCGCAGGGCACTATCTATCCTGACGTTATCGAGTCCGCCGCTTCCGCCACCGGTAAAGCACACGTCATCAAATCTCACCACAATGTGGGCGGCCTGCCGAAAGAGATGAAGATGGGTCTGGTTGAGCCGCTGAAAGAGCTGTTCAAAGACGAAGTGCGCAAGATTGGTCTGGAACTGGGCCTGCCGTACGACATGCTGTACCGTCACCCGTTCCCGGGGCCGGGTCTGGGCGTACGCGTACTGGGCGAAGTGAAGAAAGAGTACTGCGACCTGCTGCGTCGTGCGGATGCAATCTTCATCGAAGAGCTGCACAAAGCGGATCTGTACAACAAAGTGAGCCAGGCGTTCACCGTGTTCCTGCCGGTTCGTTCCGTTGGCGTAATGGGCGATGGCCGTAAATACGACTGGGTTGTCTCCCTGCGTGCGGTAGAAACCATCGACTTTATGACCGCGCACTGGGCGCACCTGCCGTATGATTTCCTCGGCCGCGTCTCTAACCGCATCATCAACGAAGTCAACGGCATCTCCCGCGTGGTGTATGACATCAGCGGTAAGCCGCCAGCAACGATTGAGTGGGAATAACCTCCCGCTTCATGACCACTGCGTTGTAATGAATAAAGACCCTCTGCCTGTGCAGGGGGTTTTTCTTTACCAGACTGAGGCACAGCGCTATCTGTCCGGCGAATGCATATGCAATCCAGAAAACAGTATGTTTATGTGAGCAGGAAAAGTTTAGCGTTGAGCAGGCGTCTCGACTGAGAGAGTGGACTGTTGAGCTTCTTTTTTATCCTGATGATGATGCCAGGCACCGATAGAAGAGTAGACGAAGCGTCCGAAGAAGAAGAGAAAACTGATAAACAGTACGATACGGGTCATTCGACTGTTAAATCGATGTCGTTTTCGCATACTGGTTGCCTGACTCACAAAAGGTTCCTTAGGGTATGCCCAGCATAGTGGGCGATGGGTACATTAAGGCACATTGTAAAGGAATGGTCAATTGTCGATTATGTAAAAATACGTCAGTTGATTTATCTCTTATTGTTATGGAAGATAATTTTAGTATTTACATTAATAATAAATTAATGATAACGAAGCAGAAAAAACGTAATTATTAGTTAATGAGAAGGAAATTGATTGATATATATCAAATGTTGCTTCCCGTTGATAACTAGAATCAAGACACATATTGTGACGTTGTTTTTATTATTATTTTAAAGTCAGGTGGGATGCCTGTCTGAAGCACCTTGCAGGAAGCGAGGGTTTTTGCTGAGCATCTATGAAACTAAATCAGACCTATATCAAAATCAGAGATAAATGGTGGGTGCTACCTCTCATTTTACCCTCTTTGCTGTTGCCCATATTAAGCATTGCCAATACCTACGCGCATACCAATACGGGTTCCGGCAATGTCACGCTTTTTTATCTTCCCTTGGCATTCACCATTAGCCTGATGTCATTTTTTGACTGGGCGGCATTACCAGGCATTGCGGTCGCAATCTTCTGGAATCGTTATCCGATAGTGGGATTGTATGAGACGCTCTCCATTATCGGACATTTCATTATCCCGGTCGTGCTCTGCTGGGGCGGGTATCGCGTGTTTACTCCCCGGCGTAATCAGGTGTCTCATGGCGATGCTCATCTGATGTTTCAGCGGATGTTCTGGCAGGTGTTTTGCCCGGCGACGTTATTTCTGGTGCTCTTTCAATTTGCCGCCTTCCTGGGAATGTATGCGAGCAAATCAAGCATGATGGGCGTAATGCCTTTTAATATCAATACATTGATTAACTATCAGGCTTTGCTGGTGGGAAATCTTATCGGCGTTCCGCTGTGTTATTTTATTATTCGCACTGTCCGCAATCCGCTATATCTGCGTGGATATTATGCGCAGCTGAAACAACAGTTTGATAAGAAAGTCACAAAGAAAGAGGTTGTTATCTGGTTGCTCGTGCTGACATTGCTCATGACAATGCTTTGCATGCCATTGAATGAAAATAGTTCAATATTTAGCACTAACTATACCTTGTCATTATTATTGCCGGTAATGCTATGGGGAGCGATGCGCTACGGTTATCGATTTATTTCGCTGATATGGTCGGCTGTTCTCATTACCGCAATTCATTATTACCAGAGCTACATGCCTTATTATTCCGGGTATGACACACAACTCACTATTACGTCTTCAAGCTACCTGGTTTTCTCTTTTATTGTGAGCTATATGGCGGTGCTGGCGACGCGCCAGAGAATCGTCAGCGGTCGGGCGCGTCGGCTCGCGTATCTTGATCCCGTCGTGCATTTGCCTAACCTGCGGGCGCTAAATCGCGCGCTGAAAAATTCGCCCTGGTCAGCACTCTGTTTTTTACGCGTGCCCGGCCTGGAATTACTGGGGAAGAACTATGGCGTTATGCTGCGGATTCAGTACAAGCAAAAGCTCTCCCACTGGATAAACACCTTGCTGGCGCCCGGTGAATGCGTGTATCAGCTGTCGGGGCATGATTTGATTCTGCGTCTGAATATGGAGTCGCATCAACAGCGCATTGAAGCGCTGGACAACCATATCAAGCAATTCCGTTTTATGTGGGATGATATGCCGCTCCAGCCGCAGATTGGGGTCAGCTACTGCTATGTGCGCTCTCCGGTCAGCCATATCTATCTGTTATTAGGCGAATTAAGCACCATCGCCGATCTTTCCCTGATGACCAACAAACCGGAGAATATGCAGCGGCGTGGCGCAATGCATTTGCAGCGGGACCTGAAAGATAAAGTGGCGATGATGAACCGCTTGCAGTATGCACTGGAGCACGATCATTTTTGCCTGATGGCGCAGCCGATTTCAGGCATTCGCGGCGATGTTTACCATGAAATACTGCTGCGACTGAAAGACGATAATGGCGGCATGATCAATCCCGATGGTTTTCTGCCCGTTGCTCACGAATTTGGCCTGTCGTCCAGCATCGATCTGTGGGTGATTGAAAATACCCTGCGCTTTATGGCGCAGAATCGGGATAAGCTGCCAGCCCACCGGTTTGCCATCAATCTGTCACCAACGTCGGTATGCCGCGCCCAGTTTCCGATTGATGTCAGTAACCTGCTGAGCCAGTACGAAGTTGAAGCGTGGCAACTGATCTTTGAAGTGACCGAAAGCAATGCGTTCACCAATGCCGAACAGGGTCAGGCAACGTTGTCACAGTTGCAACAGTTAGGTTGCCAGATAGCGATTGATGATTTTGGAACCGGTTATGCCAGTTATGCGCGGCTGAAAAATGTGAGCGCGAATATTCTCAAGATCGATGGCAGCTTTATTCGCAATATCGTCTCTAACAGTCTCGATTACCAGATTGTGGCGTCCATTTGCCATCTGGCGCGAATGAAGAATATGCAAGTGGTGGCGGAATATGTGGAAAGCGAAGAAATTCGTAGCGCGGTGAGCGCGTTGGGGATCGATTACCTTCAGGGCTATTTGCTTGGCGAACCCAGGCCGCTGGCGGCGACGCTGGAAGAGGTACAGGCACCATTGTCTGATGCCTGAGGCGAAATTACGCCGCGATAGTGGGCGAACTCTCTTCTTCGATTTTGAGACGCCAGCCCGTGACCGCTTCCCAGTATTGCTGCTCTTTTTCCAGATCGAGCAGGACGAGCGCGTTTTGGCTAAACCAGTCATGCGGGAAGCGCAACGTCCAGTGATTGTCGTCAGTTTTTAGCCGTAGCGTTGGCGGCGTTGTGGTGGCCTGGCGCTGATTATTCAGCAGAACGCCCAGGCGCAATAGCTGAATCAACGGCAGGAATTGTTTTTTCTTGAACAGCGTAAAGCGGGGCAAGTCATCCAGCTTAACGGCTTTACGATGATAACGGACTAATGTCGCCATCATCAGTTGCTGTTCCTGGTTAAAACCCGGCAAATCGCTGTTTTGCAGAATATAGGCAGAGTGGCGGTGCAGGCCGCTGTGGTTGATGTTCAGCCCCACCTCATGCAGCATTGCAGCCCACTTCAGTAACGCTTCCAGCTGTGGATGCGCCAGCTTTGGCTGTTGCGTCTGCCACTGTTCATACATCTGCATGGTTGTTTCCAGCACGCGCCGGGCCTGATCGCTGTCGATGTTATACTGATTCGCCAGGCTTTTGGCCGTACGGCTGCGCACATCCTGATGACGGAAGCGGCCTTCCATTTCGTACAGCACGCCTTCGCGCAGCGCCCCGTCGGAAAGGCGGAGTTCGCGGATTGCCAGCGCATCAAAAACGCCACACAGAATGGCCAGACCCGGAACAAAGACCGCTTTTCGCTCTTCAGACAGGCCCGGCAGGCTCAGTGCTTCAAAGGAGCGGTGCCTGAGCACTTCCGCCATCAGTTTATCCAGTCGTTCTGGCGTAATGAAGCCGTCCTTCTCACCCATTTCCAGCAGCACTTCATGGGCGGCTTTGATGGTGCCGGACGCGCCCAGCGCGACGTTCCAGCCCTGAATGCGGAACTGCCAGGTTAACGTCTCCAGTTTTTGCGCAGCGGCCATTCGGGCGCGCTGGAAATTTTCCGGGCTGATGGCGCCGCCAGGAAAATAGATCTGTGCGAAACTGACGCACCCCATGCGACGGCTTTCGACCAGTTTTGGCTCGAAGTTTTCGCCGATGACTAACTCCGTCGAGCCCCCGCCGATATCGATCACCAGCTTGCGGCCTTTTTCCGGCTGCGTATGCTCCACGCCCATAAAAATCAGGCGGGCTTCTTCGTTACCGGAAATGATTTCGATCGGGTAGGGGATGACCTTCTCCGCGCGCTTCAGAAAATCGGTGGCGTTCAGCGCCTGGCGCAGGGTATGGGTGCCTACGATACACACGCTTGACGGGGAAAATCCCTGTAGGCGTTCGGCGAATAACGATAAGCAGCTTAACCCGCGTTCTATCGCTTCTTCACTTAACATATTGTCTTCGCCGAGACCATCCGCCAGATGTACGCGCTGTTTCAGCCGACCGATGATCTGCATGGCGCCATCCACCACGCGGGCAATGACCATATGAAAACTGTTCGAACCGAGGTCGACCGCCGCGAACTCCTGCGGCCGGGGTGTCTTGTCATGTATTGGCATAGCGTTAGTCAGGTTGCTCGAGTGATTTGATGTAGTCGTAAATCGCCAGTTGCGACTGCACCTTGCGACGATTTCCGCGCGGCACGTAGCGATTACTCAGTTCTTTATCTATGTAGCGGGCTTTTACCGTGTCGCTAAACAGGATGTCAATAATATCCAGCACGCGTTGCTTAAGGCACGGGTCGAGCAGCGGCGCAGCAACTTCGATACGGTAATCGATATTTCTCGTCATCCAGTCAGCGGAGGAAAGATACACCTGCTTGTCGCCGCCGTTGGTAAAAATATAAACCCGGTCATGTTCGAGATAACGATCCACGATACTGATCACGCGGATATTGTCGCTAATGCCTTCCAGATTTGGAATCAGCGAACACATCCCACGAACCAGCAGATTGACCGGCACACCCGAGCTGGATGCGGCGTACAGACGGTCGACCAGCCCCTTGTCCACCAGGTTATTCAGCTTCAGCGTAATGCCGGAGGGGAGACCTTGCTGGGCGTTGGCGATTTCTTTATCGATCATCTCGTACAGCAGGCGTCGTGAGTTCTGCGGAGAGACCAGCAAATAGTCGAACGTCACCGGGCGGTAAGGGTTCTCGATAAAGTTGAACACGCGACGGACTTCGTTCGTGATACGCGCATCGGCGGTCAGTAAGGAATAGTCGGTGTACAGGCGTGCCGTTTTTTCGTTGAAGTTCCCTGTGCCGATGTGCGCATAACGCACCACCTCATCGCCTTCTTTACGCGAGATGAGGAACAGTTTGGCGTGAATTTTCAGGCCTGGCGCCGAGAAGATCACATGTACGCCTGCTTCGGTCAGCCGCTTCGCCCAGTGGATATTCGCCTCTTCATCGAATCGCGCCTGCAATTCCACCACCACGGTGACTTTCTTGCCGTTATGGGCGGCGTGAATCATCGAGTCGATGATGCGTGAATCCTTCGCCACACGGTAGATGTTGATTTTGATCGCCAGCACGCTGGGGTCAAAGGAGGCCTGGCGCAACAATTCCAGCACATGTTCGAAAGTGTGGTACGGATAATAGAGCAGAACGTCGCGCTCGCGAATGGCGTCGAACCCGTTGCGGAACTTCTCTTTATCAAACCAGAGATGGCGCAATCGCGGCAGCGGCTTGTTCACCAGATTGGCTTTGCCCACGTTGGGGAAGCTAATGAAGTCTTTGAAGTTGTGATACCGGCCGCCGGGTACGATGGAGTCGTAGCGGGAGATGGTCAGCTTTTCACGCAGCACTTCCACCAGCGCGTTTGGCATATCGCGCTGATAAACAAAACGCACCGGCTCGGCGGTCAGGCGTTGTTTCAGGCTGGAGGACATCAGCTCCATCAGGCTCGATTCCATCTCGTGCACCAAATCGTATTCGGCATCACGGGTCATCTTCATTGAGTAGGCATTCAGCGCGTCGTAGTCAAAGAAGCCTTTGAAGATGTCGTCCAGGCAGTAGCGCAAAATGTTATCCAGCAGGATCATCGGCTTACGGCGACGCGGCGCTTCCGGCGGCAGATTCACAAAACGCGGCACTTTGTCGGATGGAATTTCCAGCAGCGCGTAGCGGATAGCATCGCCACGAATAATCTCTACGGCCAGATAGGTGTAATCATCTTTCAGAAACTGAACTAAATCCGTCTCGCGATTGATCAGAATTGGCGTGATGTGTTGGCGTAAGTAGTGTTTAAAATAATGCCGCAGCCAGCTTTGCTGGTTGGCCGACAGTTGGCGTTCGTTGATTAAGAAGATCTGATTACGTGCCATTTCCAGCAGCAATTCGTTGTACAGGCTGTCGAATTCCTGGTCGGCTTTTAGTACCCGGGACTGGATCTTACCTAGCAGATGGCGAGAATGAGAATTAGAACCCTGTTCTTCGCTGATTATGATGCGACGTTTCAGTTCGGCGAAACGAACTTTATAGAACTCGTCAAGGTTATTGGAATAGATGCCCAGGAAGCGCATGCGTTCAATAAGCGGATTTGATTTATCCGCAGCTTCCTGGAGCACGCGTTCGTTGAACGCTAACCAACTTAGCTCTTTCTCGATGTATAGTTTTTCCTGACCCATTACAACTCACACTCCGTTTTATTCACGGGACACTGCCTGATTATTATGGCGAGCATTGCGCTCAGATGTCCAACTGTGCCAGAAAAATATGACAATAAACCGTCAGATAAGCAAAGAGATGAGGGGAATTCCTGAGGCGTAGGCCGGATAAAGTGTTGACGCGCCACCCGGCATTGAAACGTTGGATTGCCTGATGGCGCCGTCCTGCGAGGGAATGTTATTACTCGGCGGCATAGCCTTGCGGCGGCAGGCGATTGCCATCCAGCCAGGCGGCGTTATCACGCATTTCCAGACGGCCATCCACAAACCAACTGACGACCAGAGGATAGATAGCGTGTTCCTGCGTCTGAACGCGGGCCGTAATTTCATCTTCGCTGTCGCCTTCAAAGACCGGAATCTTCGCTTGCAGAATAACCGGGCCGCCGTCGAGTTCATCGGTAACAAAATGGACAGAGGTTCCGTGTTCTTCATCGCCGTTTTCCAGCGCCTGACGGTGCGTATGCAACCCCGGGTATTTTGGCAGCAGGGAAGGGTGAATATTGAGTAGACGCCCCTCATAGTGGGCGACGAACGCGGGGCTCAGGATGCGCATATAGCCCGCCAGCACCACGAGATCGGGGGCGTAAGCGTCTATTTCACGCATCAGTTCGCGGTCAAACGCTTCACGGCTGGCGAATTGATCGGCCGTTAACGCATGTGCCGGAATTCCGGCCTCACGCGCGCGTTCAAGGCCGAACGCGTCGGCCTTGTTGCTGAATACTGCCCGAAGGGTGCCTTTGATTTTTTTCTCTTTGCAGGCATCGATAATCGCCTGCAAATTGCTTCCGTTGCCGGAAATAAGCACCACAAGATTCATCATTGAATAACCACGCGCTGTTCGGAATCAGAAGCTTTAATGATACCGATTTTCCAGGCGTTTTCACCTTTTGCTTTCAGCAGGGCGAGGGCGTTATCCACTTCCGCTTCCGGCAGGGCGATCACCATCCCGACGCCGCAGTTGAAGGTGCGATACATTTCATGCTGGCTGACGTTGCCTGCGGTTTGCAGCCAGTTGAAGACGGCTGGCCATTGCCAGGAAGATTCGTCAATCACCGCCTGGGTGTTGTCCGGCAATACGCGAGGAATATTTTCCCAGAAACCGCCGCCGGTCAGGTGGGCGATGGCGTGCACATCGACTTTTTCAATCAGTTCCAGAATGGACTTCACATAAATGCGGGTTGGCGCCAGCAGGTGATCGGCTAACGGTTTGCCTTCCAGCTCGGTGTTTTCCGGGTCGCAGCCGCTGACTTCAACGATCTTGCGCACCAGAGAATAGCCGTTGGAGTGCGGGCCGCTGGAGCCAAGGGCAATCAGCACATCGCCATCGGCCACTTTGGAACCGTCGATAATTTCTGATTTTTCCACCACGCCGACGCAGAAACCGGCGACATCGTAATCTTCGCCATGATACATCCCTGGCATTTCAGCGGTTTCGCCGCCGACCAGCGCGCAGCCTGATTGCAGACAACCTTCGGCAATACCGTTGATCACGCTGGCGGCGGTATCGACGTCCAGCTTGCCGGTCGCGTAGTAATCCAGGAAGAACAGCGGCTCCGCGCCCTGAACGACCAGATCGTTGACGCACATCGCCACCAGGTCGATCCCGATGGTGTCGTGGCGTTTCAGATCCATCGCCAGACGCAGTTTTGTCCCTACGCCGTCAGTGCCGGAAACCAGTACAGGCTCACGATATTTTTGCGGCAATGCGCACAGCGCGCCGAAGCCACCCAAACCACCCATGACTTCCGGGCGGCGAGTTTTCTTCACTACGCCTTTGATTCGATCAACCAGAGCATTACCAGCGTCAATATCAACACCGGCATCTTTATAGCTAAGAGAGGTTTTGTCGGTCACTGCTTAGGTCCCCACGCGTTACTTGCGGTGAAAATTAAATTCGGCGCAATTCTAACAGGGAAAGCAAACGTTTGCGAGCCTGCTCTGCATCCGTTTTTATCTGCCGAATTTTTCAGCGTTTTACCGTTGTGTACCCATTTGTTTGAACTGCTCCACGAAAATGAAACCGGGTTCATTACCGTGCTTGAAACCTGCGCCAGTTATGCACAGTATCGTACTGAAACCGGTTTCTGTTTTGCTTCGGGTTGTCAGCGTAGCGGCGTTAACATTGCAATTACAATGAGGGAAACGTATGTCTGGATTTAAAGCGAATTTCATGTGGGGCGGCGCCGTTGCCGCTCACCAGTTAGAAGGCGGCTGGCAGGAAGGCGGAAAGGGGATTAGCGTGGCGGATGTGATGACCGCCGGTGCGCATGGCGTTCCGCGGGAAATTACCGACGGCGTGATCGCCGGGAAAAATTATCCTAACCATGAGGCTATCGATTTCTATCACCGCTACAAAGACGATATTAAGCTCTTTGCCGAGATGGGCTTTAAATGTTTTCGCACCTCTATCGCCTGGACGCGCATTTTCCCGCAGGGGGATGAATTACAGCCGAATGAAGCGGGTTTGCAGTTTTATGACGCCCTGTTTGATGAATGCCTGAAGTACGGTATTGAGCCGGTGATTACGCTGTCGCATTTTGAAATGCCTTACCATCTGGTCACGGAATATGGCGGCTGGCGTAACCGTAAGCTGATCGATTTCTTCGTGCGCTTCGCGAAAGTGGTATTTACCCGCTATCAGCACAAAGTGAAATACTGGATGACCTTCAATGAGATCAACAACCAGGCCAATTATCACGAAGATTTCGCGCCGTTCACCAACTCGGGGCTGAAATACCTGCCGGGCGAAGATCGTGAACCAGTGATGTATCAGGCGGCGCACTATGAGCTGGTCGCCAGCGCGCTGGCGGTGAAAGCGGCGCGGGAGATCAACCCGGCATTGCAGATTGGCTGCATGATCGCCATGTGTCCGATCTATCCGCTGACCTGCGCGCCGGACGATATGATGATGGCGATGAACGCGATGCACCGTCGCTACTGGTTTACGGATGTGCATGTGCGCGGGAAATATCCGCAGCATATCCTCAACTACTTTGCGCGTCGGGGCTTTGCGCTGGATATCACCGATGAAGATCGCACAGCCCTGTTACAGGGCTGTGTGGACTATATCGGTTTCAGCTATTACATGTCTTTTGCCACGAAAGCGACCGCAGATAACCCACAGCTCGATTACGACGAAACGAAAAGTCTGGTCTCCAATCCGTATGTGCAGAAGTCGGACTGGGGCTGGCAGATCGATCCTGTGGGGTTACGCTACTCGCTCAACTGGTTCTGGGATCACTACCAGCTACCGCTGTTTATTGTCGAGAACGGCTTTGGCGCGATAGATATTCAGCAGGCAGATGGTTCCGTTGACGATCGGTATCGTATCGACTATCTCGCAGCGCACATTCGTGAAATGAAAAAAGCCGTTGTGGAAGATGGCGTTGATTTGATGGGTTACACCCCGTGGGGCTGCATTGATTTGGTGTCGGCGGGGACGGGCGAGATGAAAAAACGTTATGGCTTTATCTATGTCGATAAAAATAATGACGGCAGCGGGACGTTAGCGCGCCATCCGAAGAGATCTTTTGCCTGGTATCAAAATGTAATTAAAAACAACGGAGAAAATATTTAAGATTCAATACGTTGTTATTCAGCCCCGCCATCTGTGCGGGGCGTGTTTTATACTCATTCTCCAGACGTATGTCACTTTGGTTGATCCATGTCAAGCATACGTTGTGTTGCGCCAGAGAGGAAAAGCGGTATAATCCGGCGATTTTTTTTGTGGTTGCCACTCGTCTGAGGAAAGGAGAAGAGTATGAAGATCGTGGAAGTCAAACACCCACTCGTCAAACACAAGCTGGGTCTGATGCGTGAAAACGACATTAGCACCAAACGCTTTCGTGAACTCGCCTCGGAAGTAGGCAGCCTGCTGACCTATGAAGCGACCGCAGACCTGGAAACCGAAACGGTAACCATCGACGGCTGGAATGGCCCGGTTGAAATCGAACAAATCAAAGGTAAAAAAATCACCGTGGTTCCTATCCTGCGTGCCGGTCTGGGCATGATGGAAGGCGTCCTGGAGCATGTGCCGAGCGCGCGTATCAGCGTGGTGGGCATCTACCGTAACGAAGAAACGCTGGAGCCCGTTCCGTACTTCCAGAAACTGGTATCCAACATCGATGAGCGTATGGCGCTGGTGGTTGACCCGATGCTGGCAACCGGCGGTTCAATGATTGCGACGATCGATCTGCTGAAAAACGCAGGCTGCCACAGCATTAAAGTGCTGGTGCTGGTTGCTGCGCCGGAAGGCATTGCGGCGCTGGAGAAAGCGCACCCGGATGTTGAGCTGTACACCGCATCGATTGATAAGGGACTTAACGAGCACGGATACATTATTCCGGGCCTCGGCGATGCCGGCGATAAGATCTTTGGTACGAAGTAATTGAATGAATAATAAAGAGCCGACTTTAAGAGTCGGCTTTTTTTTGAATAAAACACCCATAACATACAACACTCAGAGGAAAACACTATGACGCGCCGTGCTATCGGGGTAAGTGAAAGACCGCCGCTTTTACAGACAATCCCGCTTAGTTTGCAGCATTTGTTCGCCATGTTTGGCGCAACCGTGCTGGTGCCAGTCCTGTTTCATATCAACCCGGCTACCGTTCTGCTGTTTAACGGCATCGGTACGTTGCTGTATCTCTTTATTTGTAAAGGTAAAATTCCTGCATATTTAGGGTCGAGCTTTGCCTTTATTTCACCGGTTCTGCTGCTGTTGCCGCTGGGGTATGAAGTGGCGCTGGGTGGTTTTATCATGTGCGGCGTGCTGTTCTGCCTGGTCTCTTTTATCGTGAAGAAAGCCGGGACCGGCTGGCTGGACGTGATGTTCCCGCCTGCGGCGATGGGCGCAATCGTTGCCGTTATCGGTCTGGAACTGGCGGGCGTGGCTGCGGGAATGGCCGGGTTGCTGCCTGCTGAAGGGCAATCCCCGGATACCAAAACCATTACCATCTCCCTTGTGACCCTGGCGGTGACGGTCTTTGGCTCCGTGCTGTTCCGGGGTTTCCTGGCCATTATCCCGATCCTGATCGGCGTGCTGGCAGGCTATGCGCTGTCATTTGCGATGGGAGTGGTGGATACCGCGCCGATTGCCGAAGCGCACTGGTTCGCGCTGCCGACGTTCTATACGCCGCGCTTTGAATGGTTTGCCATTCTGACAATTCTGCCAGCGGCGCTGGTGGTGATTGCCGAACACGTAGGCCACCTGGTCGTGACGGCGAACATCGTTAAAAAGGATCTGGTTCGTGACCCTGGCCTGCATCGTTCGATGTTTGCCAACGGGTTATCAACGATGATTTCCGGGTTCTTCGGTTCTACGCCGAACACCACCTACGGTGAAAACATCGGTGTTATGGCGATCACCCGCGTGTACAGCACCTGGGTTATCGGCGGCGCAGCGATTTTTGCCATTCTGCTCTCCTGCGTGGGTAAACTGGCCGCTGCGATTCAGATAATCCCGCTGCCGGTAATGGGCGGCGTATCGCTGCTGTTGTACGGCGTGATCGGCGCATCCGGTATTCGCGTATTGATTGAATCAAAAGTCGATTACAACAAAGCGCAGAACCTGATCCTGACCTCGGTGATTTTGATCATCGGCGTCAGCGGCGCGAAAGTGCATATTGGCGCGGCGGAACTGAAAGGAATGGCGCTGGCGACCATTGTTGGGATCGGCCTGAGCCTGATCTTCAAACTGATCAGCGTTCTGCGCCCGGAAGAAGTGGTGCTGGATGCGAAAGACGCGGATACGCCGCAGCAATAATCCTGAAACCGGGCAGTGCTGCTGCCCGGTTCTATCGTGATGGAATTCTGTGGTAAACTCATCGCGATTTTATGGAATCCTGGATTGAGGTATCTCTGAACACTCCGGCACAGCTCTCTCTGCCACTTTATCTTCCTGACGACGAAACTTTCGCAAGTTTCTGGCCGGGGGATAACGCCTCTTTACTGGCTGCACTGCAAAACGTGCTGCGTCAGGAACATAGCGGATATATTTATCTCTGGTCGCGTGAAGGCGCGGGCCGTAGCCATCTGCTGCACGCGGCGTGTGCTGAACTGTCGCAACGCGGCGACGCGGTAGGCTATGTGCCGCTGGATAAGCGCACCTGGTTTGTACCGGAAGTGCTTGACGGCATGGAACATTTGTCGCTGGTGTGTATTGACAATATTGAATGTGTCGCCGGAGATGAACTGTGGGAAATGGCGATCTTTGATCTCTATAACCGCATCCTTGAGTCGGGAAAAACGCGCCTGCTGATCACCGGCGATCGTCCTCCACGTCAGTTAAAGCTGGGATTACCCGATCTGGCTTCTCGTCTGGACTGGGGGCAAATCTACAAGCTGCAACCGCTCTCTGATGAAGACAAACTCCAGGCGTTACAACTGCGCGCCAGACTGCGTGGGTTTGAACTGCCGGAAGATGTCGGGCGTTTTCTGTTGAAGCGGCTGGATCGCGAGATGCGTACGCTATTTATTACGCTGGATCAGCTCGATCACGCCTCAATCACCGCACAGCGTAAACTCACCATTCCTTTCGTTAAAGAGATTCTGACGCTGTAACGCTGCCGTTTTTGCCCGGTGGCCGGGCAAAAAACTCAGGCAATATCTTCCAGTAAGTGCTCAACCAGCAGTGGAATCGGCCTGCCGGACGCGACGCTTCTGCCGTTTTCTCGCCATAGCGCCGTACCGCTAATGTCCAGATGTGCCCACGGGATATCCGACGGGCAAAAATGATGCAGTAACCAGGCTGCGGAAGCGCTGATTGCCGCATTGTTCGTCGGCGTATTACAGAGATCGGCTATGGCGCTTTCGGTCTGCTTTTTCAGTCGTGCATCCAGAGGTAAAGACCAGACTTCATCTCCGCTCTGCCGTCCAGCCTCTGTTAGCGCCTGTCTTAACGCATCGTCCTGAGTCATCAGCCCGCTGAGTTCGTAGCCAAGCGCTTTCACCACCGCACCGGTCAAGGTTGCCATGTCGATGATATAACGGGCCTGCGGCTGTCGTTGGCTCGTCCATGCAATGGCGTCGGCCAGCACCAGCCGTCCTTCGGCGTCGGTGTTATTGATTTCCACTGTCATACCGTTGCAGGCGCGAGCAACGCTGCCAGGCTGCATTGCGTTCGGGCCGATCGCGTTTTCAGCCAGCGCCAGTACGCCCATTATGCGTACGGGCAGTTTTAACTCCGCAACCGTCAGGAGCAGTCCCAACACGTTGGCTGCGCCACACATGTCATATTTCATGGTGTACATACCCGCGCCCTCTTTCAACCACAGGCCACCGGTATCAAACGTTATCCCTTTACCTATATAGCAGCGTACCGGGCCGTCACTTATGCCGTTGTAATGAATGGCAAGCAAACGCGGTGGACAGGTCGCTCCTTTGCCAACCGCATGGAGCAGTCCGAGACCTTGTTCAACAATTTGTTGTTCATCAAGGACTTCACAGTGCAACGCAGGAAAAGAGGCGCACAGGGTTTGTGCCTCGTTGACCACGAACTGCGGCGTACAGCAATCGGAGGGGGTATCCGCCAGCCGCCTCGCAGAGACCATGCCGTTGGCAATGGCCTGCTGCTGCCTGAACATTTTTTCACGTTTCTCGTATTGTTCTGGCTGGCAGAACGCGGTGATATGGCGGATGCGAGTGGCGGTGGCATCCGTTTTTTTCAATTGTAAATCATTGAGCGTATACGCCTGATTAAACAAAAAACGCAGCAGCAGCGCCAGTACAGTGTCATTTATTTCGGTGACATCAATCAGCACATTTTCGCTGACTGGCGAGGCCAGCAGCGGTCGTATCGCATTGAGTAAACCTTCGGTCAGGCTGTCCTGCCAGAGCGCATCAGGCAACAGGGTAATTCGCGTAAAAGGCGCGCAGCCAAAGCGGGTATCCGCTACTTTATCTTGCGCCAGTACGCGCATTTCCGCGAGCAGAGCGGAATCCCGCAATAACGAACAGCCAGGAGGTGCGATAAGATGGCCTTGTGGTTGAACCTCTGCGGGTGAGCAAATCAGTTGGTATGAAATCATTTCTCTTCCTCGACTGGAGCACGTATCCGTGCGGCATAGTCTTGCATCCATTCTTCATCGACGGGGTGATAATGGGTTTTCTCGTGCTGGCGTTCGGCGCGAAATACGGTGAGCGGTTGGCGTGCGGTAGCGACAACGAACGAGAATGTTTTGATGTTAGTGGCTGCGCCAAACTCGCCTTTACGGTTCATGCAGACCACCGAGAGGTCGCCTGTGCGACCAAATCGCGACATCAATTTATCTTCCAGCTCAAACACGACAGAATCAGCCGCTTGTTGCGGTGTCATTCCCTGCGCCATGCGACGAACAATTTCATAGCTGGCGCAGCCTTTCATCAGATCTTCACCGACGCCCGTTGCCGTCGCCGCGCCGACTTCACTGTCGCAATAGAAGCCGGAACCAATAACCGGAGAGTCGCCAATGCGGCCGCGTTTTTTCATAAACAGGCCGCTGGTGGAGGTGGCAACGCTCATCGACCCCAGTTTATCCAGACCAATAATGCCGACCGTATCGTGGCCGTTATATGGACTTAAGCCTTTATCCAGCGTCTCCCGGCAGCGTTTTTGATAGTGCTGGATGGCTCTGTCGGTGAGCATGGTTTTATCCGCAAATCCCTGGCTCAGTGCCCATTCACGCGCACCCTGGCCAACCAGCAGACAGTTATAGCGCTGACGGCTTAACGCATGTGCGACGCGCACCGGGTTGGCAATATCCACCAGATTCCCGACCGCCCCAAACGCGAGGGTATCGCCGTCCATATAGGCGGCATCCAGTTCGACCTCGCCATTTTCAGTAGGCAGTCCGCCATAGCCCACGGATTTATAAAACGGAAAGTCCTCAACGGTTGCGACGGCGTCTACCACCGCCATTGCGACCGGGTTTCCCGCAGCCAGTGCAGACGCGGATTCCGCCACACCTTCAAGCGCCATTCGCCAGGTTGCGATAATTCCCCACATGGTTTACTCCTGTTTTGCAAGTGGTGCATCGGGCTGTGTTACGGCAGCCAGTTCCGCCGCGCGGTACTGTTTATCGACGATCCGCATAAAGGGCAGATACAGCATTGCGCCAATCAGCAGGTTAATGAGCTGCATGACGC
Organism: Citrobacter sp. CK181; assembly: GCF_030333595.1. Lineage (NCBI taxonomy): Bacteria > Pseudomonadati > Pseudomonadota > Gammaproteobacteria > Enterobacterales > Enterobacteriaceae > Citrobacter > Citrobacter sp. CK181. Next base: position 89,489 of record NZ_JAOWFN010000016.1, on the reverse strand, counting down.
TGCCGCTAATATGTCCGGTAACGATAAAACCGCTAATGACTGGCGGCAGCGTCCACGGAATAAAGACGCCCGTGGTGACGGCGACCGCGCCGAGCTTCATCGCGGTATACTGTACGGTGACCAGCACCAGCGGCACCAAGTTGAAGGGGATCAGCATTATCGGATTCATTATCACCGGCAGACCGAACAGAATCGGTTCGTTGATGTTGAACACAGACGCTCCGGCACCGAGCCGCGCCACTTCCCGCATGTTTTTACTGCGCGCAAAGAAAAGCATGGCTAACACCAGAGACAACGTTGCGCCCGCGCCGCCCATCCAAATCATGTCAAAAAACTGTTCCGTAATGATGTGTGGGGGTGTGGTGCCAGCCTGAATAGCCGCAATGTTGTCGGTCTGGTTTTCCATCCATAGCGGGCGGATGATGCCGTTAACCATTGAGCCGGAGTTAATACCGACCGACCACAAAATAGTGATGCTGAACACTGTCATCAGCGCGCCAAAGTAAGAGGTGCCGTAATGACGAACCGGTGTGGCGACCACTTCGTAAATAAACTGATGGATGGTCTGGTAATGGGTGTTTTCAAACAAGATGCGAATGCTCAGTACCAGTATCATGACCAGTAAAGCGGGGATCAGCGCGGCAAAAGATTCTTGCACCGCCGGTGGCACACCTTCTGGCATTTTGATCACCAGATTTTTACGCTTTAGCCAGCAGAAAAGTTCAGTCCACAGCAGCGAACCGATCATCGCGACGAACAATCCTTTTGTGCCAATCCACTCTACGGGGATCACGGTAATACCGCCGTTTTCCGCCACTTTGATAAACGGTGTAAGGATCAGAAAACAGACCAGCGCCAGAATGCCGCAGGAGATGCGATCTTCGCCGTAGTGTTCCGCCAGACGAAATGCGACCAGGAAACTGATAAACAGCGACATCGTTGAGAACACCGCGTTAAACGGGATCTCAATAATCGCACTCCAGCTCTCACCAAAAGCCTGAGACATAAACTGCTGATAGTTTTGATTCGGAAACGAAGAGATCACCAGCAGAATAGAGCCGACGATAATAAACGGCATAAACGAAACGTATGCGCCACGAATCGCGCCGAGATGCCGCTGCTGAGCGGTTTTCGCCGCCAGAGGCATCAGTTTTGCTTCAAGAAATCCCAGAACATTGTTCATTGTGAACTCCGTACAAGATTAACTCACGTTGTGTGTGCTATGCATGAGGATTATCTGCGAAGGCGTGTGAACGAAAGGTGAAATAGCTCACAATGTGATCGCGATTAGCATATAAATCTCATAAGATTAATTATCTAAAAATCGACAGGGATTCTTGCGATGGAAATAAAATTGCACGCCAATGCCACTACCACACCGCGTATTCGTCGCTATCTTCAGCAGTCTGAAAAAAGCGATAGAGAGCTTGCCGCCGAGCTTGGGATTTCTGTTACGACAGTAAGGCGATGGCGACATCGTGATCGGGTTAGTGATGGGCAAACTACGCCGAAGACGATATACAAAGCGATGAGACAAGAGCAGGTTGTTTTGGTGAACGCCTTGCGCGACGCAACAGGTGCGCCGCTGGATGACCTCTTATTGTTGGTGAACGAGGTGCTGGGCATTGTTGTGTCGCGCGCGACGTTGAATCGTTATCTTAAACCGGCGACACCTCAGCGACAGCGGGCGTCGTTACAAGGGAAAAAAGCGTTAAAATCCGGGATGCTGCCGAATCATCTGGCGCTGTATCACCTTCCACTCTCGTTGCATATGGACGACGGTGGCGAACATCATTTGTTCTGGGCGCGCGAGCCGATGAGCGGCTGGTGCTTTGCCCGACTGTATGCGGGTATTTCACCGCAGCGGGTCGTGGTCTGGCTGGATGAATTGCTGGAAACCTGCCCGGCTGATATACAATCTATTGAGACAAATATTTCTGATCGCATATGCCCGCAGCTAAAAACGCACCTGGCGACGCGCGGCATGTCATGCCAAATAACCGGTACGATGCCCGGTTGGGTGCCGGTGACGGTACCGCTAAATGAGATTGTTCCCCGGCTAAATAGTGAATCTGCCAGCGAGTTGCTTATCCGCTTATGTGAATGCTACAACCGTGGTAAGACACAGAAAAAACTGGGGGATTGTACGCCGCAGGACTTTCTGGAAGCGCTGCGGCGCATGGATTAGCTCACGATTTCCAACACCTGCTCCGGCGGGCGGCCAATACGCGCCTGACCGTTGGCGACGACAATCGGTCGCTCCATCAGTTTCGGGTTTTCCACCATCGCCTGAATCAGCGCCTCTTCGCTCAGATGGCTGTCGGCCAGATTGAGTGACTTGTAGAGATCTTCTTTCTGGCGCATCAGTTCGCGTGCGCTGGACATCCCTAACATACGCAGCAGTTCACGCAGCGTCGCCGCGTCGGCAGGTGTTTCCAGGTAAAGCACCACTTCCGGTTCAACGCCGTTGGATTTCAGCAGGCTCAGCGTGTCGCGACTCTTTGAACAACGCGGGTTGTGGTAGATTTTTACTGCATCAGACATGATTTCTCCTTTCGCGCGAACTGTAGGCCGGATAAAACGCGATAGCGTCGCCACCCGGCAACAGAACGAATACTACATTTTGGTGTATGGCTTAAAGCGTTCCTGCAACTGGCGCAGCTGGTCGATACGGGCATCGTAACGCGCCTGTTGCTGGCTGCCCAGCTTGACCTGAGAACTTGCGCTGCTGAGCATAGAGATCGCCTGATCCAGTCGCCCGGCCAGCGCATAGCCTTCGGCGCGCGCCGCCAGCTCCTGATCGCGGTTATTGAGCGCCGCTTCAGCCTGCGCCAGGAGATCCCAGCCGTTGCCGTCGTCTTTATTGTTGAAAGTGTAGCGATTGAGGATGGTCGTGGCTTCTCGGGCTTGCCCGCCCTGTAAATAAGCATTCGCCAGGTTTAGCTGCAATACCGGGTTTGCGCGCAGATCGCGGGCATTTTTCAGACGGTTAATCGCTTCGCTGGTTTTCTTCTGCCCCAGATCGATATCGGTCGCCAGGTCGAGATACCACGCGTTATTCGGTTCAGCCGTCAGCAACGGTTGCAGCGCTTTGCGAGCTTCGTCGTACTTGCTGGCTTCCATCGCCTGTAGCGCCCGGCCATATTGCGCCGCACGCTGTTGGCGCACGTTTCCTTTTTCCCATGCGTCGAGCAGGTCGCTGGTAAGCTGATTACGGCCAGAATTGTACATCCCCAGCGTACGCGCCTTCGCCAGATAAAAATCTTCAGACGATTCCACTACCACCGGGCGCATCTGGTTTGCACGGTTGCGGGCATCCGCCAGACGGCTTTCCGGCAAGGGGTGCGTCAGCAAAATTTCGGGAGGACGCGTGGAGTAGCGCGCCTGGTCGAGCAGTTTTTCCAGGAACGTCGGCATCGCTTGCGGATCGAACCCTGAACGTTGCAGCACCTGAATACCGATTCGGTCTGCTTCCTGTTCGTTTTGTTGAGTGAAGCTGATCATCCCCTGACGCGTTCCCGCCAGCGTACCGGTCAGCGCCGCCATACCGGCCTGTGGGCTGGCCATCGCCAGAAGAATAGAGCCTAAGGCGCCGACCCAGGTCAGCGGAGCGCTGCGCTTTTGATCTTCCATCGCGCGCGCCAGATGGCGTTGGGTTACGTGGGAGATTTCGTGCGCCATCACCGAGGCTAACTGACTTTCGTTGTCGGAATAGCGAAAGAGCGCGGAATGCAGCACAACGTTGCCGCCGAAAAAGGCGAAGGCGTTAATTTCGTCGTTGTTAATCAAAAAGAAATGGAACGGGGTTTTCACGGAGTCCGCATGAGAGACTAAACGCATCCCCAGCGCGTTGATGTACTGACTCAACAGCGGATCGTTGATCAACGGCGCGCTGCCGCGCAACTGGCGAACGTAATAGTCGCCCATTTGCATTTCCTGACCGATAGAAAGCGTGCTTCCTGCTGAGGTCCCCATATCCGGTAGCGTGTCTGCGGAATCTGCAAACGCGGGGGCTACCTGACCGATAGTCAGCGCAGCGATGAGGGTAGCAACCAGGTTTTTCTTCAACAGCCTGAACATAGACCTCTGTCCTGTTTTCTTTAATATAGCCATTTGACCGATGCCGCGACGTATCGTTCCGCCACGCCAGCACAGGGAGTGTAACTGCGAAACCCGGTGGTGAATACCCCGCTCAAATGACTTTTCAGTTTCCTGAATCAGCAACAAAAAGCGAAGTCTTTTTTGTGACATTTAGATACAATTCGGGATCGCAATCCCGCTATTGAGGTTCAGGGAACGGTTTCTATGCTTGAGATGTTGATGCAGTGGTATCGCCGTCGTTTTAGCGACCCGGAGGCGATCGCCTTGCTGGTTATCCTGGTTGCCGGTTTTGGCATCCTTTTCTTTTTCAGTGGGCTTCTGGCGCCGTTGCTGGTGGCTATTGTCCTCGCTTACCTGCTGGAGTGGCCTACGGTTCGTCTGGAGGCGATTGGCTGCTCCCGGCGTTGGGCCACCTCAATCGTACTGATTGTGTTTGTCGGCATTTTACTGCTGATGGCGTTTGTCGTGATGCCGGTGGCCTGGCAGCAGGGGATCTATTTGATTCGCGATATGCCGGGCATGCTCAATAAGCTCTCTGATTATGCCGCCACGCTACCCCGTCGTTACCCGGCGCTGATGGATGCCGGGATCATTGATGCGATGGCGGAAAACATGCGCACCCGGATGCTGACGTTAGGCGATTCGGTCGTGAAATACTCCCTGGCCTCTCTGGTCGGGTTGCTGACGCTGGCGGTGTATCTGGTGCTGGTGCCGCTGATGGTCTTCTTCCTGATCAAAGATAAAGAGCAGATGCTGAATGCCGTGCGCCGGGTGCTGCCGCGCAATCGCGGGCTGGCCGGGCAGGTCTGGATGGAGATGAACCAGCAGATCACCAACTATATTCGCGGCAAAGTGCTGGAGATGGTGGTGGTTGGCGTAGCGACCTGGCTTGGCTTCCTGCTCTTTGGTCTCAATTACTCGCTGCTGCTGGCGGTTCTGGTTGGATTCTCGGTATTAATCCCCTACATCGGCGCGTTCGTGGTGACCATTCCGGTGATTGGCGTGGCGTTATTCCAGTTTGGCCTCGGAACGGAGTTCTGGAGCTGCTTCGCCGTGTATCTGATCATTCAGGCGCTGGATGGAAACCTGCTGGTGCCGGTACTGTTTTCAGAAGCCGTCAACCTGCACCCGCTGGTGATTATTCTGTCGGTGGTGATTTTCGGCGGCCTGTGGGGCTTCTGGGGCGTGTTCTTCGCCATCCCGCTGGCGACGTTAATTAAAGCCGTGGTACATGCCTGGCCGGACGGACAGGTCAGCGACGGTTAAGCACGATTATCACTCTGCCCGGTGGCGCAACGTCATCGGGCGTTCCACGTTTTATCCGCTTTCTCCTTTCCTGAACGTTTTCCGAATGTGCTGTCCCGCCCTCCTTTTTTGCTTTCAACTTACCGGTATAGATGGTTTTTTAATCTCACAAGGACAAGACCAACCGGAGAAAAAAATGGGTCATCAGATGCACACGCAGCAAAAAGTGGGGTGGGGCGGTTATCTCGCCTTTTTTATTACCATTATCCTTTTTTCAGGCATGTTCGCGAAAAGTACGGAATGGTGGCGAGTGTTTGATTTTACCGTGCTCAATGGCGCGTTTGGCCTGGTTAACGCGGCAGGCGACACGGCGGTTTCATTTCGCGGCACTGGCGGTACCGGGGCGAGAGACGGCTTTTTATTCGCACTGGAGCTGGCGCCATCGGTTATTTTATCGCTCGGCATTATTTCCGTGACGGAAGGGCTGGGCGGACTGCGCGCCGCACAGCAGTTGATGACGCCGATACTCAGGCCGATTCTGGGCATCCCCGGCATTTGCTCTCTGGCGCTTATCGCCAATTTACAAAATACGGATGCCGCCGCCGGGATGACCAAAGAGCTGGCGGAAGAGGGGGTGATTACCGAACAGGAACGGGCAATTTTCGCCTGCTGGCAGACAAGCGGCAGCGCGATTCTGACGAACTACTTCTCATCAGGCGCCGCGCTATTTGCCACGATAACCGTACCGGTTATTACGCCGCTGGCGGTCATTTTAGTCTTCAAATTTATCGGTGCGAACCTGTTGCGGGTGTGGATCGCGCAGCTTGAACATCGTCGTATGAAACAGGAGGCCTGAAATGAGCGCACAGGTACGTAAAAACGTCATGGATCTGTTTATCGACGGCGCGCGGCGCGGTTTTACCATCGCCACCACCAGCCTGTTGCCCAACGTCGTCATGGCCTTTGTCATTATTCAGGCGCTGAAGGTGACGGGGTTGCTGGATATCGTCGGGCGAGTGTGTGAACCGGTAATGGCGCTATGGGGTTTGCCGGGAGAATCGGCGACCGTTCTGCTGGCTGCGGTGATGAGTATGGGCGGCGGCGTGGGCGTCTGCGCCAGTCTGGTGGTTACTGGCGCGCTGTCCGGTCACGATGCCACTGTGCTGTTACCCGCCATTTACCTGATGGGCAACCCGGTTCAGAATGTAGGGCGCTGCCTGGGAACGGCGGGCGTTCATCCGCGTTATTACCCGCATATTATTGCGGTGTGCGTGATTAATGCCCTGGTCTCTATTTGGGTAATGCAGGCTATTGTTTAAAAAGGACTATCATGGACTGTTCCATTCTTAATCTGACGCTTTTTCAGCGCGGACACGTATATGCCCCGGACGATCTGGGCCAGCAGGACATTCTGGTTGCCAACGGCAAAATTGTCGCTATTGCGCCGACTATCGCTGCGGAAGACTTCCCCGGTTGCCAGCAGGTCGATCTCCACGGTGATATCGTCTGCCCGGGATTTATCGATCAGCATGTTCATCTCATCGGCGGTGGCGGCGAAGCCGGGCCGCATACCCGTACGCCAGAGGTGCGGCTGTCACGGTTGCTTGAAGCTGGTATTACCTCCGTTGTCGGGCTGCTGGGAACGGACGGCATCACCCGTCATCCTGAATCTCTGCTGGCGAAAACGCGTGCGCTGGAATATGAAGGAATCAGCGCATGGATGTTAACGGGGGCGTATTCTCTGCCTTCGCCAACCATCACCGGGAGCGTCGATCGCGATGTGGCGTTGATTGATAAAGTGATTGGCGTGAAATGCGCCGTCTCCGATCATCGTTCTTCTGCGCCGAATTCCGCCGCGCTGGCGACAATGGCGGCGCAGTCCCGCGTGGGGGGATTATTGGGCCAGAAGCCGGGAATCAGCGTCTTTCATATGGGCGACAGCCCACACATGCTGGAACCGCTGTACGATATTCTCGCCAACGCCGATGTCCCTATCACGAAACTGCTGCCGACGCATGTTAACCGTGCCGAACCGCTGTTCCAGGCGGCGCTGGAGTACGCGCTTGATGGCGGCTACATCGATATTACCAGCAGCATTGATGAACCGATCGATCCGGCGACGGCCATCGTGACAGCCTTGCGCCATGAGGTTCCGCTGTCGCGCATTACCCTGAGTTCTGATGGCAACGGCAGCCAGCCGGAATTTGATGAGCATGGGAATTTGACGGGCATTGGCGTGGCGGGTTTTGAGTCGCTGATCGGCACGCTGCGTCAGTTAGTTACGCAGCATAAACTGCCGCTGGAGCAGGCGCTGCGTCCGCTTACCCGCACCGTTGCGGAATTTCTCGGCTTTGAGCATAAAGGACGTCTGGCGGCAGGCTGTGACGCCGACATTCTGGTGCTGAATCAGGCGCTGGAAGTCAGCTATCTGTGGGCGAAAGGCAAAGCGGTGGTGAAAGACGGTAAAGCGTGCGTGAAAGGAACGTTTGAATAAACGACACGTATGCCGGATGGCGGCGTAAACGCCTTATCCGGCCTACGGGGTTGTGCGAATCAGGCCTGATAAGACGCGTTAGCGTCTTATCAGGCTTTATCCGGCAAAACGCAAATCAGGCGTTTTCTTTCAGCCAGTTCAGCACTACATCGTGGTGGTTACTGGTTTTAAAGTCGTCAAATACGTGTTCGATCTTGCCGTCAGCGTCGATCAGGAAGCTGATGCGATGGATGCCGTCGTAGGTTTTCCCCATAAAGGATTTTTCCCCCCAGACGCCGAATTGCTCGCAGACCTGATGATCCTCATCGGACAGGAGCGTAAAGTTAAGCAGCTCTTTTTCGGCGAAACGAGACAGTTTTTCAGGTTTATCGGTGCTGATCCCCAACACGTCTACGCCTGCTTTTTTCAGATCGTCCATGTTATCGCGTAAACCACAGGCCTGTACGGTACAGCCGGGCGTCATGGCTTTAGGGTAGAAATACACCAGTACGCGCTGTCCCTGGAAGTCGGTCAAATTTACTTGTTCTCCGTCTTGATCCGGCAAGCTAAATTTCGGTGCGATGTCACCGGCTTTCAGTGGATTCATTACTTAACTCCATCCTGTTCATCATGTTGTGAGTAATTAACAACGTTAATACTGCCTTGCGCATTGAGTTCTGTACATAGTGCTTTAAAGGCATGCTCAATATTTACGGCATCATGGGATGCCGGACTGTGCGCGGTGATTTGAACAAACAGCTGTGCAGCCTTTTCATTTTCAGCAGGTTGCGTGCGGGAGACCAGCTCAGCGATGTTCATCTGATGGCTGTCGAAAAGCGCGGTAAAACGTTCAATTAAATGCGGAGAATCTTCCACCTCGACTTGTACCCATACCGTTGCGGGCATGGCCGGACGGGGGCGAGCGGTGGTGCGCTTCATCACAATCAATAAATCCAGCTCTGCGCCTTTCAACGGCAAGGTTGATTCAATCAGGGTGATGGCGTTCCAGGAACCAGACAGCAGCATGATAAACGTGAATTCATCGCCCAGCATGGCCAGTCGGCTGTCTTCGATATTGCAGCCGCAACTGCTGACATGGCGGGTGATAGTATTCACAATTCCCGGGCGATCGGCACCCAGCGCAGTGATAACCAGGTAATGTTGTGATGACGATGTCAAACCGGTTCTTCCTTTGAGAGGTGAGGTAATCATAAGGAAAGCATAAAAAAAACCTGCATACAATAATCAGAAGGGCTATGGTCTCTTGCTTTTATTGTCGTACCAAACGTACCATTGAGAAACTTGTTTGCACAGAGGATGGCCCATGTTCACGGGAAGTATTGTCGCGCTTGTTACACCGATGGATGAAAAAGGTAATGTCTGCCGGTCAAGCCTGAAAAAACTGATTGATTATCATGTCGCCAGCGGTACCTCGGCGATTGTTTCTGTTGGCACCACCGGCGAATCCGCCACGCTGAGCCATGACGAGCATGGCGATGTGGTCATGATGACGCTGGAGCTGGCGGACGGGCGTATTCCGGTTATCGCCGGAACGGGCGCGAACGCGACGGCGGAGGCCATTAGCCTGACGCAGCGTTTCAACGACAGCGGCGTTGTCGGTTGCCTGACAGTGACGCCTTACTACAACCGCCCGACTCAGGAAGGTCTGTTCCAGCATTTCAAAGCCATCGCTGAACATACTGACCTGCCGCAAATTCTGTATAATGTGCCGTCCCGTACAGGCTGCGATATGCTGCCGGAAACCGTCGGCCGTCTGGCGAAAGTAAAAAATATTGTCGCAATCAAAGAGGCGACAGGGAACTTAAGTCGGGTTCACCAGATCAAAGAGCTGGTTTCAGACGATTTTATTCTGCTCAGCGGTGATGATGCGACCGGGTTGGACTTCATACAGCTCGGCGGTCATGGCGTGATTTCCGTTACCGCGAACGTTGCGGCGCGTGATATGGCGGAAATGTGCAAACTGGCGGCGGAAGGTCGTTTTGCCGACGCGCGGGTGATTAATCAGCGTCTGATGCCGTTACATAACAAACTATTTGTCGAACCCAATCCGATCCCGGTGAAATGGGCATGTAAGGAGTTGGGACTTGTGGCGACCGATACGCTGCGCTTGCCGATGACGCCGATCACCGATACGGGTCGTGAGATTGTCAAAGCGGCGCTCAAGCATGCCGGTTTGCTGTAAAGTTTAGGGAGATTTGATGGCTTACTCAGTACAAAAGTCGCGCCTGGCCAGGGTTGCGGGTGTTTCGCTCATTATGCTGCTCGCGGCCTGTAGCTCTGACTCGCGCTACAAGCGCCAGGTGAGCGGTGATGAATCCTATCTGGAAGCCGCGCCGCTTGCTGAACTTCATGCGCCAGCAGGGATGATTCTGCCGGTAACGACGGGCGACTATAACATTCCGGTGACCAACGGCAGCGGCGCTGTCGGCAAAGCGCTGGACATTCGTCCGCCTGCTCAGCCGTTAGCGCTGGTGACCGGCGCGCGTACCCAGTTTACGGGCGATACCGCAACCTTGCTGGTGGAAAATGGTCGCAATACCAACCTGTGGCCGCAGGTTGTCAGCGTGATTCAGTCCAAAAACTACACGATTGAAAAACGTGATGACGCCAGCCAGACCCTGACGACCGATTGGGTTGAATGGAACCGTCTGGATGAAGACCAGCAGTACCGTGGACGTTATCAAATCTCGGTGAAACCGCAGGGTTATCAGCAGGCTGTAACGGTGAAACTGGTGAATCTGGAACAGGCTGGCAAGCCTGCCGCAGATGCCGCTTCGCTACAGCGTTATAGCGCTGAGATGATGAACGTAATCTCGGCGGGTCTGGATAAAACCGCCACCGACGCTGCGAACGCCGCGCAAAACCGTTCTGCCGCCACGATGGATGTGCAGAGCGCCGCAGATGACACCGGTTTGCCAATGCTGGTCGTCCGTGGGCCGTTCAACGTGGTGTGGCAGCGTCTGCCAGCCGCGCTTGAAAAAGTGGGCATGAAAGTGACCGACAGCACGCGTTCTCAGGGCAGCCTGGCAGTGACCTACAAACCGCTGTCTGACAGCGGCTGGCAGGATCTGGGCGCAACCGATCCGGGTCTGTCGTCTGGCGACTATAAATTGCAGGTGGGCGATTTAGACAACCGCAGTAGCCTACAGTTTATCGATCCGAAGGGGCATACCCTGACGCAGAGCCAGAACGACGCGCTGGTTGCCGTCTTCCAGGCAGCGTTCAGCAAGTAAAAATTGAGGGGCTGGAGCAATCCAGCCCTTTTTTCTGATATGATACGCAAACGTGTGCGTCAGCAGAAAAACGCAATTTTTACCGTAATTTCGCCCCCAGGCTGTAGGTCGGATAAGGCAACGCCGCCATCCGGCAAAGTGTGGCAGAAAATGAATTTTTATCGTTAATTCACACCAGGAGTAATAAAGATGCAAAAGCAAGCTGAGTTGTATCGTGGTAAAGCGAAGACCGTATACAGCACGGAAAACCCGGACCTGTTGGTGCTCGAATTCCGCAATGATACGTCAGCAGGGGATGGCGCGCGCATTGAACAGTTTGATCGCAAAGGGATGGTGAACAACAAGTTTAACCATTTCATCATGACCAAACTGGCAGAAGCGGGCATCCCGACCCAGATGGAGCAGCTGCTGTCCGATACCGAGTGTCTGGTGAAAAAGCTGGATATGGTGCCGGTCGAGTGCGTGGTGCGTAACCGTGCGGCTGGTTCTCTGGTCAAGCGTCTGGGCATTGAAGAAGGCATCGAACTGAACCCGCCGCTGTTCGACCTGTTCCTGAAAAACGATGCGATGCACGATCCGATGGTCAACGATTCTTACTGCGAAACCTTCGGCTGGGTGAGCAAAGAGAATCTGGCGCGCATGAAAGAGCTGACCTACAAAGCCAACGACGTGCTGAAAAAGCTGTTTGACGATGCCGGTCTGATCCTGGTCGATTTCAAACTGGAGTTTGGTCTGTACAAAGGCGAAGTAGTGCTGGGCGATGAATTTTCCCCGGACGGCAGCCGCCTGTGGGACAAAGAGACGCTGGATAAAATGGACAAAGACCGTTTCCGCCAGAGTCTGGGCGGCCTGATCGAAGCCTATGAAACCGTCGCACGTCGCCTGGGCGTGCAGTTAGATTAATTCTTCCCCCGTCAGCATCAACCGGAGAGTCAACGCTCTCCGGTTTTTCTCTACCACCATTATTCTAATGGTAATCTTGCGCTGAACCGCCTACGATCATCATCATAATGAATAGTATGTTGAGGTGATTATGCGCTGGCAAGGGCGTCGTGAAAGTGACAATGTAGAAGACAGACGCAATAGCTCCGGCGGCCCGTCAATGGGCGGGCCGGGTTTTCGTTTGCCCAGCGGCAAAGGCGGAATTATTCTGCTGATTGTCGTGCTGGTGGCGGGCTATTACGGGGTGGATCTTACCGGTTTAATGACCGGGCAGCCGATTTCTCAGCAGGAAACGACGCGTTCGATCAGTCCAAATGACGACGAGGCCGCGAAGTTTACCTCCGTCATTCTGGCGACCACAGAAGATACCTGGAGCCAGCAGTTTGAGAAAATGGGGCGCACATATCAGCAGCCTAAGCTGGTGATGTACCGTGGCGCGACGCGCACAGGATGCGGTGCGGGCCAGTCCGTGATGGGGCCGTTCTATTGCCCGGCGGATGGCACGGTCTACATCGATCTTTCCTTCTACGATGACATGAAAAACAAACTGGGCGCGGATGGCGATTTTGCCCAGGGTTACGTTATCGCCCACGAAGTGGGGCACCATGTGCAAAAACTGTTGGGCATCGAACCGAAGGTCCGTCAGCTGCAACAGACCGCATCGCAAGCGGAAGTGAACCGACTCTCCGTACGTATGGAGCTACAGGCGGATTGCTTCGCGGGCGTCTGGGGGCACAACATGCAGCAACAGGGCGTGCTGGAATCCGGCGATCTGGAAGAAGCGTTGAATGCGGCGCAGGCGATTGGCGACGATCGTCTGCAACAACAAAGTCAGGGACGCGTGGTGCCGGACAGCTTCACTCACGGCACTTCCGAGCAGCGCTATACCTGGTTTAAACGCGGTTTTGATAGCGGCGATCCGGCACAATGTAATACCTTCGGCAAAGGTTTTTAACATACCGGGGCAGGGATGTCTGACAATGACGCATTGCGGGCGCTAACCGCACAAATGGCGCAGGAAGGGATTCGTCGGCTGCTGGTGCTCAGCGGCGATGCGTCCTGGTGTCGTGAACGGGCGCTGGCGCTGCGAGAAGCATTGGCTGGCGACTGGCTGTGGGTGGCAACCGATGCGCCCGCCGCGCCGCACTGTACGCCGCAGGCGTTACAAACGCTACTGGGACGCGAGTTCCGCCACGCGGTTTTTGATGCGCAGTTGGGGTTTGATGCCTCGGCATTCGCGGCGCTGAGCGGCACGCTGCGAGCCGGAAGCTGGCTGGTGCTGCTGACGCCGCCGTATTCTGCATGGGAATCCCGTCCCGATGCGGATTCGCTGCGCTGGAGCGACTGCCCGCAGCCTGTTGCAACGCCACATTTTATCCAGCACCTCAAACGCGTGATGTCCCGTGACGAGCAGGCGCTGCACTGGCAGCAGTCTCAACCGTTTTCATGGCCGCGCTTTCCTGCCCGTCCCCACTGGCGACCCGCTACGGGTGAACCACAGCCTGAGCAGGCCGCGATTTTGCGGCATCTGCTGCGGATGCCGCCCGGCGTGGCCGCCGTTACGGCGGCGCGAGGGCGGGGTAAATCGGCGCTGGCCGGGCAGTTAATTTCGCGGATGAGCGGGACGGCTATTGTAACTGCGCCATCGAGAGCGGCGACGGACGTGCTGGCGCAGTTTGCCGGTGAGAAATTTCGCTTTCTCGCTCCTGATGCGCTGTTGGCGGGCACGGAAACGGCCGACTGGCTGATTGTCGATGAAGCGGCGGCAATCCCCGCGCCGCTGCTGCATCGCCTGGCGTCACGTTTTTCACGCATATTGTTGACCACCACCGTTCAGGGTTATGAAGGGACGGGACGCGGTTTTCTGCTGAAGTTCTGCGCCCGTTTTCCTCATCTCCGGCGTTTTGAACTGCGACAGCCTGTTCGCTGGGCGCAGGGGTGCCCGCTGGAACAATGGGTCGGCGAAGCGCTGATATTCGACGACGAGACGTTTGCCTATGCGCCGCAGGGGGCGATTCGGTTCTCCGCTTTTACGCAGGCGCTCTGGCATACCGGGCCGGCGCAGCCGCTGGCGGTGTATCAGCTGCTTTCCGGCGCGCACTACCGCACCTCTCCGCTCGATCTGCGCCGTATGATGGATGCGCCGGGGCAGCATTTTCTCGGCGCTTTTACGGCTGAACGAGTGGCGGGGGCCGCCTGGCTGGTGGAAGAGGGCGGACTATCGGCCGCGACGAGCCAGGCCGTGTGGGCGGGCTATCGTCGCCCGCGCGGAAATCTTGTCGCGCAGTCGTTGGCCGCTCATGGCGGCGATCCGCTGGCGGCGACGCTGACCGGGCGTCGGGTGAGCCGTATTGCCGTCCACCCGGCCCGCCAGCGGGAAGGGATTGGGCAGCAGCTAATCGCTGAGGCATACGGCGGCGCCAGCCGATGCGACTATCTCTCCGTCAGTTTTGGTTATACCGCCGAACTCTGGCGATTCTGGCAGCGTTGCGGTTTTGTGCTGGTGCGGATGGGGAACCACAAGGAGGCGAGCAGCGGCTGTTATACGGCGATGGCTTTGCTGCCCATCAGCGCGGCTGGCGCGCGGCTGGCGCACCGCGAGCACCAGCGTTTGCGCCGGGATGCGGAGATACTGGCTCGCTGGAACGGCGAAGCGATCCCGGTTATCCCGCTGAAAGCGTCTACGCTTAATGATGATGACTGGGATGAACTGGCGGGCTTTGCGTTTGCCCATCGACCGTTGCTCACGTCGTTAGGCAGTCTGAGTCGACTGCTTGAGCGCTGCGAGCTGGCGCTCCCCGCGCTGCGTGGACGCCTGGAGGAGAAGTGCAGCGACGCGAATCTGTGTATCCGGCTGGGTTTGCCTGGGCGTAAAGCGCTGCTTGTCGCCCAGCGCCGGGAAGTCGCCCATGCGCTTACCGCGCTGGATGACGAACGGGCGCAGCGGTTACGCGAACGCGTTTTGCAATGGCAATTTTTTCACTAACTCCTTCAATTTCCTGGCATGGTCATTGTGATTAAGCGGCGTAGAATCTGTTCTATCAGTTAAGGAGATCGCCATGAAACATGACCATTTTGTTGTTCAAAGCCCCGATAAACCCGCGAAACAACTGCTGTTGCTGTTTCATGGCGTGGGCGATAACCCAGTCTCAATGGGAGAAATTGGCTCCTGGTTCGCACCGTTATTTCCAGAGGCGCTGGTGGTCAGCATTGGCGGCGCGGAACCTTGTGGCCCGGCGCCTGGGAGTCAGTGGTTTTCGGTTCAGGATGTGACGGAAGAGAACCGCCAGGCGCGGGTTGATGCGATTATGCCGGTGTTTATCGAGACGGTTCGCTACTGGCAGAAACAGAGCGGCGTTGGGCCGGAGGCTACCGCGCTGATTGGGTTTTCGCAGGGGGCGATTATGTCTCTTGAGAGCATCAAGGCCGAGCCGGGTCTGGCATCGCGCGTGATTGCTTTCAACGGACGCTACGCCAGCTTGCCGGAAACCGCCACGACCGCCACAACGGTACATTTGATTCACGGCGGTGAAGACCGGGTGATTGAGTTATCTCATGCGGTTGCCGCACAGGAAGCGTTAGTCCGTGCCGGAGGCGATGTGACGCTGGATATCGTCGAGGATTTAGGCCATGCGATTGACGATCGCAGTATGCAGTTTGCGCTCGACCATTTGCGCTATACCGTGCCGAAACACTACTTTGATGAAGCGTTGAGCGGCGGTAAGCCGAATGATGATGATATTATCGAAATGATATAAGCCGGAACTGAACCGTAGGCCGGATAGGGCGAAGCCGCCATCCGGCATTCAGACGGTATGTTGCCTGATGGCGACACGCTTATCAGGCCTACAGGTTTATCTGACTATTTCTTTGGCTGATCTTTCTTCGGCCAGTCGTCGTCATCGTCCCACTTATCGTTAAAATCACGATGCGGGGGCAGCTCCGGTTTATTGGCGAGGAATTTTTTGTGATCGACCCGCTTGAGGTCTTTGATCACATTGATCAGTACGCCCACCAAAAACACCAGCACCAGAATCCACCAATATTTTGCCAGCCAGTCCATGCTTATTTCCTCTTACAGGAACACGCGTCAGGCGACGAGTTGTTCCATAATACGTTGATACATGCGGGCAAGCAGTTGCAGATCGGCTGCATTAACACATTCATTAATTTTATGAATGGTGGCGTTGACCGGCCCGAGTTCGACTACCTGCGCCCCCATACGCGCAATAAAGCGCCCGTCGGACGTTCCACCCGTAGTGAGTAACTGCGGTTTTATCTCATTATAGTGCTCAATGGCGTTCACCACCGCATCCACCAGCTTGCCGCGCGCCGTCAGGAACGGCTGGCCGGAAAGCCACCAGTCCACCGTGTAGCGTAATTGATGTTTATCCAGCAGCGCGTGAACGCGCTCTTTGAGAGTCTCATCGGTCAGTTCGGTGCTGAAGCGGAAATTGAACTGAATAAACAGCTCGCCCGGAATGACGTTATTGCTGCCGGTGCCAGCCTGAATGTTGGCAATCTGCATACTGGTCGCCGGGAAAAATTCATTTCCCTGATCCCACTCGATCGCCACCAGTTCATTCAACATCGGCGCTGCGCGATGCACCGGGTTATCCGCCAGATGGGGATAAGCGACGTGCCCCTGCACACCGTGGATCGTCAGGTTACAGGTCAGCGACCCGCGACGGCCATTCTTGACCACATCACCGACGATTTCAGTGCTGGACGGTTCGCCGACCAGGCAATAATCCAGACGTTCGTTACGCGCCATCAGCGTTTCGACCACCTTCACGGTGCCGTTTTTCGCGCTGGCTTCTTCATCCGAGGTGATAAGGAACGCCAGACGCCCCTGATGATCTGGATGCTGGGCGACGAAACGTTCAGCCGCAACGACCATCGCCGCCAGAGAGCCTTTCATGTCCGCCGCACCACGGCCAAACAGCATTCCGTCGCGGATTGTCGGTTCAAAAGGCGGGTTGATCCAGCGATCGACATCACCCGCTGGTACGACATCGGTATGCCCGGCAAAGGCCAGCGTTTCGCCTTGTCCGCGCCATGCCCAAAAATTCTGTGTATCGCCAAAATCCATATGCTCAACGGTAAAACCGATTGCACGCAGGCGTTCAATCATTAACGCCTGGCATCCTGCGTCATCTGGACTCAGGGAAGGGCGGCGAATAAGCTGCTGTGTCAGCTCAATAACCGGGCACGACATAGACTACACCTCATCAAAAAACTGCTGATAACTGGATTCGCTAAAACCCAGCAGCATAGGCTTCCCGGTCGCGCAGAGCAATGGGCGTTTGATAATTGCTGGCATTTCAGTCATTAATGCTGCGGCGGACGCCGCATCCGTGATGCCGTTACGCGTGGCTTCATCAAGTTTACGCCATGTCGTTCCGCGCGTATTCAGCAAGGGCTGCCAGCCTGACTCCGCAATAAACGTATTCAATAACGCGGCATCGATTCCGTCTGCGCGGTAATCGTGAAAGCGGTAGTCAATACCGTGAGCCTCCAGCCAGCGTCGCGCCTTTTTAATCGTGTCACAATTTTTGATGCCGTAGACGGTGATCATGTTGAATCCTTTTACGCGAATTACGAATAATTAAGCAATATTATCGTGGTATCCGTCAGTGCGGAACTGCCATATACCGGTTATTTATCATGACATAATAAACGGTAAATATAACATTGTTGAACTCTTGTGAATAATAATTCTGAAATGTTGCTTAATAAGCATCTCATCGGGAAGTATAAATCCAGTGAGCTGCAATAGGCTGTTTCTTAACTGAAATGAGCGCGGTTTTCAGAAGTGGATTAATGTTTCAAAATATTGCAGTAAGTCACATAAAATTTATGGTTACAGGGTCATAGTAATGCCATGAACCCCATTCACCGGAGGATGTAATCACTGCAATCGGTTAAATTATCTTCTCTTGAGGATAATGTTTTCGTAGAATAGCCATAATAATAAGAGAGGTTGTTATGATTGAACGTGAACTGGGGAACTGGAAAGATTTTATCGAAGTTATGCTTCGCAAATAAATTTCTGGAAGATATCCTGATCCTGAAAAGGATAAGAAAAAGGCGACTCAAAGTAAGTCGCCTTTTTTGTGCCTTATTCCGGCTTCGGTTTCAGCGGGAAGCGGCGACGTACCAGCACAAAGAACAGCGGTACGAAGTAAATCGCCAGAATGGTGGCTGAGATCATCCCGCCCATGACGCCTGTCCCGACGGCATGCTGGCTCCCGGAACCCGCCCCGTTGCTAATCGCCATCGGCAGCACCCCGAAAATAAAGGCCAGAGAGGTCATCAGAATTGGGCGTAAACGCTGGCGGCAGGCATGCAGCGTGGCATCCAGCAGATCGTGGCCTTTCTCGTTCATCTCATTGGCGAATTCGACAATCAGGATCGCGTTTTTCGCGGAAAGGCCGATCACCGTTAGCAACCCGACCTGGAAGTAAACGTCATTTTCCAGTCCGCGCATCCAGGTGGCGAGCAGCGCGCCAATGACGCCCAGCGGCACCACCAGCATAACCGAGAACGGCACCGACCAGCTTTCATACAGCGCGGCCAGACACAGGAAAACGACCAGCAGCGAAATGGCGTACAGCGCAGGCGCCTGCGCGCCAGAGAGGCGTTCCTGATAAGACATCGCCGTCCATTCAAGCCCAAACCCCGTTGGCAACTGGCGAACCAGCGACTCCATTACATCCATTGCCGTACCGGTACTGATGCCAGGCGCCGCTTCGCCGACAATTTCGACCGCCGAGTAGCCGTTATAGCGCTCCAGACGCGGAGAGCCCGTTTCCCAGCGTGACGTCGCAAAGGCGGAGAAAGGCACCATGCCGCCGTCTTTATTACGCACATACCAGAGATTGATATCGTCCGGCAGCATGCGGTATTTCGCCGCCGCCTGTACATAGACCTTCTTCACGCGGCCCCGGTCCATAAAGTCATTGACGTAACTGGAGCCCCATGCGGTTTGCAGCGTGTCGTTGATGTCGTCGATAGAGACGCCCAGCGCCTGGGCTTTGCGCTGGTCGATATCAATTTGCAACTGTGGACTGTCGTCCAGACCATTGTGACGCACGCGGGTCAGCGAACTGTCCTGCGCCGCCAGCTCAATCAACCGATCGCGCGCGGCCATTAAGGCATCGTGACCGGCGCCCGCGTGGTCCTGAAGTTCCATATCAAACCCTGCGGAACTGCCCAGACCGCTGATTGCCGGTGGACTGCTGGCGTAAACGCGCGCTTCTTTAATCTTGTTAAAGGCTTTCGTGGCGCGTTCAATAATGGCAAACGAGGTGCCGGTTGTGGCGTTGCGTTCGTCCCAGTCTTTTAAGCGGACAAACATGCGCGCCACGTTTTGACCGTTCCCGCCAGGCCCCGATCCCACCGTCGAGAAGACGGACATGACGTTGTCTTTCTCCTGGGTGAAGTAATATTTTTCAACTTCCTGCACCACTTTTAAGGTCTGCTGCTGCGTGGAGCCGCTTGGCAACTGTACCGAGGTAATAAACATCCCGCGATCTTCCTGCGGCAAGAAGGAGGTCGGCAAACGCAGGAACAGCACCACCATCGCGCCGAGCAACAGAACGTAGATCAGTATCCAGCGCAGGCTGCGATGCAGGATCTTCGCAACGCCTTTCTCGTAGCGTTCAGCGTTGCGGTTGAACGTCCGGTTAAACCAGCCGAAGAAGCCTTTCTGTCCGTGATGCTCGCCTTTGTGCAGGGGTTTTAGCAGCGTGGCGCACAGGGCGGGCGTCAGGATCATCGCCACCAGCACGGAGAGCACCATCGCGGCGACAATCGTGATGGAGAACTGGCGATAGATAGCCCCGGTCGTACCGCCAAAGAAAGCCATCGGCACAAATACGGCTGACAGCACCATCGCGATACCGACCAGCGCCCCTTGTATCTGCCCCATCGATTTTCTGGTGGCTTCGCGCGGCGAAAGACCTTCCTCGCTCATGATGCGCTCGACGTTTTCCACCACCACGATGGCGTCATCGACCAGCAGGCCGATCGCCAGCACCATCGCGAACATCGTCAGCGTGTTAATGCTGTAGTCGAAGGCATACAGGACGGAGAACGTCCCCATCAATACCACCGGTACGGCGATAGTGGGGATCAGCGTGGCGCGGAAGTTTTGCAGGAACAGGTACATCACCAGGAACACCAGCGCGATGGCTTCCAGCAGGGTTTTCACCACATCGATAATCGAGGCTTTGACGAAGGAGGTGGTTTCATACGCCACCTTATACTCCAGACCGTGCGGGAAGTATTCGGCCAGCTCGTCCAGGCGGTTAAGCACCAGTTTGGCGGTTTCCATTTCGTTGGCGCCAGAGGCCAGTTTTACCCCCAGACCGGAGGCCGGATTACCGTTGAAGCGGCTGAGATAATCATATTTTTCAGCGCCCATTTCGACGGTCGCCACATCGCCCAGCTTGACCTCTGAACCATCCTGGTTGACGCGCAGCGTGATATCACGAAACTGCTCGGGCGTTTGCAGCAGCGACTGGGCGTTGATTGTCGCATTGAGCGCCTGCCTGTCGACCGAAGGCGTGCCGCCAAGCTGCCCGACGGCAATTTGCGCGTTCTGTGATTCGATAGCATCCGTGACATCTTTTGCGGTCATCTGGTAGCTGTTGAGTTTGGCCGGGTCCAGCCAGATACGCATCGAATATTGCGAACCGTAGGCGTCGATATCCCCCACGCCGTTTACGCGGCTGAGCGGGTCCTGGATATTACTGGCGACATAGTCGGCGATGTCCTGTTTATCCATTGAGCCGTCGGTGGAGACAAACGCAATGGTCAGGATGTTGGTGTCCCCGGTTTTACGGACCGTGACGCCCTGGTTCTGTACCGCCTGCGGCAATTTACGCATTGCCGATTGCAGCTGGTTTTGTACCTGCTGGACGGCTTCATCGGGGTCGGTTCCGGCCACAAAACTGAGCGTCACCGTTGCCTGGCCCGTCCCGCTGCTTTGCGACGACATATACATCAGATTATCGAGGCCGGTCATATTCTGTTCGATAACCTGAGTGACGGTATTTTCCAGCGTCTGCGCGGATGCCCCCGGATAATTCGCGGTAATGCGGACGTTTGGCGGCGCCAGGTCGGGATATTGCTCTACGGGCAAAGAGAGAATGGCCAGGGTGCCCGTCAGACACAACAGGATTGCCAGCACCCAGGCAAAAATGGGGCGATCGATAAAGAAATTCGCCATTAAAGGAGGACCTCGTGTTTCTGCGTATAATTATTGGGTATGACCTGCTTCACTGTAGCGGCAAGGTACGTGTCAAACGTGGAGAAAAAAAGAAGATAATGTAAATTATCATGCACGTTTACAGCATACATTTTGTGCCAGTGCCGCCCTGTCTGTATTCCCGCCGTGCGGTGCTTTGCCGTTCTTTACGCTAATTGACCCTCTTCATCTTCCGATGAGCGAAAACTGATGCTGACCAGCGTCCCGCCCCCTGACGGTTGCGAGAAATTCAGCGTGCCGCTAAGTCTTTCCGCACGCTCGCGCATAATGTTCAGACCGTAGTGCCCCGTTGGTTCGTTCGGTTCGCCAATGCCGACGCCGTTATCCCGAATATAGACCGTATGGTTGCCATCGGGGGCGGTGACGCAGCTAACGGCGATCTCCGTGGCGCTGGCGTGTTTAATCGCATTCAGCACCGCCTCGCGAACGATTTGTAACAGGTGCACCTGCATTTGCGCATCCAGCGCCAGCGTCGGTAAACGGCAATCCAGCGTCAGTTTCGCAGAGGTCTGGCTTTGCAGGGTATCCAGCATTTCATGCAGCGCAGAAGGTAAGTCGGCCTGCTGTAAGGTCAGGCGGAAGGTGGTCAGCAGCTCGCGCAACTGACGATAAGCGTCGTTCAGCGCCCGGGAGAAATCCGCCATGATGCTTTGCGCAGGGAGGTTATCTTCTGGAATTGAGCGCTTCAGCAGCGTCAACTGAATGCGCAAATAGGAGAGCACCTGCGCCAGTGAGTCATGCAGCTCGCGGGCGATAGTCGCGCGCTCTTCCATCAGCAGCAGTTGCTGGAAATGTTTTTGCGCCTGATTAAAGTACAAACCGCGCCCCAGCATGGTCGATACGCTGTGCAGCAGCGGGGTGGAGGCGCTGACGTTGGGGCTTTGCCAGTGCAGTTCGCCGTAGACCGTTTCCTGCATCGTGACCGGCAGAATCTGCATGGGCAAATCAGCGCTTTCCGTTCCTTCGCTGATCCGCCAGTTATCGCCCACGGTTAATTCCAGATAGTACGCGGCGTCATGTTCGCGGACGATCTGTAGAATATGGCGGAAACAGTGAACGTCGATTTGGCTGGTATTGAGCGCCTGTGAGCACTGGTACAGCACTTCCAGACGGCGGTTGGCTTCGTGCAGATCGTGGGTTTTTTCTTCTACCGAAGCTTCGAGAGAGCGGTACAGCTTATGCAACTCGCTCGACATCTGGCTAAATGTTTTGGCCAGCAGCCCCAGCTCATTCGGCAAGTGGGTATTCAGCGGCGGGATGTCGAACTGACCATGTTCAATGTGCTGGCTGGCGGCGACCAGTTGGTTAAGCGGCTGGACTACCTGCTGGCGAATACGCCGCAGGGTGAAAAAGACCAGCGTGAAGATCCCGATGCCGCCCGCCAGCGATATGCCGACCACCAGCATCACCTTGCGCTCGGCATAGTGTTGCAGCGCCAGAACGAAGAGATCGATCTGATCGACATAGTTATTGATATTGGCGCGATACCATTTTATATCCGCATCTACCAGCCTCGTGTTCATCTCCAGCCAGTTCGCATGCAGTTGCCCGTAACGGCTTTTAACCGTCTGTGGGACGTACCAGGCGTTCAGGTTACTTAACGCGGGAGAGTTGAGCGCTTGCTGAAAAAGCTGACGGTGCGCGTTCAATTGCGGACTGCCGCTTTGCAGATCGTAACCCAGTCGGTAGCTCTGCATACGCAGTGAACCGGCCACGTTAATGGCCTCGGCATCCCGCAAACTGCTCGCCAGCGTCAGCAGGGCGATACCGGTTGAGAGAATCGACAGCAGCACAATGTAAAAAAAGGCCCGGGCCAGGCTGGCCGAGACAGGGCGTTTGACGACCACGCGCGTAATCCCCGAAAAATATGCTCACAGTGAACGGATAAATATTGGCATTGGCAAGTGTAACTGAAACGCAATTTCACCAGCGATGAAATAAATTGATCTGCCACAGGTTCTGGATAAATAGTTGTGCGTCCTGGGCAAATGAACATTGCCGACCCCTTCGGCGTCGGTTAATAACATTCATATAAAGAATAAGGTTTTTGCCACCAAAACAGAAGGACGCCATGAATCGTTTTATTATGGCCAATAGCCAACAGTGCCTGGGATGCCATGCCTGTGAGGTCGCTTGCGTAATGGCCCACAATGATGAGCAACACGTACTGCACCAGCGGCATTTTCAGCCCCGAATTACGGTGATCAAACATCAGCATCAGCGCAGCGCGGTAACCTGCCACCACTGCGAGGATGCGCCTTGCGCCCGGAGTTGCCCAAATGGCGCAATCCGTCATGTCAAAGACAGCGTTCAGGTCAACCAGCAAAAATGTATCGGCTGTAAATCCTGCGTGGTTGCCTGTCCCTTCGGCACAATGCAGATAATCCTTACACCAACAGGTCAGGATCAGGTCAAAGCCACAGCGCACAAATGCGATTTGTGTCTGGATCGCGAAGACGGCCCGGCCTGTGTTGAAAACTGCCCGGCAGATGCGTTGCAGCTGGTAACGGAGGCGTCGCTGACCCGGCTGTCGAAAGCGCGGCGTCTGCGCACCGCGCGTCAGGAAAATCAGCCCTGGCATGCCTGTGCGACGGGAGTCACTCCTTATGCGCTCAATAAAGTTGAACAGATGCGGGCGACGCCCCCACGCGGCGAGCCGGATAAGCTGGCGATTGACGCGCGAAAAACCAGCTTTGATGAAATCTACCTGCCGTTTCGTACCGCGCAGGCTGAACGCGAAGCGGCCCGTTGCCTGAAGTGCGGTGAACACAGTATCTGCGAGTGGACGTGTCCGCTGCACAACCATATTCCGCAGTGGATTGAGCTGGTAAAAGCGGGAAACATTGACGATGCGGTGGCGCTGTCGCACCAGACTAACTGCCTGCCGGAAATTACCGGGCGCGTATGCCCGCAGGACAGGCTGTGCGAAGGCGCCTGTACGGTGCGCGATGAGTATGGCGCGGTGACGATCGGCAATATTGAACGCTACATTTCCGACCGGGCGCTGGACAAAGGCTGGCGGCCAGACCTGAGCGGCGTTCAGCAGCAGGATAAACGTGTGGCGATTATTGGCGCGGGCCCGGCCGGGCTGGCCTGCGCAGATGTGCTGGCGCGTCATGGCGTGAGCACGACCGTGTTCGATCGCCACCCTGAAATTGGCGGCCTGCTGACCTTTGGCATTCCCTCTTTTAAGCTGGATAAATCACTGCTGGCGCGCCGTCGCGAAATCTTCAGCGCGATGGGAATTCATTTTGAACTGAACTGCGAAGTCGGCAAAGACGTCAGACTGGCGTCGCTGCTGGATGAGTACGATGCGGTTTTTGTCGGCGTCGGCACATACCGTTCCATGAAGGCCGACCTGCCAAATGAAGATGCGCCGGGCGTATATGATGCGCTGCCGTTCCTGATTGCCAACACGAAACAGGTTATGGGGCTGGATGAATTGCCTGACGAACCTTTTATCGACACCGCCGGGCTTAATGTTGTGGTGCTGGGCGGCGGCGATACCGCGATGGACTGCGTGCGTACCGCGCTGCGTCATGGCGCAAGCCAGGTGACCTGCGCATATCGTCGCGACGAGGCGAATATGCCGGGGTCGAAAAAAGAGGTAAAAAACGCACGGGAAGAGGGGGCGCACTTTGAATTTAACGTACAGCCGGTTGAACTGGTGCTGAATGCCGACGGTTGCGTCAGCGGCGTGCGTTTTTTACGTACTCAGCTTGGCGAACCCGATGCGCAGGGGCGTCGCCGCCCGATGCCCATCGCGGGCAGCGAGTTTGTCATGCCCGCTGATGCGGTAATTATGGCGTTTGGTTTTCATCCGCATGGTATGCCGTGGCTGGAAGCGCACGGTGTGAAAGTGGACGACTGGGGGCGCATTGCGGCAAATGTCGAAAGCGCGTTCCGTTACCAGACCAGTAATCCTAAAATCTTCGCGGGCGGTGACGCCGTGCGCGGCGCCGATCTGGTGGTGACGGCGATGGCGGAAGGGCGTCACGCCGCGCAGGGGATTATTCAGTGGCTGGGGATCATGCAAACCGGATAAGTCTCCATTCGGCGCGAGCAGCATGATAGCGCGCAGACAAAACCGGCCTTGCGGCGTAAGATTACCTGTCTTCTTACGCTGTGGAGCCGGTATGTCGCAAAAAATTACTCTCATCAAAGACAAAGTTCTCTCTGATAACTACTTTATCCTGCGCAATATTACCTACGATCTGACCCGTAAAAATGGCGATGTGATTCGCCATAAGCGCGAGGTTTACGATCGCGGCAATGGCGCAACGATCCTGCTGTATAACCGCGAAAAACAAACCGTGGTGCTCATCCGCCAGTTTCGCGTTGCCACCTGGGTGAACGGCAATGAAAGCGGCCAGTTGATAGAAACCTGCGCCGGGCTGCTGGATAACGACGAGCCGGAAGCGTGCATTCGCAAAGAAGCGATTGAAGAGACCGGCTATGAAGTGGGTGAGGTGCGTAAACTGTTTGAGTTATACATGTCGCCTGGCGGCGTGACGGAACTGATTCACTTCTTCATTGCAGAATACAGCGACAGTCAGCGGGCAAACGCAGGCGGCGGTGTGGAAGATGAAGATATTGAGGTACTGGAACTGCCATTAACACAGGCGCTGGCGATGATCAAAACCGGTGAGATACGAGACGGTAAGACCGTGTTATTGCTCAATTATTTGCATTCTTCCTCGCTAATGGATTGATAAATAAGGTTTATATTTCTTTACATAATGATGCCGCTATCCGACAAATCTGATTGAGCCACAGGAGTCGCGCAAGGAAGATACCGCCTAAAGCCGTTTCGTTTTTCTTCTGGGGTTGTACCGTCCATGCGCAATCGCGTTATTTTCGTTTTCCTGCTCGGCCTGCTGCCGACGTCGCTGACGTGGGCGGCGCCAGCGCAGCAGACTTTTTCTGACTGGCAGGTCACCTGTAACAATCAGAATTTTTGCGTGGCGCGTAATACCGGCGAACATCGCGGGCTGGTGATGACCTTAAGCCGCAGCGCCGGGGCGCATACCGATGCGGTACTTCGCATTGATTTGGGGGGGCTGACCTCGCCCGGTGCGAAAGAGGCGGAGATTGCGCCGCGTCTGCTGCTGGATGAAAAACCGCTGCCGCTAAATGCCGGGCAATGGCGTATCACGCCCTGGCATCTGATGACGGACGACACCGCCACCATTGCCGCGTTTTTACAGACCATTCAGGAAGCCCAGGCGATTACTCTGAAAAAGGGAAAACAGACGATTTCTCTGGTGGGGCTTAAAGCTGCGCTGTTGTTTATCGACGCACAGCAAAAACGCGTTGGCAGCGAAACGGCGTGGATTGATAAAGGGAATGATCCACCGCTCAGCGTGCCGCCCGCGCCAGCGCTGAAAGGCGTGGCTATCGTCAACCCAACGCCGACGCCGCTCTCTTATGATGAACGCAACGATCTGCTGGATTACGGTAACTGGCGGATGAACAGTATTCACTGCTCGCTTGACCCGATGCGCCGGGAAGTGCGCGTCGCGGCCCTGACCGATGACAAAGCCCTGCTGATGACCGGTTGCGAAGCCGGAGCCTATAATACGGTCGATCTCGCGTGGATTGTCTCACGCAAAAAACCATTCGCCTCCCGCGCCGTACGGTTGCGTTTACCCTTTAACTCCGGGGCTGAAAGCAATGATATGGAGCTGATGAACGCGGTTTTTGACGAGAAATCCCGGGAATTAATCACGCTGGCAAAAGGGCGTGGGTTGGCCGATTGCGGTATCCAGACGCGCTGGCGTTTTGACGGCCAGCGTTTTCGTTTGGTGCGTTATGCCGAAGAGCCAAGCTGCGATAACTGGCATGGGCCAGATGCCTGGCCCACGTTGTGGATCACACGTTAGGGGCGCCCGGTGGCGCTAACGCTTACCGGGCCTACGGACTGTTTTGTAGGCCGGATAAGACGCATCGCGTCGCCATCCGGCTTCCGACCCACTCATCCATTTTTACGCTTTAAGCACCTTATGCGCTTTTTCGACGATATTCTCGACCGTAAAGCCGAAATAAGGGAACAGTTTTTCGGCCGGGGCCGATTCGCCATATCCCGTCATCCCGACAATCGCGCCTTTCAGCCCGACATATTTGTACCAGTAGTCGGCAATGCCCGCCTCAATCGCCACGCGAGCGGCAACGTTCGACGGCAGCACGGATTCGCGATACGCCTCATCCTGAGCATCAAAAATATCCGTCGAAGGCAGGGACACCACCCGGACGTTATGGCCTTCTCCGGTCAGCTTTTCCGCCGCCAGCAGGGTGATTTCCATTTCAGACCCGGTGGCAATCAGGATCACATCCGGCTTACCGCCGCTGTCTTTCAGCACATAACCACCACGGGCGATCTCCTTCACCTGCTCCGGGGTACGCTCCACCTGCGCCAGATTCTGCCTTGAGAGAATCAGCGCCGTCGGGCCGGTATGGCGCTCAACCGCCAGCTTCCAGCCGACTGCCGCCTCAACCTGATCGCACGGACGCCAGGTGCTGAAATTTGGCGTCAGACGCAGGCTGGCCAGCTGCTCCACGGCCTGGTGCGTCGGCCCATCTTCACCCAGCCCGATGGAGTCGTGGGTATAAACCATGATCTGCCGGGCTTTCATCAACGCCGCCATTCGCGCCGCGTTACGGGCGTATTCCACAAACATCAGGAAGGTCGCGGTGTAAGGCACAAATCCGCCGTGGTGGGCAATGCCGTTGGCAATGGCCGTCATACCAAATTCGCGCACGCCGTAGTGAATGTAATTCCCGGCCGGATCTTCTTT
Source organism: Citrobacter sp. CK181 (assembly GCF_030333595.1). Taxonomy (NCBI): domain Bacteria; kingdom Pseudomonadati; phylum Pseudomonadota; class Gammaproteobacteria; order Enterobacterales; family Enterobacteriaceae; genus Citrobacter; species Citrobacter sp. CK181. The sequence goes on along the minus strand of NZ_JAOWFN010000016.1, from coordinate 61,406 downwards.
CAGCGACGTCGAACCTTTCCAGATAGTCAGGTTACTGGGCGCGAGATCCGCCGAGCCGCCGAGCAGTTCCGGCAGTATTGGGCCGTAGGCGTTCAGCGTATTTTGCGATGCCTTGCGGGTGGCGATTTTGGCCGGGTTGGCCTGCAATTCAGCAATGTATTTTCGCGTCGTGGTTTCCCAGGACTCTGGCAACTCGCCGCGCATTCGTCGGGTAAACGTTCTTGCCAGATCGGGATATGCTTTCTGATACGCTGCGAACTTCTCCTGCCATGCCTGCTGCGCTTTTTCACCTTTTTCACGCGCATCCCAGGCTCGGTAAATCTCTTTCGGGATCTCAAAAGCAGGGTGATGCCAGCCCAGTTTCTGGCGGGTCAGCGCCACCTCTTCTTCTCCCAGCGCTGCGCCGTGAGACTCCTCTTTCCCAGCTTTATTCGGTGAGCCGAAGCCGATTACCGTCCGGCAAATAATCAACGACGGTTTGTCTTTTACACTCTGCGCTTCAAGAATCGCTTTCTTCACGGCTTCGGGATCGTGTCCGTCGATTTCATGCACTACATGCCAGTGATACGCTTCGAACCGTTTGGCGGTATCGTCGGTAAACCAGCCTTCGGTTTCGCCATCAATTGAGATGCCGTTGTGATCGTAGAAGCCGATTAGCTTGCCCAGCCCCAGCGTACCCGCCAGCGAGCAGACTTCGTGCGAAATCCCCTCCATCAGGCAGCCATCGCCCATAAAGACATACGTGTAGTGATCGACGATGTCATGATCGGGCTGATTAAACTGCGCGGCCAGCGTGCGTTCGGCAATCGCCAGGCCGACGGCGTTCGCCAGTCCCTGACCCAATGGCCCGGTGGTGGTTTCAACGCCTGGCGTATAGCCGATTTCCGGGTGTCCCGGCGTTTTTGAATGGAGCTGACGGAAGTTTTTCAGCTCCTCGATTGGCAGATCGTAGCCGGTCAGGTGCAGCAGGCTGTAGAGCAGCATTGACGCGTGGCCGTTGGAAAGAATAAAGCGATCGCGGTCATACCAGGTGGGGTCGGTCGGGTTGTGGCGGAGAAAATCATTCCACAACACTTCAGCAATATCCGCCATGCCCATTGGCGCGCCGGGATGACCGGAATTGGCTTTTTGTACGGCATCCATACTGAGCGCACGAATGGCATTGGCAAGGTCTTTTCGGGACATAAATCACTCCGTGGCAAGGTTTACAGTTTGGCGGCGAGCAGGTCTTCCAGTTTGCGTTGGTCAACGGCGAACAGGCGGATACCTTCCGACAGTTTCTCAACGGCCATCGCGTCCTGATTATGTTCCCAGCGGAATTCCGCTTCGGTCATCGGGGTCGGGCGATGGAACGTCTGCGATGACGGCACCAGTTTGCGGATCACCAGCTCTTCTTTTTCTTGTAGCGCTTTCAGTAGGTTGGGAGAAATGGTCAGGCGGTCGCAGCCTGTCAGCGCCAGGATTTGCTCGGTGCGACGGAAACTGGCCCCCATGACGATGGTTTCGTAGCGGTGACGTTTGAAGTAGTCATAGATATTACGTACCGATTTCACCCCCGGATCTTCTTCCACGACGTAGGGGTCCATCGGGCTGTGCGCCTGATACCAGTCATAGATACGCCCGACAAACGGCGAAACCAGAAAAACGCCCGCTTCCGCGCAGGCGCGCGCCTGTGCAAAAGAGAACAGCAGCGTCAGGTTACAGTTGATGCCTTCTTTCTCCAGCTCTTCCGCCGCCCGTATCCCTTCCCAGGTTGACGCGAGCTTAATTAAAATGCGCGATTTTTCCACGCCCTGCTGCTGGTAGAGATCAACCAGGTGGCGGGCCTTCTGCATACTTTTTTCTTTATCGAAGGATAAGCGCGCGTCCACTTCCGTAGAGACCCGTCCGGGGACGATTTTCAGAATTTCCGCACCGAAATTGACGGCCAGTTTATCGCTGGCCTCGGCGACCTGCTGCTCCTGGGTTTTACCGCGTTTCTTGCCCCAGGCGATCGCGTCATCAATCAAATGGCTGTATTGCGCAAGGCCAGCCGCTTTTAGCAGCAGCGAGGGATTGGTGGTGGCGTCCTGAGGCTGATAATGGCGAATGGATTCGATATCGCCGCTGTCTGCCACGACAGTGGTGAATTGTTTGATGCCGTCTAACTGGTTCATAGGAAATACTCCTTGAAAAGTAAAGCGTTAGGTGAGTGCGTTGATTCACACTTCTGAGAAATTCATGCAGTACACAACAAAAAAGCATAGCAGACAGGCATGGTAATGCGGGTTTAAGCGGGTAACATGGATGCTATAAATTGATAACAAATTCTTTCTTTGAGTAGTGAGAGTATGGCTACCTTCAAAGTTTATGCCGCGCAGGGAGGTGATAATGTGCGGCGCACCAGAGGTTACCCGCGCCACTTTTTTGATCGATACGTGAAAGGAACAACAAGATGGATGACCAATTAAAACAAAGCGCCCTCGATTTCCACGAATTTCCCGTTCCAGGTAAAATCCAGGTTTCCCCGACCAAGCCCCTTGCCACACAGCGCGATCTGGCGCTGGCCTATTCGCCTGGCGTAGCGGCGCCGTGTCTTGAAATTGAAAAAGACCCGCTGGCGGCTTACAAATACACCGCTCGCGGCAATCTGGTCGCGGTGGTCTCTAACGGAACGGCGGTGCTCGGCCTGGGCAACATCGGCGCGCTGGCCGGTAAACCAGTAATGGAAGGTAAGGGCGTTCTGTTTAAGAAATTCGCGGGCATCGACGTGTTTGATATTGAAGTCGATGAACATAACCCGGATAAATTCATTGATGTCGTTGCCGCGCTGGAGCCGACGTTCGGCGGGATTAACCTCGAAGATATTAAAGCGCCTGAATGTTTCTATATCGAGCAGAAACTGCGTGAGCGCATGAATATTCCGGTATTCCATGATGACCAGCACGGAACGGCGATTATCAGCACCGCCGCGATTCTTAACGGCCTGCGCGTGGTGGAAAAAAATATCTCTGACGTGCGGATGGTGGTTTCCGGGGCAGGGGCGGCGGCAATCGCCTGTATGAACCTGCTGGTGGCGTTGGGGATGCAGAAACACAATATCGTGGTCTGTGACTCGAAAGGCGTTATCTATAAAGATCGCGAACCCAACATGGTGGAGACCAAAGCGGCCTATGCGGTGGTGGATGACGGCAAACGCACGCTGGATGATGTGATCGACGGGGCGGACATTTTCCTGGGCTGCTCCGGCCCGAAAGTGCTGACCCAGGAGATGGTGAAAAAAATGGCGCGTGCGCCGATGATCCTGGCGCTGGCGAACCCGGAGCCGGAAATTCTGCCGCCGCTGGCGAAAGAGGTGCGTTCAGACGCCATCATCTGTACCGGACGTTCCGACTATCCGAACCAGGTCAACAATGTGCTCTGCTTCCCGTTCATCTTCCGTGGCGCGCTGGATGTCGGCGCAACCGCGATCAACGAAGAGATGAAACTGGCGGCGGTACACGCCATTGCTGAACTGGCGCACGCCGAACAAAGTGAAGTGGTCGCTTCCGCCTATGGCGATCAGGATTTGAGCTTCGGCCCGGAATACATCATTCCAAAACCGTTCGACCCGCGCCTGATTGTGAAGATTGCGCCTGCCGTGGCGAAAGCGGCGATGGACTCCGGCGTGGCGACGCGGCCGATCGCTGATTTCGATGCCTACATCGATAAGCTGACCGAATTTGTCTACAAAACCAACCTGTTCATGAAGCCAATCTTCTCTCTGGCCCGTAAAGCGCCGAAGCGCGTGGTGCTGGCGGAAGGGGAAGAGGCGCGTGTCCTGCATGCGACGCAGGAGCTGATTACGTTAGGTCTGGCGAAACCGATCCTGATTGGTCGTCCGAGCGTGATCGAAATGCGCATTCAGAAGCTGGGGCTACAGATCAAATCGGGTGTGGATTTCGAGATCGTTAACAATGAATCCGATCCGCGCTTCAAAGAGTACTGGGGTGAATACTATAAGATCATGAAACGCCGTGGCGTGACGCAGGAACAGGCGCAGCGGGCGGTGATCAGCAATACCACGGTGATTGGCGCGATCATGGTTCTGCGCGGTGAAGCGGATGCGATGATCTGCGGCACCATCGGCGAATACCACGAACACTTCAGCGTGGTGCAGGAACTGTTTGGCTACCGTGAGGGCGTCCACGCGGCGGGGGCGATGAACGCCTTGCTGTTGCCGAGCGGCAACACCTTTATCGCCGACACCTATGTCAATGACGATCCGACGCCGGAGCAACTGGCGGAAATTACGTTAATGGCTGCGGAAACGGTGCGCCGCTTTGGTATTGAGCCGAAGGTGGCGCTGTTGTCGCACTCCAACTTTGGTTCGTCTAAGTCTGTCGCTGCTTGCAAAATGCGTCAGACGCTGGAGTTAGTACGCGAGCGCGCGCCTGAGCTGATGATCGACGGCGAAATGCACGGTGATGCCGCGCTGGTTGAAAGTATTCGCAACGACAGGATGCCGGACAGCCCGCTGAAAGGGGCGGCGAATATTTTAATTATGCCTAACGTGGAGGCCGCGCGTATTAGTTACAACTTACTGCGTGTCTCCAGCTCGGAAGGCGTGACGGTAGGGCCGGTATTGATGGGCGTTGCCAAACCGGTGCATGTATTAACGCCGATCGCTTCTGTTCGCCGTATCGTTAATATGGTGGCGCTGGCGGTGGTCGAAGCGCAAACGCAGCCACTGTAATTTCACTTTAATTCATTCCGGCGCGGGGTTCCCCGCGCTTTTTTATTTCCTCCTTTCTTAGTGATCTACTTCACCTTTTAAATCTGCTTGCCGAATTTTGTTATTTACTCTGACAAAAAATTGCCACGATGAGGTCAGTTTCAGCGGAGGCGGTGAGCAATGGATAAAGAACGCATTATTCAGGAATTTGTGCCGGGGAAACAGGTCACGCTGGCGCATCTGATTGCCCACCCGGGTGAAGAACTGGCGAAAAAGATCGGCGTTCCCGAAGCGGGCGCCATCGGCATCATGACGCTAACGCCAGGGGAAACGGCGATGATCGCGGGCGATTTAGCCATGAAAGCCGCCGATGTTCATATCGGTTTTCTCGATAGATTCAGCGGCGCGCTGGTGATTTATGGCTCCGTTGGCGCCGTCGAGGAAGCCTTATTGCAAACGGTCAGCGGGCTGGGACGCTTATTAAATTTCACGTTGTGCGAATTAACAAAAAGTTAATTGGGGGGCGGTAATGAAACGTATTGCGTTTGTCGGCACCGTTGGCGCGGGGAAAACAACGCTTTTTAACGCCTTGCAGGGAAATTATTCCCTCGCCCGAAAAACACAAGCCGTGGAATTTAATGACAACGGCGATATCGATACGCCGGGAGAATATTTTAGCCATCCTCGCTGGTATCACGCCTTAATTACCACGCTACAGGATGTGGATACGCTGATTTATGTACATGCGGCAAATGACCGCGAAAGTCGCTTACCCGCCGGGTTATTGGATATTGGCGCCAGTAAACGACACATCGCCGTCATCAGCAAAACGGACATGCCGGATGCCGACGTCGCCGCCGCGCGACAGCTACTGAGCGGGCTGGGATTTCAGGAGCCGATTTTCGAGCTCAACAGCCATGACCCGCAAAGTGTGCAGCACCTGGTGGATTATCTGGCAGCACTCACCGAACAGGAGGAAGGCGCAGGTGAAGAAACTCATCACAGCTAACGATATTCGTGCGGCTCACGCACGCGGCGAACAGGAAATGTCGGTTGTTCTGCGCGCCAGCATCATTACCCCGGAAGCCCGCGAAGTTGCGGAACTGCTGGACTTCACGATCGTGGAATGCGACGAATCGGCACCGGCTGTCGCGCCGGTGGAAGACGCGAAAACCGAAAGTCAGCGCATTCGTGAAACCATTATCGCGCAACTGCCGGAAGGGCAATTTACCGAAAGCCTGGTCGCGCAACTGATGGACAAAGTGATGAAGGAAAAACAGTCGCTGGAGCAGGCTGACATGCAGCCGGGCTTTAAGTCGGTCACTGGCAAGGGCGGCGTAAAAGTGATCGACGGCAGCAGCGTGAAGTTTGGTCGCTTCGACGGCGCGCAGCCCCACTGCGTCGGCTTAACGGATTTGGTCACCGACAAGGACGGCAGCAGCATGGCAGCCGGGTTCATGCAGTGGGATAACGCGTTTTTCCCGTGGACGCTGAACTACGACGAGATCGATATGGTACTGGAGGGCGAACTGCATGTGCGTCATGAAGGCGAAACCATGATCGCGAAAGCCGGGGACGTGATGTTTATCCCGAAAGGCTCCAGCATTGAGTTTGGCACACCGTCGACCGTGCGCTTCTTATACGTTGCCTGGCCTGCGAACTGGCAGTCCTGCTAAGGCGGATGTATGAAGGATTTCATTACCGAAGCATGGCTCAGAGCGAATCATACGCTCAGCGAAGGGGCGGAGATCCATCTTCCCGCTGACGCTCGCCTGACGCCATCTGCCCGGGAATTGCTGGAAAGCCGCCATTTGCGCATCAAGTTTCTGGATGAGCAAGGCCGTCTTTTTGTCGATGACGATGAGCAGCAATTACAGCCGGTGCACGGTTTGACCAGCAGCGATACGCACCCTAAGGCGTGCTGCGAACTGTGTCGCCAGCCGGTGGCAAAAAAGCCCGATACGCTGACCCACCTGACCGCCGACAAAATGGTTGCGAAAAGCGATCCGCGCCTGGGATTTCGCGCCGCGCTGGACAGCACCATCGCGCTGGTGGTGTGGCTGCAAATTGAGTTGCCGGAGCAGTGGCAACCCTGGCTTGCTGACATTCGTTCCCGCCTGGGCAACATCATGCGTGCCGATGCGATGGATGAACCGCTGGCCGCGCAGGCCATTGTGGGGCTAAACGAAGACGAATTGCATCGTCTGTCCCATCAGCCGCTGCGCTATCTCGATCACGATCATCTGGTGCCGGAAGCCAGCCACGGCCGCGATGCCGCGCTGCTGAATTTGCTGCGTACCAAAGTGCGTGAGACGGAAGTCGTGGCCGCTCAGGTCTTTATCACCCGCAATTTTGACGTGCTGCGCCCGGATCTTCTACAGGCGTTGAACCGCCTCTCCAGTACGGTCTACGTGATGATGATTTTGTGCGTGACGAAGCATCCGCTCACCGTCAGCCAGATTCAACAGCGACTGGGAGGGGAGCAATGATCATTGAACGTTGCCGCGAACAGGCCTTACGCGCGCCCGCCAGGGTGGTCTTCCCGGATGCGCTGGATGTCCGTGTCCTGAAGGCGGCGCACTATCTGCAACGGCATGGTCTGGCGCGACCGGTTCTTGTCACCAGCCCGTTTGCGCTACGCCAGTTTGCGCTCACTCACCGTATCGCGATGGATGGCATTCAGGTGATTGACCCACAGAGCAATCTGTCTATGCGCGAGGTGTTCGCCGGGCGCTGGCTGGCGCGGGCGGGAGAGAAAACACCGCCGGATGCGCTGGAAAAACTGAACGACCCGCTGATGTTCGCCGCCGCGATGGTGAGCGCAGGTCATGCCGATGTGTGCATTGCCGGCAACCTCTCTTCGACAGCGAACGTGCTACGGGCAGGGCTACGCCTGATCGGTTTGCAGCCGGGCTGCAAAACGCTGTCGTCGATCTTCCTGATGCTGCCGCAGTACACCGGGCAGGCGCTGGGATTCGCCGATTGCAGCGTGGTGCCGCAACCCACGGCGGCGCAACTGGCGGATATCGCCATCGCCAGCGCGCAGACCTGGCGAACCATTACTGGAGAGGAGCCTCGGGTCGCCATGCTGTCGTTCTCCAGTCATGGCAGCGCGCGTCACCCCAATGTCGCCAATGTGCAGCAGGCGACAGAGATCGTTCGTGAGCGCGCGCCGGATTTGATTGTTGACGGCGAGTTGCAGTTCGACGCCGCTTTTGTCCCGGACGTCGCCGCGCAAAAAGCGCCCGCCAGTCCGTTACAGGGCAAAGCCAATGTGATGGTCTTTCCGTCACTGGAAGCGGGCAACATTGGCTACAAAATCGCCCAGCGTCTGGGAGGATATCGCGCCGTTGGGCCGCTGATTCAGGGGCTTGCCGCACCGCTTCACGATCTCTCCCGAGGCTGTAGCGTACAGGAAATTATCGAACTGGCGTTGGTGGCAGCAGTGCCGCGCCAGACTGACGTGAGTCGTGAACACGACTCGCAAACACTGGTTGTATAAAGGTCCCGTCTGGACCCCCTTACCGAAGAGGAAAACACAATGGAAGCATTAGGAATGATTGAAACCCGGGGCCTGGTTGCACTGATTGAGGCCTCTGATGCGATGGTTAAAGCAGCACGCGTGAAACTGGTTGGCGTGAAGCAGATTGGCGGCGGTCTGGTCACCGCGATGGTGCGTGGCGATGTGGCAGCGTGCAAAGCCGCTACTGATGCCGGCGCCGCAGCGGCGCAGCGCATTGGCGAACTGGTTTCCGTACACGTCATTCCGCGCCCGCACGGCGATCTGGAAGAGGTGTTCCCGATCAGCTTCAAAGGTGACAGCAATATCTAAGCTGGATGGCTACGTCTGATCGTGTAGGCCGGAGAAGACGCAAACGCGTCGCCATCCGGCAATGAGATGGCATCGATGCCGGATGGCGCCTCGTTTATCCGGCCTATAGTTTCGGCACGCAACACACAACACATGGAGGCGGGTATGAAGCTGGCAGTCGTCACAGGACAAATTGTTTGTACGGTGCGCCATGAAGGACTCGCGCATGACAAATTGCTGATGGTGAAAATGATTGATGCCGAAGGGAATCCCGACGGGCAGTGCGCCGTTGCAATCGACAGCATTGGGGCGGGAACCGGGGAGTGGGTGCTGCTGGTTAGCGGCAGTTCTGCCCGCCAGGCGCATCGGAGCGAATCCTCACCTGTCGATCTGTGCGTGATTGGTATTGTCGATGAAGTGGTGGCTGGCGGGAAAGTCGTTTTCCATAAATAGGACTGAACATCATGAATCAACAGGATATTGAACAGGTGGTAAAAGCGGTATTGCTGAAAATGAAAGACAGCAGTCAACCTGCCGCCGCCGTTCATGAAATGGGCGTCTTTGCCTCCCTGGATGACGCCGTTGCCGCAGCGAAAGTGGCTCAGCAGGGGCTGAAGAGCGTGGCCATGCGCCAGCTCGCTATTCATGCGATACGTGAGGCGGGTGAAAAGCACGCCAGAGAACTGGCGGAACTTGCCGTGTCAGAAACCGGCATGGGACGCGTCGAAGATAAATTAGCGAAAAACGTGGCGCAGGCGCGCGGTACGCCGGGCGTGGAATGCCTCTCGCCGCAGGTACTGACCGGCGATAACGGTCTGACCTTAATTGAAAATGCGCCGTGGGGGGTTGTGGCGTCGGTCACGCCGTCCACCAATCCGGCGGCAACCGTGATTAACAACGCCATTAGCCTGATTGCCGCAGGCAACAGCGTGGTCTTTGCGCCGCATCCGGCGGCGAAAAAGGTTTCTCAGCGCGCCATTACGCTGCTTAACCAGGCGGTTGTTGCCGCTGGCGGCCCGGCTAACCTGCTGGTGACCGTTGCGAACCCGGATATCGAAACCGCCCAGCGCCTCTTTAAATATCCCGGTATCGGCCTGCTGGTGGTGACCGGCGGCGAAGCGGTCGTCGAGGCCGCGCGTAAACACACCAACAAACGTCTGATTGCCGCAGGCGCCGGGAACCCGCCGGTGGTGGTGGATGAAACCGCTGACCTGGCGCGCGCCGCGCAGTCCATCGTCAAAGGCGCATCCTTCGATAACAACATCATTTGCGCCGACGAGAAGGTGCTGATTGTTGTCGATAGCGTTGCCGATGAACTGATGCGCCTGATGGAAGGGCAGCATGCGGTGAAACTCACCGCCGCACAGGCCGAACAGCTTCAGCCGGTATTGCTGAAAAATATCGACGAGCGTGGCAAAGGAACGGTCAGCCGCGACTGGGTTGGGCGTGACGCCGCCAAAATCGCCGCCGCGATTGGGCTGACGGTGCCGGAGCAAACGCGCTTGCTGTTTGTGGAAACGCCTGCCACGCACCCGTTCGCGGTCACGGAACTGATGATGCCGGTACTGCCGGTGGTGCGGGTTGCCAACGTAGAAGAGGCCATTGAGCTGGCGGTCACGCTGGAAGGCGGTTGCCACCATACGGCGGCGATGCACTCGCGCAACATCGACAACATGAACCGGATGGCAAACGCCATTGATACCAGCATCTTCGTCAAGAACGGACCGTGCATCGCCGGGCTGGGTCTGGGCGGCGAAGGCTGGACCACCATGACCATTACTACGCCAACCGGGGAAGGGGTGACCAGCGCGCGCACCTTCGTGCGTCTGCGTCGCTGCGTGTTGGTGGATGCGTTTCGCATCGTCTGATACCGGCCCAGCAGACTGTCTATAAGGAGAAAAGAGATGGCGCACGATGAACAACGTTGGCTGACGCCGAGACTCCAGAAAGCCGCTGAGCTGTGTAATCAGCATCCCGTCGCCAGCGATTCGCCGCTGTGGCTGGGTATTGATTTAGGGACGTGCGATGTGGTGTCGATGGTTGTCGACCGCGACGCGCAGCCAGTCGCCGTTTGTCTGGACTGGGCTGACGTCGTGCGTGACGGCATCGTCTGGGACTTCTTCGGCGCCGTCACCATCGTGCGTCGCCATCTCGACACGCTCGAACGCCAGCTTGGCTGCCAGTTCACCCACGCGGCGACCTCATTTCCGCCAGGCACCGACCCGCGTATCTCCATCAATGTTCTGGAATCCGCCGGGCTGGAGGTCAGTCATGTGCTGGATGAGCCGACCGCTGTGGCGGATCTGCTGCGACTGGATAACGCGGGCGTGGTGGATATCGGCGGCGGTACGACGGGGATCGCCATTGTGAAGCAGGGCAAGGTGACTTACTCCGCTGATGAAGCGACCGGCGGACACCATATTTCCCTGACGCTGGCCGGAAACCGCCGCATCGAACTGGAAGACGCTGAGCAGTTCAAGCGCAGCAACGCCCGGGAGATTTGGCCGGTGGTAAAACCGGTATACGAAAAGATGGCGGAGATTGTTGCCCGGCATATCGAAGGGCAAGGTATAGCCGATCTGTGGCTGGCGGGCGGCTCCTGTATGCAACCGGGCGTGGATGAGCTATTCCGTAAACGCTTCCCGGAACTGCGGGTGCATTTACCTGAACACAGCCTGTTTATGACGCCGCTGGCGATTGCCAACAGCGGGAAAGAAAAAGCGGAGGGGATCTATGCAAAGTGAATTGCAGACCGCGCTCTTTCAGGCATTCGATACCCTGAATCTGCAACGGATAAAAACGTTCAGCGTTCCGCCCGTCACGCTGTGCGGCCTGGGGGCGCTCAGCGCCTGCGGGCAGGAAGCGCAAACGCGCGGGCTGACGCATCTGTTTGTCATGGTTGACAGTTTTCTGCATCAGGCAGGGATGACCGCCGGGCTTGAACGGAGTCTGGCGATGAAAGGCGTGGCGATGAGCATCTGGCCCTGCCCGGTGGGAGAACCTTCCATCACTGACGTTTGCGCGGCGGTCGCGCAGCTGCGCGAATCAAAATGTGACGGCGTGGTGGCGTTTGGCGGCGGCTCGGTGCTGGATGCGGCAAAAGCCGTAGCGCTGCTCTTTACCAACCCAGGGCAGACGCTGGCGGATATGACGGCGCAGAGCGTACTGCGCCCGCGTCTGCCGCTGATTGCCGTGCCGACGACGGCGGGGACGGGGTCGGAAACCACCAACGTGACGGTGATTATTGATGCGGTAAGCGGGCGCAAGCAGGTTCTGGCGCATGCCTCGCTGATGCCGGACGTCGCCATTCTGGATGCGGCGCTGACGGAAGGGGTGCCTTCTCACGTAACGGCGATGACCGGGATTGACGCGCTGACCCATGCGGTTGAGGCGTATAGCGCTCTGAATGCCACGCCGTTTACCGACAGCCTGGCGATTGGCGCTATTGCGATGATCGGCAAGTCGCTGCCGAAAGCGGTGGGGAACGGGCATGACATGGCGGCGCGGGAAAACATGCTGCTGGCGTCCTGCATGGCGGGGATGGCCTTTTCCAGCGCGGGGCTGGGGCTGTGTCATGCGATGGCGCACCAGCCGGGCGCGACGCTGCATATTCCGCATGGCCAGGCGAACAGTATGTTGCTGCCGACGGTGATGGGATTTAACCGCATGGTGTGTCGCGAACGGTTCAGCCATATCGGTCGGGCGTTACTCAACAAGAAAGCGGACGATCGCGACGCGATCGGCGCAGTTAGCGAACTGATTATTGAAACCGGGCTGACAAAACGCCTCGCCGATGTTGGCGCGACGTCCGCGCATTACAGCGCGTGGGCGCAAGGCGCGCTGGAAGATATTTGTATTCGCAGTAACCCACGAACCGCCACACAGGAACAGATTATCGACCTGTACGCGGCGGCACAATAAAGCATACCAGGATGTAGGCCCGATAAGGCGTTCGCGCCGCCATCCGACAAAAACGCGGCACTATTGCCTGATGGCGCTGCGCTTATCAGGCCTATGAAACACCTGGCAAATGGAGATAGGGCTATGGGAATTAATGAAATCATCATGTACATCATGATGTTCTTTATGCTGATTGCCGCCGTGGACAGGATCCTGTCGCAGTTTGGCGGTTCGGCGCGTTTTCTCGGTAAATTCGGTAAGAGCATCGAGGGGTCTGGCGGTCAGTTTGAAGAAGGTTTTATGGCGATGGGCGCGCTGGGGCTGGCGATGGTCGGTATGACCGCCCTGGCGCCGGTGCTGGCGAAGCTGCTCGGGCCGGTGATTATCCCGCTGTATGAAATGCTCGGCGCGAACCCGTCGATGTTCGCCGGAACGCTGCTGGCCTGCGATATGGGCGGCTTCTTCCTCGCCAAAGAACTGGCGGGCGGCGATGTGGCGGCATGGCTGTACTCCGGTCTGATCCTGGGAGCGATGATGGGGCCGACGATCGTCTTCTCCATTCCGGTGGCGCTCGGCATTATCGAGCCGTCTGACCGCCGCTACCTGGCGCTGGGCGTGCTGGCGGGGATTGTCACCATTCCCATTGGCTGTATCGCCGGTGGTTTAGTGGCGATGTACTCCGGCGTGGAGATCAACGGGCAACCAGTGGAGTTTACCTTCGCGCTGATCCTGATGAACATGATCCCGGTGATCATCGTCGCGGTGCTGGTTGCGCTGGGGCTGAAATTTATCCCGGAGAAAATGATCAGCGGTTTCCAGATCTTCGCTAAATTCCTGGTGGCGTTGATCACCATTGGTCTGGCGGCTGCGGTGATTAAATTCCTGCTGGGATGGGAGCTGATCCCAGGCCTCGACCCGATCTTCATGTCCCCTGGCGACCAGCCTGGCGAAGTGATGCGCGCCATTGAAGTGATCGGCTCCATCTCCTGCGTTCTGCTCGGCGCCTATCCGATGGTGCTTCTGCTGACCCGCTGGTTTGAAAAACCGCTGATGCGCGTTGGCGGCCTGTTAAAAATCAACAATATGGCGGCAGGCGGCATGGTCGCGACGCTGGCGAACAATATTCCGATGTTCGGCATGATGAAACAGATGGATACCCGCGGCAAAGTGATCAACTGCGCCTTTGCGGTCTCCGCTGCCTTTGCGCTGGGCGACCACTTAGGCTTTGCGGCCGCCAACATGAACGCGATGATCTTCCCGATGATTGTCGGCAAGCTGATCGGCGGTGTGACGGCGATTGGCGTGGCGATGATGCTGGTGCCCAAAGATGAAGACGTTCCGGCAGAAACGGAAGTGGAGGCACAGTCGTGAACACTCGCCAGCTACTGAGCGTCGGTATCGATATCGGCACCACCACCACTCAGGTGATCTTCTCACGCCTTGAGCTGGTTAACCGTGCGGCAGTGTCGCAGGTGCCGCGCTACGAATTTATCAAACGTGAAATTAGCTGGCAAAGCCCGGTCTTTTTTACCCCTGTGGATAAGCAGGGCGGATTGAAAGAGGCCGAACTTAAGGCGCTGATTCTGGATCAGTATCAGGCGGCGGGGATTGCGCCGGAGACGGTGGATTCCGGGGCGATCATCATTACCGGCGAAAGCGCGAAAACCCGCAATGCGCGTCCGGCAGTGATGGCGCTGTCGCAGTCTCTCGGCGATTTTGTCGTCGCCAGCGCCGGGCCGCATCTGGAATCGGTGATTGCCGGGCACGGCGCGGGGGCGCAGACCCTGTCTGAACAGCGTTTGTGTCGCGTGCTCAATATCGACATCGGCGGCGGCACCTCGAACTATGTTCTGTTTGACGCCGGAAAAGTGAGCGGCTCCGCCTGTCTGAACGTGGGCGGCAGATTGCTGGAAACGGACGGTCAGGGGCGGGTGGTGCATGCGCATAAACCGGGGCAGATGAGCGTTGAGGCGGTGTTCGGCGCGGGCACTGACGCCCGCTCGCTCAATGCCACACAGTTGGCGCAGGTTGTGCGGCGGATGGCGGATTTGATTGTCGAAATCATTGACGGCGAGCCTTCGCCGCTGGCGCAGGCGCTGATGCAAACCGGATTACTGCCCGCAGGGGTGAAACCGGAGGTGATCACCCTTTCCGGTGGCGTTGGGGAGTGCTACCGCAATCAGCCTGCCGATCCGTTCTGCTTTTCTGATGTCGGCCCGCTGCTGGCGACGGCGCTGCATGAGCACCCGCGCCTGCGTGAGATGAACGTGCAGTTCCCGACGCAAACCGTGCGCGCCACGGTGATTGGCGCGGGGGCGCACACGCTGTCGCTGTCCGGCAGCACCATCTGGCTGGAGGGGGTTGCGCTTCCGCTGCGCAACCTGCCGGTGGCGATTCCACAAGATGAGAACGAACTGGTGGTCGCCTGGGAACAGGCGTTGACTCAGCTCGATCTCGACCCTGGCACTGACGCATACGTGCTGGCGCTTCCCGCCCGGCTTCCGGTGCGCTACGCGGTATTACTCACGGTCATCGACGCGCTGCTGGCGTTTACCGCGCGTTTTCCCAATCCGCATCCCCTGCTGGTGGTGGCCGAGCAGGACTTTGGCAAAGCCCTGGGCATGTTATTGCGCCCACAGTTACAGCAACACCCGCTGGCGGTCATTGACGAAGTGAGCGTCCGGGCGGGGGACTATATCGACATTGGTACGCCTCTTTTTGGCGGATCGGTTGTGCCGGTGACGGTGAAATCACTCGCATTTCCTTCCTGAGGGAACGACTTATGAAACTAAAGACCACATTGTTCGGCAATGTTTATCAGTTTAAGGATGTAAAAGAGGTGCTGGCAAAAGCCAACGAACTGCGTTCGGGGGATGTGCTGGCAGGTGTTGCGGCTGAAAGCTCACAGGAGCGCGTTGCCGCGAAACAGGTGTTGTCGGAAATGTCGGTGGCGGATATTCGCAACAACCCGGTGATTTCCTATGAAGAGGACTGCGTGACGCGTCTGATTCAGGACGACGTCAATGAAACGGCCTATAACCGCATTAAAAACTGGAGCATCAGTGAGCTGCGCGAATATGTGCTGAGTGATGAAACGTCCGTCGATGACATTGCGTTTACGCGTAAAGGGCTGACTTCGGAAGTGGTGGCGGCGGTCGCGAAGATCTGCTCCAACGCCGACCTGATCTACGGTGGCAAGAAAATGCCGGTGATCAAAAAGGCCAACACCACCATCGGTATTCCGGGCACCTTTAGCTGCCGTTTGCAGCCGAACGATACCCGTGACGATGTACAGAGTATCGCCGCGCAAATCTATGAAGGGCTCTCTTTCGGGGCGGGCGATGCGGTGATTGGCGTTAACCCGGTAACGGACGACGTGGAAAACTTAAGTCGCGTGCTGGATACCGTGTACGGGGTGATCGACAAGTTCAATATTCCGACGCAGGGCTGCGTGCTGGCGCACGTCACCACTCAGATTGAAGCCATTCGTCGCGGCGCGCCGGGCGGGCTGATTTTCCAGAGTATTTGCGGCAGCGAAAAAGGATTAAAAGAGTTCGGCGTGGAGCTGGCGATGCTGGATGAAGCGCGTGCGGTCGGCGCGGAGTTCAACCGTATCGCCGGGGAAAACTGCCTGTACTTTGAAACCGGGCAGGGGTCTGCGCTTTCGGCTGGAGCCAACTTCGGCGCCGACCAGGTGACGATGGAAGCACGTAACTACGGCCTGGCGCGGCACTACGATCCGTTCCTGGTGAATACGGTGGTCGGTTTTATCGGGCCGGAGTATCTCTACAATGACCGGCAGATTATTCGCGCTGGTCTGGAAGATCACTTTATGGGCAAGCTGAGCGGCATCTCAATGGGCTGCGACTGCTGCTACACCAACCACGCCGACGCCGATCAGAACCTCAACGAAAACCTGATGATTCTGCTCGCCACCGCAGGCTGTAACTACATTATGGGCATGCCGCTCGGCGACGACATCATGCTCAACTACCAGACCACCGCATTCCACGATACCGCAACGGTACGTCAGTTACTCAACCTGCGTCCGTCGCCGGAGTTTGAGCGCTGGCTGGAAACGATGGGCATTATGGAAAACGGTCGCCTGACCAAGCGGGCGGGCGATCCGTCACTGTTCTTCTGATGACGCGGGGATGACATACGATGGATCAAAAACAGATTGAAGAAATTGTACGCAGTGTAATGGCGTCAATGGGCGAGTCGCAGCCGCAGGCCCCCGCAGAATCCGCGCCAGCCTGTAGCGCTAAACAATGTGCCGCACCTTCAGCGCCTTCAGCGGCGGAAAGCTGCGCGCTGGATTTAGGTTCGGCTGAGGCGAAAGCCTGGGTAGGCGTGGAGAATCCGCATCGCGCGGATGTGTTGGCCGAACTGCGCCGCAGCACCGCTGCGCGCGTGTGTACCGGTCGCGCTGGCCCACGTCCTCGCACCCTGGCGCTGTTGCGCTTCCTGGCGGATCACTCTCGTTCGAAAGATACCGTCCTGAAAGAGGTGCCGGAAGAGTGGGTGAAAGCACAGGGGCTGCTGGAAGTGCGTTCGGAAATCAGCGACAAAAACCTCTACCTGACCCGCCCGGATATGGGGCGTCGTCTGAGCCTGGAGGCCATTGACGCGCTGAAAGCGCAGTGTGTCGCCAGCCCGGATGTCCAGGTGGTGATTTCCGATGGTTTATCGACGGATGCGATTACCGCCAACTATGAAGAGATCCTGCCGCCGCTGCTCTCTGGCCTGAAACAGGCGGGGCTGAAAGTCGGGACGCCGTTCTTTGTACGCTATGGCCGCGTGAAGATTGAAGATCAGATCGGCGAAATTCTCGGCGCGAAAGTGGTGATTCTGCTGGTAGGCGAGCGTCCTGGCTTAGGTCAGTCGGAAAGCCTCTCCTGCTATGCGGTTTACTCACCACGGGTGGCAACCACCGTTGAAGCGGATCGTACCTGTATTTCGAATATTCACCAGGGCGGCACGCCGCCGGTTGAAGCCGCAGCGGTAATTGTGGATTTGGCGAAACGTATGCTGGAGCAGAAAGCATCCGGCATCAATATGACCCGTTAAGGAGGCAGCATGCCAGCATTAGATTTGATTCGACCGTCGGTCACCGCAATGCGCGTGATTGCCTCGGTGAATGACGGTTTCGCGCGTGAGCTTAAATTACCGTCACATATACGTAGCCTCGGTCTCATCACGGCAGACTCTGATGACGTAACGTATATTGCGGCAGACGAAGCGACAAAACAGGCGATGGTGGAAGTGGTGTATGGCCGTTCACTGTATGCCGGAGCGGCCCACGGGCCGTCGCCGACGGCCGGTGAAGTCTTGATTATGTTGGGCGGCCCGAACCCGGCGGAAGTGCGGGCGGGTCTGGATGCGATGGTGGCGCATATTGAAGGCGGCGCAGCGTTCCAGTGGGCCAACGATGTGGAAGATACTGCATTCCTGGCGCATGTGGTTTCGCGTACCGGGTCTTATCTCTCATCAACCTCAGGCATCGCGCTGGGCGATCCTATCGCTTATCTGGTGGCGCCGCCGCTGGAAGCGACGTTTGGCATTGATGCGGCGATGAAATCCGCCAATGTCCAACTGGTGACCTACGTGCCGCCGCCGTCAGAAACCAACTACTCTGCGGCGTTTTTAACGGGGAGCCAGGCCGCCTGTAAAGCCGCCTGCAACGCCTTTACCGATGCCGTTCTGGATATTGCCCGTAATCCCGTCCAGCGCGCGTAAGAGAGGTAGCGATGATCAATGCACTGGGATTACTGGAAGTGGATGGCATGGTTGCCGCCGTTGATGCGGCGGACGCCATGCTGAAAGCCGCCAATGTGCGATTGCTCAGCCACGAAGTGCTCGATCCCGGCAGGCTGACGCTGGTGGTGGAGGGCGATCTGGCGGCGTGTCGCGCGGCGCTGGATGCCGGAAGCGCCGCAGCACAACGCACGGGCCGTGTTATCAGCCGCAAAGAAATTGGGCGGCCGGAAGACGACACCCAGTGGCTGATCGGCGGCTTTAAGCGCCAGCCAACGAAAGTCGGAAGGACGCCAGATGCGCCTGTTACCTCTGAATCCTCAGAAGCGCTGTTGGCGTTATTAGCATCAGTACGTCAGGGAATGACGGCAGGGGAGGTGGCCGCGCATTTTGGCTGGTCACTGGAGCGCGCCAGAAATGCGCTGGAGCAACTCTTTTCTGACGGGGCGTTGCGTAAACGCAGTAGTCGCTATCGTCTGAAGAAAGTATAACCTGTCGGAGGTGCCGGGGACGTTGCGCCCCGGCTTTGAAGATCATGAAAAAGACTCGTACAGCAAACTTGCACCATCTTTATCATGAAGCGTTACCCGAAGACGTTAAACTTACGCCTCTGGTTGAGGTGGATAATGTTCACCAGCGGCTGACAACGGACGTCTATGAACACGCCCTGACGATAACCGCCTGGCAGCAGATTTACGATCAGCTGCATCCCGGTAAATTTCATGGGGAATTCACGGAAATCCTGCTGGATGAAATTCAGGTGTTCCGTGAGTACACCGGTCTGGCGCTGCGTCAGTCTTGCCTGGTCTGGCCGAACTCCTTCTGGTTCGGTATTCCGGCAACGCGCGGCGAGCAAGGTTTTATCGGCACGCAGTGCATTGGCAGCGCGGAGATCGCCACCCGCCCGGGCGGGACGGAGTTTGAGCTGAGCACGCCGGATGATTACACCATCCTCGGCGTGGTTATCTCGGAGGAGGTGCTTACCCGGCAGGCCAATTTCCTGCATCACCCGGAAAGGGTGCTGCATATGCTGCGTAACCAGTCTGCGCTGGAGGTGAAAGAGCAGCATAAAGCGGCGCTGTGGGGCTTTGTCCAGCAGGCGCTGGCGACGTTCAGCGAGAACCCGGAAAACCTGCATCAGCATGCGGTGCGTAAAGTGCTGGGGGATAACCTGCTGCTGGCGATGGGGACGATGCTGGAAGAAGCGCAGCCGATTATAACGGCAGAAAGCGTCAGCCATCAGAGCTATCGAAAATTGCTGTCCCGCGCGCGGGAATACGTGCTGGAGAATATGTCGGAGCCGCTGACGGTACTCGATCTGTGCAATCAGCTGCACGTCAGCCGCCGCACGTTGCAAAACGCGTTTCACGCGATTCTGGGGATTGGCCCGAACGCGTGGCTGAAGCGGATTCGATTAAACGCGGTGCGGCGGGAGCTGATCAGCCCGTGGTCGCAAAGTTCGACGGTCAAAGAGGCGGCAATGCAGTGGGGGTTCTGGCATCTGGGGCAGTTCGCGACCGATTACCAGCAGCTGTTTGCCGAAAAACCGTCGCTGACGCTGCATCAGCGTATGCGCCAGTGGATGTGATGACATTATTGTGCCGGATGCGACGCTTTGCGTCTTATCCGGCCTACGGGCGCTACCGTTGCAGTTGTAGGCCGGATAAGGCGTTAGCCGTCATCAGGCAAAACGCGGCCAGGTAAATTATACCCAGTCGCGGACTTTGATAAATTCGCTCAGCGCCGCTTCCGGGCTGCCCTCTTCCGGCTGCCAGTCGTACTCCCAGCGCACCAGCGGCGGCATCGACATCAAAATGGACTCGGTGCGTCCGCCCGTTTGCAGGCCAAACAGCGTGCCGCGATCCCACACCAGATTAAACTCCACATAGCGGCCCCGGCGATAAAGCTGGAAATGACGTTCGCGCTCGCCCCAGGCCATTGCTTTACGCCGCTCGACAATTGGCAGAAAAGCATCGGTATAGCCTTTGCCTACCGCCTGCATAAAGCGAAAGCAGCTGTCGAAATCAGGCGTGTTCAGATCGTCGAAGAAAAGCCCGCCGATGCCGCGCTGCTCATCGCGATGCTTCAGGAAAAAGTAATCGTCGCACCATTTTTTATAGCGCGGATAGACGTTCTCGCCGTAGGGCTGGCATAGATCCCGCGCCGTGCGGTGCCAGTGAATGGCATCCTCTTCAAACGCGTAATAGGGCGTCAGGTCGAAACCGCCGCCAAACCACCAGACCGGCTCCGCGCCGGGCTTCTCCGCAATAAAAAAGCGAACATTGGCATGGCTGGTTGGAATGTACGGATTCAACGGATGCACCACCAGCGATACGCCCATCGCTTCAAAACTGCGCCCAGCCAGCTCCGGGCGGTGTGCCGTCGCGGAGGCGGGCATCGCGTCGCCGTGAACATGGGAGAAATTTACCCCAGCCTGCTCAAAGACACCGCCGTTACGCAGTACCCGGCTGCGCCCGCCGCCACCCGCGTCGCGCTGCCAGCTATCTTCAACAAAATCAGCGCCATCAACGGCGGCTAACTGCTGGCAAATATCATCCTGAAGGCTGAGCAGGAACTGTTTTACGCGTTGTGCATCGGGTTTCATGATTACCGTTTCTTCGAGTGTGCTTTCTGGTTATCAAACCAGTGGAAATAACTGATCACGCCATTGGCTATCGCGGTGGCGATTTTCTGCCGGAATGCGGTGGTGCCTAACAGACGCTCCTCTTCCGGGTTGGTGATAAATGAGGTTTCTACCAGTACGGAGGGAATTGACGGTGATTTTAGCACCACAAACGCCGCCTGTTCCGTATTGCGACTGTGCAGACGATGCACTGGCTTGATCTTCTTAAGAATATGCGATCCCAGCGTCAGGCTGTTTTTGATGGTGTCGGTTTGCACCAGATCGAACAACACCTGCTGCAACAGATGATCTTTATCGGTCGCTTTTTTCCCCGCGACTTCATCGGCGCGGTTTTCACGGTCGGAGAGGTATTTCGCCATGGCGCTACTGGCGCCGCGATTAGAAAGCGCAAACACCGAGGCCCCTGCGGCGCTGGGGTTGGTAAAACCATCTGCGTGGATGGACATAAACAGATCCGCGCCGTGCTTGTGGGCGATTTCCACGCGATCGTACAGGGGAATAAAGGTGTCGCCCGTGCGTGTCAGGCGCGCATCAATCCCCTGGTTGCGCAAAATCGCGCGCACGTTTTTGGCGATCTCCAGCACGACGTGTTTTTCCTTCGAGCCGTTGCGACCAATCGCGCCGGTGTCGATACCGCCGTGGCCGGGGTCGAGAACAACAATGCGTCTGGCGCCTGCTTTTTTGGCCTTCGGTTTGCTGTGACCATTACTGGTCTTTAGCGCTTCTTCTTTAGCGATGGCGTGCGACATGCCCGACAGCGTCAGAGCCGCCAGCCCGGCTTTCAGCACCTGGCGGCGCGATGTGAGAGTTTTTAAGGGTTTAAAAGTGCTCATACAGCCTGAGTTGTGAAAATTGAGTTCCAGATGTTATATCGTATCGCGTAATCCGTTACGACTGTTCGTGATGAGAATTGTTTTACTTTTCATTTCAATACGTGACAATCCGTCATTATGCCATTTTTTTCGCCGTTTCGCGTCAGATATTGGCTAAATCAGTCGTTCGCGCCATAATCGGAGTTTTAACCTTGAAAAGGGTCTCAATACCATGGAGATACGCGTTTTTCGCCAGGAAGATTTCGAAGAGGTGATCACCCTCTGGGAGCGCTGCGATTTGCTGCGTCCGTGGAACGATCCTGAAATGGATATCGAACGTAAGCTGAACCATGACGTCAGCCTGTTCCTGGTTGCTGAGGTGAATGGCGAGGTGGTCGGTACGGTCATGGGCGGCTATGACGGCCATCGGGGTTCTGCCTATTATCTTGGCGTACACCCGGAGTTTCGCGGTCGTGGCATCGCCAACGCGCTGTTGAACCGGCTGGAGAAAAAGCTCATTGCTCGCGGCTGCCCGAAAATCCAAATCATGGTGCGGGAAGACAACGACATTGTACTGGGCATGTACGAGCGCCTGGGTTATGAACATTCGGACGCGTTAAGTCTGGGCAAGCGTCTGATTGAAGATGAAGAGTACTGAGTTTCATCCTGCTGACTACGACGGTCATGGGCGCTTGCGCCTGCCTTTTCTGTTCTGGTGCGTGCTGCTGCTTCAGGCGCGTACCTGGGTGCTGTTTGTGATTGCTGGCTCCTCCCGCGAGCAGGGCGATACGCTGCTGAATCTGTTTTATCCCGATCACGATACGTTCTGGCTGGGGTTGTTGCCCGGCGTCCCGGCGGTACTGGCGTTTTTACTGAGCGGGCGGCGCGACGCTTTCCCGGTGCTGTGGCGCGGGCTGCGCGGTTTGTTGATTCTGGCGCAGGGCGTTCTGCTCTGCTGGCAACCGGTGCTGTGGCTGTACGGTGAACCGGTAAACGGCATCGGGCTGGCGCTGGTGGTGGCCGATATTGTCGCGCTTATCTGGTTGCTCTCTAACCGTCGTTTACGCGCCTGCTTTGCACCGGTAAAAGAATAACGGCACTTTTTGGCGAAACCGGACTCCAAACAACGTTGATTAATAAAGAAAGGAAGTGAGATGAAATCGCTGCGTTTGATTTTATGCGCAATGCCGCTGGTGCTGAGCGGCTGTTCAACCCTCTCGTCGGTGAACTGGTCTGCTGCGAATCCGTGGAACTGGTTTGGATCGTCGACAGAGGTCACTGAGCAGGGCGTTGGGGCATTAACTGCGTCCACGCCGCTGGATGAAAAAGCGATTACTGACGCGCTGGATGGCGACTATCGCCTGCGTAGCGGAATGAAAACCCAGAACGGCAACGTGGTGCGTTTTTTTGAAGTGATGAAAGAGGACAAGGTTGCGCTGGTTATCAATGGCGACCAGGGAACCATCAGCCGTATTGATGTGCTGGACAGCGATATTCCATCGCAGGCAGGCGTCGAAATCGGTACGCCGTTTAGCGACCTTTACAGCAAAGCCTTCGGTAACTGCCAGAAAGCGACGGGCGATGACAGCGCGTCGGTCGAGTGTAAAGCACAAGACAGTCAACATATTAGCTATCTGTTCTCCGGCGAGTGGAACGGCCCGGAAGGGTTAATGCCTCCTGACGACACGCTGAAGAACTGGAAAGTGAGCAAAATCATCTGGCGCCGTTAATTTGCGTCTGAACAAACCGCCTCGCTGAAAAAACGGGTACAATACGCCCATCAATGCCACGCAGCCGTGGCATTCTTATTTTTCAGGAGGAACAATGTCTCAGGTTCAAAGTGGCATTTTGCCAGAACACTGCCGCGCGGCGATTTGGATTGAAGCCAATGTAAAAGGGGATGTCGATGCCCTGCGTGCGGCCAGCAAAGCGTTTGCCGATAAACTGGCAACCTTCGAAGCGAAATTCCCTGACGCGCATCTGGGCGCGGTTGTCGCATTTGGCAACAACACCTGGCGCGCCCTGAGCGGCGGCGCTGGGGCTGAAGAGCTGAAAGATTTTATCCCTTACGGTAAAGGTCTGGCGCCAGCAACCCAGTACGATGTGCTGATCCACATTCTTTCACTGCGTCACGACGTGAACTTCTCTGTCGCGCAGGCGGCAATGGCGGCTTTTGGCGAGTGCATCGAGGTGCAGGAAGAAATCCACGGTTTCCGCTGGGTGGAAGAACGCGATCTCAGCGGCTTCGTTGACGGGACGGAAAACCCGGCGGGAGAAGAGGTTCGCCGCGACGTGGCGGTCATCAAAGACGGCGTGGATGCGGGCGGCAGCTACGTGTTCGTTCAGCGTTGGGAACACAACCTGACGCAACTCAACCGCATGAGCGTTCACGACCAGGAGATGATGATTGGTCGTACTAAAGAAGCCAACGAAGAGATCGATGGCGATGACCGTCCGGTCACGTCTCACCTGACCCGCGTGGATCTGAAAGAAGACGGCAAAGGGCTGAAAATTGTGCGCCAGAGCCTGCCATACGGTACGGCCAGCGGCACCCACGGCCTCTATTTCTGCGCTTACTGCGCGCGTCTGTACAATATTGAGCAGCAGTTGCTGAGCATGTTTGGCGATACCGACGGGAAGCGTGACGCCATGCTGCGCTTCACGAAGCCAGTGACGGGCGGCTATTACTTTGCACCGTCTCTGGACAGATTGATGGCGCTGTAATTTCTTTTGCCGGATGGCGGCATCGTTTTACCCGGCCTACAGAGCCTTTTTGTAGGCCGGGCAAGCGAAGCGCCCCCGGCAGTCCTGCCTTATCGGTTACTCATGTTTTAACGCCGCGTATATCTGATCCACCACCCAACCGTATGTGGCTATCGGCATCAACCCGCTGTTAAACATATTCGGGTTCTTTTGCGGGTCGGCGACGGGTGAGTGCGGTTTGTTGCTCAGCATCACAATCGCCATCTGATTGGCCGGGTCGATAACGGTCAGCGTCCCTGTCCATCCGGTATGGCCGTATGCCTGCGCGCTGGCCAGCGTGCCGAATGTCGGCGTCATGGACGCATTGCCGTTAACGCGCCAGCCGAGACCAAACGTGGCATCCTCCGGCGAGGATTGCGTGAACATTTTCACGGTTTCCGGGCTGAACAGCGTCACGTTACCGTACCCTCCGCCATTCAGCATGGTCTGCATCAGTACCGCAATATCGCCGGTATTCGAAAACAGTCCCGCATGTCCTGAAACACCGCCCATCGAGTAGAATGCTTTTTCATCATGCACCTGGCCCCATAGGGTGGTCGTGCGGATATTGGGGAAATGAATCACGCCATCCCGGGTATTGCCGTTCAGTTCCGTCGCGGCGATCTGCTGTTGGCGGAAGCCTTTCTGTAGCGGGTTAAAGACCGTATGCGTTAAACCGAGCGGGCGATAGAGGTTCTCTTCAACATAACGATCGAGCGGCTGGCCCGTCACGGACTCCACGATAAACCCAAGCAGCATATAATCCACATCGCTGTAGATGTGTTTCGTGCCGGGGCGGTACGCCAGCGGCGTGCGTTTGATCATCTCCAGCGTGGTGGCTTTATCCTGTGAATACAACCCGCCCGCGACGGCCTGGTTCGGGTATTGCGGGTCAGCGGGGAAACCGCCGGAATGATGCAGCAGATCCGCAATGCGTAACGTGCTTTTCCCTTTAATCGCATCCCCCGGGCGATCGCCAAAATCGGGAATGTATTTCGAGATAAGATCGTCCGGCTGTAATTTGCCCTCTGACATCAGTTTTTGCAGGGCAAAGTTCGTGGCATACATTTTTGTATTTGATGCCAGGTCGTACAGGGTGTCAGTGGTTGCCTTGACGGGATGAGACATCAGGACGCTGCCGTCATATTTTTTAGCCTGACCCCAGGCCTTACGATAAACAATATGACTGTCTTTAATAATGAGCAGGTTAACGCTTGGATAACCGGCATCAACCTGTTGCGCTATCCAGTTATCCAGCGCGTTAAGCCGTTCAATATTAAATCCTGCTTTTTCCGGCGCGGCGTCAGTCAATACCGGAAATGGCGCGGCGCTGGCGGTGCAACTGAGCGCCAGCAGGGAAGCAAAAAGTAATGTCATTTTCATGGTATTAGTCCAGATTCACATTACGGCAGCCAAAGAGAGCGGTAAAAATAAATCCGCCAAGATACGCAATCAGCATTCCTCCGGCATATACCGCCATTGCGGGCAGAATACCTTGCGCGGACGTCATTAACGGCAGCGCCACCAGACCGGATGGGCCAAAGGCGCTGTTTAAGCCCATCGGCAGACCCGACCAGGCCACTAAGCCGATGAACAGCCCCCCGGCAGCGCCGCCGAGGCAGGCGGTGATAAACGGTTTCATTCGTGGCAGCGTAACGCCGTAAATCAGCGGTTCGCCAACACCGAGTAAGCCGGGAATAATCGCCCCGCGAACCTGGCTGCGTAACACGCTGTGTTTTTCTGCTCGCCAGTAGAGCGCCAGTGCGGCGCCGACCTGACCTGCGCCAGCCATAGAAAGAATAGGGAACAGGCTGTTGAATCCCTGGCTACTCATTAATGCCAGATAGACGGGAATGAAGCCCTGATGGACGCCAAACACCACCGAAACAAGAAACAGACCCGCCAGAACGGCGCAGCCCAGCGGGTTGCTGTTGAGGTGGATAAAGAGCCATGACATCCCTTCGAACAGCCAGCCGCCCAGCGGCATGATGATCAGGTAGGCCAGTGCGGCAGTGACCAGCAGGGTTAACATGGAGGTCAGCAGCATGTCCAGATCGTCGGGCATAAAGCGTCGGATAAAGCCCTCAATACGCGCGCTGGCCCAGGCGGCGATCAGTACGCCGATAATGTTGCCGCGCGGGTCGATCGGCAGGCCAAAGAAGTCCTCAATACCGGAGAAATAGCCCGTGGTGGCGGCAGGGTTGTATCCCAACAGGAACAGCGAGGCGATGATCGCCCCGTTAACGCCGGTGCCGCCGAAAGCCTGCGCGGCGTTATAGCCAATAAGAATGACCAGAAAGGTAAACAGCCCTTTACTGAACACTTTCATAAAGTTCAGGGCGTCGGGAAGCATACCTTGCGCATCGGCCGGAACGTGCAATACCGTACCCAGCAGCGTGGCAATCCCCAGCAGCAGACCCGCAGCAATAAAACCGGGAATGAGCGGCGTAAAAATAGTGGCGAACTTCGACAGGAATTGCTGAATGCCTGAGGTTTGTTTCGCTTTTAGCTGGCTTTTGGTTTTGGCGGCGATATCTGCCGCCTGCGTGACGGTGCCGCTGTTATCGCTCAGTAGCGCATTCATGGCATCTGCCGCCCGCTGCGCTTTACCGGGGCCAAAAATGACCTGCACCTGGTTATTCGAGAGGACCACGCCTTTCACGCCTTCGAGCGTTTTAATCGCCGGATCGACCCGATCGCTGTCATGTACCGCCAGGCGTAAACGGGTCATGCAGTTCCCGCAGGTGGCAATATTACCCGGGCCACCGACCCGGGAGATAATCGTATTCAGGAGATCATTACTGATTTCTTTTGCCATTCGCTTTATTCCTCTTCCAGTACCTGGCGAATGAAGCCGCCATGTTGCTCAAGACGCAGACTGGCTTCTGTTGCGTTGAGGTTTTTCAGTAGCATGACGATAGCGGTTTTGCAGTGACGGCCACAGGCCATCAGCGCGGCTTCAGCCTGTTGCCCGGTGCAGCCTGTCGCATTTTTCACAATATTTACCTGACGCACGTTGAGTTTTTCGTTCGTGGCGACAACATCCACCATCAGGTTGCCAAACACCTTGCCGGATTTAATCATCAGGCCGGTGGACAGCATGTTGAGAATCAGCTTCTGCGCGGTGCCCGCCTTCATACGGGAAGAACCGCTCACCACTTCGGCGCCGACAACGGGCGTGATGGCAAGCTCCGCCGCCTTTGCTACGGCGCTCCCCGGATTGCAGGAGATCCCGATCGTCCGGCAGCCGAGCGTACGGGCATATTCCAGACCGGCAATCACATACGGCGTGCGACCGCTGGCCGCAATGCCCACAACCACATCTCTTTCATTGAGTGCGAGGGCTTTCAGGTCGTTGACCCCAAGCTCGCGGTTGTCTTCCGCGCCTTCAATCGCATGCTGTATCGCGCGCTCGCCACCGGCGATCAAACCGATAACCAGGCCTGATTCCACGCCATAGGTCGGGGGGCATTCGCTGGCGTCA
Source organism: Citrobacter sp. CK181 (assembly GCF_030333595.1). Lineage (NCBI taxonomy): Bacteria > Pseudomonadati > Pseudomonadota > Gammaproteobacteria > Enterobacterales > Enterobacteriaceae > Citrobacter > Citrobacter sp. CK181. Next base: position 33,563 of record NZ_JAOWFN010000016.1, on the reverse strand, counting down.
AGGATACCCAGGCGACCGGACGTTCCGGCGCCGGTATAAATCAGCCGCCCGCCAGCGCTGACCTGCGCATAAATGATGTCGATAGCCGCGGCGATCTCGGGCAGAACCTGCTCCACGGCGAGTGGAACCGTTTTATCTTCATCATTAATGATGCGGCACATATCGAGGGTGGAAGCCCGGTCAATCTCAAAAGAGGCGCGGTTAACACCTTCGGTAATCATATTTTCAAGTTGCATATTACTTACAGCCTTACAGGTTTAGCGCCCATTTCAGGAATGCTTTTTTCTGGGTGTCGTCAGCTTTCAGATACAGTTGCTGTAGCTGGGAGAGCTGGTCATGCGAAGTGGCGGGCGCCGCCGGGGAAGCGGAGCGCGCCGGAGAAGGTATCATCGTGCTGTCATCGTTGACGATGGCGCTCAGGTCGGTGAACACGGTGATGCTGTCACGGTCGAGAATTTTGATATCAAACGGTACGGGTTTCCCGGCCGCCGTCAGGGTGAATACCGGTTTTTGCGCCATCTGACGGGCTTCTTTTTCGTCCAGCGGTTTTCCCGCAGACAGTTGCAGATCCACATTGCCGGAAGCGTTAAACGAGATGATATACGGGTTAGACGTCACGCGGCCCCGGTTATTGTTCACCGATTCAGGATTTGCCGGACTGTCGAACTTCACCACCATTTTTTGAGCGCCGTCTGGCAGCGCCACGTCTTTACTAAAAATACTGACTTTTGCCGAACGGGCCGCCAGCACGCTGACGTTATCGCCAATAAAGAGATGCGGAGCGGCAAAAGCCTGGCTGCAAAACAACAGTGCTGCGGCGGACACAAAATATTTCTTCATTTTTACTCTCCCGGAAAAGGGGAATCAGAATTCGTAACGTAAGCCAAGGTGGAAATAGTCATCAGCCGGGTTGCTGCCGCCGAAGGAGACATCATTGCCGTTCGTCCGTTTTTTCCCTTCTTCACCATTACGCCAGGAGTAAGACGCAAATATGGAACTGCGAACGGTGAGTTTGTACTGCGCTTCAAAGGTGGTATCGCGAAGTTTCAGCCCGTCGCCGTCCTCATTTTTCAGATGGCGATAGCCGGTACGTAACGCCCAGTCCGGGCTGACGTTCCAGACCAGCGTTGCTTCGTAATCTTTATCTGTGCTGTCCGCAGAACCGTCGAGGTAGGTCACTTTATCCTGGGCATAGAGCAGGCCGAACATGAAATCGCCCAGGTAGTAGCGGGTGCCGATGCCATAAAAGGTGTACTTATCGACATTATTATCCGACAGCGTGGATGTATCGTCATGGCTCGCTTTCTCTGTCTGACCGGCAATCACCGGCTGGAGGCGGCCAAAATCGCCCATATCGAGCGTATAGCGAAGGGCGGCATTATAACCGTAATCCAGATCGGAGGTGTTGTTGCCCAGAATATAGGCGGTAGAGAAATCAAAATTGCCGAATGTGTTCTGGTACTGAATGGTGCCGTCCTGACGGAAAACCTGTACCGCCGTCGGGTCAACAAAGTTTGCCTGGCGAGCCATTGCGACATCGGAGCTGGCGAACACATCGCCGATATCCGTGAACATGATCAGGCCGGATGACACGCGCCCGCCGGTCAGCTTGCCGTATTCGGCAAAATCGATCCCTGCCCAGACGTAACGCGCGGTGAAGTCATTCGGGTTTTCCGCGCTGATGTTGTTCGCGTACTCTGCGGCATTTACCTGATACTGCGTAAAACCAATAACGGCCAGCTTGTCATTAATCGCCTGGCGGGCGGAGAAACCGATACGCGCGTCAAAATCGCCCGAGGTGTCGCCTGATTTCTTGTCAGAGATATTGAATCCGAGACGCCCGTAGAGATCGATATTCGATCCGTCATTGGCCTGGTAGATCACGGCGGCATGGCTGGCGCTGGTTGCGAGGAGAGTAAAGATTGCCAGGGACTTCAGAGTACGTTTCATTATGATTATCCTTTTCTGTGTGTAGTTTTTTGTTGCTATGAAAGACGTAAGGAATCATATATTCCATAAAAATATTTACAATAGAATCATTGAATCGTAATACAAATATTGTGAGGGCTATCAAATTCTCACCCGCGTTGTGTTATCCTGCGAACAGTGCGTTGGAATTAATGATTCCATGATGACGGGAGCGGAAGAGCGATGTTGTATCTGGCGAAAATGCGTAATGCAGAGGGAGAGTTAACGGAAAATGAACAGAAAATTGCCAGCTTTCTTTTGGCTCATGTCAGCGAGCTAAAAACCGTTTCTTCCCGCAATCTGGCGAAGCAGCTGGAAGTCAGCCAGTCCAGTATTGTGAAATTTGCCCAGAAACTTGGCGCGAAGGGATTCACCGAGCTCAGAATGGCGCTCATTGAGGAGTACAGCGTCAACCGGGAAAAGAAACATGACACGGCGCTGCATCTGCACAGTACGATTACCAGTGAAGACAGCCTGGAGGTGATTGCCCGTAAGCTGAACAGAGAAAAAATGTTCGCGCTGGAGGAAACCTGTAGTCTGATGGATTTCGATCGCCTGAAGCAGGTGATTAACCTGATCAGCAAGGCCCGGCTTATTCAGATTACGGGCGTCGGCGGTTCGGCGCTGGTAGGACGGGATTTATCCTTCAAGCTGATGAAAATTGGTTATCGCGTGGCCTGCGAGGTCGATACCCATGTGCAGGCAACCATTGCTCAGGCCTTGCAGGAAGGGGACGTGCAAATAGCCATTTCCTACAGCGGGTCGAAAAAGGAGATCGTGCTTTGCGCTGAAGCGGCGCGTAAGCAGGGGGCGACGGTGATTGCGATCACCTCTTTGACGGACTCTCCGCTGCGGCGGCTGGCCGATTACACGCTGGATACCGTATCCGGTGAGACCGAATGGCGCAGTTCGTCTATGTCCACCCGAACCGCGCAGAACTCGGTGACCGATCTGCTGTTTGTTGGCATGGTGCAGCTCAATGATGTTGAGTCGCTTCGTATGATTGAGCGCAGCAGCGAGCTGATTAATCTTTTGGGCAGGAGCTAGGGACTTTTACGTAAGATTTACCCTAATTAGTGAGCTGTTCCGCAGCACTTATTTGTTTTTTCTGTATTTTCAATGTTAATGGAGTGTAAGGCTTCATCGTAGTTTCGCTGGAGACGAGAGTAGCGCATAAGACGCACCGCTTATGCGCTGCAACAGACTGAAAAGGAGAACATTGAAATGGGTAAACTCACGGGCAAAACGGCATTGATTACCGGCGCGTCACAGGGCATTGGCGAGGGGATCGCCAGAGTGTTTGCTCGCCACGGCGCGAATTTAATTTTGCTGGATATCACCGATGAGGCGGAAAAACTGGCGGATGAGCTGGGCGGACGCGGTCATCGTTGTACCGCCATCAAAGCGGATGTCAGGGATTTTGCATCAGTCGCGGCGGCAGTGGCGCGCGCGAAAAAGATAGAAGGTAAAATTGATATTCTGGTCAACAATGCGGGTGTTTGCCGGTTGGGCAACTTCCTCGACATGAGCGAAGAAGATCGCGATTTCCATATCGATATTAATATCAAAGGCGTCTGGAACGTCACAAAAGCCGTTCTGCCGGAAATGGTTGAACGCAAAGATGGGCGTATCGTCATGATGTCCTCCGTGACCGGGGATATGGTGGCCGATCCAGGCGAAACGGCTTATGCCCTGTCTAAAGCGGCGATTATCGGACTCACCAAGTCCCTGGCCGTGGAGTATGCGCAGTCCGGCGTTCGTGTGAACGCAATCTGTCCGGGTTATGTCCGTACGCCGATGGCGGAAAATATCGCCCGTCAGTCTAATCCTGACGATCCTGAATCGGTACTCACCGAAATGGCGAAAGCGATCCCGATGCGCCGTCTGGCCTGTCCGCTCGAAGTGGGTGAACTGGCGGCCTTTCTGGCATCGGATGAGTCCAGCTATTTGACCGGGACGCAAAACGTGATTGATGGCGGCAGCACGCTGCCTGAAAGCGTGAGCGTGGGCGTCTGATTAACGCCGCTTTCCTCCTCACCGCATGTGGGGAGGGATTCTCTGGCGGAGCATCTGTTCTTCTGAAGGCACGCCCTGTCTGATTATTTCGTCGATACGCATCTTATCTCGGTAAAAAATATTTTACCTGAAATTCAAATGTATTTGAGTACAGAATCGAGTAATCAATCGGTTGATGGTTTTTGCAGACCGCCTGCGTTTGAATTTTCAGTACGGGATCTTTGGTACTTATATGCAGAATACTGGCAATTTCTGCTGTTGGAAATGCCGGAGAAAACGTCTCAAAGGTGCCAATGATTTTGATGCCGCACTCTTTTTCTATATATGAAAATTTAGATTTTTTCATATGTGAGATTGTGAGTTTTGGGAAACGACTTACCGATAGCCAGGTTTCTTCTAATTGCGCTGGTTTATCATCAATAATACGTAATCGCTTTATATAATATACAGGGTCATTAAGTTTTATATTTAGCTCCCTGGAGATGAGTGGGGATGCTGTCTGAAGCTCAAACTTCATGATCTGACTAATAACTTCTTTACCGCTGTTATGAGCAATCTCACTAAAACTATTCATATGATTTACATGTGCGATAAAGCTTTTCTGCTTTACGTATGTCCCTGAGCCATGTTTACGCTCTATCATTCCGTCTTCTTCTAAGAGAAGTAGTGCTTTCCGTAAGGTATTCCGGGAAATACTGTAGCGCTGTGCAAGTTCAACTTCTGGCGGTAATAGATCTCCTACATTATATGTATATCCGTTAATACTGTCTTTAAGCATCCTGGCGACATCCTGAAATACCACTTTTGCACCTCTTGAATATGAATGAAAACAATTGGTTGTGTGTTTTTTATTGAAGATTATTTATGGTTGTTCATTTCTCAGGCCTAAATTGAACCTATTTACTTATATCTTACTGTGACCAATGTAACAAAAAGTATATTTGGCATTAAATATTATAATAACGCAATAATTCATATTTAATATATTAATGGGTAATTTATATGAAAAAGATATTATTAGTCTGTGCTGCGGGTATGTCTACCAGTATGCTGGTAAAGCGGATGATTGAACATGCGACAACAGTAAATATTGAAGTTGATATAAATGCATTCGCGATTGCTGAGGCCAAAGGTAAAATAAAAAATAATGAGGCAGATGTCATTCTGCTTGGGCCACAGGTTCGTTTCCAGAAATCAGAAATTGAGGCAGTTGCTCAGGGAAAAATTCCGGTGGCTGTTATTGATATGAAAGATTATGGCGCGATGAATGGTAAATCGGTTCTTGATTTTGTCATGAAACTTCTTGAAGAATAAAGCATACCCATACTGAATATTTGTTCCTGATAATGTCTGTCAATTTTTTATTAGTGCGGATGACGTAATTAAATTATTGCAGCGCACGGTCGGGAACGATTCTTTATATTTACGGGAAATATTGGATAATTACAGGAGACTATAATGGGATTAATGCGCTCATTTGAAAGCGGGATGGAACGCTTTCTTGTGCCAATAGCAATAAAATTAAACTCACAAAAACATGTTGCCGCTGTAAGAGATGGTTTTGTTTATACATTTCCTATTATTATGGCAAGTTCACTAATTATTTTAATAAATTTTGCCATATTATCGCCAGATGGCTTTATTGCCGGGTTATTGCACCTTAACAGCTTGTTTCCTAATCTGGAAAAAGCTCAGGCCATCTTTACACCGGTAATGAATGGCTCTGTAAACATAATGTCTATAATGATTGCGTTTCTCGTCGCAAGAAATATGGCTATTAGTTATGAACAAGATGATCTCTTATGTGGTTTGACCGCGATAGGAGCATTTTTTATTGTTTATACCCCTTACCAGATGATTAATGGTCAGGCCTTTTTAACAACAAAATTTCTGGGAGCGCAGGGACTGTTTGTTGCAGTTATTGTTGCATTATTGACCAGTGAAATTTTTTGTCGGATGGCAAGAAACCCCAGAATAACGATAACCATGCCAGCGGCGGTTCCACCTGCGGTAGCCCGATCGTTTAAAGTGCTGTTACCCATTTTTTTCGTCATGATATTCTTTTCAGCGCTGAACTATTTATTGTCGCTGATTTCTCCTGCCGGGCTGAATGACCTGATTTATACATTGATTCAGGCTCCGCTTAAACACATGGGGACGAATATCTTTGCGGTGATTATCCTTGGTGCCGTCGGAAACTTTCTGTGGGTTCTTGGCATACATGGCCCCAATACCACATCGGCTATTCGTGAAACCGTTTTTTCTGAAGCGAATCTGGAAAATCTTTCCTGGGCTGCGCAACACGGTTCAACATGGGGAGCGCCTTATCCCATCACCTGGACGTCGATTAATGATGCTTTCGCGAACTGCGGTGGGTCAGGTATGACGTTGGGGCTGCTATTGGCAATTTTTATTGCTTCACGGCGAGCTGAATATCGGGATCTGGCAAAGATGTCGTTCATTCCCGGTATTTTCAATATCAACGAGCCGGTCATGTTTGGACTGCCGATTGTCCTGAATCCGATTATGATGGTGCCTTTTATCCTTGTCCCCATTGTTAACTCTGTAATCGGCTATTTCTTTGTATCCCTGAAGATTATTCCTCCTGTTGCTTATGCTGTTCCCTGGACAACACCTGGGCCATTAATCGCATTTCTGGGGACGGGAGGTAACTGGCTAGCCTTACTTGTTGGTTTTTTATGTCTTGGCGTTGCGACATTAATATATTTACCTTTTGTTATTGCTTCTAACAAAGTGAATGTTGCCCTTTCTGAATAAATAACAATCTACTTTCTCTGGAATGACAGGAGTGATTCATGTTTGCAAATGAAGAGACCGTAATGGAGTTATTGATACATTCCGGGCAGGCACGCTCTGATGCAATGGAGGCAATCAGCCGTGCCCGTGAAAAGGACTGGAATGCTGTAGAGCAATTGATGAAAAGTTCGGAACAGGCCTGTCTTAAAGCTCACAAGATTCAAACAGCCTTAATCGGTCAGGATGAAGGATGCGGAAAAATACGGGTTAATTTGATTCTTGTACATGCACAAGATCATTTAATGAATGCAATATTGTGTCAGGACCTGGCGAAAGAGATTATTTCATTAAGGAAAGAGTTACTCTCTTAATACTATTTCCTCCAATAAAAACATTGGAGGAAAATGATTTGTATTTATCAAGGATGTTTTATGAATTCAAGAAAATTGAAGGTGAGTCTATTATCGTTATATGTGTGTCTGGCTTTATGTCCAGTTGATGTGCTGGCCGGTAAATTAACCGTTGAGCAACGACTCGAACTTCTGGAGTCAGAACTTACTGCAAATAAAAATGAACTCCAGAAAACGAAAGATGAACTAAGGAAGTACAAGTCAAAGCTGGCATCTTTACAGCAAAGTGTTGTTGAAAATAATTATCGCAATACGGTTGTTTCTAACCCATCGGGATCATCACCGGTCGCTGAAAACATAAAAAATGAGAATGGCGAACTGGCTCAGTCGGTGGCGAATACTCAGGTGAAAGGAACACAGCAGGTCGCTGTAATTGATAGCAATGGAGAAAAAACCACAATTGAAAGTGTTACGCTGAAAGATATTAGCAAGTACGTGAAGGATGACATAGGGTTTAGTTATCAGGGGTATTTCCGATCGGGATGGGGGACTGGTAATCATGGCTCTCCTGAGACGTATGCCGCAGGCTCATTGGGGCGTTTTGGTAATGAAATGAGCGGCTGGTTTGATCTGACATTAAATCAACGGGTTTATAATCAGGATGGTAAAACTGCTAATGCTATCGTTACCTATGATGGCAATGTTGGCGAACAATATAATGATGCCTGGTTTGGTGACAGTGATAATGAAAATATCATGCAGTTTAGTGATATTTACCTGACTACCCGTGGTTTTTTACCTTTTGCGCCTGATGCGGATTTTTGGGTTGGTAAACATAAATTACCACAATATGAAATCCAGATGCTGGACTGGAAAACATTAACTACCGATGTGGCCGCTGGGGTAGGCATTGAAAACTGGGCGATAGGGCCTGGTATGCTGGATATTTCATTAAGCCGTGATGATGTGGATGTCTATTCACGCGACTTTGAACATACTACCCAAATGAACACGAATTCTGTAGATGTTCGCTATCGTAATATCCCACTATGGGAGAGTGGAACGCTGTCATTGATGGCCAAATACTCCAGTCCAAATAAAACCGATCAGCAGGAAGACAATGAAAGCGATGATAGCTATTTTGAGATGAAAGATAGCTGGATGTTGAGTTCTATTCTTCGTCAGAACATGGAGCGTGATGCTTTTAATGAATTCACATTACAGGTCGCTAATAATTCTTTCGCCAGTAGTTTCTCAAGTTTTTCCGACGCAAGTAACACAATGGCTCATGGACGTTATTACTACGGCGATCATACCAATGGCCTCGCCTGGCGATTGATTTCGCAAGGTGAGATGTACCTTAGCGATAATATTATTGTTGCTAATGCCCTCGTTTACTCACATGGCGAAGATGTTTATAGCTATGAAAGTGGTGCTCATAGCGATTTTGATAGTATTCGCACAGTGATCCGTCCTGCATGGATTTGGAATACCTGGAATCAGACTGGGGTTGAATTGGGCTGGTTTAAACAGAAAAATAAAACTCAACAAGGTATAACGCTGGATGAGTCGGCATATAAAACGACCCTGTATCATGCTTTCAAAGTTGGCACGAGTATCCTTGGTTCAAGACCTGAAATTCGATTCTATGGGACGTACATTAATATCTTAGATAATGAATTGTCTAATTTTAACTTTAATGATGACAGTAAAGATGAATTCATGGCTGGCATACAGGCTGAAGTCTGGTGGTAATTTATTTTAATTAAGGAAGGTATTTATGTCTGGTTTTAAAAAAGATTTTCTTTGGGGTGGCGCGGTAGCAGTACATCAACTTGAAGGTGGCTGGAACGAAGGTGGTAAGGGCATCAGCATTGCGGATGTAATGACGGCTGGAGAATACGGTATTTCACGAGAGGTGACGCCGGGGATCATTGAAGGCAGAAACTACCCTAATCACGAAGCTATTGATTTCTTTCATCGTTATAAGGACGATATTAAGCTATTTTCAGAAATGGGATTTACGTGTTTCCGCACCTCTATTGCCTGGTCCAGAATTTTTCCTGAAGGTGACGAGCTGGAGCCTAATGAAGCGGGCTTGCAATTTTATGATAATATGTTTGATGAGTGTTTAAAATATAATATTCAACCCGTTATCACTTTATCGCATTTTGAAATGCCATATCACCTTGTGACTGAGTATGGCGGCTGGCGGAACCGTAAATTAATCGACTTTTTTCTTCGGTTTGCGAAGGTAGTTTTCACGCGTTATAAATCTAAAGTTAAATACTGGATGACATTTAATGAAATAAATAACCAGGTCAACTATCGTGAAAGTCTTTGTCCTTTTACTAATTCAGGTATTCTTTATTCTTCGGATGAAGATGAGTATGCGCGTGAAAGAGCGATGTATCAGGCAGTTCACTATGAATTAGTTGCCAGTGCATTAGTCGTTGATGCTGGACACCTCATTAATCCAGATTTTAAAATTGGTTGTATGATTGCGATGTGTCCAATCTATCCGCTTACCTGTTCACCGGGCGATATGATGATGTCTGTGAGTGCAATGCATCGTCGTTATTGGTTTACTGACGTGCATGTGCGTGGATATTATCCTCAACATATGGTTAATTATTTCAGGAAAAAAGGTTTTGAACTTGATATCACTGAAAGTGATATTGAGATTCTTCAGCATGGGCGTGTGGACTATATCGGTTTCAGTTACTACATGTCTTTCGTAACTCAATACACGGATGATAATCCTGAGTTTGATTATGTCGAGCCAGCGCATCTGGTGAATAATCCGTATATTCAAACATCTGACTGGGGTTGGCAGGTTGATGCGATGGGCTTGCGCTACTCGCTCAACTGGTTCTGGGACCATTACCAGCTACCGATGTTTATCGTAGAGAACGGTTTTGGCGCGAATGATGTCCAGCAGGCGGACGGAACAGTTGATGATCAATATCGCATTGACTATCTTACCGCGCATGTGAGCGAGATGAAAAAAGCCGTTGTAGAAGATGGTGTTGACTTAATCGGGTATACCCCGTGGGGCTGCATTGACCTGATTTCTGCCGGTACGGGCGAAATGAAGAAGCGCTACGGTATGATTTATGTTGATAAGGATAATGACGGTAATGGTTCTCTGAATCGTAGTCGTAAGAAATCCTTCTACTGGTATCGGGATCTTATTGCGGATAATGGCAATACTATTTGATTGATTATTGTTCACTTCATGCGGCAAAAGGGGTTCCGAATGGAATCCCTTGCTGCTCGTTTTTCGTCCATGTTTTTCTGCCGTAACGTTGGGCGAGTTGTCTGGAGCCTTTGGGACATCCGGCATGCGTGTTCCAGCTTTTCCATGCAGGAAAGGATTTTCCTTATTCCCTTTTCGACTTTCAAATCATCAAACGGTATATAAAACCGTTACTCCTTTCGTACCCGTTATAAATATTATGACCATAAGAAAGTCATCAAATTTATAAGGGTGCGCAATGGCTGTTAACTTACTGAAAAAAAGATACCTGGCGCTGAGCGCGATGCTGTTGTTGGCCACGCAGGCGCAGGCAACAGAGCTGCTGAACAGCTCATACGACGTTTCTCGCGAACTGTTTGCCGCCCTTAATCCGCCGTTTGAACAGCAGTGGGCGAAAGATAACGGCGGCGATAAGCTGACCATCAAGCAGTCTCACGCCGGTTCGTCAAAACAAGCGCTGGCGATCCTGCAAGGGCTGAAAGCTGACGTAGTGACCTATAACCAGGTCACGGATGTGCAGATCCTGCATGACAAAGGCAAGCTGATCCCTGCCGACTGGCAAAGCCGTCTGCCGAATAACAGCTCACCGTTCTATTCCACGATGGGATTCCTGGTGCGCAAAGGGAATCCGAAAAATATCCATGACTGGAATGACCTTGTGCGTTCCGATGTAAAACTGATTTTCCCGAACCCGAAAACCTCAGGCAACGCCCGTTACACCTATCTGGCTGCATGGGGCGCGGCGGATAAAGCTGACGGAGGCGATAAAGCCAAAACCGAGCAGTTTATGACCCAGTTCCTGAAGAACGTCGAAGTGTTTGACACCGGCGGTCGCGGCGCGACCACCACCTTTGCGGAACGCGGCCTGGGCGATGTGCTGATTAGCTTTGAATCGGAAGTGAATAACATCCGTAAACAGTATGAAGCGCAGGGATTTGAAGTCGTTATCCCGAAAACCAATATTCTGGCCGAATTCCCGGTGGCATGGGTGGATAAAAACGTACAGGCCAACGGTACTGAAAAAGCGGCGAAGGCTTACCTGAACTGGCTCTACAGCCCGCAGGCGCAGACCATCATCACCGACTTCTACTACCGCGTGAATAACCCGGAAGTGATGGACAAACTGAAAGATAAATTCCCGCAGACCGAACTGTTCCGCGTGGAAGACCAGTTTGGCTCCTGGCCGGAAGTGATGAAAACCCACTTCGGCAGCGGCGGCGAGCTGGACAAACTGTTGGCGGCGGGGCGTAAGTAATGTTCGCAGTATCGACAAGACGTGTGCTGCCCGGCTTTACCTTAAGCCTCGGAACCAGCCTGTTGTTCGTCTGCCTGATATTGCTGCTTCCGTTGAGCGCGCTGGTGATGCAGCTGGCGCAAATGAGCTGGGCGCAATACTGGGAGGTTATCACCAACCCGCAGGTGGTAGCGGCCTACAAAGTCACGCTGTTGTCGGCGTTTGTGGCATCAATCTTCAACGGCGTATTTGGCCTGTTGATGGCGTGGATCTTAACCCGCTATCGCTTTCCGGGACGTACGCTGCTGGATGCGCTGATGGATCTGCCGTTTGCCCTGCCGACGGCGGTGGCGGGTCTGACGCTGGCGTCATTGTTTTCCGTGAACGGTTTTTACGGCGAATGGCTGGCGAAGTTTGATATCAAAGTGACTTACACCTGGCTTGGCATCGCGGTAGCGATGGCTTTTACCAGCATCCCGTTTGTGGTGCGCACGGTGCAGCCGGTACTGGAAGAGTTAGGCCCGGAATATGAAGAAGCGGCGGAAACGCTCGGCGCAACGCGCCTGCAAAGTTTCCGCAAAGTGGTGTTGCCGGAGCTGTCTCCTGCGCTGGTGGCGGGTATTGCGCTCTCGTTTACCCGTAGCCTCGGCGAGTTCGGCGCGGTGATTTTTATTGCCGGGAACATTGCGTGGAAAACTGAAGTGACCTCGCTGATGATTTTTGTTCGTTTGCAGGAGTTTGACTATCCGGCGGCCAGCGCGATTGCGTCGGTGATCCTCGCGGCGTCGTTGTTGCTGCTGTTCTCGATTAACACCCTGCAAAGTCGCTTTGGTCGACGTGTGGTAGGTCACTAATGGCGGAAGTTACCCAATTGAAGCGTTATGACGCCCCCCGCATTAACTGGGGAAAATGGTTTCTGATTGGCACCGGGATGCTGGTTTCGGCGTTTATTTTGCTGGTGCCGATGATTTATATCTTCGTACAGGCCTTCAGCAAAGGGCTGATGCCGGTCTTACAGAACCTGGCCGACCCGGACATGCTGCACGCGATCTGGCTGACGGTGTTGATTGCGCTGATTGCCGTACCGGTAAACCTGGTGTTTGGCGTTTTGCTGGCGTGGCTGGTGACGCGCTTTAATTTTCCCGGTCGCCAGCTGCTGCTGACGCTGCTGGATATTCCGTTTGCCGTCTCGCCGGTGGTGGCCGGTCTGGTCTACCTGCTGTTTTACGGCTCGAACGGCCCGCTGGGCGACTGGCTGGATGAGCACAACCTGCAAATTATGTTTGCCTGGCCGGGGATGGTGCTGGTCACTATTTTCGTCACCTGTCCGTTTGTGGTGCGTGAACTGGTGCCGGTTATGCTGAGCCAGGGCAGTCAGGAAGATGAAGCGGCGATTCTGCTTGGCGCTTCCGGCTGGCAGATGTTCCGTCGCGTTACGTTGCCTAATATTCGCTGGGCGCTGCTGTACGGCGTGGTGCTGACCAACGCGCGCGCCATTGGCGAGTTCGGCGCGGTGTCGGTGGTTTCCGGCTCGATTCGCGGCGAAACCCTGTCGCTGCCGTTACAGATTGAATTACTGGAGCAGGACTACAACACCGTCGGCTCCTTTACCGCCGCCGCGCTGCTGACGCTGATGGCGATTATTACCCTGTTTTTGAAGAGTATGTTGCAATGGCGCCTGGAAAATCAGGAGAAACGCGCGCAACAGGAGGAAAATCATGAGCATTGAGATTGCCAATATTAAGAAGTCTTTTGGTCGCACCCAGGTGCTGAACGATATCTCGCTGGATATTCCTTCAGGTCAGATGGTTGCCTTGCTGGGGCCGTCCGGTTCCGGTAAAACCACGCTGCTGCGTATTATTGCCGGGCTGGAGCATCAGACCAGCGGGCACATTCGTTTTCACGGTACAGACGTAAGCCGTCTGCACGCGCGCGATCGTAAAGTCGGCTTTGTTTTTCAGCACTATGCGCTGTTTCGTCATATGACGGTGTTCGACAATATCGCCTTTGGCCTGACGGTGCTGCCGCGTCGCGAACGTCCGAATGCGGCGGCCATTAAAGCGAAAGTGACGAAACTGCTGGAAATGGTGCAACTGGCCCATCTGGCGGAGCGTTTTCCGGCACAGCTTTCCGGCGGGCAGAAACAGCGCGTGGCGCTGGCGCGCGCGTTAGCGGTTGAGCCGCAGATCCTACTGCTGGATGAACCGTTTGGCGCGCTTGATGCGCAGGTGCGTAAAGAGCTGCGCCGCTGGCTGCGTCAGCTGCATGAAGAGTTGAAATTCACCAGCGTGTTTGTCACCCACGATCAGGAAGAGGCTACGGAAGTGGCGGATCGCGTGGTGGTGATGAGCCAGGGCAACATTGAACAGGCCGATGCGCCGGATCAGGTGTGGCGTGAACCCGCCACCCGCTTTGTGCTGGAGTTTATGGGCGAAGTGAACCGTTTGCAGGGGACTGTTCGCGGCGGTCAGTTCCACGTTGGCGCGCATCGCTGGCCGCTGGGGTATACGCCAGCGTACCAGGGGGCGGTCGATCTGTTCCTGCGTCCGTGGGAGGTGGATGTCAGCCGCCGCACCAGTCTGGATTCCCCGCTGCCGGTACAGGTGCTGGAGGCCAGTCCGAAAGGTCACTACACCCAATTAGTCGTGCAGCCTCTGGGGTGGTATAACGAACCGCTGACGGTGGTGATGCAGGGGGATAATCCCCCACAGCGCGGCGAGCGGCTGTTTGTCGGGCTGCAAAATGCGCGGTTGTACAACGGCAACCAGCGCATTGAGACGCGCGAAGAGGAGCTTGCTCTGGCAGAATCGGCCTGATAGGTTAATATCACGTAGTTTTGCCGGGTGGCGCTGCGCTGACCCGGCCTACAATATGATCTGCGTCGGCCCGGTAAGCGAAGCGCCACCGGGCTTTTTACTGGACAGAGAAGTGAACACATTAGAACAAACAATTGGCAATACGCCTCTGGTGAAATTGCAGCGGATGGCGCCGGATAACGGCAGTGAAATTTGGGTCAAGCTGGAAGGCAATAACCCTGCCGGGTCAGTGAAAGACCGGGCGGCGCTGTCGATGATCGTCCAGGCGGAAAAACGCGGGGAAATTAAGCCCGGCGATGTGCTGATTGAAGCGACCAGCGGCAATACCGGTATTGCGCTGGCGATGATTGCCGCACTGAAAGGCTATCGCATGAAACTGCTGATGCCGGACAACATGAGCCAGGAGCGCCGCGCGGCGATGCGCGCCTATGGCGCGGATCTGATTCTGGTGTCTAAAGAGCAAGGGATGGAAGGCGCGCGCGATTTGGCGCTGGAAATGGCCGAACGCGGCGAAGGTAAGCTGCTCGACCAGTTTAACAATCCCGACAACCCTTACGCGCACTACACCACGACCGGGCCGGAAATCTGGCAGCAAACCTCAGGTCGCATCACCCACTTTGTCTCCAGTATGGGAACAACCGGTACGATTACCGGTGTGTCGCGCTTCCTGCGCGAACAGGAAAAACCGGTAACGATTGTTGGCCTGCAACCGGAAGAGGGCAGCAGCATTCCGGGGATTCGTCGCTGGCCCGCAAAATATATGCCGGGTATTTTTAATGCTCAGCTTGTGGATCAGGTGCTGGATATTCACCAGAGCGAGGCGGAAAACACCATGCGCGAACTGGCAGTACGCGAAGGTATTTTCTGCGGCGTGAGTTCCGGCGGCGCGGTTGCCGGTGCGTTACGCGTCGCCCGCGCGACGCCGGGGGCCGTGGTGGTTGCGATCATCTGCGATCGCGGCGATCGTTATCTTTCTACCGGCGTCTTTGGCGAAGAACACTTCAGCCAGGGGGCAGGGATTTAGCCTGTAGGCCTGATAAGCGTAGCGCCATCCGGCAACCGTAAGGCATGATCGCCGGATGACGACGCAAAGCGTCTCATCCGGCCTGCAACGTCAAGCGTTACGTTTCTCCACCAGCAGGTCGAGGAAGCGCCACAGTTTCTCGTTCATCTCCTGATAATTCCACTCGCGCATTTCGGCGTTCGAGCGAATAAAGCGCTTCCCTTTTGCCGCAGCCAGTTCCTGTTCTGAATGCTGGATCAGCCCTTCTACCGCCTCGGCGGTAAACTCCATATGACACTGAAAACCGTAGACGGCGTTACCGTATTGCACGATCTGGCGCGGACATCCTTCGCTTGTCGCGAGAACGACCGACTGATCGGTTAACCCTGGCATATCGTTGTGCCAGTGCCCGACCACAAGCGGAGAGCCGAAATGAGCGAGCAGCGGATTCTGTTTCCCGGCTTCCGTTAGCGTAATCGGGTAGTGGCCGATCTCCTTTTCCGGGCTCTGGCGTACTTTTGCGCCCAGCGCCTCACCAATCAACTGGGAACCAAGACAGATGCCGATCACAATACGACGCGCAGAGATCGCCTGATTAATAAGCCGCTGCTCCGCTAAAGAGTCAAAATACGGGCACTCTTCGAGCGTAGTACGCGGTGACTGCGGGCCGCCAAACACCACCAGCATATCGAAACCATCCGCATTGGCGGGGACAGGTTCACCGGCATACACGCGGGACCAGGAGAGGGGATAACCGCGATCCTCAGCCCATTGCAGATAGGCTCCGGCAGATTCGAAAGACTCATGAACGACAAAATGAACTCGCACTTTTTCTCTCCTGTTAACGTTTCAACGCCTGATGGATATCAGCCGCCAGTTTGTTGATATCGCCGTCGCCCAGCGTCGACAGCGTAATACGCAGACCGTGGGCGGGCGCATTGACGCCAAATGCTTCGCCTTCCCGTACCAGCCAGCCCGCTTTCGCCAGCATAAACGCGATGCTCTGGCTGTGGCTTTTCAACGGCAACCACGCATTCAGCCCATCGCCGGGGGCGTGTGTAAGCCCGGTTCGCTGGAGCGCGCAGGCCAGCTTCTGCTGCTGCGAAGCATAAAATTGCCGGGTCTGCGCCAGCGTTCGCTGATAGTTTTTGTCACTCAGACAGGCATGCACTAAATCTTGCAACAGATGGCTGACCCACTGACTGCCGGAATTAAGGCGCAGGCGCAGTCTGGCTGAGGTGGCGGGATCGCTGGCGATAATGGCGAGACGCAGATCCGGCCCCAGCGTCTTTGACATCGAGCGAACCACTGACCAGTGTAGCGTCTCCGGGGCGATCACCGGGTGCCAGGGAGATGAAGAGAGCAGGGCAAAGTGGTCGTCGATAATAACCAGCGCTTGCGGGTATTTCGCCACAATGTTCTGTAGCGCGGCGGCGCGGGAGGCGCTCAAACTGCACCCCGTAGGATTGTGGGCGCGCGGGGTTAAAATGACGGCGCGGGCGCCATTTTTCAGCGCCTGTTCCAGCATCTCAGGCTGCATACCTTCGCTATCGACGCCGACGGGGATGGCGGAAAAACCGGCGTAGCGCAGCATACTGATGCTGCTTAAAAAGCAGGGATCTTCCACCGCCACGCTGTCACCCGGCAGTAAATGGGCGCACAGCAGACGCTCGATGGCGTCAATCGCCCCACTGGTGATATCAATCTCGCCTTCGCCAGGTATGGCATCCTGCATCCACTGCTTCGCCCACGCGTGAAGGGCGGGAGAAACGGCCGCATCGCCGTAAAGACGCGGTGACTTATTTATTGTCGAAAAATAACTGCTGAGATCGGGCAGCCGTTGGGGATCGGGATTGCCGCCGGAAAGATCGGTCAGCGGCGTATCGGGACTGCTTCCTTCCAGCGCGAGCGGAGAAGGCGCACCTTTAATGACCGTACCGTTACGTCCCTGGCTCAGGGCCAGGCCGGATGTCACCAGCCGTTTGTAAGCCGCCGCGACAGTATTGCGGTTCACGTTTAATTCCGATGCCAGTTCCCGCACCGGCGGCAGCGTTTCCCCTGGCGCCAGTGCGCCGGTAGTGACATGCTGACGAATACTGTCAAAGATTTCGCTGGCGGTTTTTCCGTCGATCATTATTGACCTATGACAAAATGAATTTTAGCATATGACGATAATAGTGAGGCGTTAGCCCGCTGTCCAGTGAGAGGAGAGGTAAATGGGGCAGGATAGTGAAATACAGTCAGTGCTCTTCGACGATAAGCATCGGGCTTTACAGACCGACATTGTCGCCGTTCAGTCACAGGTGGTGTACGGCAGCGTAGGCAACAGTATTGCCGTACCGGCGATTAAAGCGCAGGGCTTGCGGGTGACGGCGGTGCCCACGGTGCTGTTCAGCAATACGCCGCATTATGAAACGTTTTACGGCGGCATTATTCCTGCCGACTGGTTCAGCGGTTATCTCCAGGCCTTAAATGAACGGGATGCGCTGCGTGAGCTTAAAGCGGTCACGACAGGCTATATGGGCAGTGCGGAACAAATCGTTCTGCTGGCGAAATGGCTGGAAACGGTGCGGATCGCGCATCCTGAGGTGTGCATTCTGGTCGATCCGGTGATTGGCGACACGGACAGCGGAATGTATGTGAAAGCGGAAATCCCGCAGGCGTATCGTCATTATCTGCTGCCGTTGGCGCAGGGGCTGACGCCGAATGTGTTCGAGCTGGAGATGCTCAGCGGCAAACCGTGCGGCACGCTGGATGAAGCGGTTGCGGCGGCGAAATCGCTGCTCTCCGACACGCTGAAGTGGATTGTGATCACCAGTGCGCCAGGCCAGACGGCGGATACCATCAATGTGGCGGTGGTGACGAACGGCGGCGTGGATGTGATTGAACACCCGCGTGTGGAAACCGATTTAAAAGGGACGGGCGATCTGTTCTGCGCCGAACTGGTGAGCGGTATTGTGCAGGGGAAAGCGCTGACGGCGGCGACGCGACATGCCGCAGAGCGTGTGCTGGAGGTGATGACCTGGACGCAGCGCTGCGGGTGTGATGAGTTGATTCTGCCACCGGCAGGGGAGGCGCGATGAAGAGTTATCGGCTGGTGGTTCGCCAGCAGGGGCGTGTGGTTGGTCACTTTGAAACGAGCGGGCTTGATGCGCTGGAGGATATCTGCGTGGCGCGCGCGATGTTCGGCATTGCGGGCGGCTATCAGTGCGAATTGCTGGTGTCGGACTCGGAGAAGCGGATGCTGGAAAGCGGGCCGGAAGGGATGAAGATCCTGATGCGCGAGAAGTGCTACCGTCCAGTCACCTCGCTGTTGTGAGCGCGTAACTATGCCGGATGGCGGCGAAAAACGCCTTATCCGGCCTACGATCTTTTATTGTAGGCCCGATAAGCGAAGCGCCATCAGGCGCGGTTTTACCGTAACCAGGATAAAAAAATGGCGCCAGTCGGCGCCATTTTTCCCTGCGGCAAGAATTACTTCTTGATGCGGATAACCGGGGTTTCACCCACAGTCACGCTACCGGACAGTTTGATCAGTTCTTTGATTTCGTCCATGTTGGAGATAACAACCGGAGTCAGGGTAGACTTGGCTTTTTCTTCCAGCAGCGGCAGATCGAACTCAATTACCGGATCGCCAACTTTAACGCGTTGACCTTCTTCAGCAATACGCTTGAAGCCTTCGCCTTTCAGTTCAACGGTGTCGATACCGAAGTGAACGAACAGCTCAATGCCGCTATCCGATTCGATAGAGAACGCATGGTTGGTTTCAAAGATTTTGCCGATGGTGCCGTCTACTGGCGCGACCATTTTGTTACCGGTTGGTTTGATAGCAATGCCATCGCCAACGATTTTCTCGGCAAAAACTACATCCGGCACGTCTTCGATGTTGACGATCTCGCCAGAGAGCGGAGCAACAATCTCAATAGTTCCGGTGTCTTTCTTATCATCAGAAACCAGAGATTTTAGTTTATCGAACAAACCCATGATCTTCTCCTAAGCAGTAAATTGGGCCGCATCTCGTGGATTAGCAGATTGTTTTTTCTTCAATGAACTTGTTAACCAGCGTCATTAACTCGTCCGTTGTCGGTTGAGCAAGAGCCTGCTCTGCTAACACCTTCGCATCTTCGAAGTTCGTGTTACGGATAATCTTCTTAATGCGCGGGATAGAAATGGCGCTCATAGAGAATTCGTCCAGACCCATCCCCAGCAACAGAAGTGTAGCACGTTCGTCGCCTGCAAGCTCACCACACATGCCAGTCCATTTACCTTCAGCATGAGAAGCATCAATAACTTGCTTGATCAAGTTCAGCACGGACGGTGACATTGGCTGGTAAAGATGTGAAATCATATCATTACCACGGTCAACTGCCAGGGTGTACTGCGTTAAATCATTGGTGCCGATACTAAAGAAATCAACTTCTTTAGCTAAATGACGAGCAATGGTTGCCGCAGCTGGTGTTTCCACCATTACGCCAATCTCAATGCTTTCATCAAATGCTTTACCTTCGTCGCGCAGTTCCTGTTTGTAGATTTCAATCTCTTTGCGCAGCGCGCGAACTTCTTCAACAGAGATGATCATCGGGAACATGATGCGCAGTTTACCGAACGCAGAGGCGCGCAGAATGGCGCGAACCTGATCACGCAGGATCTCTTTGCGATCCATCGCGATACGTACCGCACGCCAGCCCAGGAACGGGTTCTCTTCTTTCGGGAAGTTCATGTACGGCAGTTCTTTGTCGCCGCCGATATCCATAGTACGGACGATAACCGCCTGAGAGCCGCAGGCTTCAGCGACGGCTTTGTACGCCGCAAACTGTTCTTCTTCAGTCGGCAGCGCGTCACGGTCCATGAACAGGAATTCAGTACGATACAGACCAACGCCTTCCGCGCCATTGCGCTCTGCGCCTTCAACGTCACGAACGGTACCGATGTTGGCGCAAACTTCTACCTGATGACCGTCCAGCGTGATAGCCGGCAGATCTTTCAGTTTAGCGAGTTCCGCTTTCTCGGTTGCAACCTGCTCCTGAACGGCGCGCAGTTTTTCAATTTCTTCGTTGGTTGGGTTGACGTAAACCTGATTGTTTACGGCATCCAGAATCAGATAGTCGTCGTTTTTCACCTGAGAGGTGACGTTACCGGTGCCCACGATGGCCGGCAGTTCCAGAGAACGCGCCATGATAGAGGTGTGGGAGGTACGGCCACCTGCGTCAGTGATGAAACCCAGCACCTTTTGCAGGTTCAGCTGTGCGGTTTCTGATGGGGTCAGGTCAGCGGCAACCAGGATGACTTCGTCCTTGATTGCGCTCAGGTCGATGATTGCCAGACCCAGGATGTTGCGCAGCAGGCGCTTACCAATGTCACGCACGTCAGCCGCACGTTCTTTCAGGTATTCATCATCCAGTTCTTCCAGGGCAGTGGCCTGACCTTCGATAACTTCATGCGCAGCTGCGTCAGCCGTCATGTTCTTATCTTTAATCAGGGCTATGATTTCCTGCTCCAGCTCCTCATCTTCGAGCAGCATGATATGCCCTTCAAAGATGGCTTCTTTTTCTTCACCGAACGTTTCACCAGCTTTCGTTTTGATCGCTTCCAGTTGCGCAGATGCCTTGGCACGACCGCTCAGAAAACGTTCAACTTCCTGATCAACCTTGTCGGCAGAAATTTTTTTCCGGTCAATGACGATTTCGTCTTCTTTCAGCAGCAGTGCTTTGCCGAAAGCGATACCCGGGGATGCTAAAATGCCTGAAATCATAACCCTACCTTACTTGTGACTGATTTTTAAAAGAACCCGGGAACTTACTCGAGTTCCGCCATCAGTTTGACCAGATGCTCTACCGCTTTTTGTTCGTCTTCGCCTTCAGCAGCGATGGTGACAACGGTGCCCTGAGTCAGGCCCAGAGTCTGTAGTTTGAACAGGCTTTTTGCGCTGGCGCTTTTGCCGTTGGAAGTCACAGTAATCTCAGAAGTGAAGCCTTTCGCTTCTTTAACAAACTGAGCAGCAGGGCGGGTGTGCAGACCGTTCGGAGCGGTAATGGTAACTTCTTGCTGGAACATTGTATTTCCCCAACTTATAGGTTTAGTGTTGTGGAACTAAAGTCTAGCCTGGCGGTTTGACTTTAGCCTGTATTGTTAGCGTCGGCGTAAACGGGACGCGACACACCAGGTGTTATGCGCAATCCGTTGCTGGCAACTGCTGGCCGCTGACGTTTCGCTCGTCATTAAACATTATGCCGTGAAAGGAAGACTTGAACCAAATCATTAAATCGATTCAGCTAGCGCTTTTCCTGTAACGATTAATTTCGGGCATCAAAATAATTAGTCTGGTTAAATACCAGACCCGGCAGGGTGAATCAATGCCAGGAGGGTTGAAAATTTGAAGCAGGCCACAAAAAAGCACCCAAAAGGGTGCTTTTTTACGCGTTTTTAACATGCTGGCATTACTGTTGCAGTTCTTTTTCAGTAAAGAGATCGGCAAACAAAGCAGTGCTCAGATAACGCTCACCCGATGACGGTAGGATAACCACAATATTCTTATTGGTAAAGGTTTCATCTTCCTGGAGCTTAAGTGCTGCCGCAACGGCCGCGCCGGAAGAGATCCCCGCCAGAATACCTTCTTCTTCCATCAGGCGACGAGCGGTGGAAATGGCTTCTTCATTTGTGATGCCGACAACTTTATCAATCAGTTTCAGATCGAGGTTGCCCGGAATGAAGCCTGCGCCAATGCCCTGAATTTTGTGCGGGCCGGGCTTCAGTTCTTCACCAGCCAGCGCCTGCGCGATAACCGGAGAGTCGGTCGGTTCTACTGCTACGGTAATGAGGTCCGTTTTGCCTTTGGTGCCTTTGATGTAGCGGGTGACGCCTGTCAGCGTACCGCCGGTGCCGACGCCGGAGATAAAGACATCGACCTGACCATCGGTATCTTCCCAGATTTCCGGGCCGGTGGTTTTTTCGTGAATTTCCGGGTTAGCCGGGTTGCTGAACTGCTGAAGCAGCAGGTATTTTTCTGGATCGCTGGCGACAATCTCTTCCGCTTTCTGGATAGCGCCTTTCATGCCTTTCGCGCCTTCGGTCAGTACGAGGTTCGCCCCCAGTGCTTTGAGCAGTTTGCGACGCTCAACGCTCATGGTGTCTGGCATGGTCAGCGTCAGCTTGTAGCCACGCGCGGCAGCAACATAAGCCAGCGCGATACCGGTGTTGCCGCTGGTCGGTTCCACCAGTTCGACGCCCGGTTTCAGCACGCCGCGTTTTTCGGCATCCCAAATCATATTGGCACCGATACGGCATTTAACGCTGAAGCTCGGGTTACGTGATTCCACCTTCGCCAGAATGCGTCCGTTACCGATACGGTTCAGTCGAACCAGCGGCGTATGACCGATAGTCAGCGAGTTATCTTCAAAAATCTTACTCATGGCCTGTCCTTAACTGTATGAAATTGGGATACATGGGCTAGCATACCTGCTCAGAGAATATGCGGAAGTAAGGATTTAGCATATCTATATTCGGAAGGGAAATAATGGCTACCGAGATGGAATAAGGAGCGGCATAAGCCCCTCCTTTTTTATACAACTATTTTACAGGTTTATGAGTTCGCTGTGATTCATTTCCATGACCCATGTCTGGAACGGTAGCAATCAACCCACATCGCCGTTGCGCCACACACGGCGACGGGCATGATCACCAGGTTAAGCACCGGGATCATGGTGAACAAACTGGTTAACGCGCCGAACTGCATATTGGCGACTTTCTGCGTGCGCAGGGCGGCGCGCATCTCTTTGAACGGGACTTTGTGGTTGTCGAAGGGATAGTCGCAATACTGAATCGCCAGCATCCACGCGCTGAACAGGAACCACAGCACCGGGGCGACGGTTTGCCCGACTCCTGGAATAAAATAGAGAATTAACAGCACAATGGCGCGCGGCAGATACCAGATGAACTTTTGCCATTCGCGTTTCATAATGCGCGGCACATCTTTCATAATACCCAGTACGCCGGTATCTGGCGGCGTTGCGCCGGTCAGGCGCGCCTCAAGCTGTTCCGCCAGCAGCCCATTGAAAGGGGCTGCGATCCAGTTGGCAATGGTTGAAAAGAAATAGCCGAAGACCAGTAAAACCGAGATGACCGCAATGGGCCACAGCAGATAGCTTAACCACTGCAACCAGTCGGGAACGTGGCTCATCAGCGAAGGGATCCAGACGTCCAGTTGCGTAAACAGCCACCAGAATGCGCCGCCCATCAGCAAAATGTTTACCAGTAACGGCAAAATAACAAAGCGACGGATCCCCGGTTGCGTGACCAGTTTCCACCCCTGTGAGAAATAGTAAAAGCCGCTGCGAGGTGCAGTTGCGGATGATGACACCATAATCAGGACATGCTCCTTTAATAAAGCCCCGGGTAAACTTTGCGTATCTTACCGGGTTGTGACGCGTTCGCCAGTTAAGAAATGTTCGAAAAAACAGCAAAAAGCACGATTTCGTTCATCTTTATGCTGTGAAAGCCAAGAGCGCACTTGCACTTGACGTAATCGGCAAATACTCTTAGTGAGTAAATGTTTGCCGTGGTGGCAAGGTGTTAGAACAACAGAGAATATAATGATGCAGGATTTGCGTCTGATATTAATCATTGTTGGCGCGATCGCCATAATCGCTTTACTGGTACATGGTTTCTGGACCAGCCGTAAAGAACGATCTTCTATGTTCCGCGATCGTCCACTGAAACGCATGAAGTCAAAACGTGACGACGATTCTTACGACGATGACGTCGAAGAAGAGGAAGGCGTGGGTGAAGTTCGTGTTCACCGCGTGAATCATGCCCCCGGCAACGCTCAGGAGCATGATGCGCCTCGTCAGTCACCGCAACACCAATACCAGCCGCCTTATGCGTCTGCGCAGCCTCGTCAACCGGCTCAGCAGCCGCCTGAAGCGCCAGCGCAGCCGCAGCAACAGCCGCAGTATGGGCAGCCGTCGCAACCGCAACCGGCACAACAACCGGCACAGCCTGTGCAGCAGCCAGTACAGCAACAGCCGGTAGCGCCGCAGGTTCAGTCTGCGCCGCAACAGCCTGTTCAGCCAGCGCCACAGCAACCTGCGCCTCAGCCTGCTCCGCAGACTTTCCAGCCAGCGGAACCTGTCGCAGAGCCTGCTCCAGCGCCTGAACCAGTAGTGGAAGAAGCGCCCGTCGCGGAAAAACCGCAGCGTAAAGAAGCGGTCATTATTATGAACGTCGCCGCTCATCATGGCAGCGAGCTTAGCGGCGAAGTGCTGCTGAACAGCATCCAGCAAGCGGGCTTCAAATTTGGCGATATGAATATTTTCCATCGCCACCTGAGCCCGGATGGCAGCGGCCCTGCGCTGTTTAGCCTGGCCAACATGGTGAACCCGGGAACGTTTGATCCTGAAATGACCGGTGATTTCTCCACGCCGGGGGTCACTATCTTTATGCAGGTGCCTTCTTACGGCGACGAGCTGCAAAACTTTAAGCTGATGCTCCAGTCTGCGCAGCATATCGCTGATGAAGTCGGCGGCGTGGTGCTTGATGACCAGCGCCGGATGATGACGCCGCAGAAACTGCGTGAATATCAGGATCGCATTCGCGAAGTGAAAGAATCCAACGCCTGAGAAACCCAGGCGTGACCCTCCCTTTCTGAACCCCCGCCTGTCGGGGGTTTTTTATCATTGATGGTGCGATATGGAATCAATCGAACAACAACTGACAGAACTGCGAACCACGCTTCGCCATCATGAGTATCTTTACCATGTGATGGATGCGCCGGAGATCCCGGACGCTGAGTATGACCGTCTGATGCGCGAACTTCGTGAACTGGAAGCGCAGCATCCAGATTTAATTACGCCGGACTCCCCGAGCCAACGTGTCGGAGCGGCGCCGCTGGCGGCGTTCAGCCAGATTCGCCACGAAGTGCCCATGTTGTCGCTGGACAACGTGTTTGATGAAGAGAGTTTTCTGGCGTTTAACAAGCGCGTGCAGGATCGGCTAAAAAACAGCGATAAACTGACCTGGTGCTGCGAGCTGAAGCTGGACGGCCTGGCCGTCAGCATCCTGTATGAAAACGGCGTGCTGATCAGCGCAGCAACGCGTGGCGATGGAACGACCGGCGAGGACATCACCTCCAATGTACGTACCATTCGAGCTATTCCGCTGAAGCTGCGTGGCGATAATATTCCGGCGCGTCTGGAGGTTCGTGGCGAAGTTTTCCTGCCGCAGGCCGGGTTTGAAAAAATTAATGAAGAGGCGCGCCGCACCGGTAATAAAGTGTTTGCCAACCCGCGTAACGCTGCGGCGGGGTCGTTGCGCCAGCTTGATCCGCGTATTACCGCGAAGCGACCGCTCACTTTCTTTTGCTACGGCGTCGGCATTCTGGAAGGTGGCGAACTGCCCGATACGCATCTGGGGCGCTTGCTGCAATTCAAAGCCTGGGGGCTTCCGGTAAGCGATCGGGTGACGTTGTGCGACTCTCCCGAAGCGGTGCTGGACTTCTATCACAAAGTGGAAGAAGACCGCCCGACGCTGGGTTTTGACATTGACGGCGTGGTGATTAAAGTCAACTCGATGGCGTTGCAGGAACAGCTTGGATTCGTCGCCCGCGCGCCGCGCTGGGCGGTGGCCTTTAAGTTCCCGGCGCAGGAGCAAATGACGTTTGTACGCGATGTAGAGTTCCAGGTGGGGCGGACTGGCGCGATCACGCCCGTCGCCCGTCTCGAACCGGTGCATGTTGCGGGTGTGCTGGTCAGCAACGCCACCTTGCACAACGCGGATGAAATTGAGCGTCTTGGCCTGCGCATCGGCGACAAAGTGGTGATTCGCCGCGCGGGGGATGTGATCCCGCAGGTGGTGAACGTGGTGCTTTCCGAACGCCCGGAAGAGACGCGCCCGGTCGAGTTCCCGACGCATTGCCCGGTGTGCGGTTCTGATGTTGAGCGCGTGGAAGGCGAAGCGGTCGCTCGCTGTACCGGCGGCCTGATCTGCGGCGCGCAGCGCAAAGAGTCGCTCAAGCACTTTGTTTCCCGCCGGGCAATGGACGTTGACGGCATGGGCGATAAAATTATCGACCAGCTTGTCGAGAAAGAGTATGTCCACACCCCGGCAGATCTGTTCCGTCTGACGGCAGGCAAACTGACGGGCCTGGATCGTATGGGGCCGAAATCGGCGCAGAATGTGGTGAATGCGCTGGAAAAAGCGAAAGAGACCACCTTCGCGCGATTCCTCTATGCGCTCGGTATCCGCGAAGTGGGCGAAGCCACGGCGGCAGGGCTGGCGGCGTACTTCGGTACGTTAGAGGCGCTGGAAGCGGCCTCTATCGACGAACTGCAAAAAGTGCCGGATGTCGGCATTGTGGTCGCTACGCACGTCTTTAACTTCTTTGCTGAAGAGAGTAACCGGGACGTGATCGGGCAGTTACTGGCGGAAGGCATTCACTGGCCTGCGCCGATCGTGGTTAACGCCGACGAAATCGACAGCCCGTTTGCCGGTAAAACGATCGTCCTGACGGGCAGCCTCAGCCTGATGTCGCGAGATGATGCGAAAGCGCGCCTCGTGGCGCTGGGGGCGAAAGTGGCGGGCAGCGTATCGAAAAAAACCGATCTGGTGATTGCGGGCGAAGCGGCGGGATCTAAGCTGGCGAAAGCGCAGGAACTGGGGATTGACGTGATCGACGAAGCAGAGATGCTCCGCTTACTGGGTGTCTGACATGGAAAAAGAGCAGCTGATTGAGATAGCCAACACGGTGATGCCGTTCGGCAAGTACAAAGGGCGTCGGCTCATTGATGTGCCGGAGGAGTATTTGCTGTGGTTTGCCCGTAAGGATGAATTTCCGGCGGGAAGACTGGGCGAGCTGATGCAAATCACGCTGCTGATTAAAACCGAGGGGCTGACGCAGCTGGTGCAGCCCCTGAAACGGCCTCTTTAAGCCTTCGCGGCGCGGCCTTCTTGCTGCGCCTGCAACTCATCGGTCTGGCGTTTGTAGCGACGCGCCAGCATCGCGCAGACCATCAACTGGATCTGATGGAAGATCATCAATGGCAGCACCATCATCCCAATCACTGAGGTGGGAAACAGGATATTGGCCATCGGGATGCCGTTCGCCAGACTCTTTTTCGACCCGCAGAAGACAATGGTTATCTCATCTGCTTTGTTGAATCCGAACCTGCGGGCGGCAAACACGTTAACGCCAATGACAATCGCCAGCAGCACAAGGCTGACGACGACAATAAACAACAACGAGCCCCATCCCACTTTGTGCCAGATACCGTTAACGACGGCTTCGCTGAATGCGGAATAGACGACCAGCAGAATGGAGGTCTGGTCCGTTTTTGCAATCCACTTTTTATGACGCGCGACCCAGTTGCCAATCCACGGACGCGACAGGTGCCCCAGCACAAACGGCAGCAGCAGTTGCAGCATGATCTTGCCGACCTGTTCCAGGCTGCCTTCCGCTCCGTGGATATTCATCACCAGGCCGACGAGCAGCGGCGAAAGAAAAATCCCCAGCAGGCTGGAAGCCGATGCCGAACAGACGGCCGCCGCGACGTTTCCTCCCGCCAGAGAGGTAAAGGCGATGGCAGACTGTACGGTCGCGGGCAAAATACACAGGTACAGGAAACCGGTATACAGCATGGGATCGACATTGACGGGCGCCCACCAGGCAAATAACACCCCGAGAACCGGAAACAGGATGAAGGTGCTGCACATCACCCACAGGTGCAGCCGCCAGTGGCTGCCGCCCGCGATAATGGCTTCGCGTGAGAGTTTTGCGCCATGCATAAAAAACAGCAGCGCAATCGCGGCGGTGGTTAAGCCTTCAAAAAACGGAACGAAATCCCCTTTGGCCGGAAAAAAGGAGGCCAGCAAAACGACGGTGATAAGCGTCAGCGTGAACGGATCAAGAATACGAAAAAGCTTCATAAAAACTCCTGAAAGTCGATGCAGGTATTTTGCTTTTTTCCGTTTGAGAAATAAAATTGATTTATTGCATCTATATATGAATTTAACAGATGAATTATTCTCTGCGTCAACTTCGTATCTTTGTCACCGTCGCTCAGGCTAAAAGCTTTAGTCGGGCAGGGGACGCCATTGGTCTGAGTCAGTCTGCGGTGAGCCACAGCGTAAAAGAGCTGGAACGGCAGACGGGAGTTAAGCTGTTGGATCGCACCACGCGAGAAGTGACGCTGACGGAAGCGGGTCAGCAGCTGGCGGGGCGCCTAGAGCGTGTTCTCGATGAACTGCACAGTACTCTGCGGGAAGCCGGAAGAGTGGGGACGCAGTTAACCGGCACCGTGCGCGTGGCGGCCAGCCAGACGATTTCCGCGCATCTTATCCCGCAGTGCATCGCGCAGAGTAACCAGCTGTACCCGGAAATTGATTTTGTACTGCACGATCGTCCCCAGCAGTGGGTGCTGGAGAGCATTCGTCAGGGTGATGTGGATTTTGGCATTGTCATCGATCCCGGGGCTGTTTCGGATTTGCAATGTGAAGCCGTGCTGTCGGAACCCTTTTTGCTGTTGTGTCGCCAGGATAGTCCGTTAGCGCAGCGGGAG
Source organism: Citrobacter sp. CK181 (assembly GCF_030333595.1). NCBI lineage: Bacteria > Pseudomonadati > Pseudomonadota > Gammaproteobacteria > Enterobacterales > Enterobacteriaceae > Citrobacter > Citrobacter sp. CK181. The sequence goes on along the minus strand of NZ_JAOWFN010000016.1, from coordinate 4,613 downwards.
TGGGTTAACTGGCAGGATCTTAAACATGAGCGGTTGGTATTGCAGGATTACGCCTCCGGCAGCCGCCCGTTGATTGACGCGGCTTTCGCGCATTTTGCCATTGATGCCACGATCGTGCAGGAGATTGGGCATCCCGCAACGCTGTTTCCGATGGTGGAGGCGGGGATTGGCATCAGCGTGTTGCCCGCGCTGGCGTTGCCGCTGCCTCAGGGAAGTCATTTGCAGGTGAAACGGCTGACGCCCGTCGTCGAAAGGCAGTTGATGCTGGCGAGACGCAAGAACCGGTCGCTCTCTACGGCGGCTCAGGCGCTGTGGGACGTCGTGCGCATGCAGGCCAGTGAACTTACCGCTGGCCGTGCACGCGATCCGTTGTATCAGATATAAACATCAATTTGGTGATCGTCGGAAGGCGCGTTGACACCTTCGGCCCTGAGTTGTTTCTGCTCCTGCTTCTGCTGCGTTTCTTCTGCCTGCTGGCGCTGTAATTGCGCCAGCTGCGCCTGCAACATTTTAATTTGCGTCTGTATCAGTTCCTGCTGCTTTTGTTTCTCTTCTGTGCTGCCACTGCCGTCAGCAACCTCTTTGAGCTGCTGTGTAAGCTTTGTAATTTGCTGCGTGATGCGCGAGATTTGCGCAGACAGATCGTTACCGGTAGCGGCTTTGCTGCCCGTGCTGCCGCTCTGAACGGCGGAGACTGAAGTGTTGATCGTCGTCATTACCATTTCCTCTTGCCTTAAAACGTTAATATCGGCAGAGGTGAACAGACCTTCAGCAGTCCCTGCCATTTCTGGTGGGTAAATCAGGCAAAGTCTGACCATTTTATTTTACGTATCAATATACATTTTATATCGATCGTCCGGGAAAACGGTATTGGTAATCTGTTGGTTACTCTCGTTATAACAACGACGTACCCAACGTATTTATCGATTATTCCGTTTTTAAGGACCTCTTATGACCCACACCCTTTTTTCGCAGAATCCCTGGTACAGCGCTGACATCATTCGCGCGCACAAGCCTGATTTTATCCCGCGTGTTGCTTTCATTCTTGGCTCCGGTCTGGGAGCGCTGGCGGAGCAAATTGAAGACGCGGTGGCGATTTCTTATGCGCGTTTACCTGGTTTTCCGGTCAGTACCGTTCACGGGCATGCGGGGGAACTGGTGCTGGGGAATCTGGCTGGAGTCCCGGTGGCATGTATGAAAGGCCGTGGGCACTTTTACGAAGGTTGCGGCATGACGATCATGACTGACGCGATCCGTACCCTGAAACTGCTGGGCTGTGAACTGCTGTTTTGCACTAACGCCGCCGGCTCTCTGCGCCCGGAAGTCGGGCCAGGCAGCCTGGTCGCGTTGAGCGATCATATCAATACGATGCCGGGCACGCCGATGGTGGGGATGAACGACGAACGCTTTGGCGATCGCTTCTTCTCACTGGCCAATGCCTACGATGCGGATTACCGCGCCATTCTCCAGTGCGTTGCAGGGGAAGAGGGTTTCACGCTTCACGAAGGGGTGTTTGTCTCTTATCCGGGGCCGAACTTTGAGACGGCGGCGGAAATTAGCATGATGCAGATCATCGGTGGCGACGTGGTGGGAATGTCGGTCGTCCCGGAGGTGATTAGCGCGCGCCATTGCGGACTAAAGGTGGTGGCCGTATCTGCGATCACCAATCTGGCGGAAGGGCTGGGTGATGTGAAACTGTCCCATGCGCAAACGCTGGCGGCGGCTGAGCTTTCCCGGCAGAACTTCATCAATCTGATTTGCGGCTTCTTACGCCAACTGGCTTAAAACACAAAATAATAATGGCCCTGCTTGCAGGGCCGTACTTTACGGCAAGGAACGAAAAAATGGGTATTACGTCCCGCTTAAAAGTCATGTCGTTTTTACAATATTTTATCTGGGGAAGCTGGCTGGTGACCCTGGGTTCTTACATGATTAACACCTTACATTTTACTGGCGCTAACGTTGGAATGATTTACAGCTCAAAAGGGCTGGCGGCGATTATTATGCCGGGCATTATGGGGATCGTCGCCGATAAATGGCTGCGTGCCGAGCGTGCATATATGCTTTGCCATCTGGTGTGCGCCGGCGCGTTGTTGTATGCCACGACCGTGACCGACCCGGATGCGATGTTCTGGATAATGTTAATTAATGCAATGGCCTATATGCCGACTATTGCCTTATCCAACAGCGTTTCTTACGCCTGCCTGGCGCAGTCCGGCCAGGACCCGGTTACTGCATTCCCGCCCGTTCGCGTCTTTGGCACCGTGGGCTTTATTATCGCTATGTGGACGGTCAGCCTGATGGGGCTGGAGCTAAGCAGCGCGCAGCTGTACATTGCCGCTGGCGCTTCGCTGTTACTGGCGCTGTATGCCTTTACGCTACCGAAAATTCCGGTGGCGAAGAAGAATACGTCCGCCACGCTTGCCAGCAAACTGGGGCTGGATGCGTTTATCTTATTCAGAAATCCGCGAATGGCGATTTTCTTTCTGTTTGCGATGATGTTAGGGGCTGTGCTGCAAATTACGAATGTTTTCGGTAATCCCTTCCTGCACGATTTTGCCCGCAATCCGGCGTTTGCTGACAGCGTTGTGGTGAAATATCCCTCCATCCTGCTGTCTGTTTCCCAAATGGCTGAAGTGGGTTTCATTCTGACTATCCCGTTCTTTCTGAAACGCTTTGGCATTAAAACCGTGATGCTGATGAGTATGCTGGCATGGACGCTGCGCTTTGGCTTTTTTGCGTTTGGCGATCCATCCCCGTTTGGCGTTGTGCTGCTGCTGATGTCGATGATTGTTTACGGTTGCGCTTTCGACTTTTTCAATATTTCAGGATCGGTATTTGTTGAGCAGGAAGTCAGTTCGACGATCCGCGCCAGTGCGCAGGGACTGTTTATGACTATGGTCAATGGCGTAGGCGCCTGGGTCGGGTCAATTTTGAGCGGTATCGCTGTGGACTACTTCTCGGTGGACGGCGTGAAAGACTGGCAGACCATCTGGCTGGTATTCGCCGCTTATGCGCTGGCGCTGGCAGTGATTTTTGCGCTGTTTTTCAAATATAAACATGAGCCAGAAAAATGGCTGGCGAAACCACTGGCGCACTAACGGCTGAAACGGCGGGGCGCCTGCCCGCCGTTTCAACGTCCCTGAGACAAATGTGCTAACGTTGCGCATTATTCCTTATCTGTGGAGCGCAATAATCATGGAACGCGTACATCGTATAGATCTTAAATTATTGCGCTATTTTCTCGCTGTTGCTGAGGAGCTGCATTTTGGCCGGGCGGCGGCGCGTCTGAATATGTCTCAGCCTCCTCTGAGTCTTCATGTCAAAGAGCTGGAAAATCAGCTCGGCACGCCGTTGTTTGTTCGCCATTCCCGCAGCGTGGCGTTAACGCATGCGGGGAAAATTCTCATGGAAGAGTCGCGGCGTTTGTTGTTCAGCGCGAATCAGGCATTTGCGCGCGTGGAACAGATCGGACGCGGTGAGGCAGGGCGCATTGAACTGGGCGTTGTGGGCACGGCGATGTGGGGGAAAATGCGTCCTGTGATGCGCCGTTTTTTGAAAGAGAACCCCAATGTCGAGGTGTTATTTCGCGAAAAAATGCCTGCGATGCAGATGGCGTTACTGGAGCGACGCGAGCTGGATGCTGGCATCTGGCGGATGGCGATCGAACCGACGGAGGGATTTACCAGTCTGCGTTTACATGAATCCGCATTTCTGGTGGCGATGCCGGAAGATCACCCTCTGGCTTGCTGCCCGGCGATCCCTCTTGATGCGTTACGCAACGAATATTTCGTTACCATGCCTTCGATTCATACCGACTGGGCATTTTTGCAACGTGTTTGTCAGAAGGCCGGATTTACGCCGATGATAGTGCGTGAAGTTATGGAGCCGCAAACGGTGCTGGCGATGATCAGCATGGGGATTGGCATTACGTTAATCGCAGACAGTTATGCGCAGATGAACTGGCCGGGCGTGGTGTTCCGCCCTCTGGAAGAACGTATTCCGGCAGATTTGTATATTGTTTACGAGCCGCAGCAGGCAACACCGGCATTAACGAAGTTGATTGATGCGCTGATTCGTTGAACATTGCCGGATGGCGGCGCAAGCGCCTTATCCGGCCTACAAGACCCGTAGGCCTGATAAGCGAAGCGTCATCAGGCATATAAATATCGCGCATAGCAAAAAGGCGCCTTTAGGGCGCCTTTTTACACTGGTGGGTCGTGCAGGATTCGAACCTGCGACCAATTGATTAAAAGTCAACTGCTCTACCAACTGAGCTAACGACCCGAAGTGGTGGGTGATGACGGGATCGAACCGCCGACCCCCTCCTTGTAAGGGAGGTGCTCTCCCAGCTGAGCTAATCACCCACTTCGGTACTTCATTTTACTGCAAGAAATTCAGCTGGCGAGAAAGTGGTGGGTGATGACGGGATCGAACCGCCGACCCCCTCCTTGTAAGGGAGGTGCTCTCCCAGCTGAGCTAATCACCCACTTCTCAATTTCTTGCTACACGGCGGAGACTACGTAAAGTAGTTGGTGGGTGATGACGGGATCGAACCGCCGACCCCCTCCTTGTAAGGGAGGTGCTCTCCCAGCTGAGCTAATCACCCCCGC
>NZ_JAOWFN010000015.1:208961-657260 GCF_030333595.1 Citrobacter sp. CK181 | reverse complement strand
CCATGCCGAACTCAGAAGTGAAACGCCGTAGCGCCGATGGTAGTGTGGGGTCTCCCCATGCGAGAGTAGGGAACTGCCAGACATCAAATCAAGCGAAGGGCCCGGTCGAAAGACCGGGCCTTTTTGCGTTTACGCGCCCTGAGAACTGCTGGATGGCGGCTGTGCCTTATCCGGCTCACGTTCCACCAGATAAGCGCAGCGCCACCGGGCAGTTAGTGAATGACTTGCGACAAAAACGCCCGGGTACGCTCTGATTTAGGATGGGCAAAGAACTCTTCCGGTGGCGCCTGCTCAACAATTTCACCACGATCCATAAAGATCACCCTGTCTGCTACCGTTCGGGCAAAGCCCATTTCGTGGGTGACGCAAAGCATTGTCATCCCGGACTGTGCCAGACCAATCATGGTATCCAGCACCTCTTTCACCATCTCAGGATCCAGCGCGGAAGTCGGCTCATCAAACAGCATAATTTTGGGCTTCATGCATAGCGAACGTGCAATAGCCACGCGCTGCTGTTGCCCGCCGGAAATCTGCCCTGGAAACTTATGGGCGTGCTCAGCGATGCGCACACGTTCCAGGTAATGCATCGCCAGTGCTTCAGCTTCTTTCTTTGGCATCTTCCGCACCCAAATCGGCGCCAGAGTACAGTTTTGCAGTACCGTCAGATGTGGGAAGAGGTTGAAGTGCTGGAACACCATACCGACTTCCTGTCTTACCCGCTCGATATTGCGAATGTCTTCATTGAGTTCAATACCGTCTACCACAATCCGTCCTTGTTGATGTTCCTCCAGATGATTAATACAGCGAATGGTCGTGGATTTACCCGAGCCGGAAGGGCCACACAGCACGATACGCTCCCCCTGTTTCACGTTCAGATTAATGTCTTTCAGAACATGAAACTGACCGTACCATTTATTGACGTTTTCCAGCGTGATCATCGCGTCGGCAGGTTGAATTAATAATTGGCTCATAAAATCCTCAGTGCGGCGTACGCCCGGTGTTAAAACGTTTCTCCAGATGCTGGCTGTAACGCGACATGCTGAAGCAGAAAATCCAGTAAATCAGTGCGGCAAAAACATACCCTTCGGTCGACATCCCCAGCCATGCAGGGTCAACAGTCGCCTGCTGAACGCTACTGAAAAGGTCAAATAAACCGATAATGATCACCAGGCTGGTATCTTTAAACAGGGCGATAATGGTGTTCACCAGACCCGGGATTACCAGCTTTAACGCCTGGGGTAGAATGACCAGTCCCTGGGTTTTCCAGTACCCGAGCGCCAGAGATTCCGCGGCCTCATACTGCCCTTTCGGTAATGCCTGTAACCCTCCGCGTACGACCTCTGCGACGTAGGCAGACTGAAAAAGGATCACCCCGACCAGCGCCCGGATAAGTTTGTCGATACTGGTTCCTTCCGACATAAACAGCGGCAGCATGACCGAAGACATAAACAGCACGGTGATTAACGGTACGCCTCGCCAGAACTCGATAAAGATAACGGAGAGCATCCGAACGATCGGCATATGAGAGCGACGGCCCAGCGCCAGCAAAATTCCCAGAGGAAGGGCACCCGCAATACCGACGGAAGCGATGATCAACGTGAGCGTTAATCCTCCCCATTGCCGCGTTTCTACCCGCTCCAGCCCGAAGAAACCGCCATACATCAGCCACCAGACAACAATGGGATAGATAACCGCCCATGCGGCGATGTAGCGCCCGCGACGGGGCATTGCTTTCCAGAACATCGGCACAATGGAGGCCAGACCAACAAGTAATGCCAGGTTGATGCGCCAGCGTTGGTCATGTGGATAAAGCCCATACATAAACTGACCAAAACGTTCGTGGATAAATACCCAGCAGGCACCCGCCTTCGTGCAATCAGCACGCGTCGAACCCACCCAGTTAGCCTGTAGAAACGCCCAGTTCAGCAAGGGGGGAATGAGTATCCACATGAGCCACAGACAAAAAAGGGTTAGCAGGCTATTGGACCAACTGGAAAAGAGATTTTTACGTACCCACAAAATTATGCGACCTGCGCCGTTATTGGCCGGGCGCATGGGATGAGACAGAAGAGCTTTTGTCATCATGGTTCCTTAGCGCTCAATCAGGGCGATACGGCGGTTATAAATATTCATCAGCAGGGAAATACTGAGGCTGATGATCAGATATACCGACATGGTGATGGCGATGGTTTCAATGGCCTGACCCGTCTGGTTCAGTACCGTTCCGGCAAACAGGGAAACCATATCCGGGTAGCCGATAGCGGCGGCAAGCGATGAGTTCTTCACGATATTCAGATACTGGCTGGTCAATGGAGGAATGATCACGCGCAGTGCCTGGGGAATGATGACCTGACGCAGCGTTACCGGATTAGGGAGGCCCAGTGAACGCGCGGCTTCATGCTGGCCGTGGGGAACCGCCTGGATACCGGAACGGATGATCTCAGCAATAAATGCCGAGGTGTATACCGAAAGCGCCAGCGTCAACGCAGCCAGTTCTGGAATTAATGCCATCCCTCCCCGGAAGTTAAACCCGCGTAACTCGGGTACATCCCAGTGCAGCGCCGCGCCAAATAGCCACTGAGCGACTGCCGGCAATAGTACGATGAGCGCTAACGCCGTAGGCCATGTTCGGCGCAATTGCCCCGTCTTAATCTGGTGCGTTTTATTGAAGCGAAAGAGCCCAGTGGAGATGACGATCGCCAGAAGGATTGCCACACAAAAAGCGATAACGCCTTCACCCAGCTGTGGTGCCGGAATATAAAGTCCCCGATTACTCAGAAAAACCAAATCCAGCGCGCTGACCGCCTGCCGTGGTCCGGGTAAATTACGCAGGACGGCAAAGTACCAGAAGAAGATTTGCAGCAATGGCGGAATATTGCGAAAGGTTTCGATGTAAATGGTCGATAACTTACGCAATAACCAGTTATCCGACAGGCGTGCAAGGCCGAGGAAAAAACCTAAAAATGACGCAAAAACAATACACAGTGCTGAGACCAACAGGGTATTGAGCAAGCCGACCAGAAAGACGCGACCGTATGTATCCCCTTGCTCGTAGTCGATCAGGTGCTGAACAATACCGAACCCGGCGCTGCGATCGAGAAACGCGAATCCTGAGGTAATCCCCCGGCTGCTCAGATTGTTAATCGTATTATGAATTAAATAGACCGCAACACTGACAACCGCAATAACGGCGAGTATTTGAAATAACCAGGCGCGGACCGCAGGGTTAGAAAAGGAGAGCATTCCTTTCACGGTTGAGCGGCGATGGGACATAAGAAAACCTCGGTAACCATAACTCTGGGCTGAGCGCCGCAGGTGCGGCGCCCGTTACATCACAACGGCTTAGCGTACGGGTGGTGCGTACTGAATGCCGCCGTTATTCCAGAGATTGTTCTGGCCTCGTTTGATCTTCAGCGGGCTTTCCGATCCCACGTTACGTTCAAAGATCTCCGCGTAGTTACCAACCTGTTTAATGATGTTGTAGGCCCATTTGTTATCCAGTTTCAGATCCTTACCGTAATCCCCTTCTTTGCCCAACAAATGCGCCATGTCCGGTGTTGCCGGATTCGCCGCTTTCTCATCTACGTTCTGCGAGTTAATTCCCATTTCTTCAGCATTCAGCATAGCGAACAGCGTCCAGCGGACGACAGAGAACCACTCATCATCACCACGGCGCACAACGGGGCCCAGAGGTTCTTTTGAGATGACTTCAGGCAAGACGATCCATTCGGCAGGGTCGCTCAGCTTGATTCGCAGGGCATATAACTGAGACTGGTCAGAAGCCAGCGTGTCACAGCGGCCCGATTCCAGCGCTTTGGCTGACTCATCAGAGCGATCAAAAGTGACCGGGGTGTATTTCATTTTGTTGGCTTTAAAATAATCGGCCACGTTCAGTTCGGTATCCGTGCCAGCCTGTATACAGACGGTGGCGCCGTCCAGCTCTTTAGCGCTTTTTAACCCCGCTTTGTTATGCGTCAGGAAACCAATCCCGTCGTAATACGTCACGCCAGTGAATGACATGCCCATACCTGCGTCGCGTGAAGAGGTCCAGGTTGTATTACGGGATAACAGATCGACTTCGCCGGATTGCAAGGCGGTGAAGCGTTCCTTTGCAGTGAGTGGGGTATATTTTACTTTTGTATCATCGCCAAAGACGGCTGCGGCAACGCCACGACAAACATCGACGTCAATACCCGTGAATTTACCGCTTGCATCTGCATAAGAAAAACCAGGCAGGCCGTCACTGATCCCACATTGTACGAATCCTTTTTTCTTTACGGCATCCAGTGTTGCGCCAGCATGCGCTTGATTTGCAACAGCAAGCAGCACGCCGACCGCAGCCAGGCTGGCTATCATCATCTTTTTCATAATGCATCCTGTGTGGAGAAATTATCGTTATAGAGAGACGTTCTGGAACGTCTTTACCTGTCTGTGGCTTTGGCCATACTCTTTTAAGCAAAGGTAGTGCCAGGTTTTGCGAACGAATGCTCGACGCAATATGCAGAGTGTAGACAGGAAAAAATAAATGCAGCGCCCTGAAATGGTGCGAAAATGAAACGTAAGCCACATTTTGGAGCAAAATATTTAAATTTACGGGCGCTGTGCGGAATAATGATTTCGCCCGTTAATATCGGCAGGATAAGTATGATAAATGCAGTTTCACTAAGACAGAATAATGAAAAGCGCCAATCTTATAGAGTAGATATGTGAGAGAAATCTATAATTGATGATTAATAATAAAGCGATTGTCCAGAGCTTTGTCTTATATTAAAAGCGCGGGTTGCCGCGCTTTTAATAAAACCTATTTCGTCAGGGCAACAATCCCCAGCGTCAGGCCTGCGACAGCGGCTGCGCCACCGGCAATCGCCCCCGCTGTTTCCCAGTTATCTTGCGTGGTGCCCTTCATACAGGTATTGGTATGAACCAGACGACCCTGGTCGTCATAAACCGGAACGCAAGGAGAGTCATGCGCACACCCCGCCAGCAAGGTTGTGAGCAATGCAACAGGAATTAATCTTTTCATGGTGTTACCTCAAAAATAAACGTTTCGCTACATCCAGCAAAGTCGAATGCTCCGCTAGCTGCGAACCCGGCGCTATTTTATCACGCCTTAAAAAGGCACCCGCATATGGAATAATTTCAATTCATGTGGATTGTAAAAATAATGGAGAAAAGGATGGCTAAGCGGTGCATGTCTGGTAAATAGCAGGTAAAATAAATGACTATCTTTTTAATACATAAATGGATAATTATTTTGGAAAAAGGCGCCCGAGGGCGCCGTAATTTTAGTGGTTAATCATGATGCCGGTTAAAACGACGTCTCACGACCACAAAGAAGACCGGAACGAAGAAGATTGCCAGCAATGTCGCCGTCAGCATTCCTCCCATAACCCCTGTTCCCACCGCATTTTGTGCGCCACTGCCTGCGCCATGACTGATAACCAGCGGCATAACGCCGAGGATGAACGCCAGAGATGTCATCAGGATTGGGCGTAAACGCATACGCGATGCTTCAAGCGTTGCCTCAATCAACCCTCGTCCCTCTTTCTCCATCAGATCTTTGGCAAACTCCACAATCAGGATGGCGTTTTTAGCAGAAAGACCAATGGTTGTGAGCAGGCCAACCTGGAAGTAAACATCGTTATTCAGTCCGCGAAGCGAGGCGGCCAGCAATGCGCCGACCACGCCGAGCGGTACGACGAGCATAACGGAGAACGGAATGGACCAGCTTTCATACAATGCAGCCAGGCAAAGGAAGACCACAATCAGTGAGATTGCATACAACGCCGGAGCCTGGTTGCCGGAGAGGCGCTCCTGATACGACATGCCTGTCCAGTCATGACCAATACCGTTCGGTAATTTTGCCGCCAGGCTTTCCATTAATGCCATCGCTTCCCCGGTACTTCTGCCGGGCGCCGCTTCACCCAACAGCTCCATTGAAGGCATACCGTTGTAGCGTTCCAGACGTGGTGAGCCGTAAATCCACCGTGCCGAACTGAAGGTGGAGAACGGAACCATTTCACCGTTTGCACTACGGACATACAGATTGTTGATGTCACCGGGCAACATGCGGAACGGCGCATCCGCCTGGACATAGACTTTCTTCACTCGTCCATGATCGATGAAATCATTCACGTACGTACCGCCAAGCGCGGTGGAAATCGTCTGGTTGATGTCTGACAGGCTGACTCCCAGGGCCTGTGCTTTTTCCTGATCGACATCCAGCTTGAACTGTGGCGTATCTTCCAGTCCGTTAGGGCGTACACGGACCAGCAGGTCGGGATGCTCTTTTATCATACCCAGCAACTGGTTCCGGGCTTTGGTGAGTTCCGTGTGACCCAGGTTCGCCTGATCGATCAGTTCAAAGTCAAACCCCGTTGCCGTACCCAGCTCAATAATCGCGGGCAGGTTGAACGGGAAGACAAGACCATCCTTTATCTGGCTGAATGCCCTGGTTGCGCGGGCAACGATCGCTTCTACGCCATTTTCTTCGCCGGGGCGTTCTTCCCAGGGCTTCAGGCTAATAAAGACAATACCGGAGTTCTGCCCCTGTCCGCTAAAGCTAAAACCATTCACGGTAAAGACGGATTCAACGTTGGCTTTTTCCTGGTTCAGATAGTAGTTCTGAATCTGATCCAGCACCTGCTGCGTACGCGTCTGTGTCGCGCCAGCAGGTAACTGCACCATCGTCATGAATACGCCCTGATCTTCTTCTGGCAGGAAGGAGGTGGGTAAGCGCAGGAACAAAATGGCCATGCCGCCGACGATAAGGACATACAGCAGCAAATAACGCCCGGTCTTGCGCAAAATACCGCTGACGCTGTTACTGTAATGCCCGACGCTTTTATCAAACAGCGTGTTAAACCACCCGAAGAAGCCACCTTTCTTTTCATGGTGATCGGCAGACGCAGGCTTAAGCAGCGTGGCGCAAAGCGCAGGCGTCAGGATGAGCGCAACCAGTACAGAAAGCGCCATTGCAGAAACGATAGTCAGCGAGAACTGGCGGTAAATTGCGCCGGTTGAGCCGCCAAAGAAGGCCATCGGCACAAATACGGCGGAAAGCACCATCGCGATCCCCACCAGCGCGCCCTGAATCTGCGACATTGATTTCTGAGTCGCTTCTTTGGGCGGCAGCTTTTCTTCCACCATCACGCGTTCGACGTTTTCCACGACGACGATAGCGTCATCGACCAGCAAGCCGATGGCGAGCACCATCCCGAACATTGTTAACGTATTAATAGAGAAACCGAACGCCGCCAGGATGGCGAATGTACCCAGCAGTACAACCGGCACCGCAATGGTCGGTATCAACGTCGCGCGTATGTTTTGCAGGAAAAGATACATGACCAGGAAAACGAGGATGATTGCTTCAAACAGCGTTTTCACCACTTCATGAATCGATATTTTCACAAACGGCGTGGTGTCATACGGGTAGACCACTTTCAACCCTTGCGGGAAAAACGGTTGTAGTTCCGCAAGCTTTGCTTTAATGGCCGCTGCCGTATCCAGCGCGTTCGCACCGGTTGCCAGCTTAATACCCAGACCTGTCGCCGCCTGGCCATTAATCTTCGTCACCATGTTGTAGTTTTCGCCGCCCAGTTCGATGCGGGCCACATCTTTAAGATGGACCATCGAACCATCCTGATTCACTTTCAGCGTGATGCGGCCAAACTCTTCCGGCGTTTTCAGGCGTGTTTGTGCGATGATAGAGGCGTTAAGCTGCTGTCCCGGGATGGAAGGCGTCCCGCCCAGTTGGCCTGCGGCAATCTGGTTGTTCTGCGTTTTCAGCTGGTTAATAACATCTAACGGCGTCAGTTGGTATTTGTTTAACGCATTGCTGTCGAGCCAGATACGCATCGCGTACTGTGCGCCAAACAGTTGGACGTCGCCGACGCCGGATGTCCGGCTGATGGTATCTTTAACGTTAGACGCCACATAATCGGAAATGTCATCCTGCGTCAGGTTCTTATTGTCGGAAACAAAACCGGCCACCAGAAGGAAGCTACTGCTTGATTTCTCGACGCTGATACCTTGCTGCTGTACTTCCTGCGGCAACAAAGGCATGGCCAGTTGCAGTTTATTTTGTACCTGAACCTGTGCGATATCCGGGTCGGTGCCGGACTGGAACGTCAACGTAATGGTTACGCTACCGGACGAGTCGCTGGTGGACGACATATACATCAGGTTATCGATACCGTTCATATTCTGTTCGATAACCTGCGTTACGGTATCCTGCACCGTTTGCGCGTCCGCTCCCGGGTAGGTTGCGGAAATCGCAACGGCGGGCGGCGCGATGGTCGGGTACTGCGCAACGGGCAGTTGCATGATCGCCAGGGCTCCGGCCATCATGAGAATGATGGCCAGAACCCAGGCAAAAATCGGGCGATTAATAAAAAAGTTTGCCATGTCCGGTTACCTTATTGCGCTGCATTCGCCGCAGGGGCATCGGTGGTGGCTTTAACCTGTTCGCCCGGGCGGGCTTTCTGCAAGCCGCTGACGATAACTTTGTCGCCCGGTTGCAACCCTTTGCTGATTAACCATTTATCGCCGATCGCCTGAGTAGCGATAACGTCGCGCGCTTCAACCTGATCTTTATCATTGACGATCATCACCATCGCATCGCCACGCGGCGTACGCGTTACGCCCTGCTGTGGAACGAGAATGGCATTGGGCTGAATGCCTTCATCAATTCGCGCGCGGACAAACATACCGGGAAGCAGGGTGTGCTGAGGATTGGGGAAAACAGCCCGAAGGGTGATAGAACCGGTACTTTCATCTACCGTAACGTCGGAAAATTGCAGCGTGCCTTTCAGCGGGTACGCCTGACCATTTTCCATTACCAACTCGACGTTGCTGCGGGTGTTGTCTTTGTGCAGGCTACCCTGCTCGACGGACTGCCTGAGACGCATAAAATCGCTGCTGGACTGCGTCACATCAACGTAAATAGGGTCAAGCTGTTGCACGGTCGCCAGTTCGGTTGCCTGACCATTGGTCACCAGCGCGCCTTCGGTGACACTGGATTTACCAATGCGGCCGCTGATCGGCGAAGTCACTTTGGTGTAGGCGAGGTTGATGCGCGCGCTTTCTACTGCGGCTTTTGCGGCGATAACGGCGGCATCGGCCTGACGAGCATCGGCGATGGCCTGGTCGTACTCTTGTTGGCTAATGTATTTTGTGCCAACCAGCGGAACGTAGCGTTTAACCGTTAAGTGCGCAATGGCGGCGGCAGCTTCGCTTTTTGCCAGCTCGCCTTTGGCGCTGTCGTAATCAGCCTGATAAGTCGCCGGGTCAATCTGATAAAGCGACTGGCCTGCTTCGATATCGCTACCTTCGGTGAAATTCCTTTTCAGTACAATGCCGCTGACCTGAGGCCGGACTTCCGCAATACGAAATGGCGTCGTGCGCCCCGGCAGCTCAGTCGTCACCGCTAAGGGGGCAGATTCGACTACGTGGACGGTGACTTGCGGCTCAGCAGGGTGAGCTTGCGTATCTCCCTGATCGTTACAACCGGCGAGTAACGCAGCGGAGATTATGATGAATGAGGGCAGGAGTGCAAACCTGGCATGTTTCGTCATTACTGTTCCTTAGAAAACCGAAGCTCGTTATTTACCGGATAACGGTAAGGCGTTAACGCGCACAAATAAAATAGCAGTTGGCTATCCTACAAATTATCAGCTCGTGATGTAAGCAATACTTATTTCCGGTCGTCATGCACGGCACGTAAAAGCAAAAAAAGATTAATATCCTGTCGTTTCATAATGCGGTAGAAAAGTAAAATCCTGTCTTTCATTAACACGGATAGAAATATATATTCTTTTGATGAATGATTTTATTTGATTCATTTGTATTTATTATTTGTTTGGATGTATTGTGCGTAATAATACACGAGGGATCTCGTTTAAATAAAAATGAAGTGATACATTTGCGCGTTATCCCTGAACAGTATTTACTGTCATCCTTCGGTTTCAGACACACTTCATTATGGCCAGGAAAACAAAAGCGGACGCCCTCAGAACCCGACAACACTTGATTGAAACAGCGATCGTACAGTTCGCCTTGCACGGGGTCGGCAGCACCACGCTAAACGACATTGCAGACGCTGCGAATGTTACGCGGGGCGCTATCTATTGGCATTTTGAGAACAAGACGCAGTTGTTTAATGAGGTATGGGGTCAGCAACCGCCGCTACGCGATCTCATTCAGGACAGGTTAACAACGTGTGGGGGCGATAATCCGCTACAGAATTTGCGTGAAAAACTGATTGCCGCTTTGCAATATATTGCTGAGGTGCCCCGACAACAGGCATTAATGCAGATTTTATATCATAAATGTGAATTTCATAATGATATGATATCAGAGCAGGATATTCGGGAAAAAATAGGCTTCAGTTATCAGATAATGCGTGAAGCATTACAGCAATGTATGAATAAAGGACTGATTGCGACCGGTCTTGATGTCGAGGTCAATTTAATTGTGCTTCATGGCAGTTTTAGCGGAATCGTAAAGAACTGGTTAATGAATCCTTCCAGTTATGATCTCTATAAGCAGGCGCCGCAATTAGTGGATAATGTATTAAAAATGTTAGTTCCGAATGGCAATGTGATGGTATTAACGCAGAATAACAAGCCGGTCGTGGAAGCGTAACGGTTATCCCCAACTGTGCGTCGGCATAATTTGCATAGAACTGGCTGGCGTACTACTCAAGGTCGGCGCAGTTGACGAGTTTGAGCGGGTTAACCGAATTCATGTTGCGGCATTTATCGTATTCCGTTGTCATCAGTTCGATCCACTGCATGAGTAATGCGTCAAAAAGGAAAACGGAGACTGCGAAAACAACCAGCCACCAATACTTACGAATCATTGCCAAATCCTGTGTATTCATGCCCAAGCGTGCAAGGAATATACACGAAACAACGCGGCAGAAAAGCAGACTTACAATGCTTTTACTTCACCTGAGACGTATCCGTCATTTCGGTCATTCGGCTCTTTTTGGACAGGTTTGTTGTCTTGCGCTTTTTCACCTTTGCCAGCTCGTTTTCCGCATAGTGAGAGGTGACGTTCAGCCTTCTGATGCCCATTTTTACGTATTCATTGTTGATTTCGATGCCGACAAATTTTCGCCCGGTTTCCACGGCTACGGCGCCCGTCGTGAAGCTTCCGGCGAAGGGATCTAACACCGTGTCGCCCGGGTTTGAGGAGGCCAGGATGATCCGGCTCAACAGCGCTCTGGGTTTTTGCGTGGGATGGTTCTCATACTCATCCATTAAGTAGCGGACGCGGGGAAAATCCCAGACGTTTCCGGGGACTTTTTGTGTGTTGTAGGGCTGGGGCGGATTTTTGCGGTAATCGATCAACGCTCTTTTTGCGCCGGTTTTGGTTTCAACCAGGATGTCATCACGATTAAACGTATAGTTCTTCGCATCTTTTACCATCATCAGGATGGGTTCATACATTGAGCCAAAATACTTTTTGGCCTGCACGCCTGAGCTGTCGTACGACCATATGATGCGGCTTTTGATATCGAACAGTTTCCTGCATTTGAGGTCGAGATAGGGCATGTTCTCTGTGCTGTTCATGATGTACATCGTGCCGTGTTTTTTCAGCACCCGATGGCACTCATCAATGCATTCAAACAGCCAGGCCAAAAAGGTCTCTTCGTCCCAGGACTCCACCAGACCGTCAAAATTTTTTCCGATGTTGTAGGGCGGGTCGGCAAAAATTAAATCGGCACTTTCCGGGGGCAGTTTTTTCAATTCTGAAAGCGCATCACCGTGAATGATCTTCTTCGATTCATCGCCAAAATATTGCGGCTCAAATCCGACATTCATGAACAAACTCCTGTCTGACGCGAATAAAAAAGGCGCTTCCCCATGCCGAGTAGCGCCTTTTTAAACAAGCAATTAGCTAATCGAAATTAGTTCATGCCGTATTTTTTCAATTTTTTACGCAGCGTACCACGGTTGATGCCCATCATCAGAGCAGCACGGGTCTGGTTACCACGGGTGTATTGCATCACCATGTCCAACAGGGGCTGTTCTACTTCAGCCAGTACCAGCTCATAGAGGTCATTAACATCCTGACCGTTCAGTTGAGCAAAATAGTTCTTCAGTGCCTGTTTAACCGAGTCACGCAGGGGCTTTTGAGTCACCTGATCCTGAGAGTTAACGGTAGAAACGGTCAGTACGTCAGAATTTACGCGTTGTTCGAACATAGTTCTGTCAGCTCTTTATTTCATTACGCAAAATTTTCGAAGTATGCCTCCAACGCCTCCAGCTGTTCGCTGGCATCCTCAATGGCGTTGAATGTGCGCCGAAACTGGTCATTTGGAGCGTGCTCCTGGAGATACCAGGAGACGTGTTTACGTGCAATTCGGTACCCTTTTGCCTGGCCATAAAAGTCATGCAGTTCCCGAACATGCGCGCAAAGCAAGCGCTTAACCTCTGCCAAAGGCAGGGGGGGTAGCAACTCCCCAGTGTCCAGATAATGCTGGATTTCCCGAAAGATCCAGGGTCTTCCCTGAGCTGCGCGGCCTATCATCAGGGCATCCGCCCCCGTATAGTTGAGCACAGCTCTGGCTTTATGCGGGTCAGTAATGTCGCCATTCGCGATAATCGGAATGGAAACTTTCTGCTTAACTGCCCGAATACTGTCGTATTCAGCATCTCCATTGAACAAACAGGCGCGGGTGCGTCCATGAATGGTCAGAGCCTGAATGCCACAGTCTTCAGCCAGTTGGGCAATCTCTACGCAGTTACGGTGTTCCGGGGCCCAGCCGGTGCGAATCTTCAGGGTGACAGGAACGTCCACTGCACTCACGACCTCGGTTAGTATCGACTTCACTAAATCCGGGTACTGCAAGAGGGCTGAACCTGCGAGCTTGCGATTCACTTTTTTAGCCGGACACCCCATATTGATATCAATAATCTGGGCGCCGCTTTCCACGTTAATACGTGCGGCATCGGCCATCTCAACAGGGTCGCTACCGGCGATTTGCACCGTGCGAACGCCTGGCTCATCAACGTGCACCATCCGTAAACGAGATTTGTCGCTTTCCCAAACCTGCGGGTTAGAAGACATCATCTCGGATACCGTCAATCCTGCTCCCATCTCATAGCACAGCGTCCGAAAAGGTCTGTCAGTAATGCCAGCCATGGGCGCTGCGATCAGGCGATTTCTAAGCTGGTATTGTCCGATGCGCATGAGTTAAGAAATGACCATACTGTGACTGCAAGGCGGCGTATATTACGCATTTTTTGCACGAGATGAAAGGCCAAACTTTGACCAATCCTCTGAGGTGGATCAAAGAATCGCAGTTAAGATGAATGATGAGAATTAATTAACTTTATAAATCATTGCGTTATAAAATGAGGCCGAATTTTTATACGCTTACAATTTTGCGTAACTTCTCATTTTTTCTTCTATGGCTGACGGCTGGACAACATAATCTGCTGATTTAACCAGCAGATTATCGTTTCATAGTGTGATCGCCGCCTCATTTCAGGACAGGATCGCGAAGCGTCGGTATCGACCATTCGTTAATGACGCGGCCATTCAAAGGCTGGACAGGGCGATTGTTGGCAGGGTGTATCGTATGGCGAAACTTTTCCAGTTGACCAGCAGAAAGCGTCATAGGCTGTTTCAGGACAATCCAGGTTACGCCTTCGCTACAGGGAGGCGTCGTTAACGAACCGCTAAAGCGCCAGTAGGTTCTGTCTTCCGGCAACAGCAGATTGATATCGACGGGGGAAAGCAACGGTATGCTGTCGCCCGGGGTTGCCGGGATGGATTGCCATAAACGTTCAATTGCCTCATTTGGCTCACCGATATCAAACATGACGGCAACGACGGCAATCTCACCTTCCTGGTTTTTGTGCGTCAGGTGCAGCTCCATCGCATAGTGTTTACCATTGATGGTATTTTCACTTGGGGCATGAAAATGAAATTCTGCTAAAGCATAAGGCTGATCGTCAATCTGAGCGGAAGCAGAAGAATAGGGGGCCATTGTTACCTGAAGAGTGTGGTTAACGTTCAGGAGCATGTCGGCGCGATCGATGTACTGTACGTTAAGCGGCGGGAGCTGGATTTCATTCGTGGTGAGAATATCAACAGGGGACTGGCTCATCCCGGTCTGGCACAGTTTGTATGCTTTATTGATTTCACCCCAGTGCGCGGGAGAGGTGTCGCCTTCATAGCTCCAGTCAGTTGCCGAAACGGAAACGGGCATCATACAGATTGCCAGAAAGGCAGTGGCCAAAGAAATTAACTTCATGCATTTACCCGATGAATTGAAAACAACATAACATTATGTAAATCAATCAATTATAAAGAATATTGTATCGGTGACGAGCAGGAGAGGAAAGTGAATCGTGTGAAAAAGGCGTGGCCAGATGACCACGCCGGAAAGGACTGATTATTTTTTACGACCGGTAATGCGGCACCACTCTTCTTTCTCTACCACCGGGTCGAGCGTAAAGAGTTCGGTATAGGCTTCGCATACGCTTTCCGCCTGGCTGGCCAGGATGCCGGAAAGCCCCAGTAAACCGCCCTCAACGGGCAGTACGCTGATTAACGGGGCCAGTTCACGTAATGGGCCAGCCAGGATGTTAGCGACCACCACATCGGCTTTCATGGCTTCTGGCTGGTCTTTGGGGAGATAGAGCTCCAGACGCTCAGATACGCCGTTGCGCTCTGCGTTATCACGGCTGGCCTGGATCGCCTGCGGATCGATATCGATCCCGATAGCTTTCGCAGCGCCCAGTTTTAATGCGGCAATCGCCAGGATGCCGGAACCGCAGCCAAAGTCGATCACCGTCTTACCGTTCAGATCAAGCCCGTCGAGCCATTGCAGGCAGAGGGATGTGGTGGGATGCGTGCCGGTACCGAAGGCCAGACCCGGGTCCAGCATGACGTTGACGGCGTTCTCATCCGGTACATCGCGCCAGCTCGGGCAAATCCACAGACGCTCGCCAAAGCGCATCGGGTGAAAATTGTCCATCCATTCGCGTTCCCAGTCTTTATCTTCCAGTTGCTCAATCTTATGCGCGAAACCCGCGCCCAGCAGCGGATGATGCTCAAGGATTGCCACCACCTCTTTCATGTCGGTTTCGGCATCGAACAGGCCGATAACGTCGGTATCGCCCCACAGACGCGTTTCACCTGGCAGCGGCTCAAATACCGGCGTGTCGTGCGTGTCCTGGAAGGTCACAGAGACCGCGCCGGTTTCCACCAGCGCATCGCTAAGTTCTTCGGCGTTCGTACCGGTCGTATTCAGTTTCAGTTGGATCCACGGCATGGCAAAACTCTTTATTTATCAGTAGTCAATAAGGTGGCTTGCTGGGCAGATGAACCAAAACGGTTTCCGGCCAGAAAAGCCAATAAACTGAGCAGTAGCGAGGGCACGATGGGGTGAAAGCCCAGGTACTGAACGTTAAAGGTGGCGAGCACGGCATACAACACGCCGCCAATGATCATGGCGCTTAGCGCGCCTGTCGCGTTTGCACGCTCCCAGTACAGGCCCAGCACCAGCGGCCATAAGAACACCGCTTCCAGGCCGCCGAAAGCCAGCAGGTTAAGCCAGATAATCATTTCCGGCGGTTTCCAGGCCGCGAGCAGCAGCAACGCGCCTAACAGCAGCGTGATGATGGCTGACATCCGCTTCAGGCGAGTTTCGTTATGCATTTGCTCCGGGCGAATATTCAGATAGAGATCTTTAATGATCGTAGCGGAACTTTGCAGCAACTGGGCATTGATTGTCGACATAATGGCCGCCATCGGCGCGGCGAGAAAGATGCCGGCGGCAATCGGCGGCAGAACCTTAACCATCAGCGTTGGAATGACCAGATCCGGTACGGTCAGGTCAGGAATCACCGCCCGCCCCAGCGCGCCCGCCAGGTGCATACCGAACATCAGGATCGCCACCACAATCGTGCCGATGATAATGCCGCGATGCACCGCTTTACTGTCTTTATAGGAGATGCAACGCACGGCAGTATGCGGCAGGCCGATCACGCCAAAGCACACCAGCACCCAGAATGAGGTCATAAAGGTCGGTGACAGAATGTCATCCGCGCCCTGCGGCGTCACCAGTTTCGGGTCGATCGTTTGCAGGGTTTCGACCGCGTGTCCGAGGCCGCCTGCCGCATGAACCACGCCGACCAACAGGACGATGGTGCCAATCAGCATGACCATGCCCTGCATCGTATCGTTGAGCACGCTGGCGCGAAAACCGCCAAATGCGGTATACAACGCGATGCTGACGCCAAAGATTAACAGCCCTGTTTCGTAGGGGATGCCCGCTGCGGTCTCAAGCAGACGTGCGCCGCCAATAAACTGTACGGTCATCGCCCCGACGAAAGCCACCAGCAGGCTGAGGCTTGCCAGCCAGACCAGCAGACGGCTTTGATAGCGGGCAAACAGCATATCGTTAAGGGTGACGGCGTTGTAGCGCCGTGCCAGGATAGCGAATTTCTTACCCAGAATACCCAGCGAGAGCCAGACGGCGGGTAACTGGATCATCGCCAGCAATACCCAGCCCAGGCCGTATTTATAGGCCGCGCCCGGGCCGCCGATAAATGAGCTGGCGCTAATGTAGGTGGCGGTCAGCGTCATCGCCAATACAATTCCGCCCATCGAACGGCTACCGAGGAAATACTCATTCAGGAAGGTGCCCGTCGTCCTTTTTCGCATGGCATAGACCGACAGACCAAACACCACCAGCAGATAGGCGATAAGCGGCAGAATGACTTCAAGCTGCATCATCGTCCTCCAGAGGAATGTCGCGATAGATAAATTTCACCATAGCCCAGCACAGTAAAATGAAAACAAGCGGCGTCAGCAGGCAGGCCATTTCAAACCAGTGTGGAAGGCCCGTTATGCCGGGTGCCGCGCCTGGTAAGTAAGCAGTCACTAACCACGCAGCCAGATACAGAAGGGTCAGCCACAGCGCCCAACGCGCCTCTTTGTTGGCCTGAACAAAACGCGTGTCCATTTTTTGTCCCTTGTGGATGAAGAAAGCGGGGATTGTACCTTATGGGATGTACCGGAGGGAAAAAAACAAAAGGCCGGAAAACCGGCCTTTTTCAATTAACGCACGCTTATTTTTCCTGAAGACCGAGTTTCTTCTCCAGATAGTGGATGTTGGTGCCACCGTGCTGGAAGTGCTCGTCGTTCATGATGCGGGTTTGCAGGTCAATGTTGGTTTTGATGCCATCAATGATCAGTTCCTGCAATGCGTTTTTCATACGGGCAATCGCTACGTCACGGTTTTCACCGTAGCAGATCAGCTTGCCGATCATGGAGTCATAGTACGGCGGTACGGTGTAACCCGCGTAGATATGGGACTCCCAGCGTACGCCAAAGCCGCCCGGCGCGTGGAAGCGCGTGATTTTACCCGGGCTTGGCAGGAAGGTGTTCGGGTCTTCGGCGTTGATACGGCATTCTACCGCATGGCCTTTCACCACAACTTCTTCCTGCTTGATGGACAGCGGCTGGCCCGCAGCGATACGCAGCTGTTCTTTGATCAGGTCAACGCCGGTGATCATTTCAGTAACCGGGTGTTCTACCTGAATACGGGTGTTCATTTCGATGAAATAGAACTCGCCGTTTTCGAACAGGAACTCAAACGTACCTGCTCCGCGATAGCCGATATCGACACACGCTTTGGAGCAACGCTCGCCGATGTAACGACGCAGTTCCGGGGTAATGCCCGGCGCTGGCGCTTCTTCGACCACTTTCTGGTGACGACGCTGCATGGAGCAATCACGTTCAGCCAGATAGATAGCGTTACCCTGGCCGTCAGCCAACACCTGAATTTCGATGTGGCGTGGGTTTTCCAGGTATTTTTCCATGTACACCATGTCATTGCTGAAGGCTGCTTTCGCTTCCGCTTTGGTCATGGAAATGGATTGCGCCAGTTCGGCATCGCCGCGCACAACGCGCATGCCGCGACCGCCGCCGCCGCCGGACGCTTTGATAATAACCGGGTAGCCGATGCGTTTTGCAATGGCGCGGTTTTTATCCATATCGTCGCCTAACGGGCCGTCAGAACCCGGTACGCATGGAACGCCAGCCTGTTTCATTGCGCTGATTGCGGACACTTTATCGCCCATCAGGCGGATGGTGTCGGCTTTCGGGCCAATGAAGATAAAGCCGGAGCGTTCAACCTGCTCAGCGAAGTTGGCGTTCTCAGACAAGAAGCCGTAACCCGGATGGATTGCCACCGCGCCGGTGATTTCAGCGGCGCTGATGATAGCCGGGATGTTCAGATAGCTTTTTACGGACGGAGCCGGGCCAATACAGACCGTCTCATCCGCCAGCAATACGTGTTTTAAATCGCGATCCGCGCTTGAGTGCACAGCCACGGTCTTGATACCCAGTTCTTTACAGGCACGAAGAATACGCAGTGCAATCTCGCCACGGTTGGCGATGACAATTTTATCCAGCATGTTCGCCTCGTTATTCGATGACGACCAGCGGCTCGTCAAATTCTACCGGCTGACCACTTTCGACCAGAATTGCTTTCACCACGCCGGATTTATCGGCTTCGATCTGGTTCATCATTTTCATGGCTTCAACGATGCACAGGGTATCGCCCGCGTTAACTTTCTGACCGACTTCGACGAAGGCTTTCGCATCCGGGCTCGGGGTGCGGTAGAAAGTACCAACCATTGGGGAACGTACGATGTGACCACTGATTTCCGCTGATGCAGCAGGCGATTCCATTGCTGGAACAGCCGCCGGAGCGACAGCGTTAGACAGAGCTGGCTGCTGCATTGGCGCAGCATAAGCTTGTTGCATCACTGGAAAACCTGCGTTTGGCGCGGTGCGGCTGATGCGCACAGACTCTTCGCCTTCAGAAATTTCCAGTTCGGAGATGCCTGATTCTTCAACCAGCTCGATCAGTTTTTTAATCTTACGAATATCCATGAGTGGGTTCCGTACTCTTTGTTTAGTGTGATTGTGACAGGCGTTTTACCGCCGTCTGTAAAGCGTATGAGTAACCGTCAGCGCCGAATCCGCAAATGACGCCAGCCGCAATATCGGAAAGATACGAATGCTGGCGAAACGGTTCCCGCGCATGTACGTTGCTCAGGTGAATCTCGATAAACGGGATGCTCACCGCGAGCAGCGCATCGCGAATCGCAACACTGGTGTGCGTAAACGCGGCCGGATTAATCAGGATATAGTCCACAGTGTCTTTAGCCTGATGAATACGGTCGATGAGTGCGTACTCCGCGTTAGACTGCAAATGATCCAGCGTCACATTCAGCGCGTCGGCCTCTGCATTCAAACGGTTAACAATTTCCGTTAATGTCAGGGTGCCGTACTTATCGGGTTCACGGGTGCCGAGCATATTAAGGTTCGGACCGTTTAAAAGCAAAATGTGTAATTTGTCGGCCATCGTGCAGCTATCTCCTGCGATTCTCCGGTAAAAAACAAAATATACCTTTGATGCGCGATTGTCACCCTTTCAGCGGCTTAAAAACCCTGTCCGGGAAACCAAGGTCGCACATTATAACGATTTCGTAGCATTTGGCAGCTAAATACTGGTCTTATCAGGGAAGATTATCAACTGCTAACACGCAAAGACCCAAGGCGAGTCCTGGTTTTGCAACAAACCGCACATAACGGAGACGTTACAGCATTTTGCCCGCAAACGACCGCCACCACTGGCGAAATGTCTTGTAGCGCCAGGCTAAAAGCGCCAGCGCCAGCAGGACATAAATGACTGGCTGCGGCGATAAAATTTTTACCGACCACAGATAATGAATGGGAGCCAGAATCGCGACAAGATAAACGAAGTTATGCAAACGTTGCCAGCGTTTCCCCAGTTTTCGTTGCGCCGCCTGCGTGGAGGTCAACGTAAGGGCGAATAAAATGAACCAACTGATAATGCCCAACGTTAAATAAGGACGAGTGATTAACTCCTGGCCCAGCAGCGCCAGATTATTTATGCCCAGTTCAAGTAGCGCATAGCTGGTTAAATGCAGCGTGGCCCAGGCGAAGCACCATAACCCTAACAAGCGGCGGGTGCGGATCAATAATGGCTGTTTAGCGTAGCGCGCCAGCGGTGAAACCAGCAAGGTGGCGAGCAAGAACTTCAGCGCTGTCCTACCGGTAAAGTGTTGAATATCTTTGACCGGATCGGCGCTGAGCCCTCCCTGATTCACCGCCCAGACGAGCCAGAGAAACGGTAATAATCCGGCAAGATGCAGCAGTACTTTTAGCCAGACGATCTGTTTTTGTGTCAGACGCACTTAGAAATTCTCCCGCAGATCCAGACCGCGATATAAAGACGCCACTTCACTGGCATAGCCGTTAAACAGCAGCGTCGGCTGTCTTTGTACATCCAGAATGCCGCCCGCGCCAATAAAACGCTCGGTCGCCTGTGACCAGCGCGGATGATCAACGTGCGGATTCACGTTGGCGTAAAATCCGTATTCGTTTGGCGCGGCCAGATTCCAGGTGGTCGGCGGGCGTTCGCGGGTCAGTTTAATACTGACGATCGACTTAATCCCCTTGAACCCGTATTTCCACGGCACCGTCAGACGGATGGGGGCGCCGTTTTGCGGCGGCAGCGCTTTACCATAGACGCCGACAGTCAGCAGCGTGAGCGGGTGCATTGCCTCGTCCAGACGCAATCCTTCGACGTAAGGGTATTTTAGCCCGCCGCCGATAAAGCGGTCTTTTTGTCCCGGCATATCGTCGGGCGCGTAGATCGTTTCGAACGCCACATAGTTGGCATTGCTGGTGGGTTCGACCAGTGCGAGCAGTTTATGTAAGGGGAAGCCAATCCAGGGAACCACCATCGACCATGCTTCAACGCAGCGCATACGATAGATTCGCTCTTCCAGCGGGAAACGCGTCGTGAGCGCATCGTGATCGAGCGTTAGGGGTTTCGCCACTTCGCCGCTAATTTTCAACGTCCAGGGATCGGTTTTCAGGCTACCCGCGTTGGCGGCCGGGTCTGCTTTATCGAGGCCGAATTCATAGAAATTATTATAACCGGTGACTTTGTTTTCCGGCGTTAACGGGAGGTCGTTTTGCCAGGCGGCGGGTTTGCTGAAATCAAGCGGCTTACCGGCAGGCGCAGGGGGACGATCGTTGCCTTTAAACCAGCTCAGCAGGTCGGCCTGGGCGGTGGTGGGCAGAGAAAGGGCGGCCGCGCTGATACCTAAAGCTTTCAGTACCTGGCGGCGCTGCAACATAAAAACGGACTCCGCGGTTACGTCGGCTTCCGTCAGTTTTTTCATTTTCATAGCATCCTCCGTCATGCGTTTTTTTAAGCATGACGGAGGCGAAACGTTAACGCGAATATGTCACGAAAATTTGAAGATTAGGCAATCTTCACCAGCGTACGGCCCTGCGCCTGGTTATTGATGATGGCATCGGCGAATTTCGGCGCGTCTGCCAGCGTGATTTCTGTTGCAGCCTGCGCATAGAAAGAGGCTGGCAGGTCGTTGACCAGGCGTTTCCAGGCTTCTGCGCGGCGGGCAGGCGGAGTCATCACGGAATCCACGCCCTGCAAGCGGACATTACGCAGAATAAACGGCATGACCGTGGTGGGGAGCGCGAAGCCGCCCGCCAGACCACAGGCCGCAACGCAGCCGTCGTAGTTCATCTGCGCCAGCACTTTCGCCAGCACTTTATCGCCAACGGTGTCGATGGCACCGGCCCAGAGTTGTTTTTCCAGCGGGCGGGATTCGGCAAACTCATCGCGCCCCAGAATGCGGTTGGCGCCCAGGTTACGCAGGTAGTCGTGGGTGCTTTCGCGTCCTGACACGGCCACAACCTGGTAGCCCAGCTTATGCAGCAACGCAACGGCAGTGCTGCCCACGCCGCCGCTGGCGCCGGTCACGACAATCTCGCCATCTTCAGGGCGAATGCCCGCGTCTTCCAGCGCCATCACGCACAGCATGGCGGTAAAACCGGCGGTGCCGATAATCATCGCATTTCGGCTATCAAGACCTTTCGGGAGAGCAACCAGCCAGTCGCCTTTTACGCGGGCGCGCTCAGCCAAACCGCCCCAGTGGTTTTCGCCCACGCCCCAGCCGGTCAGTAAAACCTCCTGACCGGCATGGAAGCGGGGATCTTCACTGGCGCGTACGGTTCCGGCGAAATCGATGCCAGGAATCATCGGAAAGTTACGGATGATTTTCCCTTTCCCGGTGATGGCCAGAGCATCTTTATAGTTCAGGCTGGACCAGTGGATATCTACCGTTACATCCCCTTCCGGTAGCCGACTTTCTTCAAGGGTCTGAACGGAGGCAAGGGTTTTACCGTCCTGCTGTTCTAAGATCAAAGCCTGCATAACCTGTCCTCAATTTGCATAGTGGATTGGAAAAATATTTATGAAGACTATACTCGCTAATCAAAACGTGATGCCGATTCAACGCAATAAATTGCCAGATAGACCTGATTTGGTAGTATGCCCGCTTAGCTGTGCAATTTAACGGACTTCGCGTTCAGAGTTGCTCTTTCATGTCGTTTATAACTGTCGGAGTTAACACACGGATGCGATTAACGACGAAATTCTCAGCCTTTGTCACGCTGCTTACCGGGTTAACGATCTTCGTTACGCTCATCGGCTGCTCGCTGAGTTTTTACAATGCCATCGAGAATAAATTCACCAGCCGCATTCAGGCGGTCGCCACCGCTATTGACACGCATCTTGTCTCCTCTGATTTTGTCACGCTAACGCCGCAGATTAATGAACTGATGGTATCGGTCGATATCGTGCGCGTCGATTTGTTGCAGGATGGCCGCCAGGTGTATAGCCATTCGCGCAACAGCAGCTATCGGCCAGCGGGAAGCAACAACCTGTATCGTGAGCTGACGATTCCGCTGGTAAAACATCCCGGCACCTCGCTGCATGTGGTGTTTCAGGACCCGATGGGCAACTATTTTCACTCGCTCGTGACCACCGCGCCGCTCACGCTGGCGATCGGCTTTATCGTTCTCATCTTGTTCTTATCGGTACGCTGGCTACAGCGCCAGCTGTCCGGGCAGGAGCTGCTGGAAATTCGTGCAACGCGTATTCTGAACGGCGAACGCGGGCCGAATGCGCGAGGGTCGGTCTATGAATGGCCCGCGCGCACCAGTAGCGCGTTGGATATGCTGCTGTCTGAAATTCAGTTTGCCAGCGAACAGCGCAGCCGTCTGGATACGCTTATCCGTTCTTATGCGGCGCAGGATGTCAAAACCGGGCTGGGCAATCGCCTGTTTTTTGATAACCAACTGGCGACGCTGCTGGAAGATCAGGAAAAAGTGGGATCGCATGGCGTGGTGATGATGATCCGCCTGCCAGACTTTAACCTGCTTCACGACAGCTGGGGGCGCGATCTCGCGGAAGAACAGCTGTTTGCGCTGATTAATCTGCTGTCGACATTTATTATGCGCTACCCGGGTTCGCTGCTGGCGCGCTACCACCGCAGCGACTTTGCCGTCCTGTTGCCGCACCGCACATTGAAAGAAGCGGAGAGCATCGCCGGGCAGTTATTAAAAGCGGTAGATGCATTACCGGTTAATAAAAAGCTCGATCGTGACGATATGGTACATATCGGCATTTGCGCATGGCGTAGCGGTCAGTCGACGGAGCAGGTGATGGAACATGCCGAAGCCGCGACCCGAAATGCCGTGTTGCAGGGAGGGAACAGTTGGGCGGTGTATGACGATTCGCTGCCGGAAAAAGGCCGTGGCAACGTACGCTGGCGCACTCTTATTGAGCAGATGCTCAGCCGGGGCGGGCCGCGGATTTATCAGAAACCGGCGGTAATGCGTGAAGGGCGCGTACACCACCGGGAGCTGATGTGCCGTATCTTTGACGGCGCCGAAGAGGTGATTTCGGCAGAATACATGCCGATGGTATTGCAGTTCGGTTTATCGGAAGAGTATGACCGCTTGCAAATTAGCCGTTTGATCCCGCTGCTGAAATACTGGCCGGAGGAAAATCTGGCGATGCAGGTAACGGTAGAATCGTTGATCCGCCCACGGTTTCAGCGCTGGCTGCGTGATACGTTGATGCAGTGCGAAAAATCGCAGCGAAAACGTATTATTTTTGAACTTGCCGAGGCAGATGTTTGTCAACACATCAGTCGGTTACAGCCTGTTATTCGTTTAATGAATGCGCTTGGCGTTCGGATCGCGGTGACACAGGCGGGTTTGACGCTGGTGAGTACCAGCTGGATTAAAGAACTTAATGTGGAATTACTGAAACTTCATCCGAGTCTGGTAAGAAACATTGAGAAACGAACGGAAAACCAGTTGCTGGTACAGAGCCTGGTGGAAGCCTGCACGGGAACGCATACGCAGGTTTACGCGACAGGCGTCCGTTCGCGTAGCGAGTGGCATACGCTGACGGGGCGCGGAGTGGCGGGCGGACAGGGGGATTTTTTTGCCTCCTCCCAACCACTTGACACCAACGTGAAAAAATATTCGCAAAGATACTCGGTTTAACCTGCCGTTTAATTTGTTTTCACGTAGAATAACGCGCGCTGTGCCTCATGGGGGTGTGCTTGTCTGCTCGCCAGATTGTTGCAGCAAATATGCAGGTAAACGACCTTTTACAGGTTGCAAATGAAGGCCAGGATTGCTGCTGATGTATTCAGTTCTGATGGACCCAGACAGAGATTTGTAACAAAGGAAACGTACTGCGCTAATTTTCACCGTAGCAGATGATTTTTGCGCCTTGTCGCTGCTGCGTGTGGTTGGTAAAGTAAGCGGATTTTGTTTTCCGCCCCAGCTTTCAGGATTATCCCTTAGTATGTTGAAAAAATTTCGTGGCATGTTTTCCAATGACCTGTCCATTGACCTGGGTACTGCGAATACCCTCATTTACGTAAAAGGACAAGGCATCGTATTGAATGAGCCTTCCGTTGTGGCCATTCGTCAGGATCGTGCCGGTTCACCGAAAAGCGTGGCCGCAGTAGGTCATGATGCGAAGCAGATGCTGGGTCGTACGCCGGGCAATATCGCTGCTATTCGCCCGATGAAAGACGGCGTTATCGCTGACTTCTTCGTGACTGAAAAAATGCTCCAGCACTTCATCAAACAAGTGCACAGCAACAGCTTTATGCGTCCAAGCCCTCGTGTGCTGGTGTGTGTACCGGTAGGAGCGACCCAGGTAGAGCGTCGTGCGATTCGTGAATCCGCACAGGGCGCTGGCGCTCGTGAAGTGTTCCTGATCGAAGAGCCGATGGCTGCGGCAATCGGCGCCGGTCTGCCGGTGTCTGAAGCAACCGGTTCAATGGTTGTCGATATCGGTGGCGGTACGACGGAAGTGGCCGTTATCTCTCTGAACGGCGTGGTTTACTCTTCTTCTGTGCGTATTGGCGGCGACCGCTTCGACGAAGCGATCATCAATTATGTGCGCCGTAACTACGGTTCTCTGATCGGCGAAGCGACCGCAGAGCGTATCAAACACGAAATCGGTTCTGCGTATCCGGGCGACGAAGTGCGTGAAATCGAAGTTCGCGGGCGTAACCTGGCGGAAGGCGTTCCACGCGGCTTTACCCTGAACTCCAACGAGATTCTGGAAGCGTTGCAGGAGCCGCTGACCGGTATTGTGAGCGCGGTGATGGTTGCGCTGGAACAGTGCCCGCCGGAACTGGCGTCTGATATCTCCGAGCGCGGTATGGTGCTCACGGGCGGCGGCGCGCTGCTGCGTAACCTTGATCGTCTGTTAATGGAAGAAACCGGCATTCCTGTCGTTGTTGCTGAAGATCCGCTGACCTGCGTGGCGCGCGGCGGCGGCAAGGCGCTGGAAATGATCGATATGCACGGCGGCGACCTGTTCAGCGAAGAGTAATCGGATACCGGCAGGGTGATGGTTTGATTACCCTGCCGACTCTGATACGAGAATACGCAAACTTATGAAGCCAATTTTTAGCCGTGGCCCGTCGCTACAGATTCGCCTTATTCTGGCGGTGCTGGTGGCGCTCGGCGTGATTATAGCCGACAGCCGCCTGGGGACGTTCAGCCAAATCCGCACGTACATGGATACCGCCGTCAGCCCTTTCTACTTTATTTCCAATGGTCCCCGTGAATTACTCGACGGCGTGTCGCAAACGCTGGCTTCGCGTGACCAACTCGAACTTGAAAACCGGGCGCTGCGCCAGGAACTGTTGCTGAAAAACAGCGAATTGCTGATGCTGGGGCAATACAAACAGGAGAACGCGCGTTTGCGCGAGCTGCTGGGTTCGCCGCTGCGTCAGGACGAACAAAAAATGGTGACTCAGGTCATCTCCACGGTTAACGATCCTTACAGCGATCAGGTGGTGATCGACAAAGGAAGCGTGAACGGGGTCTATGAGGGGCAACCGGTCATCAGCGACAAAGGCGTAGTGGGCCAGGTCGTTGCGGTGGCGAAACTGACCAGCCGCGTTCTGCTTATTTGCGATGCGACACATGCGTTGCCGATTCAGGTGCTGCGTAACGATATCCGCGTCATTGCCGCCGGTAACGGCTGCACGGACGATTTACAGCTTGAGCATTTGCCGGCAAACACCGACATTCGCGTTGGCGATGTGCTGGTAACGTCGGGTCTGGGCGGCCGTTTCCCGGAAGGGTATCCGGTGGGCGTGGTTTCGTCCGTCAAGCTGGACACCCAACGTGCTTACACCGTGATTCAGGCGCGTCCGACTGCGGGTTTACAGCGTTTGCGTTATCTGCTGCTGCTGTGGGGAGCCGATCGCAACGGCGCTAATCCGATGACGCCGGAAGATGTGCATCGCGTCGCTAACGAACGACTGATGCAGATGATGCCGCAGGTTCTGCCTTCGCCAGATGCGATGGGGCCGCCAGCGCCAATGCCGGACCCTGCCACGGGGATTAGCCCGGCGCCTGCCGCGCCTCAACAACCGTCGGCTACGCGCGCAACGGGGGGGCAATAGTGGCAAGTTATCGTAGCCAGGGTCGCTGGGTTATCTGGCTCTCGTTTCTTATTGCGCTATTGCTGCAAATCATGCCCTGGCCGGATGACATCATCGTTTTCCGGCCAAACTGGGTGCTCCTTATCTTGCTGTACTGGATCCTCGCACTGCCGCACCGCGTAAATGTGGGTACAGGTTTTGTGATGGGTGCCATACTGGATCTGATCAGCGGCTCTACGCTTGGCGTGCGGGCCTTGTCGATGAGTATCATTGCTTATCTGGTTGCACTGAAATTCCAGCTATTCCGTAACCTGGCGCTCTGGCAACAGGCACTGGTGGTGATATTGCTCTCACTGGTCGTGGACATTATTGTTTTCTGGGCCGAGTTTTTAGTGATCAACGTCTCTTTCAGACCGGAAGTGTTCTGGAGTAGTGTAGTAAACGGTGTGCTCTGGCCCTGGCTTTTCCTGCTGATGCGCAAAGTGCGCCAGCAGTTTGCTGTGCAGTAAAGGTTTCTATGACTGACGTTTATCTTGCTTCCGGTTCACCTCGCCGCCAGGAGCTGCTTGCGCAGCTGGGCGTCTCTTTTGCACGTATCGTTACGGGAATTGAAGAAACGCGTGGCGAAGGCGAAAGCGCGCAACAGTATGTCTCCCGTCTGGCGCGGGAAAAGGCGCTGGCAGGCGTGGCGCAAACGGCGCGCGACTTGCCGGTGCTGGGCGCCGATACTATCGTGATTCTTAACGGTGAAGTGCTGGAGAAACCGCGCGATGCAGAACACGCGGCGCATATGCTGCGCAAACTGTCGGGGCAGACGCATCAGGTGATGACGGCCGTCGCGCTGGCGGACAGCCAGTACGTGCTGGATTGTCTGGTGGTGACGGAGGTGACGTTCAGGACACTGAGTGATGAGGACATCGCAGGCTATGTCGCCAGCGGTGAGCCTATGGATAAAGCTGGAGCATACGGTATTCAGGGGCAGGGTGGCTGTTTTGTCAGGAAGATAAACGGCAGCTATCACGCCGTGGTCGGCTTACCGCTGGTTGAAACGTATGAGTTGCTGAGCAATTTTAACGCACTGCGTGAGAAAAGGGATAAACATGACGGCTGAATTGTTGGTAAACGTAACGCCATCGGAAACACGCGTGGCGTACATTGATGGCGGTATTCTTCAGGAAATTCATATTGAGCGTGAAGCGCGACGAGGCATCGTAGGCAATATCTACAAAGGCCGTGTAAGCCGTGTACTTCCGGGTATGCAGGCGGCTTTTGTAGATATTGGACTGGAGAAAGCCGCGTTTCTTCATGCTTCAGACATTATGCCGCATACCGAATGCGTGGCGGGTGAAGAGCAAAAGAACTTCACCGTACGCGACATCTCTGAGCTGGTGCGTCAGGGGCAGGATCTGATGGTGCAGGTGGTAAAAGATCCGCTTGGCACCAAAGGCGCGCGCCTGACGACGGACATCACGTTGCCTTCCCGCTACCTCGTCTTTATGCCCGGCGCGTCGCACGTTGGCGTTTCTCAGCGTATTGAAAGCGAAACCGAACGTGAACGCCTGAAGAAGGTGGTGGCGGAGTATTGCGACGAGCAGGGCGGATTTATCATCCGTACGGCGGCGGAAGGGGTGTGCGAAGAGGATCTGGCGTCGGACGCCGCTTACCTCAAACGCGTCTGGACGAAAGTCATGGAGCGTAAAAAGCGGCCGCAAACGCGCTATCAGATGTACGGCGAACTGGCGCTGGCGCAGCGCGTACTGCGTGATTTTGCCGATGCCGAGCTGGACAGAATCCGCGTGGATTCGCGTCTGACGTACGAGGCATTGCTGGAATTTACCGCGGAATATATCCCTGAGATGACCAGCAAGCTCGAACACTACAGCGGTCATCAGCCGATTTTCGATCTCTTTGATGTTGAAAATGAGATTCAGCGCGCGCTGGAACGCAAGGTGGAGCTGAAATCCGGCGGTTATCTGATTATCGATCAAACCGAAGCCATGACCACCGTTGATATCAATACCGGGGCGTTTGTCGGACACCGTAATCTCGATGACACGATCTTCAATACCAATATTGAGGCGACGCAGGCGATTGCGCGGCAGCTGCGTCTGCGCAATCTGGGCGGTATCATCATCATCGATTTTATCGACATGAATAATGAAGATCATCGCCGTCGGGTACTGCATTCTCTGGAGCAGGCGCTGAGCAAAGATCGCGTGAAAACCAGCATCAACGGCTTTTCGCAACTGGGTCTGGTAGAGATGACCCGCAAGCGTACGCGCGAAAGCGTGGAACATGTGCTATGCAATGAATGTCCAACGTGTCATGGACGCGGTACGGTGAAAACGGTGGAAACCGTCTGCTATGAAATTATGCGTGAAATCGTGCGTGTGCATCATGCCTACGACTCCGATCGTTTCCTCGTTTATGCTTCTCCGGCGGTGGCGGAAACGTTAAAAGGCGAAGAGTCGCACGCGCTGGCAGAGGTGGAAATTTTTGTCGGCAAGCAAGTTAAAGTCCAGATTGAACCGCTCTATAACCAGGAGCAATTTGACGTCGTAATGATGTAAAAGACCGCCGTTTCCAGGCCGGATAACGGGTTTGTGAGTCACATTTTTGGCAGACAAGGAGAGACGCGTGAGGCGATTGCCGGGGATATTACTGCTCACTGGAGCCGCGCTCGTCGTCGTCGTTGCGCTGCTGATCAGTGGATTGCGCCTTGCGCTCCCCCATCTGGATAGCTGGCGCCCGGCGATCCTCAGCAAAATTGAATCTGCCACGGGTATTCCTGTTGCCGCCAGCCAGTTGCATGCGAACTGGCAAACCTTTGGCCCCACGCTTGAGGCCCGGGACATCCATGCCAGTTTGAAAGATGGCGGCGAGCTTTCAGTAAAGCGCGTCACGCTGGCGCTGGATGTCTGGCAAAGCCTGTTGCACATGCGCTGGCAGTTTCGCGATCTCACCTTCTGGCAACTGCACATCCGCACCAATACGCCGATCCAACGCAGCGACAGCGACGAAGGCATTGAAACCAACCGTATTAGCGATCTTTTCCTGCGTCAGTTTGATCACTTCGATCTCCGGGACAGCCAAATTAGCTTTCTGACCTTATCAGGCCAGCGAGCTGAACTGGCGATCCCGCAGCTTACCTGGTTGAACGGCAAAGACAGGCACCGCGCGGAAGGTCAGGTCAGCCTCTCCAGCCTGACCGGGCAGCATGGCGTGATGCAGGTTCGTATGGATCTGCGTGACGACGATGGGCTGCTGAACAACGGTCGGGTCTGGCTACAGGCCGACGATATTGACGTGAAGCCGTGGCTGGGCAAATGGATGCAGGATAACGTGGCGCTGCAAACCGCGCGCTTTAGTCTGGAAGGCTGGATGACGCTCACGAAAGGCGAAGTCTCCAGCGGCGATATCTGGCTTAAGCAGGGCGGCGCGAGCTGGCAGGGCGATAATCATTCGCACACGCTTTCCGTTGATAACCTGACCGCGCACATTACGCGTGAACAGCCGGGCTGGCAGTTTTATATTCCTGACACGCGTATCACGCTGGATAGCAAACCCTGGCCGCGCGGCGCGTTAACGCTGGCCTGGGTGCCGGAACAAGAAGTTGGCGGTCAGAACAACATACGCAGCGATGAATTGCGTATTCGCGCCAGCAACCTTGAACTGGCTGATATGGACGGGCTGCGTCCGGTGGCGGCGAAACTCTCGCCTGCGCTGGGCGACATCTGGCAGGCCACACAGCCACGCGGAAAAATAGACACTCTCGCGCTGGATATCCCGCTACAGGCGACGGAGAAAACGCGTTTCCAGGCGTCGTGGGATAACCTCGCCTGGAAGCAGTGGAAGCTCTTACCGGGCGCGGAACACTTCTCCGGCACCTTGTCCGGCAGCGTGGAAAACGGCGCGCTGACTGCCTCGATGCAGCAGGCCGAAATGCCGTATGAAACCGTCTTTCGCGCACCGCTGGAAATTGAAAACGGCGTGGCGACGCTCACCTGGCTGAAGAATGACAAAGGGTTTCAGCTGGACGGGCGCAACATCGATGTGAAAGCGAAAGCCGTACATGCGCGCGGCGGTTTTCGTTATCTGCAACCCGCTGGAGAGGAGCCCTGGCTGGGGATTCTGGCGGGGATCAGCACCGATGACGGTTCACAGGCCTGGCGTTATTTCCCGGAAAACCTGATGGGCAAAGAGCTGGTTGATTACCTGAGCGGCGCGATTCAGGGCGGCGAAGCGGATAACGCCACGCTGGTGTATGGCGGCAATCCACATCTTTTCCCCTACAAACATAATGAAGGTCAGTTTGAAGTGCTGGTGCCGCTGCGTAACGCGAAGTTTGCTTTCCAGCCGGACTGGCCCGCGCTGTCCGACCTCAACATTGAGCTGGACTTCCTGAACGACGGCCTGTGGATGAAGGCGGATAGCGTCAATCTGGGTGGTGTTAAGGCCAGCAATCTGACCGCAATAATCCCGGACTATGCCAAAGAAAAGCTGCTGATTGATGCCGATATCAATGGGCCGGGTAAAGCGGTCGGCCCGTATTTTGACGACACGCCGCTGAAAGATTCTCTCGGCGCCACGC
This sequence comes from Citrobacter sp. CK181, assembly GCF_030333595.1. NCBI lineage: Bacteria > Pseudomonadati > Pseudomonadota > Gammaproteobacteria > Enterobacterales > Enterobacteriaceae > Citrobacter > Citrobacter sp. CK181. The sequence continues at coordinate 625,802 of NZ_JAOWFN010000015.1, read as the reverse complement.
TGGAGCAACTCCAGATTGATGGCGATGTGAATGCTCGCTTACATCTTGATATTCCGCTGGATGGCGAGCTGGTCACCGCCAAAGGGGACGTCTCGCTGCGTAATAATAGTTTGTTCATTAAGCCGCTCGACAGCACGCTGAAGAACCTGAGCGGTAAGTTCAGCTTCAACAACGGCAATCTCAAGAGCGAACCGTTAACGGCAAACTGGTTTAGTCAGCCGTTGAACGTGGATTTCTCCACCAATGAAGGGGAAAAGGCCTATCAGGTCAACGTCAACCTTAACGGCAACTGGCAGCCGGGCCGTATGGGCGTGCTACCTGCGCAGGTGAACGATGCTATAAGCGGCGGTATGGCGTGGAACGGTAAAGTGGGCATTGCGCTTCCTTATCACTCTGGTGCGACATACAACGTAGAACTGAAAGGCGACCTGAAGAATGTGAGCAGTCACTTACCGTCACCGCTCGACAAGCAGGCCGGGGAATCCTTGCCGGTGAGCATTAAGGCTGACGGTAACTTGCGTAGCTTCGCGCTGACCGGCAGCGCCGGGAAAAATAATCACTTTAACAGCCGCTGGCTGCTGAATCAGAAACTGACGCTGGATCGGGCGATCTGGACAACGGATAGCCGCACCACGCCGACATTGCCTGACCGACAAGGCGTTGAGCTTAATCTTCCGGCAATGGATGGCGCAGAGTGGCTGGCGCTGTTCCAGAAAGGCGCGGCGGATAACGTTGGCGCAAAGACCAGTTTGCCGCAGCGCGTGACGCTACGAACGCCTTCGCTGTCGCTGGGCGGGCAACAGTGGAATAACCTGAGCATTGTCTCTGAGCCGTCGCTGAATGGTCAGAAGGTCGAAGCGCAGGGGCGCGAGGTTAACGCCACGCTGGCGATACGCAATAATGCCCCGTGGCAGGCGAACATCAAATACCTGTATTACAACCCGAGCGCGGCGAAGCGTACAGACGGTGCGCAGGCGACCTCGCCGTTCTCCTCCCTTGAGCGAGTCAGTTTCCGTGGCTGGCCTGATGTGCAGTTACGCTGCGTCGAATGCTGGCTGTGGGGGCAAAAATATGGGCGTATTGACGGCGACGTCGCGATTCAGGGAAATACGCTGACCCTGAGTAACGGGCTGCTGGATACGGGCTTCTCCCGGCTGACGGCTGAGGGTGTCTGGGTGAACACGCCGGGTAGCGAGCGCACGTCGCTGAAGGGGAAACTGCGCGGCCATAAAATTGATGCCGCAGCGGGATTCTTTGGCGTTTCGACCCCCATCCGCAACGCCTCGTTTAACGTGGACTATGACTTACACTGGCGTAACCAGCCCTGGCAGCCGGATGAGGCTTCCCTTAATGGCATTTTACGTACCCGCCTGGGGAAAGGTGAAATTACCGAGCTGAGCACCGGTCATGCGGGGCAGCTTCTGCGTCTGCTGAGTTTTGACGCACTGCTGCGTAAGCTGCGTTTTGATTTTAGCGATACGTTCAGCGACGGTTTCTACTTTGACTCTATTCGCAGTACGGCGTGGATCAAAGACGGCGTGATGCACACTGACGATACGCTGGTGGATGGGCTGGAGGCCGACATCGCCATGAAAGGTTCTGTCAATCTGGTGCGTCGGGAACTCGATATTGAAGCCGTCGTCGCACCGGAAATCTCCGCCACGGTAGGGGTTGCCGCCGCGTTTGCGGTGAACCCGATTGTCGGGGCGGCGGTATTTGCCGCGAGTAAAGTGTTGGGGCCGTTGTGGAGCAAAGTCTCCATTCTGCGCTATCGCATCACGGGCCCGGTAGACAAACCGCAGATTAACGAAGTCCTGCGCCAGCCGCGTAAAGAAAGCCAGCAATGATTTGACGGGGGCGAGTAATTGCCCCAATCTCAGTAAATAGAAATGAATGACGAACTGCAAAAGCCGGATGGCGCTGCGCTTATCCGGCCTACATAACTTCTACCGCAGTCCGGCATTGAAGCGCCTGATGGCGACGCAGGCGCGTCTTATCAGGCCTACAACAGTAACTAACGAGTAGCAAAACGATGAGTCTGAACCTGGTAAGTGAACAATTGCTAGCGGCGAACGGCCTGAACCATCAGGATTTGTTTGCCATTCTGGGCCAACTGGCCGAACGCCGTCTCGATTACGGCGATCTCTATTTTCAGTCGAGCTATCACGAATCCTGGGTTTTAGAAGATCGCATCATCAAAGATGGTTCTTACAACATCGATCAGGGCGTTGGCGTGCGCGCTATCAACGGTGAAAAAACAGGGTTTGCCTATGCCGATCAGATCAGCCTGCAAGCGCTGGAGCAGAGCGCGCAGGCCGCGCGTACCATTGTGCGCGACAGCGGCGACGGCAAAGTAAAAACACTGGGCGCGGTGGAGCACCCGATGCTCTATACCGCCATTGATCCGCTACAGAGCATGAGCCGCGAAGAGAAACTCGACATTCTGCGTCGCGTGGACAAGGCGGCGCGTGAAGCCGACAAGCGCGTACAGGAAGTGACGGCCAGCCTGACCGGCGTGTATGAGCTGATTCTGGTGGCAGCGACCGACGGTACGCTGGCGGCGGATGTGCGCCCGCTGGTGCGTCTGTCTGTCAGCGTACAGGTAGAGGAAGACGGTAAACGCGAGCGCGGCTCCAGCGGCGGCGGCGGTCGTTTTGGCTATGACTTTTTCTTAGGCGATTTGGACGGTGAAGTACGCGCCGATGCCTGGGCGAAAGAGGCAGTGCGCATGGCGCTGGTGAATCTGTCGGCGGTTGCCGCTCCGGCGGGAACATTACCCGTTGTGCTGGGCGCGGGCTGGCCTGGCGTGCTGCTGCACGAAGCGGTAGGCCACGGACTGGAAGGGGATTTCAACCGTCGCGGTACGTCAGTGTTCAGCGGCCATATCGGTGAACTGGTCGCGTCCGAACTGTGTACCGTGGTTGATGACGGCACGATCGCCGATCGCCGTGGTTCGGTCGCCATTGATGATGAAGGTACGCCGGGCCAGTACAACGTGTTGATTGAAAACGGCATCCTGAAAGGGTACATGCAGGATAAACTCAACGCGCGTCTGATGGGCGTTGCGCCGACCGGTAACGGACGTCGTGAATCATATGCGCATCTGCCGATGCCGCGTATGACCAACACCTATATGCTGGCCGGGAAATCCACGCCGCAGGAGATTATCGAGTCTGTGGAATACGGTATCTATGCGCCTAACTTTGGCGGCGGGCAGGTGGATATCACTTCCGGGAAATTTGTGTTCTCGACTTCAGAAGCGTACCTGATCGAAAACGGTAAGGTGACGAAACCCGTGAAAGGGGCGACGCTGATTGGTTCTGGTATCGAAGCGATGCAGCAGATCTCTATGGTCGGGAACGATCTGAAACTGGATAACGGCGTTGGCGTCTGCGGTAAAGAAGGGCAGAGTCTGCCGGTAGGCGTGGGTCAGCCGACGTTAAAGGTGGATAACCTGACCGTGGGCGGCACCGCGTAAAGTCGTTTTGTAGGCCCGATACGCCATTGCGTTATCGGGCATTTTGCCGGGCGCGGCGTGAACGCCTTATCCGGCCTGCCTGTTCTGTAGGCGGGCCGTTGATCACTTCTCTTTCCCTCGACCGTACATTCCCTGAAATAGCTGCGCGACATCGACAAAATAGTCTGTCAGATAGTTAATCACCACCTGCACCTTCAGCGGCAACTTATCTTTTTCGGTATACAACGCGTAAACCGGGCGTGGATCGGACTGGTAGCGGGGCAGCAGGATCTCCAGCTCTCCACTGTTGATCTCATTGATCACCCACATCAACGGAACGTAGGCGATCCCGGCGCCTGCGGTCAGCCAGCGGCTGAGCGTCATCGGATCGTTGGTGACGAAGCGCCCTTGTGGGATCAGCCGGGTGGAGATCCCTTCCGGCGCAATCAACTCAAACTCGTTATCCGGGCGCACGCTGTATTCCAGCCATGAGTGATTGCTGAGGTCGGCGGGTTTTTCCGGCACGCCAAATTGCGCGAGATAACTTTTGGCGGCGCACACCACCATCGGCATTGCCCCCAGACGGCGTGAAAACAGGCTGGAGTCCTGCAACGCACCGACGCGGATCACCACGTCCAGACCATCAGCGATCAGGTCCGGCGCCGGGATGCCGGTCACCAGGTTAACCGTCAGGCCAGGGTACTCTTTCAGCATTTTGGCCGTTAACCCGGCGAGGACATTTTGTGCCATGGTTGAAGAACAACCAATTCGCAAGGTGCCGATAGGCGTGTTGTTGAAGGCATAAAGCTGCTCATGGACATCCTGCACTTCGTGCAGCATCCGACGGCAACCCTGATAATAAATTTTACCGGCCTCGGTCAGCCCAATGCTGCGCGTACTGCGGTTTAGCAGCTTAACCTGTAGCTCATCTTCCAGTTTTGCCACGGTCTGGCTGATAGAGGAAACGCTCATTTGTAGCTGTCTGGCAGCGGCGGTAAAGGAGCCAAATTCAACGACTTTGGCGAACACCGACATGCGTTTTAATCTTTCCATTATTCACTCTGGCTTAAAAGTGATTTAGATCACATATTATAGATAACAGCATAACAGTTACGTTAATATATTATTATTCAAATAACCGCTATGCCGCTCTCGCCTGGCTTTCCACGCCCTTCCCTGCGGTGGCATTGGCTGAAAACTGTATCGCCTGCACTCTCTTTATAAATCAAGGTCAACATGAGTCTGTTTCCCGTTATCGTGGTGTTTGGTCTCTCCTTCCCACCGATATTTTTCGAATTGCTTTTGTCACTGGCGATTTTCTGGCTGGTGCGCCGGATGCTGGTTCCAACCGGCATTTATGACTTCGTCTGGCATCCGGCTCTGTTTAATACCGCGCTGTATTGCTGCCTGTTCTATTTAATATCGCGCTTGTTCGTTTGAGGTAGAAGTGAAAACACTAACAAGAAAACTCTCTCGTACGGCCATCACGCTCGTACTGGTCATTCTGGCCTTCATCGCAATTTTCCGTGCCTGGGTCTATTACACCGAGTCGCCGTGGACGCGTGACGCGCGCTTCAGCGCCGACGTGGTTGCCATTGCGCCAGACGTCGCGGGTCTTATCACCAACGTGAGTGTGCATGATAACCAGCTGGTGAAGAAAGACCAGATACTGTTCACCATCGATCAGCCGCGCTATAAAAAAGCCCTCGAAGAAGCGGAAGCTGATGTTGCCTACTACCAGGTGCTGGCACAGGAAAAACGCCAGGAGGCTGGCCGCCGTAACCGCCTTGGCGTCCAGGCGATGTCGCGTGAAGAGATCGATCAGGCCAATAACGTTCTGCAAACCGTATTACATCAGCTTGCCAAAGCGCAGGCGACGCGCGATCTGGCAAAATTAGACCTCGAACGTACCGTGATTCGCGCCCCTGCTGACGGTTGGGTCACCAACCTGAACGTCTACACCGGCGAGTTTATTACCCGTGGCTCAACGGCGGTTGCGTTGGTGAAACAGCACTCTTTCTACGTGCTGGCCTATATGGAAGAGACCAAACTGGAAGGCGTCCGGCCGGGCTATCGCGCAGAGATAACGCCGCTTGGCAGTAACAAAGTGTTGAAAGGCACCGTTGACAGCGTGGCGGCTGGGGTCACTAACGCCAGCAGCACGCGTGACGCCAAAGGGATGGCGACCATCGACTCCAATCTGGAGTGGGTACGTCTGGCGCAGCGTGTTCCGGTACGTATCCGTCTGGACGATCAGCAGGACAACCTGTGGCCTGCCGGGACAACCGCAACCGTTGTGATTACCGGCAAGCAGGATCGTGATGAAACGCAGGACTCCTTCTTCCGTAAAATGGCGCACCGTCTGCGCGAGTTTGGTTAATCACCATGGGTATTTTCTCCATTGCCAACCAGCATATCCGCTTTGCGGTAAAACTGGCATGCGCCATCGTCCTGGCGCTGTTCGTTGGCTTTCACTTTCAGCTTGAGACGCCGCGCTGGGCGGTGCTGACCGCCGCGATTGTCGCCGCAGGCCCGGCATTCGCCGCCGGTGGGGAACCCTATTCCGGCGCGATTCGCTATCGCGGGATGCTGCGTATCATCGGGACATTTATTGGCTGTATCGCCGCGCTGACCATTATCATCACCATGATTCGCGCGCCGTTATTAATGATTCTGGTGTGCTGTATCTGGGCGGGATTTTGTACCTGGATCTCCTCGCTGGTGCGGGTTGAAAACTCCTATGCCTGGGGGCTGTCCGGGTATACGGCGCTGATCATCGTCATTACCATTCAGGCGGAGCCACTACTGACGCCGCAGTTCGCGGTTGAACGTTGCAGCGAGATCGTGATTGGTATCGTCTGCGCCATTATGGCGGATCTGCTCTTTTCGCCGCGTTCAGTGAAACAGGAAGTGGATCGTGAAGTCGACGGCCTGCTGGTGGCGCAATACCAGCTGATGCAGTTGTGTATTAAGCACGGCGACAGTGAGGAAGTGGACAAAGCCTGGGGCGATCTGGTGCGGCGGACGGCGGCGCTGGAAGGCATGCGCAGCAATCTCAATATGGAGTCATCGCGCTGGGGGCGCGCCAACCGCCGCCTGAAAGCGCTGAATACGCTCTCGTTGACGCTGATCACCCAGTCCTGTGAAACATACCTGATTCAGAACACTCACCCGGAGTTGATCACCGACACTTTCCGCGAGCTGTTCGAAACGCCCGTCGAAACCGCGCAGGACGTACATAAACAGCTTAAGCGGATGCGCCGCATCATTGCCTGGACCGGCGAACGTGAAACGCCCGTAACCCTTTACACCTGGGCCGGTGCGGCGACGCGCTATCTGCTGCTGAAGCGCGGCGTGATTGGCAACGCCAAAATCAGCGTGACGGAAGAGGAAGTGTTGCAGGGCGAGCCCGTCGTGAAGGTGGAATCTGCTGAGCGCCATCACGCGATGGTTAACTTCTGGCGCACCACGCTGTCCTGTGTGCTGGGCACCTTATTCTGGCTGTGGACGGGCTGGACGTCGGGAAGCGGCGCGATGGTGATGATTGCGGTCGTCACGTCGCTGGCGATGCGCTTACCCAATCCGCGCATGGTCGCAATCGACTTTATTTACGGGACGCTGGCGGCGCTGCCGTTGGGCCTGCTCTATTTTTTAGTGATCATCCCGAATACGCAGCAAAGCATGTTGCTGCTGTGTCTGAGCCTGGCGGTGCTGGGATTCTTTCTCGGGATCGAAGTCCAGAAACGGCGGCTGGGTTCGATGGGGGCGCTGGCCAGTACCATTAACATCATCGTGCTGGACAACCCAATGACCTTCCACTTCAGCCAGTTTCTTGACAGCGCGCTCGGGCAGATTGTGGGGTGCATGATGGCGTTTATCGTCATTCTGTTAGTTCGTGATAATTCACGCGACAGAACCGGACGTGTGCTGCTTAACCAGTTCGTTTCCGCAGCGGTGTCTGCAATGACTACCAACGTTGTGCGCCGTAAAGAGAACCACCTTCCGGCGCTGTATCAGCAGTTGTTCTTGTTAATGAACAAATTCCCGGGCGACCTGCCGAAGTTTCGTCTGGCGCTGACGATGATCATTGCACACCAACGTCTGCGTGATGCGCCCATCCCGGTCAATCATGATTTATCTGCTTTTCACCGCCAGCTCCGGCGTACGGCCGATCATGTGATTTCAGCCGGAAATGACGATAAGCGTCGGCGCTACTTTGGACAACTGCTGGATGAGCTTGATGTCTATCAGGAAAAATTGCGAGTCTGGGAAGCGCCGCCACGGGTTACGGAGCCGGTAAAACGACTATCCGGCATGTTGCACAAATATCAGCACGCCTTGACGGATAACTAACACTCAGGAGCCGACGCCAAAAGCGTCGGTTTTTTTGTGGCTATACTTATCTGACGTGCGGAAAACATGACATCAGGAGGAGAAAGAACCATGCAAACGCTCCAGGACAACGAACTTTTTCAGACGGGATATCTGGTTGATGGACTTTGGAAAACGCTGGATAACACCTTTGATGTTCTTAATCCGGCAACCGGTGAAACGATAGCCGCCGTTGCTAAAGCCGGTAAAAAAGAGACCGAAGAGGCGATTGCGGCGGCGGCAAAAGCCTTCCCTGCCTGGCGGGCCAAAACGGCAAAAGAGCGCTCGGCCATTCTGTATCGCTGGTATGAACTGATCATTGAGCATAAATCCTGGCTGGGCCGTCTGATGACCACTGAGCAGGGGAAGCCGTTGAAAGAGGCAGAAGGCGAAGTGGAGTACGCCGCCAGTTTCATCCAGTGGTTTGCTGAACAGGCGAAGCGGGCAAATGGCGAAATAATCCCGCCGATCAAACCCGGATCGCGGATCTTTGCCACTCGTGAACCGATTGGCGTCGTGGCGGCGATTACGCCGTGGAACTTCCCGATGGCAATGTTGACCCGTAAATTAGGCCCCGCGCTGGCGGCAGGCTGTACGGGGGTCATTAAACCGGCGAATAACACGCCGCTTAGCGCATTCGCCTTGCTGACGCTGGCGAAGAAAGCTGGCGTACCTGACGGTGTGCTGAACGCCGTCGCGGGCAATACCCCAGAGATCAGCGACGCCATTATGGCCAGCCACGAGGTGCGCAAAATCTCCTTTACCGGATCGACCGCCGTGGGGAAAACGCTGGTGCGTAACGCGGCTGACACGATGAAGAAAGTCTCGATGGAACTGGGGGGCAATGCGCCGTATATCGTGTTTGACGATGCGGATATTGACGCTGCGGTACAGGGGGCGATCGCCAATAAATTCCGCAACGCGGGGCAGGTGTGCGTCAGCGTTAACCGTTTCTATATCCATGAGTCGGTCTATGACGAATTTACCCGCAAGCTGGCGGATGCCGTACAAAAACTGAAGGTCGGAAATGGTCTGGAGGAGGGCGTGATCGTCGGCCCGCTGATTGAACCGGCGGCTGTCGATAAAGTGCGTGAGCACGTTGAGGACGCTATCGCAAAAGGGGCGAAGGTGCTGGCAGGCGCTAAAGCGCATTCGTTAGGCGGGAATTTCTGGCAGCCCACCGTACTGGGCGACTGTAGCGATGGGATGAAACTGGCCAGTGAAGAGACCTTCGGGCCGGTCGCGGCCTGCTTTCGTTTTACCAGTGAAGACGAGGTCATTCAGCGCGCCAACAATACGCCGTTTGGCCTGGCGGCTTACTTCTACACGCAAAATTTACAACGCGTATTCCGTGTTTCCCAGGCGATTGAAAGCGGCATGATTGGGATTAATGAATGCGCCGTATCAACCGAGCTGGGGCCATTTGGCGGGGTGAAAGAGTCGGGTCTGGGGCGTGAAGGATCGGTGCTGGGGCTTGAAGAGTTTCTGGAAGTGAAGACCCTGCACATCGGCGGCCTGTAATGTGACTGCGTCGGGGATGGTGGCTGGCTATGAACATCTATACCTTTGATTTTGATGAAATAGAAGACCAGAACGATTTTTACCGCGAGTTTACACGGATGTTTGGCCTTGCCAGAGAGAAAGTCGGCGATCTTGATTCTCTATGGGATACTCTCATGAGCGAGGTGCTGCCATTGCCGCTGGAGATTGAGTTTGTTCATCTGCCGGAAAAACTGCGCAGGCGTTACGGCGCGCTGATTTTGCTGTTTGATGAAGCAGAAGAGGAACTGGAAGGGCAGTTGCGGTTTAATGTTCGCCATTCGTGATGACAAACATAAAAAAGCCCCCGGCAGTCGGGGGCAAGTCGTCGGACTAGACGACGAGGGTTTATTTGTAAAGTTCTGCCGTAGCGTGCCAGTTGTCACCGCTACGTGCTTCAGTAATCTGATAGGCGGATGCGCCGTTTGCTTCTGCTTTTTTGTTCAGCATTTCATGCATATCCATCGGGGAAGAACCGATAGCGCTTACGGAAACAGAGCCGATAGCCTGACGGCCTTGCGCTTGTTCTGCGTTGATGGATTCGGCTGCGAATGCGCCAAAAGAGAGAACGGACAGAACGCTTAATGCTGCAACAGTAGTTTTGATTTTCATGATTTTTACCTCGTCGAATTCTTTTATTAGGGTCTGTGTTTCGTGACCCTCATCACAAAATCAAGTATACACTAATCACGCGATTAATTAATACCACGCTAATGGTTTCATGGGTTATTGTGTGTTAACGATTTGTTTTTTTATAACCGTATGGAATTAAAAACGTGTTAAAAAGCGTGTTGTTAAGATTAAATTCAATAAAATCATAATGATATGAAATTTTGCAATTTGTGCGTTTTTTCCATTGCACATTCACCATGTAAATGATTTTTGACGGTTAAACGCACTATTTGTTAAGTGACAGGCAGTGAAAAATGACGGCGGAAGAGGTGGCGGCAGGTTTTTTCCCCGTCGCGCTTAACGACGGGGAGAAGGGATTACAGCTCTTGTTCGAACAGTTCCAGAATGGCTTCGTACAGATCTTTCACCGTAAAGCCATTCGCGGGGGTGGTGAAAATGGTGTCGTCACCGGCAATGGTCCCGAGGATGCCTTCCGCTTTCCCCAGCGAGTCCAGCAGACGCGCGATCAGCTGTGCGGCGCCAGGACTGGTATGGATCACCACTACAGCATCGTTGTAGTCGATATCTAACACCAGATTCTTTAAAGGGCTGGAGGTGGTTGGCACGCCTAGCTCAGCCGGGAGACAGTAGACCATCTCCATTTTTGCGTTGCGGGTACGCACCGCGCCGAACTTGGTCAGCATGCGCGAGACCTTGGACTGGTTGATGTTATCAAAGCCCTGATCCTGTAACGCGAGGACGATTTCGCCCTGTGAACTGAATTTTTCTTCTTTGAGTAGCGCTTTGAACGCCTTGACTAATTCTTCTTGTTTAGCCGAGCTTCGCATAAGTCACCCGTAATATGAGGATGGAAACAACATTATTATGCATACAGATGAATTTTTATGCAAACAGTCTGCCTCACCGGAGGCTGAAATAATGTTATGAAAGAGCGGAATTCTATCAAATTCCGTTATCAAGAAACATGCCTGCGTCACGGCGCGCAAATAAGCTTAAAAGTAAATTAAATGTTATCAAATTGATGTTGTTTTGGAGGGGCAGTAGAGTATATTGTCAGCACCTGTTGGAAAGTTGTTCTGTGGTTCAGGCGCTTTTGAATTACGTAAATTAGCTTTTCTATTACGTAAGTTAAATGCATAAAAGCCAAATTTGCGTGACTACGCATTCTTGACGCGTGGTGGTTGTATTCATTGGATTTGTGAATTATGGTCGCCGCCGCGGAGCAACAAACACTTAGCTTATCAATATAATAAGGAGTTTAGGATGAAAGTCGCAGTCCTCGGCGCTGCCGGCGGTATCGGCCAGGCGCTTGCACTACTGTTAAAAACCCAACTGCCTTCAGGTTCAGAACTCTCCCTGTACGACATCGCTCCAGTGACCCCAGGTGTGGCCGTTGACTTGAGCCATATCCCTACAGCAGTAAAAATCAAAGGTTTCTCCGGCGAAGACGCGACCCCGGCGCTTGAAGGCGCAGATGTCGTACTGATCTCGGCTGGCGTGGCGCGTAAACCGGGTATGGATCGTTCCGACCTGTTTAACGTCAACGCAGGTATCGTGAAGAACCTGGTACAACAGATCGCAACGACCTGTCCGAAAGCCTGTGTGGGCATTATCACCAACCCGGTGAACACTACCGTCGCTATCGCTGCTGAAGTACTGAAAAAAGCCGGCGTTTACGACAAGAACAAACTGTTTGGCGTGACCACGCTGGACATCATCCGCTCCAACACCTTTGTTGCGGAACTGAAAGGCAAACTGCCGACCGACGTTGAAGTTCCGGTTATCGGCGGTCACTCTGGCGTGACCATTCTGCCGCTGCTGTCGCAGATCCCGGGCGTCAGCTTCACCGAGCAGGAAGTGGCTGACCTGACCAAACGTATCCAGAATGCGGGTACGGAAGTGGTTGAAGCGAAGGCTGGCGGCGGATCGGCAACCCTGTCTATGGGTCAGGCTGCTGCGCGCTTTGGTCTTTCTCTGGTGCGTGCGCTGCAAGGCGAGAAGGACGTGGTGGAATGTGCCTACGTTGAAGGTGACGGCCAGTATGCGCGCTTCTTCTCTCAGCCGCTGCTGCTGGGTAAAAACGGCGTGGAAGAGCGCAAGTCTATCGGCAAACTGAGCGCGTTTGAACAGAATGCGCTGGAAGGTATGCTGGATACGCTGAAAAAAGATATCGCCCTGGGCGAAGAGTTCGTTAACAAGTAAGCGCTTTTGTGCAGGCCAGATAAGACGCGTTTGCGTCGCCGTCAGGCCTAGGCCTGGCGATAATGCCGGATGGCGGTGTAAACACCTTATCCGGCCTACAAGTTAACCGAGACACAGTAAAAAACCGGAGATGACTCCGGTTTTTTTATTACGTTAATTTGTCGCCGGGTATTCCTGAATGGTGACCTGGAGCGTCAGCTTTTTATCGTCACGCATCACAATCACCGGGATCACCGAACCTGGGCGTATTTCAGCAACCTGATCCATAGTCTCCAGAGCGGAAACGGCAGGTTTGTTGTTGACTGAAATGATCACATCATTGACCTGAATACCCGCCTGCGCAGCCGGGCCATCCGGCGACACTTCATTGACCACAATCCCCTGGATTTGATCCATTCCGGCGCCTTGCGCATGCAGCGGCGCGATTTCTCGCCCACCGATGCCGATATAACCGCGAATCACGCGACCGTCGCGGATCAGCTTATCCATTATCTTGGTCGCTAACTGGAACGGGATTGCAAAACCGATCCCTTCCGGCGTCTCGCCGTCGTTACTCTTATCAAATGACAGGGTGTTAATACCCATCAGTTCGCCCAGCGAGTTAACCAGCGCTCCGCCGGAGTTACCGTGGTTGATGGAGGCGTCCGTTTGCAGGAAGTTTTGTCGTCCGGTCGGGTTCAGACCGATACGCCCGGTGGCGCTGATGATCCCCTGAGTAATGGTCTGCCCCAGGTTATACGGGTTGCCAATGGCCAGAACCACATCACCAATATGCGGTGAGCGTTTCGTGTTGATCGGGATCGTCGGCAGACCGCCCGTGGCATTAATCTTTAACACCGCCAGATCCGTCAGCGTATCCGAACCAACCAGCAGCGCTTCAAACACGCGTCCATCCTGTAGGGCGACGATGATCTGATCCGCATCGTTGATCACATGCTTATTGGTGATGATGTAACCGCGCTGATCCATGATCACGCCCGATCCCAGCGTACGGATCTCAAGCTGATTATGCGTGGTGCTGTTCATACTGCGGTTATAAACGTTGACGACGGCAGGCGCGGCGCGGCGAACCGCCGAATTATAGCTGGCTGGCGTCTCATCCGCGCTGTCGAATTGCGGTGTGGTCAGGGTATTTATTTTGCGCAGCGAGGGCATGGCCGCCAACAGAATGGCACCCACAATAAGACCAATTGCGACCGAACGTAAGATCTTCACAAACATGATGGAGGCGTCATTAAAAAAGGGAACGGCAGCAGCATACCACGAGTTAACCGGACATCGCACGTGGGGCTGATGTCCGGTTAACGATGACTTAACGCAGGAGCAGGTAAATGTTCTCGTTACCGCGTACGACCTGTAGCGCAATAATCGACGGTTTCGCTTCCAGCACTTTGCGCATTTCCGCAATCGAGTGCACGCGATCGCGGTTAACGCTAATGATCACGTCATCTTTGTGCAAACCGGCCTGGGCGGCGGGACTGCTTTTTTCAACGTTATCAATTTTGATGCCTTTATTGCCGTCTTTTAACTGACCATCGCTCAGCGTTGCGCCCTGCAATGCCGGGGCGATCATCTCCGCGCTGGCGGAGGATGACGTGCTGGTGTCGAGGGTGACTTCGACTTCTAGCGGTTTGCCGTCGCGTAACAGACCGAGCTTCACTTTCGTGCCGGGTTCCGTCGTTGCGATGCGTGAGCGCAGTTCGGCAAAGCTGCTCAGCGGCTTGCCGTTGAGACTGGTGATCACGTCGCCGGATTTCACACCCGCTTTCGCGGAACCTGAACCCGGGAGCACTTCGCTGATGAACGCCCCGCGCTGTACATCCAGCTTGAAGGCTTTGGCGATATCGGCGGTCAATTCCATGCCTTTAATTCCCAGCAGGCCGCGTTTAATTTCACCAAACTGAATCAGCTGTTGCGCCAGCGTGCGCGCCATATTACTCGGAATCGCAAACCCAATGCCGATGCTACCGCCGCCAGGTGCCAGAATAGCGGTGTTGATGCCGATCAGCTCGCCGTTGAGATTCAGCAGCGCGCCGCCGGAGTTGCCGCGGTTAATCGAGGCGTCGGTCTGAATAAAGTTTTCCAGCCCTTCCAGATTCAGCCCGCTCCGGCCAAGCGCGGAGACAATGCCGGAGGTGGCGGTTTGCCCCAGACCAAACGGGTTGCCTACCGCGACGGCAAAGTCGCCGACACGCAGTTTGTCGGAGTCGGCGATGGCGATTTGCGTCAGGTTGCTGGCGTTCTGGATTTGCAGCAGCGCGATGTCGCTCTGGTCGTCGCTGCCGATCAGTTTAGCGTCAAACTCGCGTCCGTCATTTAACTGAACGCTGATCTTCTGTGCCTGATTAATGACATGGTTATTGGTCAGAACGTAGCCTTTGGCGGCGTCAATGATGACGCCCGACCCCAGCCCTTCGAACGGCTGAGAGGGTTGATCAGGCAACTCGTCGCCAAAAAACTTTTTAAACTCTTCTGGAACCTTCTGACTTTGGGTCGCGGTTCCCTCAACCTTCACGCTAATCACGGCCGGCAGCACTTTTTCCAGCATTGGCGCGAGACTGGGGAGCGCCGCCTGGCCGGGAATCTGCGCGGGTATCGATGCGACGGCCTGAAACGGTGCCGAGAGCGTTAACCCGACACTTAACGCTAATGCACTTAACAACGGGGTTTGTTTTTTCATGGAGCCTGCTCTCGTACCTTGAGTGAACGGAAAGACGATTCAAAACAGTTTGATGTTATTGAATTTTCGGCCTGGTAACAATGAGGTTAATGACTAAATAATAGCTGGGACAGGAGAGAAGAGACGGGCGCAATCGCTGCGCCCGAAAAATTTCTTAACGATGTGCGATTAGTCGCGTTTTGCGCCACTACGCAGCAGGCCGGAAGCGCCTTCGGAATAGTCACGCGGCATCTGGACCGGCGCCTGATCGTTACTGGCTTCAGACTCCGCCAGACGGTTACGGAACGGGTTCGATTCCGCAGACAGTTCCGGCAGCAGGCTGCTGGAGCTTTTCGCCATGTGCTGATACAGCTGACGATAATCATGCGCCATGGTATCCAGCAGCTCGGCGCTGCGGGCAAAGTGGCTGACCAGCTCTTCACGATACTCTTCCAGCTCAGCTTTATTCTTTTCCAGTTCGTACTGCAATGCCTGCTGTTGGCGT
Source organism: Citrobacter sp. CK181 (assembly GCF_030333595.1). Taxonomy (NCBI): domain Bacteria; kingdom Pseudomonadati; phylum Pseudomonadota; class Gammaproteobacteria; order Enterobacterales; family Enterobacteriaceae; genus Citrobacter; species Citrobacter sp. CK181. The sequence goes on along the minus strand of NZ_JAOWFN010000015.1, from coordinate 610,436 downwards.
AATTTACGATTACCAAAACGCATGGCTACGGCACCAATAATGATACCGACGACTAACCCAATTAGCGCATATTCCCAGGTCATGAACATCTCCCGTTGTCTTTTGTTTCCGTAGGGTGTTGGCTTTAGGCTCCATGCCTGCGCCTGATTATGCCACTATAACCGCTAATCCCGTAGAAGTGGAATCCCGTGTTTATATCACGTAATGTAGAACGGCCTTTTTTTCGTCAGCCGTGAACGTCGGCACATCGATTTTCAAGGAATAACAATAACATCATGCAAAGCATTTCCCCCACATCGCGTTACCTTCAGGCCCTCAATGATGGCAGCCATCAACCCGACGACGTGCAAAAAGATGCGGTCAACCGACTGGAGTCGATTTACCAGGCGCTGATCGCCAAAACGCCTCCGGCGCCGCAAATCGGCGGACTGATGGCCCGTTTCGGTAAACTGCTTGGCAAACGTGAACCGTCAGCGAATGTGCCGGTGCGTGGTCTGTATATGTGGGGCGGGGTCGGGCGAGGGAAAACCTGGCTGATGGATCTCTTCTATCATAGTCTGCCGGGCGAGCGGAAACAGCGTCTGCATTTCCACCGCTTTATGCTGCGCGTGCATGAGGAACTGACGGCGCTACAGGGGCAGACCGACCCGCTGGAGATTATTGCCGATCGTTTCAAAGCCGAAACGGATGTGCTCTGCTTTGATGAGTTTTTTGTTTCCGACATCACCGACGCGATGCTGCTTGGCGGCTTAATGAAAGCGCTGTTTGCTCGCGGCATTACCCTGGTGGCGACCTCGAACATCCCGCCGGATGAGCTGTACCGCAATGGCCTGCAACGTACCCGCTTCCTTCCGGCTATCGACGCTATCAAAGCGCATTGCGACATTATGAATGTGGATGCCGGGGTGGATTATCGTCTGCGCACACTGACGCAGGCGCATTTGTGGCTCTCGCCGCGTAATGACGAAACGCAGCAACAGATGGATAAACTCTGGCTGGCGCTGGCCGGTGCGAAACGTGAGAATGCGCCAACGCTGGAGGTGAATCATCGTCCGTTACCGACGATGGGGGTGGAAAACCAGACGCTGGCGGTTTCCTTCATCACCTTATGCGTGGACGCTCGCAGCCAGCATGACTATATTGCGCTGTCGCGCCTGTTCCACACGGTTCTGCTGTTTGATGTGCCGGTCATGACGCCGTTGATGGAAAGCGAAGCGCGCCGTTTTATCGCGCTGGTGGATGAATTCTACGAACGCCATGTGAAGCTGGTGGTGAGCGCCGACGCGCCTTTATATGAGATCTATCAGGGCGAACGCCTGAAGTTTGAGTTCCAGCGCTGTTTATCGCGTTTGCAGGAGATGCAGAGCGAGGAGTATCTGAAACGCTCGCATATGCCGTAGGCCGGATAAGGCGTTTCTCCGCCATCCGGCGCAGGTTGCCTGGTGGCGCTTCGCTTATCAGACCGGCAGAAATGCCCCGCACAAAACCCATTGCAAATCACAAAAAGGGGTCGATCTTTGCCCCTGACTTCTCTATAATCCTGCGACCCCACGTTACAAGAAAGTTTTTTTCCCAAAACTTTTTGTGTGCTGGCATTGGCTATTCGAAGGGGTAGGTTTGCCGGACTTTGTCGTGTGAACCTCAACAATTGAAAACGTTTGGGTGTTCACCAACGTGTAACTATCTATTGGGTAAGCTTTTAATGAAAACTTTTACAGCTAAACCAGAAACCGTAAAACGCGACTGGTACGTTGTTGACGCGACCGGTAAAACTCTGGGCCGTCTGGCTACTGAACTGGCTCTTCGCCTGCGCGGTAAGCACAAAGCGGAATACACTCCGCACGTCGATACCGGTGATTACATCATCGTTCTGAACGCTGACAAAGTTGCTGTAACCGGCAACAAGCGTACTGACAAAGTGTACTATCACCACACCGGTCACATCGGTGGTATCAAACAAGCGACCTTTGAAGAGATGATTGCTCGCCGTCCTGAGCGTGTGATTGAAATCGCGGTTAAAGGCATGCTGCCAAAAGGCCCGCTGGGTCGTGCTATGTTCCGTAAACTGAAAGTTTACGCTGGCAACGAGCACAACCACGCGGCACAGCAACCGCAAGTTCTTGACATCTAATCGGGATTATAGGCAATGGCTGAAAATCAATACTACGGCACTGGTCGCCGCAAAAGTTCCGCAGCTCGCGTGTTCATCAAACCGGGCAACGGCAAAATCGTTATCAACCAACGTTCTCTGGAACAGTACTTCGGTCGTGAAACTGCCCGCATGGTAGTTCGTCAGCCGCTGGAACTGGTCGACATGGTTGAGAAACTGGATCTGTACATCACTGTTAAAGGTGGTGGTATCTCTGGTCAGGCTGGTGCGATCCGTCACGGTATCACCCGCGCTCTGATGGAGTACGACGAGTCTCTGCGTTCTGAACTGCGTAAAGCTGGCTTCGTTACTCGTGACGCTCGTCAGGTTGAACGTAAGAAAGTCGGTCTGCGTAAAGCACGTCGTCGTCCGCAGTTCTCCAAACGTTAATGGGTTTCTGCTCCGGCAGATTACCATTGGCGAAAAAACCCGCTTCGGCGGGTTTTTTTATGGAAAAAATGCGCGTGTGTCCAAAGTAATCCTCTGATTGCCACCTCTTTTTCCCCATTTCCAGAATCGACTCACCACAAAGGTCACAAAATCTGGTAAACTATCATCCAATTTTCTGCCCAAATAACGGGTATTGTTCATTTTTTGTTTGCTTTTTGAACAATGATGACTTTTCCGCAGGCGGGTGACATAACTTCTGGCTGGCCACGCGGTGGCTGGTAGCAGTAAAAATTCTGAATATACCTGGAGGTTTTCATGGCTGTCGCTGCCAACAAACGTTCGGTAATGACGCTGTTTTCTGGTCCTACTGACATCTATAGCCATCAGGTCCGCATTGTGCTGGCGGAGAAAGGTGTTAGTTTCGAGATCGAGCATGTGGAGAAGGATAACCCACCTCAGGATCTGATTGACCTCAACCCGAGTCAGAGCGTACCGACCCTGGTGGATCGTGAGCTGACCCTGTGGGAATCTCGCATCATTATGGAATACCTGGATGAGCGTTTCCCTCATCCGCCGCTGATGCCGGTTTACCCGGTTGCGCGTGGCGAAAGCCGCCTGTACATGCACCGTATTGAAAAAGACTGGTACACGTTGATGAACGTCATCGTGAACGGGTCCGCTTCTGAAGCTGACGTTGCGCGTAAACAACTGCGTGAAGAGTTGCAGGCGATCGCGCCTGTGTTTGGTCAAAAACCGTATTTCCTGAGCGATGAGTTCAGCCTGGTTGATTGCTATCTGGCGCCGCTGCTGTGGCGTTTGCCGCAACTGGGTATTGAGTTCAGCGGTGCGGGCGCTAAAGAGCTGAAAGGCTATATGACCCGCGTCTTTGAACGTGACTCGTTCCTCGCTTCTTTAACTGAAGCTGAACGTGAAATGCGCCTCGGTCGGGGTTAATCAGTATGGATTTGTCACAGCTATCCCCACGCCGTCCATATTTGCTGCGTGCATTCTATGAATGGTTGCTGGATAACCAGCTCACGCCGCACCTGGTGGTGGATGTGACGCTGCCTGGCGTGCATGTCCCTATGGAATATGCGCGCGACGGGCAAATTGTTCTGAACATTGCTCCCCGTGCGGTTGGGAATCTGGAGCTGGCCAACGACGAAGTGCGTTTCAACGCGCGCTTTGGCGGCGTCCCGCGTCAGGTCTCCGTGCCGCTGGCTGCGGTACTGGCGATCTATGCGCGTGAAAACGGCGCAGGCACAATGTTTGAACCTGAAGCCGCTTACGATGAAGACGTCGCCAGCTTAAATGATGACGATGTAACGCCGGGCGCGGAGAGCGAAACGGTCATGTCCGTGATTGATGGTGATAAGCCCGATCATGACGATGACAACAATCCTGATGACGATCCGCCGCCGCCGCGTGGTGGTCGACCCGCATTACGCGTAGTGAAGTAACCAAGACAGACAGGCCCTGAGGGCCTGTTTTTTTTCACGCCAGCCACGATTTCACCCCACTTTCGATCCTGTGATAGGATGGCCTTAGTTGCTGTTTTCCTCGACGATTTACATAATGGACGCTATGAACGCATTTGATTCGCAAGCAGAAAATTCTCCGCCAACCATCGGCCGTAGTTTGCGCAGCCGTCCGCTGGCGCGTAAAAAACTGTCGGAAATGGTAGAAGAAGAACTGGAGCAGATGATTCGTCGCGGTGAATTCGGCGAAGGGGAGCAGCTGCCGTCTGAGCGGGAGTTGATGACCTTCTTCAACGTGGGCCGCCCGTCGGTGCGTGAAGCGCTTGCCGCGCTCAAGCGTAAAGGTCTGGTGCAAATCAATAACGGCGAACGCGCCCGCGTGTCGCGGCCTTCTGCTGATACCATCATCAGCGAACTTTCCGGCATGGCGAAAGATTTCCTCTCGCACCCCGGCGGTATCGCCCACTTTGAGCAACTGCGCCTGTTCTTCGAATCAAGCCTTGTGCGCTATGCGGCGGAACACGCGACGGATGAGCAAATTGATCTGCTGGCGAAAGCCCTGGAGATCAACAGCCAGTCGCTGGACGATAACGCGCTCTTCATTCGTTCCGACGTCGAGTTTCACCGCGTGCTGGCGGAAATCCCCGGCAATCCGATCTTCATGGCGATTCATGTCGCGCTGCTGGACTGGCTGATCGCTGCGCGTCCTGCGGTCTCCGGGCAGGAGTTACATGAGCATAATAGCGTGAGTTATCAAGAGCATATCGCTATTGTCGATGCCATTCGTCGGCGCGATCCAGATGAAGCTGACCGCGCGCTGCAAACCCACCTCAATAGCGTATCCGCCACCTGGCACGCCTTCGATCAAAAGAAAAAATTGCGTTAGCGATCGCGATCCTGACGATCATTTAGTGAAGTAGATCGCACTCTGTGCGTTCTGTACTGGGGTGCTGCTTATTTGATCTGGTATAACAGGTATAAAGGTATGTAGTCAGATAACACTAATCATCGACAGAGGTCGTTATGGCAAAAGATTTACGAGGCGTAATGCCAGCGTTGTTAACTCCTTTTGATAACCAGCAGAAACTGGATATTGAGAGCCTGCGCCGTCTGGTGCGTTTCAACATTGCACAGGGCATTGATGGGCTGTACGTCGGCGGCTCGACCGGGGAAGCGTTCGTTCAGAGCCGCGCAGAAAGGGAGCAGGTCCTGGAAATTGTGGCGGAAGAGGCGAAGGGCAAAGTGACGCTGATTGCCCATGTCGGTACGGTCAGTACCGAAGAGAGCCAGCAGCTGGCCAGCGCGGCGCATCGTTACGGTTTTGATGCCGTTTCCGCCGTGACGCCGTTTTATTATCCGTTTAGCTTTGAAGAGCATTGCGATCACTACCGCGCCATTATCGATTCCGCTGAAGGATTACCGATGGTGGTGTACAACATTCCTGCGCTGAGCGGCGTGAAGCTGACGCTGGATCAAATCAACACGCTGGTCACGCTGCCCGGCGTTGGCGCGCTGAAACAAACCTCCGGCGATCTCTATCAGATGGAGCAGATCCGCCGTGCGCATCCTGATCTGGTGCTCTACAACGGTTATGACGAAATCTTCGCTTCCGGTCTGCTGGCAGGCGCAGACGGGGGAATCGGCAGCACTTACAACATTATGGGCTGGCGTTATCAGGGGATTGTTAAGGCTTTGCAGGAAGGCGATGTAGCGAAAGCGCAGCATCTGCAAACCGAGTGCAATAAGGTCATCGATCTGCTCATTAAAACCGGCGTATTCCGTGGGCTGAAAACGGTGCTGCACTACATGGATGTGGTCTCCGTACCGCTGTGCCGTAAGCCGTTTGCGCCGGTTGATGAGAAGTATCTGCCTGAACTGAAAACGCTGGCGCAGCAGTTAATGCAGGAACGCGGTTGACCGGTTGCCGGATAGCGCTAACGCTTATCCGGCCTACAAAATATGAAACGTAGGCCGGGTAAGGCGAGGCGAAGCCGCCATCCGGCAAAGCGACAATAAAAATCGTCGGGAGAATGAAAAATGAGTACTTCTACCCAGAATATCCCGTGGTATCGCCATCTCAACCGGGCGCAGTGGCGGGCATTTTCCGCCGCCTGGCTGGGATATTTGCTTGATGGTTTTGATTTTGTGTTGATTGCTCTTGTTCTGACGGAAGTGCAGGGCGAGTTTGGGTTAACGACGGTTCAGGCGGCCAGCCTGATCTCGGCGGCGTTTATTTCCCGCTGGTTTGGCGGGCTGATGTTAGGTGCAATGGGTGACCGCTATGGCCGACGTCTGGCGATGGTCACCAGTATCATTCTTTTCTCTATGGGGACGCTGGCCTGCGGTTTTGCGCCCGGCTATACCACCATGTTTATCGCCCGTCTGGTGATCGGTATGGGAATGGCGGGCGAATATGGCTCCAGCGCCACCTATGTCATTGAAAGCTGGCCGAAGCACTTACGTAATAAAGCCAGTGGATTCCTGATTTCCGGTTTCTCCGTCGGTGCAGTCGTGGCGGCGCAGGTTTACAGCCTGGTGGTTCCGGTCTGGGGCTGGCGCGCGCTGTTTTTCATTGGCATTCTGCCGATCATTTTTGCACTCTGGCTGCGTAAAAACATCCCTGAAGCGGAAGACTGGAAAGAGAAACACGAAGGCAAAGCGCCGGTGCGCACGATGGTAGATATTCTCTACCGGGGCGAACATCGCGTCGTCAATGTGCTGATGACGATCGTCGCCGCAACCGCGCTGTGGTTCTGCTTTGCGGGCGACCTGCAAAACGCGGCGATTGTGGCGGTGTTAGGGTTACTGTGCGCCGTTATCTTCATCAGTTTTATGGTGCAAAGCAGCGGCAAGCGCTGGCCAACGGGCGTGATGCTGATGATCGTGGTGCTCTTTGCTTTCCTCTATTCATGGCCGATTCAGGCGCTGCTGCCAACGTATCTGAAAACTGAACTGGCTTACGATCCTCACACCGTTGCGCAGGTGCTTTTCTTTAGCGGCTTTGGGGCGGCAGTCGGCTGCTGCGTGGGCGGTTTCCTCGGCGACTGGCTGGGTACGCGCAAAGCCTACGTTTGCAGTTTGCTGGCTTCCCAGGTGCTGATCATTCCGGTATTTGCGATTGGCGGCGCAAACGTCTGGGTACTGGGTCTGCTACTGTTTTTCCAGCAGATGCTGGGGCAGGGGATCTCCGGGATCTTACCGAAACTCATTGGCGGTTATTTTGATACCGACCAGCGAGCGGCAGGTCTGGGCTTTACCTATAACGTCGGCGCACTGGGCGGCGCGCTGGCCCCTATCCTCGGGGCGCTGATCGCACAGCGTCTGGATCTGGGCACCGCGCTGGGATCGCTCTCCTTCAGCCTGACCTTTGTGGTGATCCTGTTGATTGGGTTGGATATGCCGTCTCGCGTACAGCGCTGGCTGCGTCCTGAAGCATTACGTATGCATGATGCTATCGACGGAAAACCGTTCAGCGGGGCCGTGCCGTTTGGCGGCGACAAAAGCGCCTTTGTAAAAACCAAAAGCTGATGAGGTTTGCCCGGCCAGTTTGCCGGGCGACCTGCGTAAGGAAGTGGATATGTCGTTACTTGAACAACTGGATAAAAACATTGCCGCCAATGGCGGGTTGATTGTCTCCTGCCAGCCGGTTCCTGGCAGCCCGCTCGATAAACCGGACATCGTGGCTGCGATGGCGCTGGCGGCGGAGCAGGCTGGCGCCGTCGCGCTACGCATTGAAGGCGTGGACAATTTGCGGGCGGCCCGTGCGCTGGTCTCCGTACCGATTATCGGTATTCTCAAGCGTGACCTTGACGACTCCCCGGTACGCATCACGCCATTCCTTGAGGATGTGGATGCGCTGGCACAGGCCGGGGCGGATATTATTGCGGTTGACGGTACTGACCGTGTACGTCCGGCGACCGTCGATGCGCTGCTGGCGCGTATTCATCAGCACCAGTTGCTGGCGATGACCGACTGCTCGTCACTGGAGGATGGATTAGCCTGTCAGCGACGTGGCGCGGAAATTATCGGCACGACGCTGTCGGGATACACCACGCCGGACACGCCGGACGAACCTGACCTCGCGCTGGTCAAAGTCCTGCATGATGCCGGATGCCGGGTGATTGCCGAGGGGCGTTACAACACGCCGGCACAGGCCGCTGAAGCCATGCGTCACGGCGCGTGGGCGGTGACGGTGGGATCTGCCATTACTCGGCTGGAACATATTTGTCAGTGGTACAACACGGCATTGAAAAAGGCGACGTCATGAGCACGCTGGCGATCGATATTGGCGGCACCAAGCTGGCTGCCGCGCGGGTGGATGATGATTTACGCATCCGCGAACGACGTGAATTGCCGACCCCCGCCAGCAAAACGCCGGATGCGCTGCGAGAGGCGCTAAAAGTGCTGGTTGAACCGCTGCAAACGACCGCGCAGCGGGTGGCGATAGCCTCTACCGGCATTATCAGAGAAGGCGCGCTACTGGCGATAAATCCGCATAACCTGGGCGGTCTGCTGCATTTTCCGTTGGTGCAGACGTTAGAAGATCTTACCGGTCTGCCGACGCTGGCGGTGAATGATGCGCAGGCGGCGGCATGGGCGGAATACCATGCCCTTGCGTCTGATGTCCGCGATATGGTGTTTATTACCGTGTCGACCGGCGTTGGCGGCGGCGTGGTGAGCGACGGCAGATTGCTCACCGGGATGAGCGGTCTGGCCGGGCATCTGGGGCATACTCTGGCCGATCCGCAGGGGCCGGTTTGCGGTTGCGGCCGACGCGGCTGTGTGGAGGCTATCGCCTCAGGACGCGGCATCGCGGCAGCGGCGCAGGGTTCCCTGGCCGGGTGCGACGCCAGAACTGTCTTTGCACATGCGGCGGCCGGGAACGAACAGGCTGTGCGTCTGGTTCAGCACTCCGCGCAGGTTGTCGCGCGGTTAATTGCCGATGTTAAAGCGACAACGGATTGCCAGCAGGTGGTTATTGGCGGCAGCGTAGGGTTAGCTGAGGGATATCTGGCGCAGGTACGCCACTTTCTGGCGCAGGAGCCGGCGGTTTATCAGGTGGCGTTGAGCGCAGCGCATTACCGACATGACGCGGGGCTACTGGGCGCTGCGTTGTTAGCTCAGGGAGATAAATGATGTTGATGGGAGAAATTCAGTCGTTACCGTCTGCCGGGCTGCATCCGGTATTGCTGGATGCGTTAACCCTGGCGCTGGCGGCAAGGCCGCAGGAGAAAACGCCCGGGCGCTACGAATTGCAGGGCGACGATGTGTTTATGAATGTGATGCAGTTTGCCACGCAGTCGCCGCAGGAGAAAAAAGCGGAGCTGCATGTGCAGTACATCGACATTCAGCTGTTATTGACGGGTGAGGAGCGCATTCTGTTCGGCGTAGTCGGGTCAGCGTGCGAATGCGAGGAGCTGCATGGTGAAGAGGATTACCAGCTTTGCCGCCGTATCCATGAACAGCAGTCCATTACGCTGACACCGGGGATGTTCTCCGTGTTTATGCCGGGGGAACCCCATAAGCCCGGGTGTATGGTTGGCGAGCCAGGGGAGATTAAGAAAGCTGTGGTGAAGGTGCGCGCCAGCTTATTAGAGGCATGAAAATACCGGATGGTTTATAGCCATCCGGTATAACGTTTTATATCTCCCGATAGTGCATAATCCCGTCAGTCGAGTTGTTGAAAATTCAGCTCGTGACGCAGTGCTTTTCCTGATGTGCAAAGTAAATTGGTTATTCAGTTGATTCAACTTGCTGTGCAGTTAGTGCTATTTGTGAACGAATGAGCTCATCTGCCAGTAGTTTTTCGTCAGGCAACTGCACTTTGTACTCGCTCGCCATGATGGTATTCGGCAGGCCGTTCAGCGCGTAATGCGCTTCCCCCGCGCCTTTTCCTGCGCACAAAACCAACCCGACGGGCGGGTTTTCTCCCGGCATTGTCCAGTGCTCTTTGGCATAGTTCAGGTACATATTCATCTGCCCGGCATCCGCATAACTGAATTTGCCGACCTTCAGGTCAACGAGCAACAGGCAGCGCAAGCGGCGATGGAAGAACAACAGATCGACGCGGAACCAGCTATCGTCTATGCGTAATCGGCGCTGGCGGCCGACAAAAGCAAAATCGTCACCAAGCTCCAGCATAAAGTCCATCAGGTGACTGAGCAGCGCTTCTTCGAGATCCGACTCGGAATACTCGTCCCTCAGGTTAAGAAATTCCAGAATGAATGGGTCGCGTATGGCTCGCTCCGGCAAGACTGTTGGCTCGGCGGGCGCAGGCTGCTGCAACATGGCGGATTTGTCATGGGACAGTAGCGTCCGTTCGTAGAACTGGGTGGAGATTTGCCGATCGAGTTGCCGCACAGACCAGCCGTTACGTAGCGTCTCTTTCTCGTAAAAAGTGCGGGCATCGGGATTTTTTACCGATAGTAAACGCACGTAAGCTGACCAGGGAAGCGGAAAAACTTTAGCGAGGTAAATGAGATTTGAAGATTCACCAGACAGTGTCTGCTGAATTTCAATATCTTGAAAATAAAGATAAAACATGCGCATTTGTCGTAGGTTTGCGGTGGAGAACCCACGCTTATAGCGCTGGCTTAAATCTGCGGATAACCGCTCAATGAGTTGAATACCATAAGCCGCTCGTGCTTCGCCGCCTTGTTCAAACTCGACAATTCTCCTGCCGATTTCCCAGTAGGTTGCCGTCATCAAAGCATTAATACTGCGGACGGCCTCGGTATGGGCATTGTCCACTAATCGAATAATACCGTCATGGATTTGCTGATAATCGTCAGCGTGTTGAAGTGGTGTTGGTACAGTCATGTCATCCCTGGCGCGATAGTTGCGAAATGAAAAATATATCGCTACCAATACGCTTCAGGCATATCCCGGTCAATCCAGGAGAGGTGTATTACATTGAGTTACAGCCGTATTTGCGAGCGGCTTTCGAAGAACGAATTCGCATATATTTAGCAGAGAAATATTGGCTCCCCATCCATTAGCGTCAGGCTGTGGCAGGGGAGCCAGCAGTATTACACTTCCAGGTAGTTCAGGATACCGTCTGCCGCTTTACGGCCTTCGGCAATTGCCGTGACCACCAGATCCGAGCCGCGCACGATGTCGCCACCGGCGAAGATTTTCGGGTTGCTGGTCTGGAAGGCGTTTTCATTGCCTTCCGGCGCGATAATCCGCCCCTGGGAGTCCAGCTCCACGCTGTGTTTCGCCAGCCACGCCATGTTGTGCGGGCGGAAACCAAACGCCATTACCACCGCATCAGCCGGGATCACATGCTCGGAACCGGCGACGATTTCCGCACGACGACGACCTTTCGCGTCCGGCGCGCCCATTTCGGTACGCACCATCTTCACGCCGCTTACTTTACCGTTGGCATTCACTTCTACACCCAGCGGCTGCACGTTGAACTGGAATTCGACCCCTTCTTCGCGCGCGTTTTTTACTTCGCGTCTGGAGCCAGGCATGTTCTCTTCGTCACGACGATAGGCGCAGGTGACGTGCGTTGCGCCCTGGCGAACCGAGGTACGCACGCAGTCCATCGCGGTGTCGCCGCCGCCCAGTACCACGACGCGTTTGCCTTCCATACTGACGAACGGTTCGTCAGTGGTTTCGCCAAAGCCCATGATCTGTTTGGTGTTGGCAATCAGGAATGGCAGGGCATCGAACACGCCGTCGGCATCTTCGTTTTCCAGCCCGCCGCGCATTGATTGATAGGTGCCAACGCCGAGGAACACCGCATCGTACTCTGCCAGCAAGTTGTCCAGCTGCACGTCGCGACCCACTTCGGTATTCAGTTTGAACTCAATGCCCATGCCGGTGAAGATCTCACGACGGCGGGTCATCACCTCTTTTTCCAGCTTGAAAGCCGGGATGCCGAACGTCAGCAGACCGCCGATTTCCGGGTGACGGTCAAAGACCACCGCCTTCACGCCGTTACGGGTGAGTACGTCGGCACAGGCCAGCCCAGCCGGACCCGCGCCGATAATCGCCACGCGTTTGTCGGTCTGACGCACGCCAGTCATGTCCGGGCGCCAGCCCATTTCGAACGCTTTATCGTTGATATAACGCTCGATGTTGCCGATAGTCACTGCGCCGAACTCGTCGTTGAGCGTACAGGAGCCCTCGCACAAACGATCCTGCGGGCAGACGCGGCCGCACACTTCCGGCAGCGTGTTGGTCTGGTGAGACAACTCCGCCGCTTCGAAAATACGTCCTTCGTTCGCCAGCTTCAGCCAGTTCGGGATGTAGTTATGTACCGGACACTTCCACTCGCAGTACGGGTTGCCGCAGGAGAGGCAGCGATCCGCCTGCGCTTTGGCCTGGCCTTCGGAAAACGGTTCGTAAATTTCAACAAACTCGATTTTGCGGATCTTCAGCGCCTTCTTCGGCGGATCAACACGTTGCAGGTCGATAAATTGGTATACGTTCTGACTCATTGCTCTACCCCTTACTGCGCCTGCACACGCAGCTCAGCTGCGCTACGACTACGGTGACCCAACAGTGCTTTCACATCACTGGACTTCGGCTTAACCAGCGCGAATTTGGTTGAGAATACTGACCAGTTAGCCAGGATCTCTTCACCGCGCTGGGAACCTGTATGCTGCACATGCTCGGTAATCAGACCGCGCAGATGTTCTTCGTGGATGGCCAGGTCATCGACGTTCAGCACTTCCACCAGCTCCGGGTTCACGCGTTTGCGGAACTCGCCGTCTTCATCCAGCACGTAGGCGAAGCCGCCCGTCATGCCAGCACCGAAGTTAACGCCCGTTTTGCCCAGTACGCAGACAATACCGCCCGTCATGTATTCACAGCCGTTGTCGCCAATGCCTTCTACCACGGTGATGGCCCCGGAGTTACGTACTGCGAAACGTTCGCCCGCGCGGCCCGCCGCATACAGACGACCGCCGGTCGCGCCGTACAGACAGGTATTGCCGATGATGCTGGCCTCATGACTGCGAAACGCTGAACCCACCGGAGGACGCACCGCCAGCAGACCGCCCGCCATGCCTTTACCGACGTAGTCGTTGGCATCGCCCGTCAAATACAGCTCCACGCCGCCCGCGTTCCAGACGCCGAAGCTCTGACCTGCGGTGCCGCTGAAGTGCGCCTTGATCGGGTCAGAGGCCAGCCCCTGATCGCCATGCGTCTGAGCGATATAGCCAGAGAGCGACGCGCCCACGGAGCGGTCGGTGTTGCGAATGTCGAACCAGAAGGTTTTGCTCTGGCGCTCATCGACAAACGGCTTCGCCTGTTGCAGCAGTTGCGCGTTCAGCACGCCGTTATCAAACGGCGGGTTATGCTCGGTGCAGTACAGCGCTTTACCCGGATGAGGCTCAGCGGTTTCCAGCAGTCGGGACAGTTCCAGCTTCTGCTGCTTAGCGGTAAACCCTTCCAGCTCTTTCAGCAGGTCGGTACGGCCAATCAGATCCACCAGACGCTTCACGCCAAGCTGCGCCATCAGCTCGCGGGTTTCGCGGGCGATAAACTCAAAGTAGTTGGTCACTTTGAACGGCAGGCCGTGGTAGTGGTTCTTACGCAGTTTGTCATCCTGAGTCGCCACGCCCGTCGCGCAGTTGTTCAGGTGGCAAATACGCAGGTATTTACAGCCCAGCGCCACCATCGGGCCGGTGCCGAAGCCAAAGCTCTCCGCGCCGAGAATCGCCGCTTTGATGATGTCGAGGCCGGTTTTCAGGCCGCCGTCCACCTGCAAACGGATCTTGTGACGCAGACCGTTAGCCACCAGCGCCTGCTGGGTTTCCACCAGGCCCAGCTCCCACGGACAGCCCGCATATTTCACGGAGGAGAGCGGGCTGGCGCCGGTGCCGCCGTCATATCCGGCGATAGTGATCAGGTCTGCATAGGCTTTCGCCACGCCGGTAGCGATGGTGCCGACGCCCGGTTCAGAAACCAGCTTCACGGAGATCATCGCTTTCGGGTTGACCTGTTTCAGGTCGAAAATCAGCTGCGCCAGATCCTCGATAGAGTAGATATCGTGGTGCGGCGGCGGAGAAATCAGCGTCACGCCCGGTACGGAATAGCGCAGTTTGGCGATGTACGGGGTCACTTTATCGCCCGGCAACTGGCCGCCTTCGCCCGGCTTCGCGCCCTGAGCGACTTTAATCTGAATGACGTCAGCATTAACCAGATACGCTGGCGTTACGCCGAAGCGGCCGGAAGCGACCTGTTTGATGCGCGACACTTTGTTGGTGCCGTAGCGCGCCGGGTCTTCGCCGCCTTCGCCGGAGTTGGAGTTACCGCCGATGCTGTTCATCGCTTCCGCCAGCGCTTCGTGCGCTTCCGGGCTCAGCGCGCCGATGGACATCGCGGCGGTATCGAAGCGTTTAAACAGCTCGTTTGCCGGTTCAACATCGTTGATGCTGATGGCGTTATCGCCAGGATTGAGCGCCAGCAGATCGCGCAGCGTTGCCGCCGGACGTTCGTTAACAAGCGCGGCATATGCCTGGTAATCGCGGTACTCGCCGCTCTGCACCGCCTGTTGCAGGGTGCGCACCACATCCGGGTTATAGGCGTGGTATTCGCCGCCGTGCACGTATTTCAGCAGGCCGCCCTGATCCAGCGGTTTACGCGCCAGCCAGGCACGTTTCGAGAGGTTCAGCAGATCCTGCTGGAAGTCGGCAAAACCGGCGCCGCCAATGCGGCTGACTACACCCTGGAAGCAGTGGCTCACCACGTCGTCATGCAGACCGACCGCTTCAAACAGTTTGGAGCAGCGGTATGAGGCGATGGTCGAAATGCCCATTTTGGACATGATCTTGTACAGACCTTTATTGATGCCGTTACGGTAGTTCAGCATCACGGTACGGTAGTCTTTGGCGATGGCCTGGGTGTCGATCAGACGGCCCAGCGTTTCATAGGCGAGATACGGATAGATCGCCGTGGCGCCAAAGCCCAGCAGTACGGCAAAGTGGTGCGGGTCGCGCGCGCTTGCGGTTTCTACGATGATGTTGGCATCGCAGCGCAGGCTCTTATCCACCAGACGAGTCTGTACCGCCCCGACAGCCATCGGCGCCGG
The DNA here is from genome assembly GCF_030333595.1 of Citrobacter sp. CK181. NCBI lineage: Bacteria > Pseudomonadati > Pseudomonadota > Gammaproteobacteria > Enterobacterales > Enterobacteriaceae > Citrobacter > Citrobacter sp. CK181. The sequence goes on along the minus strand of NZ_JAOWFN010000015.1, from coordinate 595,375 downwards.
AACCGGCAAACGGTTTTTGGCGATGTTACGGTCAGAGAGCACCAGCAAGACGGTGCCGTTACGCACCATCTGTTCAGCCTTATCGCACAGCGCTTTCACCGTTTCTTCGAGCGAGGTTTCCGTCACATCGAAGGTGATATCCAGCGTATCGGCGCGGTAATGCTCCTCTTTCATGGTGGTGAGCTGTTTGAAATCGGAGTACAGCAGAATTGGCGATTTAAAGCTCAGACGGTGTGCCTGTCCTTCCGCTTCGCAAAAGACGTTCATCTCGCGGCCAATGCTGGTGGCCAGCGACATGACGTGCGCTTCACGCAGCGGGTCGATTGGCGGGTTGGTCACCTGCGCAAACTGCTGGCGGAAGTAGTCGTAAATAATGCGCGGCTGGCTGGAAAGCACGGCGAAGGGGGTGTCATCACCCATTGAACCGACCGCTTCCTGGCCGTTTTCGCCCAGTACGCGGATGACGGAATCCAGCTCTTCGGCGCTGTAGTTAAACTGTTTCTGATAGCTGGCGAGCATGTCGTCGTCCAGCTCGCGGTTTCCGACCTGATCGTCGGCCAGATCTTCAAACGGCACCAGGCGGCGGACGTTCTTCTCCATCCACTCTTTATACGGATGGCGGCTTTTCAGATCGTCATCGGTTTCCGCAGAGTGCAGGATGCGCCCGCCACGGGTGTCGATCACCATCAGTTCACCGGGGCCGACGCGGCCCTTTTCCACGACTTCGTCAGGCTGGTAGTCCCAGATCCCCACCTCAGAGGCGCAGGTGATCAGTTTATCTTTGGTGATGACGTAGCGCGCCGGACGCAGACCGTTACGGTCGAGGTTACAGGCAGCGAAACGACCGTCGGACATCACGATGCCCGCCGGGCCATCCCACGGCTCCATGTGCATGGAGTTAAAGTCAAAGAAGGCGCGCAGGTCCGGGTCCATATCCGGGTTGTTCTGCCATGCGGGCGGCACCAGCAGGCGCATGGCGCGCACGATGTCCATCCCGCCTGCCAGCAGCAGTTCCAGCATGTTATCCAGCGAGCTGGAGTCGGAACCGGTCTCGTTGACGAACGGCGCGGCGGATTGTAAATCCGGGATCAGCGGCGTCTGGAATTTATAAGTACGGGCGCGCGCCCACTGACGGTTGCCGGTAATGGTGTTGATTTCGCCGTTGTGCGCCAGGTAGCGGAACGGCTGCGCCAGCGGCCAGCGCGGCACGGTATTGGTGGAGAAGCGCTGGTGGAACAGGCAAATGGCCGATTCCAGACGCAAATCCGCCAGGTCCAGGTAGAAGCGCGGCAGATCCGCCGGCATACACAGACCTTTATAGATGTTCACCAGGTTCGACAGGCTACAAACGTAGAAGTCTTTATCGTCCTGAAGGCGTTTCTCAATGCGGCGGCGGGCGATAAACAGGCGGCGTTCCATATCCCGGGGACGCCAGCCCGCAGGGGCGTTAACAAAAATTTGCTCAATACGTGGCAGGGAGGAGAGGGCGATTTCACCGAGGACACCTTCGTTGGTCGGCACATCGCGCCAGCCCACAATCGACAGGGTTTCCCGCTGTAATTCTTCTTCGACGATACGACGTGATGCTGCCGCCAGCTCAGGGTCCTTATTCAGGAAGAGCATGCCGACAGCGTAGTTTTTGGCTAAACGCCAGCCGCGCTCTTCTGCAACGATGCGAAAAAAGCGATCGGGTTTTTGCAGCAGCAAACCGCAACCGTCGCCGGTTTTACCGTCAGCGAGGATCGCGCCACGGTGCTGCATACGGGCCAGTGCGTGTATGGCGGTACGCACTACCTTGTGGCTAGGTTCGCCTTCTATGTGGGCGATCAGGCCGAAACCACAGTTATCCCTCTCAAGGGATTTATCGTACAACATATCAGTGAACCTCCCCAGGCTCTGCGGGACTCCCATCCGATACCGATTGCGCACGGGCACAGAAAGAGCGTGGCGACGGGGGTTGCGTATCATACGCTTACCTCGCATTCGCCCTCTTTTATCCTTTTCGCATCGGTAAATACGTTTAAGAGGGAATCTCAATTACTGCATAAATATGATGAGCAGGCTGCTCATCCAGAAAGCTTCCAGCGGATTTCCAACTTATCGGGAATCCACACACAGGTCAAATGGCAATCTTATTTATGCAAAAATGTGCTATAGGTCGATTAACTTTATGAATGTATTGAAAATAATGACTTTTTTACATTGATTTGATGCGGCATAAGCGCGGGGGAGAGTGTGATCTGTCTCACTATCATAACGGCCTGTTAACCCTTATCTCACCTTGATTATCCGTAATGCTTAGCATTTTATGCTGGTTTAAGCGGCGCAGGCATTTCATGATACTGTTTTTTAGCCAGTGTCATCAGAAGATAAAAAAAGTGTGCAGTTATAAGGAAAAGTAATTAGCTATGGAGTGAATGAAATTGCGGTAATTTTGCTTGATTATGCAATAAATAAAAGCCTGCCGGAGCGATTGATCCAGGTCATCGCCGACAAAGGCTAAAAATGGCAGGCTTTGGCCTCTTTTCAAGGCGCGGTCTATCAGATTATGCAGTTACAGAAATTAGTCAATATGTTTGGTGGGGATCTTTCTCGTCGTTATGGGCAAAAAGTTCATAAACTGACGTTGCACGGCGGATTTAGCTGTCCAAACCGCGATGGCACCATCGGACGTGGCGGGTGTACTTTCTGTAATGTCGCCTCTTTCGCCGATGAGGCGCAGCAGTATCGCTCTATTGCCGAACAACTGGCGCATCAGGCGCATCTGGTCAATCGCGCCAAACGCTATCTGGCCTATTTCCAGGCGTACACCAGTACCTTTGCCGAAGTGCAGGTGCTGCGTTCTATGTATCAGCAGGCGGTAAGCCAGGCCAGCATTGTCGGGCTGTGCGTCGGTACGCGCCCCGACTGTGTACCGGATGCGGTGCTCGATCTGCTCTGCGAATATAAAGACCAGGGCTATGAAGTGTGGCTGGAACTGGGATTGCAAACCGCGCATGACAAAACGCTGCGCCGTATTAATCGCGGCCATGATTTTGCCTGTTATCAGCGAACCACCCAACTGGCGCGCGAGCGCGGGCTGAAAGTGTGCTCGCATCTGATTGTGGGTTTACCCGGCGAAGGGCAGACGGAATGCCTGCAAACGCTGGAGCGCGTGGTGGAAACGGGCGTGGATGGCATTAAGCTGCACCCGCTGCATATTGTAAAAGGCAGCATTATGGCGAAAGCCTGGGAAGCGGGGCGCCTGAACGGCATTGCGCTGGAGGCGTATACGCTGACGGCGGGGGAGATGATCCGCCATACGCCGCCGGAGGTTATTTATCATCGCATTTCCGCCAGCGCCCGTCGTCCGACGTTGCTCGCCCCGCTGTGGTGTGAGAATCGCTGGACGGGCATGGTGGAGCTGGACCGCTATCTTAACGAACATGGTGCGCAAGGCTCCGCGCTTGGCACTCCGTGGATTCAGCCGGGGAGCTAACCATCCGTAGGCGTGTAGGCCTGATAAGCGAAGCGCCATCAGGCAGCCTGGCGCACATTGCCGGATGGCGGCTATGCCTTATCCGGCCTACCGCCTACCCGGTCATTTCACCGATAACCTCCGCATTTATTGCACAATTTTCAACGTACTGCTCAGAATTGAGTATTATTGTGCGAAGTTGTCGTGAAGGAATCCCCTATGAAGCAAATCCGTATGCTGGCGCAATACTATGTCGACCTGATGATGAAGCTGGGTCTGGTGCGCTTTTCGATGCTGTTGGCATTAGCGCTGGTGGTGCTGGCGATAGTGGTGCAGATGGCGGTCACCATGGTGTTGCATGGTCAGGTCGAAAGTATTGATGTCATCCGCTCCATCTTTTTTGGCCTGTTAATCACGCCCTGGGCCGTCTATTTCTTGTCGGTGGTGGTGGAGCAACTGGAGGAGTCCAGGCAGCGCCTGTCACGGCTGGTACAAAAGCTGGAAGAGATGCGCGAGCGCGATCTCAAACTCACGGTACAACTGAAAGACAATATTGCTCAGCTTAATCAGGAAATTGCCGATCGCGAAAAAGCGGAGGCTGAGCGCCAGTCGACCTTCGAACAGCTAAAAGTGGAAATCAAGGAGCGTGAAGAGACGCAGATTCAGCTTGAACAGCAATCCTCTTTCTTACGCTCTTTCCTCGATGCGTCGCCGGATTTGGTTTTTTATCGCAATGAGGATAAAGAGTTTTCCGGCTGTAACCGCGCGATGGAACTGCTGACCGGCAAGAGTGAAAAACAGCTCGTCCATTTAAAACCGGCTGACGTCTATTCTCCCGAAGCGGCGGAAAAAGTGATTGAGACCGACGAAAAAGTCTTCCGCCATAACGTCTCGCTGACCTATGAACAGTGGCTCGATTACCCGGACGGGCGCAAAGCGTGCTTTGAAATTCGCAAGGTGCCCTATTACGACCGCGTTGGTAAACGTCATGGCCTGATGGGCTTTGGGCGCGATATTACGGAACGTAAGCGTTATCAGGATGCGCTTGAACGCGCCAGCCGCGACAAGACCACGTTTATCTCTACGATCAGCCACGAGCTGCGTACGCCGCTGAATGGCATTGTCGGCTTAAGCCGCATTCTGCTGGACACCGACCTTACCAGCGAGCAGGAAAAATACCTGAAAACCATCCATGTCTCTGCGGTCACGTTGGGGAATATTTTCAACGATATCATTGATATGGATAAGATGGAGCGGCGTAAAGTCCAGCTGGATAACCAGCCGGTAGATTTCACCAGTTTCATGGCGGATCTGGAGAATCTCTCCGGCCTGCAAGCGCAGCAAAAAGGGCTACGCTTTGTGCTCGATCCGACGTTGCCGCTGCCGCATAAGGTGATCACCGACGGCACGCGTTTGCGCCAAATTCTGTGGAACCTGATCAGCAACGCCGTGAAGTTTACCCAGCAAGGGCAGGTGATGGTGCGCGTACGCTATGACGAAGGCGATGTGCTGCATTTTGACGTGGAAGATTCCGGCATCGGTATTCCGCAGGATGAGCAGGATAAAATCTTCGCCATGTATTATCAGGTGAAAGACAGTCATGGCGGTAAACCCGCGACGGGGACCGGGATTGGCCTGGCGGTATCGCGCCGTCTGGCAAAAAATATGGGCGGCGACATCACCGTTTCCAGCCAGCCGGGTAAAGGTTCCGTCTTTACGTTAACCGTACATGCGCCAGCCGTGGCGGAAGAGGTCGAGGACACGCTGGAAGAGAATGACATGCCGCTGCCTGCGCTGCATGTGCTGCTGGTCGAGGACATTGAGCTGAACGTCATTGTGGCGCGTTCAGTGCTGGAAAAATTGGGCAACAGCGTTGACGTGGCGATGACCGGGAAAGCCGCGCTGGAAATGTTCACCCCGGGTGAATACGATCTGCTGCTGCTGGATATTCAACTGCCGGATATGACGGGTCTGGATATCTCCAGAGAACTTACCCGCCGCTATGCGCGGGAAGAATTACCGCCGCTGGTCGCACTCACTGCTAACGTCCTGAAAGACAAGAAAGAGTATCTGGACGCGGGAATGGACGATGTGTTGAGCAAGCCGCTGTCGGTTCCGGCGTTAACCGCCATGATTAAAAAATACTGGGATACCCGTAACGAAGAGGAGAGCACTGTGACATCTGAAGAGAGCAGTAAATCGCAAGCGTTGTTAGATATCCCGATGTTAGAGCAGTATATCGAACTGGTCGGCCCGAAATTAATTACGGATGGGCTGGCGGTGTTCGAAAAAATGATGCCGGGTTACTTAAGCATTCTGGAGTCCAACCTGACGGCGCGAGATACCAAAGGCGTTGTTGAAGAAGGGCACAAAATTAAAGGCGCGGCGGGCTCTGTTGGGTTGCGTCATCTACAGCAGTTAGGCCAGCAAATTCAGTCGCCGGATCTTCCTGCCTGGGAAGATAACGTGGGGGAATGGGTTGAAGAGATGAAGCAGGAGTGGCTGCACGACGTCGCGGTGCTGAAAGCCTGGGTGGCAAACGCGGAAAAAAAATGACCCCGGATTGACCGGGGTGCGCGAATACTGCGCCAACACCAGGGAAATCGTGGCTGCGCCGTAAGTTATGATTGTTTTTTACACAGGCGCAACTCTGCTTTTCAGGCCGCACGCAGTTAAGATAGCAAATCTTAAATGTTTTGTTACATGAATCAGTTAAATGTGTGAAGCGCAGCATTTTAATCAGAATTATTAATACGCTTCAGTAAGTTGCGAAAAGGATCATCACGATGAAAAAAATTGGCGTAGTGCTCAGTGGATGTGGCGTATACGACGGCGCCGAGATTCATGAAGCCGTTCTGACCCTTCTGGCGATTGCCCGCAGCGGCGCGCAGGCCATCTGCTTTGCGCCGGATAAACAGCAGGCTGATGTGATTAATCACCTGACGGGCGAAGCGATGGCGGAGACGCGAAATGTCCTGATCGAAGCCGCGCGCATTACGCGAGGGGAAATTCGTCCACTTGCTCAGGCGGTCTCCAGCGATCTGGACGCGCTGATTGTTCCGGGTGGATTTGGCGCGGCGAAAAACCTGAGTAATTTTGCCAGCCAGGGCAGCGAGTGCCGGGTAGATAGCGACCTGGCCGCGCTGGCAATCGCCATGCACCAGTCGGGTAAGCCGTTAGGGTTTATGTGCATTGCCCCGGCAATGCTGCCCAGGATTTTTGGTTTCCCGCTTCGTCTGACGATTGGCACCGATATCGATACGGCGGAAGTGCTGGAAGATATGGGGGCCGAGCATGTGCCATGTCCGGTTGACGATATTGTGGTGGATGAAGATAACAAAATTGTCACCACGCCTGCTTACATGCTGGCGCAGGATATTGCACAGGCGGCGACCGGCATTGAAAAACTGGTGTCTCGCGTACTGGTTCTGGCTGAATGAGTAAAGGGCGTTTCACTCCGCTGGCGTCCCTGCGCCGTTTGCTCCTGCGCATCCTTGTGGTGCTGGCGGTTTTTTGGGGCGGCGGCATCGCGCTGTTCAGCGTCGTTCCGGTGCCTTTTTCCGCAGTGATGGTGGAACGGCAGATTAGCGCGTGGCTGCAAGGTGATTTCGGCTATGTTGCGCATTCCGACTGGGCTGGCATGGATGAGATCTCGCCGTGGATGGGGCTGGCGGTGATTGCGGCGGAAGATCAGAAATTCCCGGAGCACTGGGGATTTGATGTTTCGGCCATTGAGAAGGCGCTGGCGCACAATGAGCGCAATGAAAACCGAATTCGTGGGGCGTCCACGCTTTCTCAGCAAACGGCGAAGAATCTCTTTTTATGGGATGGCCGCAGTTGGGTGCGTAAAGGGCTGGAGGCCGGGCTCACCGTCGGGCTGGAAACCGTCTGGAGTAAAAAACGCATTCTGACCGTCTACCTGAATATTGCGGAGTTTGGCGATGGCGTGTTTGGCGTGGAAGCGGCGTCGCAGCGCTATTTTAATAAACCTGCCAGCCGGTTAAGTATGTCAGAAGCCGCGCTATTAGCGGCGGTGCTGCCAAACCCTTTACGCTTTAAAGCGAACGCGCCTTCAGGCTACGTGCGTAGCCGTCAGGCGTGGATTTTGCGTCAAATGCGCCAGTTGGGCGGCGAATCGTTTATGACGCGTAACCATCTGTATTAAGATTGCGCTGACGCGCGGCCTCAAGAGAGGGGAGCGGCAGCGCGCTTTTGTCTTCTTCCTGGCGGTTCATCTTCAGCGCCGCCACCAGACCCGGTTGGGCGATCAACCGTTCCCACTGTCTTTCCTGTTTGCGATGGCAAAACCAGGCTGACCAGCTTGCCAGCGGGATCAGCGTACTCTCGCCGATGTTGTCGCAGATCACCGGGATCGCTTCGGATTCGCTAATGCGGTGACACAGAATATTTTGCGGCTTCAGGGTCATGGTGACGATGCGGTTATCGTAGATATAACGCTTGAGCGTTTTCAGCAACTGGCGCAGGACGGCGGCATCTTCGTCATTGCGGCACTGCGCTACAAATTCAGTCAGCGTGACGGACGGTTTGCCATCGAAATCGGTTATCACATCGTAGACGTAGCCCGTACCACAATCGGTCTCTACCGTACCGTGATAGCGCGGAATGCCGCTCCAGTCTTGTAGGTAACGTGACAGATGCGCGTAATATTTCAGCTCGCGGCGGATCTCTTTCTTGCCGCTGCGGTCGGCATTGTAAATGATCTTAATGCAGCGTTGGGCATCGCCCGGATGCGCATAACATTTACGATGGCGTCCGGTGCCCAGGGGATTTTGTTCAGATAAAAGTATCATGAGATCTCCTGGTAATGTTGCTAATAGAACCAGTATGAACGCTCAACTTAAATAGAACGTAAACAACCCCTCTTAAGGTTTTCTTAAGGTTTAATCAGGACGGAAAAGCGCACGGAATGTACAATATCGACGCAGGCAGAAAGACGAGGGAATAAAAAAACGCCGGGTGGCGTTTTCTGGGGGAGAGGAAGAGACGAAAGCGAAATGGCCTAATCTTCGTCGAATCCTGAATTGAACAGCGCGATCACCGCCGCCAGCGCTTCGACCTCCTGCGGGCCGGTGGCTTCAATTTCTATCTGGCGACCTTTAGCAGAGTCCAGCATCAGCAGGGCGATGACGCTATTGGCTTCGGCTTCGGTGCCTTCATCATTGCGTAACAGCACTTCGGCCTCAAAACCCTGCATTAATTCAAACAGTTTCATGGCAGGCCGGGCATGCATACCCAGCTTGTTCGTGACTTCTACAGTCTGCTTCACGGTCATGTTTTGCGTTTTTCCAGCGTTCTATGGCGTGACTGCACGTTCTTACCGCGTGAGCGGAAGTAGTCTGCCAGCTGTTCTGCAATATACACCGAACGGTGTTTCCCGCCGGTACAGCCGATGGCTACGGTGAGATAGCTACGGTTGTTTGTCTCCAGCATGGGTAACCATAACTCAAGATAGCTGCGAGTCTGGTAGATAAAATTGTGTACTTCTGTGTGCCTGTCGAGGAATGCCGCAACCGGTTTATCGAGGCCGGTCATTGGACGCAGTTTCGGGTCCCAGTGCGGGTTAGGCAGGAAGCGCACGTCAAAAACATAATCGGCATCAATTGGAATACCGTGCTTGAAGCCGAAGGACTCGAACACCATTGTCAGCTCGCGCTCGCGTTTGCCCAGCAGACGGGTACGCAGCATTTCCGCCAGTTCATGCACGGACATTTCAGAGGTATCGACAATCAGATCGGCGCGGGAACGCAGCGGTTCCAGCAGATCGCTTTCCTGGTCGATGGCGCTCTCCAGGGAGAGATTTTTGCTGGAAAGCGGATGCAGACGGCGCGTATCGCTGTAACGGCGAATCAGCGTGTTGCGATCGGCATCAAGGAACAGAAGCTGTGGTGAAAACGCATCGGGCAGGTTGTTCATCGCCTGCTCGAAAATTTCAGGGGACTCAGGCATGTTACGCACGTCAATGCTGACGGCCGCAGAAATCTGGCGATCGGCCAGCGTACGAGCCAGATCGGGCAACAGCACCACGGGGAGGTTGTCCACGCAGTAAAAACCCATATCTTCCAGCGCACGCAGGGCGACAGATTTCCCTGACCCTGAACGACCGCTGACGATCATCAGTACCATGTACCGTTTCTCCTCACAACAGATGCCATTGGGTGGTTATGCCTCATCCTTTCCACCTTCGGTGTCAGTGATGATTTGATACAGCTCTTCGTCACTCTGCGCGGCGCGCAGACGGCGGCAGATGGTTTTATCCGCCAGACGTTTAGCGACCAGCGACAGTGTATGCAGATGCGTTTTGGTCTGATCTGCGGGCACCAGCAGGGCGAAAAGCAGATCGACCGGTTGATTATCAATGGCATCGAAAGCGATAGGCGTTTCGAGTTGGACGAACACGCCGACGGCGCGCAGCGTATCTTCTTCCAGCTTGCCGTGCGGGATGGCGATACCATTGCCAATGCCGGTACTGCCCATTTTCTCACGCGTCAGGATTGCTTCAAATACCACCTGCGGAGGCAGGCTGAGCTGTTTTGCCGCCAGTTCACTGATAATCTCCAGCGCACGTTTTTTGCTCTGGCAGTGAACGCCGCTGCGCGTACATTCCTGGTTAAGTACGCTGCTCAGTTGTAGAGTCGTATCGTTATTTGTCATAATTTCACCTAAGAACCTGTTCCATCAGAATGATTCCTGATGAGGCAGATTCGGAGCGCTAACTGTACAAATGGCCTGTTGTGCGTCACAACAGGCCGTCCTGCACTCGCTAACTGCCCGGACAATTAGTGTTGTTTCAGTTTATCTTTGTGTTTCGTTAGCTGCCTTGCCAGTTTATCGATCAAACCGTCAATGGCGGCATACATATCCTGACCTTCCGCGCTGGCGTGAATTTCGCCACCGTTTACATGCAGTGTCGCATCCGAGATGTGTGTTACCTTCTCCACTTTCAAAACAACGTAGACCTGATTAATCCTGTCAAAATACTGCTCAAGTTTGGCGAATTTGGTTGAGACAAAGTCGCGCAGGGCTTCAGTAATTTCGACGTTATTTCCAGTGATGTTGAGCTGCATAGTGTCTTCCTTATCGGTTGGTTCAAACCAGCTGTTTGCGCTGATTGGACGGCGGAATGGATAAAGACTCTCGGTACTTCGCAACGGTGCGGCGCGCCACCATGATACCCTGATCCGACAACATAGAGGTTAACTTGCTGTCGCTCAGCGGTTTCGCGGGGTTTTCCGCAGCAATTAATTTCTTCACCAGCGCACGTATCGCCGTGGAAGAGGCTTCGCCTCCGCCTTCGGTATTCACATGGCTGGAAAAGAAATACTTCAGTTCAAAAATGCCGCGTGGACTGTGCAGATACTTCTGCGTGGTCACACGGGAAATCGTCGATTCGTGCATCTCGACGGCCTGGGCGATGTCCGCCAGCACCATCGGTTTCATAAACTCTTCACCTTGCTCGAAGAAGGCCTGCTGCTGCTCAACAATACAGCGGCTCACGCGTAACAGGGTGTCGTTGCGGCTTTCCAGACTTTTGATCAGCCACTTCGCATCCTGAAGGTTGCTGCGAATGAACTGGCTGTCGGCATCATTACGCGCGCCGTTGCACAGGGCGGCATAATGTTGATTGATCTGTAGACGGGGAATGCTGTCGCCGTTCAGCTCCACCATCCAGTAACCGTTGTGCTTACGCACCAGTACATCCGGGATTACATATTCAGGTTCGCCGGTCTGGATAGACTGACCCGGTCTGGGATCGAGCGACTGGATAAGATTGACTGCCTCTTTCAGCACCTCTTCTTTCAGCCGCGTAACGCGCATCAGGGTGCGGAAGTCATGATTGGCCAGCAGATCGAGGTGATCGCTGATGATCAACCGGGCGTCTTCCAGCCAGGGCGTGGATTTATCGAACTGTGAGAGCTGGATCAGCAGGCAGTCACGGAGATCTTTCGCCGCCACGCCGATGGGATCGAAGCGCTGAACGCGTTTGAGTACCGCTTCTATTTCATCGAGGCCGATCTCTTCATCGCCGATGCTTTCGAGAATGTCATCCAGCGAAATGGTGAGATAGCCGGTATCATCAACGGCATCGACAATTGAGGTGGCAATCGCGCGATCGGTATCCGAGAACGGAGTCAGCCCGACTTGCCACATCAGGTAGTCCTGGAGGGACTGCGTGGTTTCGCCCTGGTACACCGGCAGCTCGTCGTCGATGTAGTCGCCGCTGGTGCCGGACGGCGTACCTGCGGTGTAAATCTCATCCCAGCTGGCGTCAAGCGGCAGCTCTTCGGGCATCTCTTTCTGTTCGAGCGCGTCTGCGGTATCCAGGGCTTCGTTGTCCTGGGTTTCGCGCGTGTCGATTTCATCGTGAAGATCGGTTTGCTCAAGCAGCGGATTACTCTCCAGCGCTTGCTGAAGTTCCTGCTGAAGTTCCAGCGTAGACAACTGCAACAGACGGATGGCCTGTTGTAGCTGGGGCGTCATCGCCAGTTGTTGGCTGAGCCTGAGTTGCAAACCTTGCTTCATGTTCAGAGTCGTTTTCTCCCGCTGTGACGTCGCAGTCTTCTACCCTATCAGAGTCTGAAGTCTTCCCCAAGGTATACGCGCTTAACGTGCTCGTCTTGCAGGATTTCTGTCGGTGTGCCGTGTGCGATCAGATGCCCCTGGCTGACAATATACGCGCGTTCACACACCGCCAGCGTCTCACGAACGTTGTGGTCGGTAATCAGAACGCCGAGGCCGCTGTCGCGCAGGTGCTCGATAATGCGTTTGATGTCGATGACGGAAATCGGGTCAACGCCTGCAAACGGTTCATCCAGCAGGATAAATTTCGGATTTGCGGCCAGCGCGCGGGCAATCTCCACACGGCGGCGCTCACCGCCGGACAACGCTTGTCCGAGGCTGTCGCGCAGATGCTCGATGTGGAACTCTTCCATCAGTTCATTGGCGCGGTCTTCACGCTGTTCGGTCGTGAGATCGTCACGAATTTGCAGCACCGCCATCAGGTTATCAAACACGCTCAGACGGCGGAAAATGGAGGCTTCCTGCGGTAAATAGCCAATACCGCGACGCGCGCGGGCATGCAGCGGCAGCAGGCTGATGTCTTCATCGTCAATAATAATGTTGCCAGCGTCGCGTGGCACAATGCCCACCACCATGTAGAAGGTGGTGGTTTTGCCTGCGCCGTTCGGCCCGAGCAGACCGACGATCTCCCCGGAATTCACGGTCAGGCTGACATCTTCCACCACGCGACGGCCTTTATAGGCTTTCGCAAGATTCTTTGCAGTTAATGTTGCCATAACGAATTAGTTACCCTTCTTCTGTGCCGGGGTCTGGTCTTTGTTTTTGTCCTGCAACTGCGACGGCACCAGAACCGTCGTTACACGTTTGCCTTTTTCGCTGAACGCCTGCATTTTCTGCTCTTTCACCAGGTAAGTGATCTTATCGCCGGTGATGTTGCTGTCGAGCTGCTCCAGGTAGGCGTTACCGGTCAGGACGACGAAATCTTTCGACAGCTCATAATGCATTTTTTGGGCATGGCCTTTTACCGGCTTGCCGTTGTCCTGCATCTGATAAAACGTCGCCGGGTTGCCGAAGCCGTCGATCACCTCTTTGCCTTGCTCGCCGCCCGGACGGGTGACGACCACTTTGTCGGCATTGATTTTGATGGTGCCCTGAGTCACGACGACATTTCCGGTAAACGTCACCACGTTACCCTGCATATCCAGTGACTGCTGGTCCGATTCAATATGAATCGGTTGTTCGGTATCGCCGGTGACCGCGAACGCCGGAAGACTGGCGGCCAGAAGTGTGCTGGCAAGCACAAGATTAAGGCTGAGTTTGTTTGTTTTGAATTTCATAGGAGGTTCTAACCTTTTCAATCAGCTCGGCGTTCTTGCTGCGTAAGTTGCCGCGCATTTTCAGTCCGCTGGAGTTAAATGTTGTTCCGTATAACGTGACCAGATCTTCAGAGGTGACATCCTGCGTCACCAGGTTGATCGTCGCGTTATCCGTCGTGATTCTGCGTAGTTGAGCGTCAGGCGCCAGCGCATTGACTTCAACGTGACCATACAGATAGAGCATCCGGTCTTCGGTCAATTTCGCCTTATCCGCTTTAATCGACCATGTCGGGACTTTATCTTTATCAAAGGTGGTTAATACCGGTTGGGTAAACCACGAAAGCGCCTGTTCTGAATAATATTCAACGTGCTGCGCAATAAGACGATAGTTCAACGCGCCTTCCGGGCTATAGACGACCGTATCGGTATGCTCGCTCTTATAAGTCGGATCGCTGGTGTTCACCACAACCTGAGCAGGATCGTCTTTATCCGCCAGATTAATTCCGATCAACACCAGTACGGCCAACGACAGTAGAATGATAACCCAACGTCTGGTTTTACTCATATCGATTGCCCTTTGGCCTCATCAAGCTGACCCTGCGCCAGCAAGAGTAGATCGCACACTTCCCGCACCGCGCCGCGTCCACCGGCGATATGCGTCACATAGTCGGCGCGGGGGATCAGGAGCGGATGCGCATCAGCGACCGCAACGCTCAGACCCACTTTTTCCATCACCGGCCAGTCGATCAGATCGTCACCGACGTAAGCCACATTTTCAGGCGCAACGCCCAGCTTATCGAGCAGGTCGCCAAACGCGATAAGTTTGTCCGACTGCCCCTGATAGAGATGCGTGATCCCCAGGGTGGCACAGCGATCTTCTACAAGTTTAGCCTTTCGTCCGGTAATAATAGCGACCTCAATCCCGGAAGTGAGCGCACAGCGAATGCCGTAGCCATCACGGACGTTAAAGGCCTTCAGCTCTTCACCGTTGTTGCCCATATAAATCAGACCATCAGACAGCACGCCATCCACATCGAGGATGAGCAGACGGATGTTTTCCGCCTGGGCGATAACCTGTGTACTGACGGGGCCATAACAGGTCGCAAGCGACGCACCTGCTTTACTCATTTATTTTATCCTTGAGTTTCTACACTACGCCTGCACGCAGTAAATCATGCATATGTAACACACCCAGTAACTGGTCGCCATCAGCAACCAAAACGGAGGTGATATGACGGGACTGCATTAAGTTCAGGGCGTTAACGGCGAGAATACCGGGGCGAACGCGAATTCCCCCTGGCGTCATGACGTCGGCAATCCCTAACTGGCGAACATCCACACCCATATCGAAAACACGACGCAAGTCGCCATCGGTAAAGATGCCGTCAATCTTCATTGTGTCATCACAAATGACGGTCATGCCGAGATTTTTACGCGTAATTTCCAGCAGGGCATCACGCAGGCTGGCGTTTTTATTCACATGCGGGATTTCATCGCCGGTGTGCATGATATCGTTAACGCGCAGCAGAAGTTTACGGCCAAGTGCGCCGCCCGGATGCGACAACGCAAAATCTTCGGCGGTAAAGCCGCGGGCTTTTAATAACGCGACCGCGAGCGCATCGCCCATGACCAGCGTAGCCGTGGTGCTGCTGGTCGGCGCCAGACCCAACGGGCAGGCTTCTTTCGGCACTTTAACACACAGATGCACATCCGCCGCACGCGCCATGCTGCTTTCTGGTCGCCCGGTGATACAAATCAGCGGCACCTGCAAGCGTTTGAGAACCGGGATTAATGCGGCAATCTCATTGGATTCGCCAGAGTTGGAAATCGCGATCACCACATCCTGCGAGGTGACCATGCCGAGATCGCCATGCGCGGCCTCGCCCGGGTGAACAAAAAAGGCGGAAGTGCCGGTGCTGGCAAAGGTGGCGGCCATTTTCCGCCCGATATGACCTGATTTTCCCATCCCCATGACAACGACTTTGCCTGTGCACGAGAAGATTTTTTCACAGGCGAGCGTGAAGTTCTGGTCGATGTATTGATCAAGCTCCGCCAGGCCTTCACGTTCAATCTCCAGGACGTCTTTGCCTGCTTTCTGAAAGTCAAAACCCGGTTGTAACGCTAAGTGCGACATAGTCCGTTTTCCCGTTATCCAATAAGAAGCGGCGACAGCCAGTACAGCATCGCCAGCCATACGATAAAACCGCCGGTCAGCAGCACGCCTGCGCCCCGACCAATCTGGCGCGGACGCCGCCAGCACAGCAATGCCAAAACAATGCTCACTAACAGCATCACGCTATAGTCACGCCCAAACGCCAGCGGGTTGACGTCGCCTGGCGTAATCAATGCAGGCAGCCCCAGAACGATGGCGATATTAGAAATATTGGCGCCGATAATGTTGCCAATGGCGATATCATTTTCACCTTTGCGGATGCCCGCGATCGCCGTCGCCAGCTCCGGCAGGCTGGTGCCAATCGCAATCACCGTCAGGCCGATAGTCAGTTCGCTCATGGCGAAGTAGTTCGCCAGTACGGTGGCGTTATCAACCACCATCCGCGTCGCCATCGGCATAATAATCAGCGCGATACCCAGCCACAAAAACGCGACGGGTAAGCCGCCTTCGCGCGGCAGCTCCGCCACCTGCTCCCGGGTGAGGCTGTCATTTCCCTGTCGCTCCGCCAGGCGCGCGATCTTAACAATGAACAGCAGCCATAGCACGGCCAGCAGCAGAAGAAAGATTCCGTCGCTACGGCTCAGCTCGCCATCGTGCAGGACGGAACCCGCCAGCACACTGACAAATAACATTAGCGGCAATTCGCGGCGCAAAACATCAGAATGCACGGTAAAAGGGTGAAACAGCGCCGCCAGGCCCAGAATCAGCAAGATATTGATGATGTTGGAGCCGAGCGCGGTGCCCACGGCTAAGTCCAGTTGCCCGTGAAGCGACGCGGCAACCGAGACAATTATCTCCGGTAAAGATGTTCCGATACTGACGACCATCATCCCGATAATGAGCGGAGGAATCCCCACTGCCCTACACAAAATCGATGCGGCAAACACCAGACGATCGGCGCTGTAGACCACCAGAAGTAAACCAATAATTAACAGCGCCGTAGCTAAAAGCATCTAAAGTCCTTTCTTCAGGTATACTCGCCGGTCCACTGGAGGGATCTTCTGGAAGCCGTAACGAAGTCTTAATTTTGACTTTATGCGGCTAAAAAGTAAAACAAATGCCAGCTTTAGCTAACCAGGGCAGGTAATATTCTGTAAATATGTTGGGTTCATGGCTAAATTCAGCGCCATGCTTAGATCAACAAGGCGATACAAAGGATGAATCAATGGGTCAGTCTGTGGCGAATTTAGTCGATATGCGCGACGTCAGCTTTTCGCGTGGCGACCGCTGCATTTTCGATAATATTTCCCTGACCGTGCCACGCGGGAAGATCACGGCGATCATGGGGCCATCGGGGATCGGTAAAACCACGCTGTTACGACTGATTGGCGGACAGATCCCGCCGGATAGCGGGGAAATACTGTTTGATGGCGAAAACGTACCTGCTATGTCTCGCTCGCGGTTGTACACGGTACGAAAACGGATGAGCATGCTGTTTCAGTCGGGGGCGCTGTTCACCGACATGAACGTGTTTGATAACGTAGCCTACCCACTGCGGGAGCACACGAATTTACCCGCGCCGCTGTTGAAAAGCACGGTGATGATGAAACTGGAAGCCGTTGGTCTGCGCGGCGCGGCAAAGCTCATGCCCTCTGAACTGTCCGGGGGGATGGCGCGGCGTGCGGCATTAGCCCGTGCTATTGCGCTGGAACCCGACCTTATTATGTTCGATGAGCCGTTTGTGGGTCAGGACCCGATTACGATGGGCGTACTGGTGAAGCTGATTTCAGAACTGAACAGCACGCTGGGCGTAACCTGCGTTGTCGTGTCCCACGATGTGCCGGAGGTGCTGAGCATCGCCGATCACGCCTGGATTATGGCGGACAAAAAAATCGTGGCGCACGGTAGCGCGAAGGAACTGCAAGAAAATGCCGACCCGCGCGTCCGCCAGTTCCTGGACGGTATTGCCGACGGGCCGGTTCCGTTCCGCTATCCGGCGGGCGATTATCACTCCGATTTACTCGAAACAGGGAGTTAAGCCACTCATGCTGTTAAATGCGCTGGCATCGCTTGGACACCGGGGGATCAAAACCCTCAGAACGTTCGGGCGTGCCGGGTTAATGTTATTCAATGCGGTGATTGGTAAGCCGGAATTTCGCAAGCATGCGCCGTTGCTGGTGCGTCAGCTCTATAATGTGGGCGTCCTGTCGATGCTCATTATTATCGTCTCTGGCGTTTTTATCGGCATGGTGCTCGGGTTGCAGGGCTATCTGGTTCTGACGACTTACAGCGCGGAAACCAGCCTGGGTATGCTGGTGGCGCTTTCATTGTTGCGTGAACTGGGGCCGGTTGTCGCGGCGTTGCTGTTTGCCGGGCGCGCTGGGTCTGCGCTGACCGCAGAAATTGGTCTTATGCGAGCGACTGAGCAGCTCTCCAGTATGGAAATGATGGCCGTCGATCCGCTGCGCCGGGTGATCTCTCCGCGCCTGTGGGCGGGGGTGATTTCGCTGCCGCTGCTGACGATTATCTTCGTGGCTGTTGGCATCTGGGGAGGATCGCTGGTTGGCGTTAGCTGGAAGGGGATCGATGCCGGTTTCTTCTGGTCGGCGATGCAGGATGCCGTCGACTGGCGTCTGGATCTCGTGAACTGTTTGATTAAGAGCGTGGTGTTCGCCATCACGGTAACGTGGATTGCGCTGTTCAATGGGTATGACGCGATTCCGACCTCTGCCGGGATTAGCCGCGCAACCACGCGCACCGTTGTGCACTCGTCTTTGGCCGTTCTGGGTCTGGATTTTGTGTTGACCGCACTGATGTTTGGGAATTGAGTTCATGCAAACGAAAAAAAGTGAAATTTGGGTAGGGATCTTCTTGCTGGTTGCGTTGCTGGCGGCGCTGTTTGTTTGCCTGAAAGCGGCCAATGTCACCTCAATGCGCACGGAGCCGACCTACACGATTTATGCGACCTTCGACAATATTGGCGGCCTGAAAGCGCGCTCTCCGGTGCGCATCGGCGGGGTGGTTGTCGGCCGGGTTGCGGATATCTCGCTGGATCCGAAAACCTACCTGCCGCGCGTCACGCTGGATATTGAAGAGCGCTATAACCACATTCCTGATACCAGTTCGCTGAGTATCCGCACCTCTGGCCTGCTGGGGGAGCAATATCTGGCGTTAAACGTCGGGTTTGAAGATCCTGAACTGGGAACGTCTATCCTCAAAGATGGCGACACTATTCAGGACACCAAGTCCGCGATGGTGCTTGAAGACATGATTGGTCAGTTCCTTTACAACAGTAAAGGGGACGACAATAAGAATTCTGGCGATGCGCCAGCGCCAACTGAAGGCAATAATGAAGCGACACCGCCTGCGGGCGCAACAAATTAATCACAGGAGAATCGATGTATGTTTAAGCGATTAATGATGGTAGCGCTGCTGGTCATTGCACCGTTGAGCGCGGCAACCGCGGCGGACCAGACTAACCCGTATAAATTGATGAATGAGGCGGCGCAGAAAACCTTCGATCGTCTGAAAAACGAACAGCCGAAAATCCGTGCCAACCCGGATTACCTGCGCGACGTCGTTGACCAGGAACTGCTGCCGTATGTGCAGGTGAAATACGCGGGCGCGCTGGTACTGGGTCGTTACTACCGGGAGGCGACGCCGGCGCAGCGTGATGCCTATTTCGCGGCGTTCCGTGAATACCTGAAACAGGCTTATGGTCAGGCGCTGGCAATGTACCACGGCCAGACTTACCAGATTGCGCCGGAACAACCGCTGGGCAATGCGACCATCGTGCCGATCCGCGTGACGATCATCGATCCGAATGGCCGTCCTCCGGTTCGACTGGATTTCCAGTGGCGCAAAAACACCCAGACCGGTAACTGGCAGGCTTATGACATGATCGCGGAAGGCGTCAGTATGATCACCACAAAACAGAATGAGTGGAGCGATCTGCTGCGTACCAAAGGCATCGACGGCCTGACCGCGCAGTTGCAGTCAATTTCTCGTCAGAAAATTTCGCTGGAAGAGAAAAAATAATGACGCAGTCACTTAGCTGGACGCGCGAAGGTGACACGCTGGCATTAGCGGGAGAGCTGGACCAGGACGTGCTGAACCCTCTGTGGGATGCGCGCGTTGATGCGATGAAAGGCGTAACCTGCATCGATCTGAGCCAGGTCTCCCGGGTGGATACCGGTGGTCTGGCGTTACTGGTGCATCTTGTCGATCAGGCGAAGCGACAGGGCAACAGCGTTTCGCTGCAAGGGGTAAACGAGAAGGTTTACACGCTGGCGAAGCTCTATAATTTGCCTGCTGACGTGCTTCCACGTTAATTTTTGTAGGCCGGATAAGGCCTTGTGCCGCCATCCGGCAAAACCCCTAAGTGGGATTTGCCACCAAAGCCTTGCCTGATTTATCAGCTGGGCTTTTTGCTTATTTATGACAGCGCCACTTTGCTCTAAGATGTTGGGCTGTTTTCCCTATTTGACGAATGAAGAGCCCATGGAAAATCATGAAATTCAGAGCGTGCTGATGAGCGCACTCTCCCTCCAGGAAGTCCACGTCTCTGGCGATGGCAGTCACTTTCAGGTTATCGCCGTGGGTGAGATGTTTGACGGCATGAGCCGGGTCAAGAAGCAGCAGTCTGTTTACGGCCCGTTGATGGAGTTTATTGCGGATAACCGTATCCATGCCGTATCGATCAAAGCGTATACCCCAGCGGAATGGGAACGCGATCGCAAACTTAACGGTTTTTGAGCGACGGGCGACACGCCGGTAGCAGATATGAATTCTTAACAGAGAACAGAATAATGGATAAATTTCGTGTACAGGGGCCGACAACGCTCCAGGGCGAAGTCACAATTTCAGGCGCTAAAAATGCCGCATTGCCGATCCTTTTCGCGGCGCTGCTGGCAGAAGAGCCGGTAGAGATCCAGAACGTTCCAAAGCTGAAAGACATCGATACGACGATGAAACTGCTCAGCCAGCTTGGAACGAAAGTGGAACGTAACGGTTCTGTCTGGATTGACGCCAGCCAGGTCAACATCTTCTGCGCGCCTTATGAACTGGTAAAAACCATGCGCGCGTCGATTTGGGCGCTGGGGCCGCTGGTTGCGCGTTTTGGTCAGGGGCAGGTTTCTCTGCCAGGCGGTTGCGCCATCGGCGCGCGTCCGGTCGATCTGCACATCACCGGCCTGGAACAACTGGGCGCTGAGATCAAGCTGGAAGAAGGCTATGTGAAGGCGTCTGTTAATGGTCGCCTGAAAGGCGCGCATATCGTGATGGACAAAGTCAGCGTCGGTGCGACGGTGACCATTATGTCTGCGGCAACGCTGGCCGAAGGGACCACCGTGATTGAAAACGCCGCGCGTGAGCCGGAGATCGTCGATACCGCGAACTTCCTGGTGACGTTGGGAGCGAAGATAAGCGGTCAGGGCACCGATCGTATTACCATTGAGGGCGTTGAGCGTCTGGGCGGCGGCGTATACCGTGTTCTGCCCGATCGCATTGAAACCGGCACCTTCCTGGTCGCGGCGGCGATTTCCGGCGGTAAAATCGTCTGCCGTAACGCGCAGCCGGATACGCTGGATGCCGTACTGGCTAAACTGCGTGACGCCGGAGCGGATATTGAAACCGGTGAAGACTGGATCAGCCTGGACATGCATGGCCAGCGTCCGAAAGCTGTGAATGTGCGCACCGCGCCGCACCCGGCTTTCCCGACCGATATGCAGGCGCAGTTCACGCTGCTGAACCTTGTCGCGGAAGGGACGGGTTTCATCACGGAAACCATTTTCGAAAACCGCTTTATGCATGTGCCTGAACTGATCCGTATGGGCGCGCACGCGGAAATCGAGAGCAACACCGTGATTTGCCACGGCGTTGAAAAACTCTCCGGGGCGCAGGTGATGGCGACCGACTTGCGTGCGTCTGCGAGCCTGGTGCTGGCGGGATGCATTGCAGAAGGCACGACGCTGGTTGATCGTATTTATCACATCGATCGTGGCTATGAGCGCATTGAAGACAAACTGCGCGCGCTGGGCGCGAATATTGAGCGTGTGAAAGGCGAGTAATCTTTTCTACATGCACTGGTAGCCCCTGTTCGGGGGCTACCGTTCAGAGCGTTATCCGTTCCTTACTTCTCTATTTCCCTTTTCGAGCCCGCATCAGACGCGTTCTGTCAATGAACTCATGGGTTTCTGGGTCATGATAGCGCGATGGCCAGATCACCCAAGGTTCTGTACCCAGCGCCTTCGCAATGATGAGCTCTCCTTTCGGCCACGGTCGGGTCAGGGCGTTTGCCAGCGTCGAGGAACTTAATCCATTCTTGCGTGATTCCGCCGCCATAGATGTCCCTTTTTTACGTAATCCGGCAATGATGTCTGCGGGATGCCAGTCAATGAGTTTATTTTCCATTATTCCCTCACTCCTTCGGTCAGTCAGTCGCTTGCGGCCTGGATAATCAGCCTGTGAGAAATACTATACGCCAGGTGATAGTATTGCTCTAATATGTTCCTGTAAAGAGTATGCATATTCATAAAATGTGACAGCATACGTGCGATGGGAAAAGGGCTGGGAAAGAAATGAGTAACTGGAATTTACTGGAACTTAAAGATTCATCCCGCGCAGAGCACGGGATGAGAAGGGAGGGTTAACGATCGCGTTGTACGGCGATGTGCGCCAGACCGATCAGGGCTTCGCGCCACGGCGTATCAGGCAGAATCTGTAGGGCGGCGATGGCTTTATCGGCCTCGTCTTCTGCACGCTGACGCGTCCATTCCAGTGAACCGCAGGCGGTCATGGCTTCCAGAACGGGTTCCAGAAGGTGGCGACCATTGCCTTGTTCAATGGCGGTACGGATCATTTGCGCCTGTTCTGGCGTACCGTTACGCATAGCGTGCAGCAGCGGCAGCGTTGGTTTTCCTTCGTTGAGGTCATCGCCGACATTTTTACCTAACTGCTCGCCATCAGCGCTGTAATCGAGTAAATCGTCAATCAGCTGAAAGGCCGTACCGAGATAACGACCATAATCCTGCAACCCTTTTTCTTGCTCAGGAGTACAGCCAGCAAGAAGACCGGAACACTGCGCCGCAGCTTCAAACAGGCGCGCCGTTTTGCTGTAAATCACGCGCATGTAATTTTCTTCGGTGATGTCCGGGTCGTTGACGTTCATCAGTTGCAGCACTTCGCCTTCGGCGATGACGTTCACCGCTTCTGACATTACCTCCAGCACTTTCAGCGAGCCAAGGCTGGTCATCATCTGGAACGCGCGGGTGTAGATAAAATCACCGACCAGGACGCTGGCGGCGTTGCCAAATGCCGCATTCGCCGTTGCCTTCCCACGACGCATATCGGATTCATCCACAACATCGTCGTGTAGCAGGGTGGCGGTGTGGATAAACTCGATTAAGGCAGCGATCGTGACGTGCGCATTTTCCTGATAACCAACGGCGCGCGCAGCGAGTACGGCAATCATCGGGCGGATACGTTTTCCGCCGCCGCTAACGATGTAATACCCTAACTGATTGATCAGTTGGACGTCGGAATTGAGCTGTTCAAGGATTGTCGCATTGACACCCGCCATATCTTGCGCGGTTAACTCATTGATTTTTTCTAAATTCATCGCAAAAGCCGGGCTTATCGCCCCGATTAACTCATCATGGGATGAGATAACTAAGGGTTTAGGGTTAGGAATATATGCTGATTGTACTGAAAAAACGGCGCAGATAAACGTTACCGTACACGTTGTGTTTTTTTTCTTCATGTATTGACGGTAGCACTTGTCAAAGGCTCGCGTTTTGCGTAATATTCGCGCCCTATTGTGAATATTTATAGCGCACTCTGAATCATTGAAAAGGCGTGCGCGGAAGCGGAGTTTTTTATGTACGCGGTTTTCCAAAGTGGTGGTAAACAACACCGAGTAAGCGAAGGTCAGACCGTTCGCCTGGAAAAGCTGGACATCGCAACTGGCGAAACTATTGAGTTCGCTGAAGTTCTGATGATCGCAAACGGTGAAGAAGTCAAAATCGGCGTTCCTTTCGTTGATGGCGGCGTAATCAAAGCTGAAGTTGTTGCTCACGGTCGTGGCGAGAAAGTTAAAATCGTTAAGTTTCGTCGTCGTAAACACTATCGTAAGCAGCAAGGCCACCGTCAGTGGTTCACTGATGTGAAAATTACTGGCATCAGCGCCTAAGACCTGAGGAGAGATTTAAATGGCACATAAAAAGGCT
Organism: Citrobacter sp. CK181; assembly: GCF_030333595.1. Classification (NCBI taxonomy): domain Bacteria; kingdom Pseudomonadati; phylum Pseudomonadota; class Gammaproteobacteria; order Enterobacterales; family Enterobacteriaceae; genus Citrobacter; species Citrobacter sp. CK181. The sequence goes on along the minus strand of NZ_JAOWFN010000015.1, from coordinate 571,726 downwards.
GGCGGCTCAACTCGTAACGGTCGCGATTCAGAAGCTAAACGCCTGGGCGTTAAGCGTTTCGGTGGCGAAACCGTTCTGGCGGGTAGCATCATCGTTCGTCAACGTGGCACCAAATTCCACGCTGGCACTAACGTAGGTTGCGGTCGTGACCACACTCTGTTTGCTAAAGCAGACGGTAAAGTGAAATTCGAAGTTAAAGGCCCGAACAACCGTAAATACATCAGCATCGTTGCTGAGTAAGTTCTTCGTGGTCCGGTAACGGATTAAAGCCCCGCAACGTGTTGCGGGGCTTTTTACATTGAAAACCCGGAAAATTTTCTTGTAGGGAAAACGGGCATGAAGCAGCAGGCTGGCATTGGCATCCTTTTAGCACTCACCACTGCAATGTGTTGGGGCGCTTTGCCAATTGCAATGAAGCAGGTGCTGGAGGTGATGGAACCTCCAACCATTGTCTTCTATCGCTTTTTAATGGCGAGTATCGGCCTCGGCGCGATCCTGGCAGTTAAAAGAAAGCTCCCGCCATTGCGTATTTTTCGCAAACCGCGCTGGCTGGTGTTGCTGGCGATTGCAACAGGTGGACTTTTCGGGAATTTCATCCTGTTCAGCTCTTCCCTGCAATATTTGAGTCCGACGGCATCGCAGGTTATCGGTCAGCTGTCACCGGTTGGCATGATGGTCGCCAGCGTCTTTATTTTGAAAGAAAAGATGCGCGGCACGCAGGTGATTGGCGCGCTCATGCTGCTTTGTGGGCTGGTGATGTTCTTTAATACCAGTCTGGTCGAGATTTTTACCAAACTGACCGATTACACCTGGGGTGTGATCTTTGGGGTCGGTGCGGCGACGGTCTGGGTGAGTTATGGCGTCGCGCAAAAGGTGTTATTGCGTCGTCTGGCCTCACAGCAGATCCTGTTTTTACTGTACACTTTATGTACGATTGCGTTATTGCCGCTGGCGAAGCCGGGGGTTATCTCGCAGTTAAGCGACTGGCAGCTCGCGTGTTTGATTTTCTGTGGGCTGAATACGCTGGTAGGATATGGCGCCCTGGCGGAAGCGATGGCGCGTTGGCAGGCAGCGCAGGTAAGTGCGTTAATCACACTCACTCCGCTGTTTACGCTGTTATTTTCAGATCTATTATCTATGGCCTGGCCCGATTTCTTCGCCAGACCGATGTTAAACCTTTTAGGTTATCTCGGTGCGTTTGTCGTGGTTGCGGGCGCGATGTATTCCGCCATTGGTCATCGTATTTGGGGCGGTTTACGCAAGCATGAAACGGTGGTTTCGCAACCCCGCTCAGGCGAATGATTTACGGAGAGTAAAATGAAGTTTGTTGATGAAGCATCGATTCTGGTCGTTGCTGGCGATGGCGGCAATGGTTGCGTGAGCTTCCGCCGCGAAAAATACATCCCGAAAGGCGGCCCGGATGGCGGTGATGGCGGCGATGGTGGCGACGTCTGGCTGGAAGCCGACGAAAACCTGAACACGCTGATCGATTATCGCTTTGAAAAATCGTTCCGTGCTGAACGTGGTCAGAATGGCGCAAGCCGTGACTGCACCGGTAAACGTGGGAAAGATGTCACGATCAAAGTGCCTGTCGGTACGCGTGTTATCGATCAGGGCACCGGCGAAACCATGGGCGATATGACCAAACACGGTCAGCGTCTGATGGTTGCCAAAGGCGGCTGGCACGGCCTGGGCAATACCCGCTTTAAGTCCTCTGTTAACCGCACTCCGCGTCAGAAAACGATGGGCACGCCGGGCGATAAGCGCGATTTGATGCTGGAGCTGATGCTGCTGGCGGATGTGGGTATGCTGGGTATGCCAAACGCCGGTAAATCAACCTTTATCCGCGCGGTATCTGCGGCAAAACCGAAAGTGGCGGACTATCCGTTTACCACTCTGGTGCCGAGCCTTGGCGTTGTGCGTATGGACAACGAAAAGAGCTTTGTGGTTGCCGATATTCCGGGGCTGATTGAAGGCGCGGCGGAAGGCGCGGGTCTGGGGATTCGCTTCCTGAAGCACCTGGAACGTTGCCGCGTACTGCTGCACCTTATTGATATCGATCCTATCGACGGTTCCGATCCGGTGGAAAACGCCCGTATCATTATCGGCGAACTGGAAAAATACAGTCAGGATCTGGCTGCTAAGCCGCGCTGGTTAGTGTTCAACAAAATTGATTTGCTGGACCAGGCCGAAGCGGAAGAAAAAGCGAGAGCTATCGCGCAGGCGCTGGGCTGGGAAGATAAGTACTACATGATTTCCGCTGCCAGCCAGACTGGCGTGAAAGATCTCTGCTGGGATGTGATGACCTTTATCATCGAGAACCCCATCGTTCAGGCTGATGAAGCGAAGCAGCCGGAGAAAGTGGAGTTCATGTGGGACGATTATCACCGTCAGCAGCTCGCTGAAGTCGAAGATGAAGCAGAAGATGACTGGGATGACGACTGGGACGAAGACGACGAAGAAGGCGTCGAGTTCATCTACAAACGTTAATCTGGTTCAAATGCCCGGTGGCGCTTACGCTTACCGGGCCTACGGATAGTAGGCCGGATAAGGCGCAAAGCGCCGCCATCCGGCAATTAAATGACCCATCTAGTGTGTAGGCCGGATAAGCGTCAGCGCCATCCGGCACTATCCTCACCTAGTTGTTCTGATAAAGATCTTTGTACAACCGGCTTTCAAAACGTACTAACGGAATTCGACGATTGCGCTGGTCAGCTGGCGTAACGGCATACCCGGAAAGATACTGAACAAACGCCATCCGTTGCCCACTTGCCGTTGTAATAAATCCCGCCAGATTATAGACCCCTTGCAGCGAGCCTGTTTTCGCCGAAACTTTACCATCGACCCCAGCCTGATGCAGACCCGCACGGTATTGCAGAGAGCCGTCATATCCCGCCAGCGGCAGCATGGAGATAAAGTTCAGCTCGTTGTCGTGTTGGGCGATGTATTGCAGCACCTGCATCATGGTGGCCGGGGCAATCAGGTTGTGGCGAGAAAGGCCCGAACCGTCAGCGATGATGGTATTGCCAATATCAACGCCAGCCTGTTGACGCAGGATCTGGCGTACGGCATCAGATCCCGCCCGCCATGTGCCGGGAACGTTGAAGCGTGCGTGGCCGATCATGCGAAAGACGGTATCGGCAATCATGTTGTCCGATTTTTTCAGCATAATCTTAAGCAAATCATGCAGCGGCGCAGACTGCTTGCTGGCAACTACCGTTCCGGGTTCGTTGACCTGCGTCTGGCGTAACAGCGTACCGCTGTAGGTGATACCTGCCTGTTTTAACTCGTCTTTCAGGATTGCTCCGGCATAGCTGGCGCCGTCCTGAATGGCGAAGGCCAACGGTAACGGTTCGGCGCGCTGCGGCAGGCAACCTGTCAGCGTGAAGCGGTTTAAATCCCCCGGAACGACATCCAGCTCACAGTATTGCGCTTCCGCAGAGCCGCGTGGGAGGGTGCGAACCTGACTGAACATGGTCACCGGGTAATAGGACGCCACGCGAATATACGCTAAGTCATTCGGTTTTTGCGCGCTGTAGAGGGAGATGGAAAAGCAGTTGCGATCGACAATGGCGGCTGCGGGTGGTGCGCTAAAACATTGCGTCATGTCATTCCAGGGCCAGCCTGGCGCTTTATCATGGCTGGCGAAAATGGAGGTGTCGATGAGCACATTTCCCGCAATTTGCGTCACGCCAGATTTTTTCAGCGTTGCGACCATATTGCGAATATCCTGGCGTTTTAGCGTCGGATCGGCACCAAATCGCGCCACTAAGTCCCCTTTTAAGACGCCATTGTCCACGTTGCCTTTTGTCTCCAGCGTGGTGGTAAAACGAAAATCGGGGCCGAGCTGAATCAATGCCGCGAGGGCCGTGATCACTTTTTGCGTACTGGCGGGCAGCGCCATCTGCTGGCTATGGTAATCAATCGCGGGCGTGGACGCGCCGACCTTCTGAGCCATGAAAGCAAGGTTGGCCCCATCAGGGAGCTGATTGATGTATTCATCAACATTCGCGGCCTGGACGCTGAACGCTATACTGGTGGTCAATCCGATGATAAATCTGGAAAATCGCATAATCTCGCGCTAACAACCTGGAAACAAGCCGTCATACTACGGCGCAATGCCCTGGAAAGTAAACGATGACCCATAGGGAACTCCAGGGTAAAATACGTATCAAATTGAGAATTGTAGCTGACCTGGGGCTTTGTACCCGGGTCGGTATTTTTTTGCTTCTGGCTTTGGTAGAACGCATACCGGAGCAGGCTTAGCAGCCGAGGCGGGGTCAATCACCCCCTACAGGAATGTTCAAGAGGTATAACAAATGCAAGCTATTCCGATGACTTTACGTGGTGCCGAAAAACTGCGCGAAGAGCTGGATTTTCTGAAATCTGTGCGCCGTCCTGAAATCATCGCCGCTATCGCGGAAGCGCGTGAGCATGGCGACCTGAAAGAGAATGCCGAGTATCACGCTGCGCGTGAACAGCAGGGTTTCTGCGAAGGACGTATCAAGGATATCGAGGCGAAGCTGTCGAATGCGCAGGTGATCGATGTGACGAAGATGCCGAACAACGGACGTGTTGTTTTCGGCGCAACGGTAACTGTTCTGAATCTCGATAACGATGAAGAGCAGACCTGGCGTATTGTCGGCGATGACGAAGCGGATTTTAAACAGAACCTGATTTCCGTGAATTCACCTATCGCGCGCGGCCTGGTTGGCAAAGAGCAGGATGACGTCGTGACCATCAAAACGCCTGGCGGCGAAGTGGAATACGAAGTGATTAAGGTGGAATACCTGTAAGAATTACCCAATACTCAAGATGTTGATGTATTGTAAAGAAAGGAAAAAGGCCGCTATGCGGCCTTTTATCAACGAAGAGAGCGTGGCATTTTGCTCTCCTGCTTGCGGAAAACCCCTCGTTTTACACAGATTTTGTGTTCGACTTTAGGATATTCTTAGCGTGGCAGCGAGATTTTACGTTCTTTAGTTGGGCGATAAAGTACCAGCGTTTTACCGATGACCTGTACGTTACAGGCGCCGGTTTCGCGTACGATAGCTTCCACGATCAAGGTTTTGGTTTCGCGATCTTCCGAGGCGATCTTCACCTTGATAAGTTCATGGTGCTCTAACGCTTGTTCAATCTCGGCCAGTACCCCTTCGGTCAAACCATTGTTGCCAAGCATAACTACCGGCTTGAGCGGATGTGCCAGACCTTTCAGGTGCTGTTTTTGTTTAGTACTCAGATTCATCGTATATTTTTGCTTACGTTGGGATTGAAAACGGGTCATTCTACCGCCATCTCCCATATATCACCAAATGAGCGCGTAAAAATTTACGCTACGGGTAACGATGAATTGCCCCGATGGGAAAGTTAAATGACAGGTAAAAAGCGTTCTGCCAGCTCGAGTCGCTGGCTTCAGGAACACTTTAGCGATAAATATGTTCAACAGGCGCAGAAAAAGGGGTTACGTTCCCGTGCCTGGTTTAAACTTGATGAAATACAGCAAAGTGACAAACTTTTTAAGCCGGGGATGACAGTTGTCGACCTCGGTGCTGCGCCAGGAGGCTGGTCACAGTATGTGGTCACGCAGATTGGCGGCAAAGGCCGTATCATCGCTTGCGATCTTTTACCTATGGATCCTATCGTTGGTGTGGACTTTCTTCAGGGCGATTTTCGTGATGAACTTGTTATGAAAGCGCTGCTGGAACGCGTGGGTGACAGTAAAGTACAAGTTGTCATGTCAGATATGGCACCAAACATGAGCGGAACACCGGCGGTGGATATCCCCCGCGCCATGTATCTGGTGGAACTGGCGTTAGAAATGTGTCGTGATGTGCTGGCGCCAGGTGGAAGTTTTGTAGTGAAGGTGTTCCAGGGCGAAGGTTTCGATGAGTACCTAAGGGAAATTCGCTCCCTGTTTACGAAGGTTAAAGTTCGTAAGCCGGACTCTTCGCGTGCGCGTTCACGCGAAGTGTATATTGTAGCGACCGGGCGAAAACCATAACCGGGGGATTTCAGACGAAAGTTTGAAAGAAGCTGGATATAGAGTATCCTGACGCTGTTTTTAACACAGTTGTAATAAGAGGTTAATCCCTTGAGTGACATGGCGAAAAACCTAATACTCTGGCTGGTCATTGCCGTTGTGCTGATGTCAGTATTCCAGAGCTTTGGGCCCAGCGAGTCTAATGGCCGTAAGGTGGATTACTCTACCTTCCTGCAAGAGGTCAACCAGGACCAGGTTCGTGAAGCGCGTATCAACGGACGTGAGATCAACGTTACCAAGAAAGATAGTAACCGTTACACGACCTACATTCCGGTTAACGATCCGAAGCTGCTTGATAACCTGCTGACCAAAAACGTCAAGGTTGTTGGCGAACCACCTGAAGAGCCGAGCCTGCTGGCTTCAATCTTTATTTCCTGGTTCCCGATGCTGTTGCTGATCGGCGTCTGGATCTTCTTCATGCGTCAGATGCAGGGCGGCGGTGGCAAAGGCGCCATGTCGTTCGGTAAGAGTAAAGCGCGCATGCTGACGGAAGATCAGATCAAAACCACTTTTGCCGATGTCGCAGGTTGTGACGAAGCGAAAGAAGAAGTGGCTGAGCTGGTCGAGTATCTGCGTGAACCAAGCCGCTTCCAGAAACTGGGCGGTAAAATCCCGAAAGGCGTCCTGATGGTCGGCCCTCCGGGTACGGGTAAAACCCTGCTGGCGAAAGCTATCGCAGGCGAAGCGAAAGTCCCGTTCTTTACGATTTCCGGTTCTGACTTTGTCGAAATGTTCGTCGGTGTTGGCGCATCTCGTGTGCGTGACATGTTCGAGCAGGCTAAGAAAGCGGCGCCGTGCATTATCTTCATCGATGAAATCGACGCCGTAGGCCGCCAGCGTGGCGCGGGTCTGGGCGGCGGTCATGATGAACGTGAACAGACATTGAACCAGATGCTGGTTGAAATGGACGGCTTCGAAGGTAACGAAGGTATCATCGTTATCGCGGCGACTAACCGTCCAGACGTACTTGACCCTGCGCTGCTGCGTCCTGGCCGTTTCGACCGTCAGGTCGTGGTAGGTCTGCCAGACGTGCGTGGTCGTGAGCAGATCCTGAAAGTGCATATGCGTCGCGTACCGCTGGCGCCGGATATCGATGCGGCAATCATCGCACGCGGCACGCCGGGCTTCTCTGGCGCCGATCTGGCGAACCTTGTGAACGAAGCGGCGCTGTTTGCTGCCCGTGGCAACAAGCGTGTGGTATCCATGGTTGAGTTCGAGAAAGCGAAAGACAAAATCATGATGGGTGCGGAACGCCGCTCCATGGTGATGACGGAAGCGCAGAAAGAATCTACCGCTTACCACGAAGCAGGCCATGCGATTATTGGTCGCCTTGTTCCTGAGCACGATCCGGTGCATAAAGTGACGATTATTCCGCGCGGTCGTGCGCTGGGTGTGACCTTCTTCCTGCCTGAAGGCGACGCGATTAGCGCCAGCCGTCAGAAACTGGAAAGCCAGATCTCCACGCTGTACGGCGGTCGTCTGGCGGAAGAGATCATCTATGGCGTAGAGCATGTTTCTACTGGTGCGTCGAACGACATTAAAGTCGCGACTAACCTGGCGCGTAACATGGTCACCCAGTGGGGCTTCTCCGATAAGCTCGGTCCGCTGCTGTATGCAGAGGAAGAGGGTGAAGTGTTCCTGGGACGTAGCGTCGCGAAAGCCAAACACATGTCTGATGAAACCGCGCGTATCATCGACCAGGAAGTGAAAGCGCTGATTGAACGTAACTACAATCGTGCTCGTCAGATCCTGAATGACAATATGGACATCCTGCATGCAATGAAAGATGCGCTCATGAAGTATGAGACCATCGATGCGCCGCAGATTGATGACCTGATGGCGCGCCGCGAAGTTCGCCCGCCGGCTGGCTGGGAAGATCCGAACGGCACCAACAACTCTGACAACAATGGCACGCCTCGTGCGCCGCGCCCGGTTGATGAACCGCGTACGCCGAACCCAGGCAACACCATGTCAGAGCAGTTAGGCGACAAATAAGTTATCTGTTATTGATGACTCTGCTTCACCGAAACCCTGGGGCTTGCTCCGGGGTTTTTTATATTTGAAATAATATCAGAAGGATTAGCTATGAAACTCTTCGCCCAGGGCTCCACGCTGGATCTCTCTCACCCACACGTAATGGGCATCCTGAACGTCACGCCGGATTCTTTCTCCGATGGCGGGACGCACAATACGCTGGTGGAGGCGGTGAAGCACGCTAATCTGATGATTAACGCCGGAGCGACGATTATTGATGTCGGCGGCGAATCAACGCGACCGGGTGCGGCGGATGTCAGCGTTGAAGAAGAACTGGAACGCGTGATCCCGGTAGTTGAGTCCATCGCCCAGCGTTTTGAGGTATGGATTTCAGTGGATACCTCAAAACCGGAGGTAATTCGGGAATCGGCAAGAGTGGGCGCTCACATCATCAACGACATTCGCTCTCTCTCTGAACCGGGCGCGCTTGAGGCGGCGGCTGAGACTGGTTTACCGGTCTGCCTGATGCATATGCAAGGGCAGCCTAAAACAATGCAGGAAGCGCCAAAGTACGAAGACGTTTTTGCGGAGGTCAATCGCTACTTTATTGACCAAATAGCACGCTGTGAAAGGGCTGGCATCGCAAAAGAGAAATTGTTGCTCGACCCGGGATTCGGTTTCGGTAAAAATCTCTCCCATAACTATACGTTACTGGCACGTCTGGCGGAGTTCCATCATTTTAACCTGCCGCTGCTGGTGGGAATGTCACGTAAATCGATGATTGGTCAGTTGCTCAACGTCGGGCCCTCCGATCGTTTGAGTGGGAGCCTGGCGTGTGCGGTTATCGCCGCAATGCAGGGGGCGCATATCATTCGTGTCCATGACGTTAAAGAAACCGTAGAAGCGATGCGTGTGGTAGAAGCCACTCTGTCTGCAAAGGAAAATAAACGCTATGAGTAATCGTAAATATTTTGGCACCGATGGGATCCGTGGTCGTGTAGGCGATGCGCCCATTACTCCTGACTTTGTGCTTAAGCTGGGCTGGGCCGCAGGGAAAGTGCTGGCGCGTCATGGTTCACGTAAAATCATTATCGGTAAAGACACGCGTATTTCTGGCTATATGCTGGAGTCTGCGCTGGAAGCCGGTCTGGCGGCGGCGGGATTGTCTGCCTCTTTTACCGGCCCGATGCCGACGCCTGCGGTGGCTTACCTGACCCGAACCTTCCGTGCAGAGGCCGGGATCGTTATCTCCGCTTCGCATAACCCGTTTTATGACAACGGGATTAAATTCTTCTCCATTGACGGCACCAAACTGCCTGATGAAGTTGAAGAGGCTATTGAAGCAGAGATGGAAAAAGAGATCACCTGCGTGGATTCCTCAGAGCTGGGTAAAGCCAGCCGTATTGTGGATGCTGCGGGGCGCTACATTGAGTTCTGCAAAGGTACGTTCCCGAACGAACTGAGCCTGAATGAGCTGAAGATTGTTGTGGATTGCGCCAACGGCGCGACCTATCACATTGCACCGAACGTCCTGCGTGAATTGGGTGCGAATGTCATTGCGATTGGCTGTGAGCCGAACGGCGTCAATATTAATGAAGAAGTCGGCGCTACGGACGTGCGTGCGCTACAGGCGCGCGTGATCGCGGAGAAAGCCGATTTAGGGATCGCGCTGGACGGCGACGGCGATCGCGTGATCATGGTTGACCATGAAGGGAATAAAGTCGATGGCGATCAGATCATGTATATCATCGCCCGCGAAGGTTTGCGTCAGGGTCAACTGCGCGGTGGCGCAGTCGGTACGCTGATGAGCAACATGGGCCTGGAGCTGGCGTTGAAACAGCTGGGCATTCCGTTTGCGCGTGCTAAAGTTGGCGACCGCTACGTGCTGGAAAAACTGCAAGAAAAAGGCTGGCGTATTGGGGCGGAAAACTCCGGCCACGTTATTCTGCTGGATAAAACCACCACCGGTGACGGTATTGTCGCGGGGCTACAGGTTCTGGCGGCGATGGTGCGTAACCACATGAGTCTGCACGATTTGTGCAGCGGCATGAAAATGTTCCCGCAGATTCTGGTTAACGTACGTTATGCAGCCGGTAGCGGCGATCCGCTGGAGAATGACAACGTTAAGGCGGTGACGGCGGAAGTCGAAGCGGCGCTGGGAAATCGTGGTCGCGTGCTGCTGCGTAAGTCCGGTACTGAACCGTTAATTCGCGTAATGGTAGAAGGCGAGGATGAAGCACAGGTTACTGAGTTTGCTCATCGTATTGCGGATGCCGTAAAAGCGGTTTAATCCTGGTGATAAGTGACTAAAAAGGCGGCGTTTGCTGCCTTTTTGTTGCAGGAAAAAGACCTTTTTGCTGTTTTTTTCCGCAGTTGATACAATGCACTAAAATTGCCCTTGCGAAGGTCATTCGCTTTGGTTAGTATTCACACCCGCTTCAGTGGGAAACAGTAAATTATCCCGCTTTATTGGTTGAAGCATTGGTATGCGGCAACTCCGCAAGGAACAGGTTGATTATGTACGAAGCTCTTTTGGTAGTTTTCCTTATTGTGGCAATTGGCCTGGTAGGCTTGATCATGCTACAGCAAGGTAAAGGCGCTGATATGGGAGCCTCCTTTGGAGCAGGCGCTTCCGCTACGCTGTTTGGTTCAAGTGGTTCTGGTAACTTCATGACCCGTATGACGGCTGTGCTGGCAACGCTGTTCTTCATCATCAGTCTGGCGCTGGGCAATATCAACAGCAACAAGACCAATAAAGGAAGTGAGTGGGAAAATCTGAGCGCTCCGGCAAAAACCGAGCAGACTCAGCCAGTTGCACCGGCACAGCCGAGCAGCGATATCCCACACTAAGATTTCCGTGCCGAGGTGGTGGAATTGGTAGACACGCTACCTTGAGGTGGTAGTGCCCAATAGGGCTTACGGGTTCAAGTCCCGTCCTCGGTACCAATATTCCGAAAGAAAGACGCTGAAAAGCGTCTTTTTTTTCGTCTGTATCTCGCGGGGGTTATAGACTTTGTTTTTGTCGGTTGGATAAGGCGTTTACGCCGCCATCCGACATGTTACGTAATGTGCCTGATGGCACTTTGTTTATCAGGCCTACACCGCCCAAAAAAGGCCGCTTACGCGGCCTTTAATCGTTGTCCGTTAACTTACTTGCCTTTGTTTTCCAGATTCTCAACCTGCGGCAAACCCGTAGCGGAAGAGGCGGAAAGCAGGCCTGACTGCGCATAACCAAACAGTTTTTCACGCGTATCGGTGATATCCAGGTTGCGCATCGTCAACTGACCGATACGGTCATCCGGCGAGAACACGGAGTCTCCTTTTTCCATCGTCAGACGCTCTGGTTTGTAGGTCAGATTGTCAGAGACGGTATTCAGGATCGAATAGTCGTTACCACGACGCAGCTCCAGCGTGACTTCACCGGTAATCTGGCTGGCCACCCAACGTTGCAGACCGTCACGCAGCATCAGCGCCTGGGAGTCAAACCAGCGGCCCTGATACAGCAGTCGGCCTAACTGACGGCCATGCGCATGATACTGCTCGATCGTGTCTTCGTTGTGGATGCCGGTCAGCAGACGCTCGTAGGCAATATGCAGCAGCGCCATCCCCGGCGCTTCATAGATACCCCGGCTCTTCGCTTCGATGATACGGTTCTCAATCTGATCGCTCATACCCAGACCGTGACGGCCGCCGATACGGTTGGCTTCCAGCATCAGTTCAACATCATCGCTGAAGGTCTTACCGTTCAACGCGACAGGATGCCCCTGTTCAAAGCGCACGGTAACTTCTTCCGCCGGGATTTTCACGTTTTCATCCCAGAACTTGACGCCCATGATTGGATTGACGATCTTGACGCTGGAGTTCAGGAATTCCAGATCTTTGGCTTCATGGGTCGCGCCGAGCATGTTGGAGTCAGTGGAATAGGCCTTTTCGACGGACATCTTGTAGTCGAAACCGCAGGCAATCATAAACTCGGACATCTCATGACGACCGCCCAGCTCATCAATAAAGTCGGTATCCAGCCACGGTTTGTAAATCTGTAGCTCCGCGTTGGTCAACAGGCCGTAACGGTAGAAACGCTCGATGTCGTTTCCTTTATAGGTACTGCCGTCGCCCCAGATGTTAACACCATCTTCCTTCATCGCGGCGACCAGCATCGTGCCGGTAACGGCGCGGCCCAGCGGCGTGGTGTTGAAATAGGTCAGTCCGCCGGTGGTGTTATGGAAAGCGCCGCACTGGATCGCGGCGATCCCTTCGGCAACCAGCTGTTTACGGCAATCAATCAGGCGAGCGTTCTCTGCGCCGTATTCCATTGCGCGACGAGGAATGGCGTCATAGTCATCCTCATCCGGCTGACCCAGATTCGCAGTATATGCATAAGGGACAGCGCCTTTTTGTCGCATCCACAGCAGCGCAGCACTGGTGTCCAGGCCGCCGGAAAAAGCGATACCAATACGTTGACCTACCGGAAGATGCTTGAGAATCGTCGTCATAAATAAAACCCTGCTTGATAGACTGATGAAGAGATCGGCTTTCTGCTCTCAGTGCATTTTTATGCAAAATAAGTGAGTTTTCATTTAATCATCTTTTACGGATGACAGGAAGAGTTTAGTGATAATTTCGTTAAAAAACGGTATGGGGTGGCTTCTTTCCTGACTGGTACGGTTTCTTAACGGAGGCCGGGTTAGTATTCATTCATGTGCATATTATTAACGCGGTTGACATATCGCATATTGAATCAATATAATACGCGCAGATTTTACGTCCCGTCCTCGGTACCAAATCCCAGCAGTATTTGCATCTTTTACCCAAAGCGAGTAAAATTTGCCACGTTTCAGGCGCGGGGTGGAGCAGCCTGGTAGCTCGTCGGGCTCATAACCCGAAGGTCGTCGGTTCAAATCCGGCCCCCGCAACCACTTTCCCTTAGAGTTCTTTTTCAAATATACTGTGAAGACTTAGGCCTTCGTAGCTGGATTTGAAAAAAATTCTTTCGGAAGGTTCTCCAGACCGCAGTTGCGGTTATAGGGTTCAGTTATCTAAAGCCCCGATTTATCGGGGTTTTTTGTTATCTGACTACAGAATAACTGGGCTTTAGGCCCTTTTTTTATGTCTTGGGGGTGGGCTTGTCCACATTAGAGCAAAAATTAACAGAGATGATTACAGCGCCAGTTGAAGCCTTAGGTTACGAACTGGTCGGCATCGAATTTATTCGCGGTCGCACATCCACACTGCGCATCTATATTGATAGTGAAGATGGCATCAATGTTGATGATTGTGCTGATGTGAGTCACCAGGTGAGCGCGGTGCTGGATGTCGAAGATCCCATCACTGTGGCATACAACCTGGAAGTCTCCTCGCCAGGTCTCGACCGTCCTATGTTCACGGCTGAGCACTACGCGCGTTTCCTGGGTGAAGAAGTGACGCTGGTACTTCGTATGGCGGTACAAAACCGTCGTAAATGGCAGGGCGTTATCAAAGCGGTTGACGGTGAAATGATCACTGTCACAGTCGAAGGTAAAGATGAAGTGTTCGCGCTGAGTAATATCCAGAAGGCGAACCTGGTTCCCCACTTTTAATAGTCTGGATTGAGGTGAAAAGCCCGCGATGAACAAAGAAATTTTGGCCGTTGTTGAAGCCGTTTCCAATGAGAAAGCGCTGCCACGCGAGAAGATTTTTGAAGCGCTGGAAAGTGCGCTGGCTACAGCAACGAAGAAAAAATACGAACAAGAGATCGATGTTCGCGTACAAATCGATCGTAAAAGCGGTGATTTCGATACCTTCCGTCGTTGGTTAATCGTAGAAGAAGTCACGCTGCCGACAAAAGAAATTACGCTGGAAGCTGCGCGTTTTGAAGACGAAAGCCTGAACCTGGGCGACTACGTTGAAGATCAGATTGAATCTGTCACCTTTGACCGTATCACCACCCAGACGGCAAAACAGGTTATCGTACAGAAAGTACGTGAAGCCGAGCGTGCGATGGTGGTCGATCAGTTCCGCGAGCACGAAGGCGAAATCATCACCGGCGTGGTGAAGAAAGTAAACCGCGACAACATCTCTTTGGATCTGGGCAGCAATGCTGAAGCCGTGATCCTGCGTGAAGATATGCTGCCGCGCGAAAACTTCCGTCCTGGCGACCGTATTCGTGGCGTTCTGTACTCCGTTCGCCCGGAAGCGCGCGGTGCGCAACTGTTTGTGACGCGTTCCAAACCGGAAATGCTGATCGAGCTGTTCCGTATTGAAGTACCGGAAATCGGCGAAGAAGTCATTGAGATTAAAGCGGCGGCCCGCGATCCGGGTTCCCGTGCGAAAATCGCGGTGAAAACCAACGACAAGCGTATCGATCCGGTCGGCGCCTGTGTGGGTATGCGTGGTGCGCGCGTTCAGGCCGTTTCTACTGAACTGGGCGGCGAGCGTATCGATATCGTCCTGTGGGATGATAACCCGGCGCAGTTCGTGATTAACGCGATGGCGCCAGCAGACGTCGCTTCTATCGTGGTGGATGAAGATAAACACACCATGGATATCGCTGTTGAAGCCGGTAACCTGGCTCAGGCGATCGGACGTAATGGTCAGAACGTCCGTCTGGCTGCGCAACTGAGCGGCTGGGAACTTAACGTGATGACGGTTGATGACTTGCAGGCTAAGCATCAGGCTGAAGCACATGCAGCTATCGATACCTTCACCAAATATCTCGATATTGATGAAGAGTTCGCAACCGTACTGGTTGAAGAAGGCTTCGCGACGCTGGAAGAACTGGCCTACGTGCCAATGAAAGAACTGCTGGAAATCGACGGGCTGGATGAACCGACCGTTGAAGCGCTGCGCGAGCGTGCCAAAAACGCACTGACCACTCTGGCACTGGCCCAGGAAGAAAGCCTTGGTGATAACAAACCGTCTGACGATCTGCTGAATCTGGAAGGATTGGGTCGCGACCTGGCATTCAAACTGGCTGCCCGTGGTGTTTGTACGCTGGAAGATCTCGCTGAGCAGGGCATTGATGATCTGGCTGATATCGAAGGGTTGACCGACGAAAAAGCCGGTGAGCTGATTATGGCTGCCCGTAATATTTGCTGGTTCGGCGACGAAGCGTAATAAACTGTAGCAGGAAGGAACAGCATGACAGATGTAACCGTAAAAGCGCTGGCCGCAGAGATACAGACCTCCGTGGATCGCCTGGTACAGCAATTCGCTGATGCCGGTATCCCGAAGTCTGCTGATGACTCTGTGTCCGCACAAGAAAAACAGACTTTACTGGCTCACCTGAATCGTGAAAATGGTTCAGGGCCGGATAAGTTGACGCTGCAACGTAAAACGCGCAGCACGTTGAATATTCCAGGTACCGGTGGAAAAAGTAAATCGGTACAAATCGAAGTCCGCAAGAAACGCACCTTTGTGAAACGCGATCCGCAAGAGACAGAACGTCTCGCTGCGGAAGAGCAGGCGCAGCGTGAAGCGGAAGAGCAAGCCCGTCGTGAGGCAGAAGAAACAGCCAAACGCGAGGCGCAACAAAAAGCTGACCGTGAGGCCGCAGAACAAGCTAAACGTGACGCCGCTGAAAAAGCGAAACGTGAAGCTGCGGAAAAAGACAAAGTGAGCAATCAACAGACTGACGATATGACCAAAACCGCCCAGGCCGAAAAAGCCCGCCGTGAAAATGAAGCAGCAGAGCTGAAGCGTAAAGCGGAAGAAGAAGCGCGTCGCAAACTTGAAGAAGAAGCGCGTCGCGTAGCAGAAGAAGCTCGCCGCATGGCGGAAGAGAACAAATGGACTGATAACGCGGAGCCGACTGAAGACACCAGCGATTATCACGTTACCACGTCTCAACACGCCCGCCAGGCCGAAGACGAAAACGACCGTGAAGTTGAAGGCGGCCGTGGTCGTAGTCGCAATGCGAAAGCAGCGCGTCCGGCGAAAAAAGGCAACAAACACTCTGAATCGAAAGCCGATCGTGAAGAAGCCCGTGCGGCCGTTCGCGGCGGTAAAGGCGGTAAAAACCGTAAAGGTTCTGCTCTGCAACAGAGCTTCCAGAAACCGGTTCAGGCTGTTAACCGTGACGTTGTGATTGGTGAAACCATCACAGTTGGCGAGCTGGCGAACAAGATGGCGGTAAAAGGCTCTCAGGTCATCAAAGCGATGATGAAGCTGGGCGCGATGGCAACCATCAACCAGGTCATCGACCAGGAAACCGCACAGCTGGTTGCTGAAGAGATGGGCCACAAAGTTATCCTGCGTCGTGAAAACGAGCTGGAAGAAGCGGTAATGAGCGACCGTGATACAGGTGCGGCGGCAGAACCGCGTGCTCCGGTTGTGACCATCATGGGCCACGTTGACCACGGTAAAACCTCTCTGCTGGACTACATTCGTTCAACGAAAGTTGCCTCTGGCGAAGCGGGCGGCATTACCCAGCACATCGGTGCTTACCACGTTGAAACCGACAACGGTATGATCACCTTCCTGGATACCCCGGGTCACGCCGCGTTTACCTCTATGCGTGCTCGTGGTGCGCAGGCAACGGATATCGTTGTTCTGGTTGTGGCGGCAGACGACGGCGTGATGCCGCAGACCATCGAAGCTATCCAGCACGCGAAAGCGGCGGGTGTGCCGGTTGTGGTTGCGGTGAACAAGATCGATAAGCCAGAAGCCGATCCGGATCGTGTTAAAAACGAACTGTCCCAGTACGGCATCCTGCCGGAAGAGTGGGGCGGCGAAAGCCAGTTCGTCCACGTATCTGCAAAAGCGGGTACCGGCATCGACGAACTGCTGGATGCAATCCTGTTGCAGGCTGAAGTCCTCGAATTGAAAGCAGTTCGTAAAGGCATGGCGAGCGGCGCGGTAATCGAATCCTTCCTGGATAAAGGTCGTGGTCCGGTTGCAACCGTCCTGGTTCGTGAAGGTACGCTGAACAAAGGCGACATCGTCCTGTGCGGCTTCGAATATGGCCGCGTTCGTGCAATGCGTAACGAACTGGGTCAGGAAGTACTGGAAGCGGGTCCGTCCATTCCGGTTGAGATCCTGGGTCTGTCCGGTGTTCCGGCTGCCGGTGATGAAGTGACCGTGGTTCGTGACGAGAAGAAAGCCCGTGAAGTTGCGCTGTATCGTCAGGGTAAATTCCGTGAAGTTAAACTGGCGCGTCAGCAGAAATCTAAACTTGAGAACATGTTCGCTAACATGACCGAAGGCGAAGTTCATGAAGTGAACATCGTATTGAAAGCGGACGTTCAGGGCTCTGTGGAAGCGATCTCCGACTCTTTACTGAAACTGTCTACCGACGAAGTGAAAGTGAAGATCATCGGTTCCGGCGTAGGTGGTATCACCGAAACCGACGCAACCCTGGCTGCTGCATCCAACGCGATCCTGGTTGGCTTCAACGTGCGTGCCGATGCCTCTGCGCGTAAAGTGATTGAAGCGGAAAGCCTGGATCTGCGCTACTACTCCGTCATCTATAACCTGATCGACGAAGTGAAAGCGGCAATGAGCGGCATGCTGTCTCCAGAACTGAAACAGCAGATCATTGGTCTGGCTGAAGTCCGTGACGTGTTCAAATCACCGAAATTTGGCGCTGTCGCAGGCTGTATGGTTACTGAAGGTACGATTAAACGCCACAACCCGATCCGCGTACTGCGCGACAACGTGGTTATCTACGAAGGCGAGCTGGAATCCCTGCGCCGCTTCAAAGATGACGTTAACGAAGTCCGTAACGGCATGGAATGTGGTATCGGCGTTAAGAACTACAACGACGTTCGCGTTGGCGATATGATCGAAGTGTTCGAGATCATCGAGATCCAACGTACCATCGCGTAATCTTCGTCGTCTTTCGGGCCGCCACTGCGTTGGCTACGTGCGTTCACCCCGGTCACATAGTTATCTATGCTCCCGGGGATTCACACCCTTGCCGCCTTGTTGCAACCCAAAATACTTAGAAGATTGTTTTGCGTAGGCCGGGTAAGCGAAGCGCCACCCGGCATGAAATTTAAAAAGGGGCTTTTGGCCCCTTTTTTGTCTTTATTCTGGAGAATTTATTATGGCGAAAGAATTTGGTCGCCCGCAGCGCGTAGCCCAGGAAATGCAAAAAGAGATCGCTATCATCCTGCAACGCGAAATTAAAGATCCGCGTCTTGGCATGATGACCACCGTTTCCGGTGTGGAGATGTCCCGCGATCTGGCCTATGCCAAAGTGTATGTCACCTTTCTGAACGACAAAGATGAAGACGCGGTAAAAGCGGGCATCAAAGCGTTGCAGGAAGCGTCTGGCTTTATCCGTACCCTGCTGGGGAAAGCGATGCGTCTGCGTATCGTGCCGGAACTGACCTTCTTCTACGACAACTCGCTGGTTGAAGGGATGCGTATGTCTAACCTGGTGACTAACGTGGTGAAACATGACGAAGAACGTCGTGTGAACCCGGACGACAGCAAGGAGGACTAATGAGTCGTCCTCGTCGTCGTGGTCGCGACATTCACGGTGTCCTGCTGCTGGATAAGCCGCAGGGCATGTCCAGCAATGACGTCTTGCAGAAAGTAAAACGCATCTATAACGCCAACCGTGCCGGACATACCGGCGCGCTGGACCCGCTGGCGACGGGCATGTTGCCCATCTGCCTTGGGGAAGCGACAAAGTTTTCGCAGTATCTGCTGGATTCTGACAAACGTTACCGCGTGATTGCCCGCCTGGGGCAGCGTACCGACACCTCCGATGCCGATGGTCAAATCGTGCAGGAACGTCCGGTGACCTTCAGCGCAGAGCAGTTAGCTGCCGCGCTGGAGACGTTCCGTGGCGATATCGAGCAGATTCCATCGATGTATTCGGCGCTGAAGTATCAGGGCAAGAAGCTCTACGAATATGCGCGTCAGGGGATTGAAGTTCCCCGTGAAGCCCGCCCGATTACCGTTTACGAACTGCTGTTTATTCGCCATGAAGGGGATGAACTGGAGCTGGAGGTTCACTGCTCGAAGGGCACCTACATTCGCACCATTATCGATGATTTGGGTGAGAAACTTGGGTGTGGCGCGCATGTGATCTTCCTGCGACGTCTGGCGGTCAGTAAATATCCGGTTGACCGTATGGTCACGCTGGAACAGCTACGTGAGCTTGTTGAACAGGCGGAACGGCAGGATATTCCGGCTGCGCAACTGTTAGATCCGCTGCTGATGCCGATGGACAGTCCGGCTTCGGACTATCCAGTTGTCAATCTTCCTTTAACGTCATCGGTTTACTTTAAAAACGGTAACCCGGTACGGACGACAGGCGTGCCGCTTGAAGGGCTGGTTCGCGTGACGGAAGGTGATGACGAAAAATTTATTGGCATGGGTGAAATCGACGATGAAGGCCGTGTGGCGCCTCGTCGGTTAGTGGTTGAGTACCCGGCGTAATGCTGCTCCGTCTTGCGATAACAGGACGCTACGAGTAGAATACCGCCGCTTAACGTCACGTAAATTTTTTAACAAGTTCGCGCGGCGTTTACATGGGGTCGCTGAATTAGAGATTGGCACCCTTTCATTCTTTATTATTTTTGGAGTTCATCATGTCTCTAAGCGTTGAAGCTAAAGCTAAAATCGTTTCTGAGTTTGGTCGTGGTACTAACGACAGCGGTTCTACCGAAGTTCAGGTTGCTCTGCTGACTGCACAGATTAACCACCTGCAGGGCCACTTTGCAGAGCACAAAAAAGATCACCACAGCCGTCGTGGTCTGCTGCGCATGGTTTCTCAGCGTCGTAAACTGCTCGACTACCTGAAACGTAAAGATGTTGCACGTTACACCGCGCTGATCGAGCGTCTGGGTCTGCGTCGCTAATTCTTGCGAGTTTCAGAAAGAGGGGGCCTTCATGGCCCCTTTTTTCAACCAGACGGCAGCAATTCACTGGAAACTAATGTATTGTTGCTATGGATGATCTTCCGTTGCAGAGGTTCGCGCGGCTAATGAGAGGCTTCACCCAAAGAGCATGGGTTAGGGTTGTCATTAGTCGCGAGGATGCGCAGAAGATCGGGTATTAACGATGGCGCCTGAGTGTGCCGTCAAAAATTAAGAAAGGGTATTATTTTGCTTAATCCGATCGTTCGTAAATTCCAGTACGGTCAGCATACCGTTACGCTGGAAACTGGCATGATGGCGCGTCAGGCAACTGCCGCCGTTATGGTAAGCATGGATGACACTGCGGTATTCGTTACCGTTGTTGGTCAGAAAAAAGCGAAGCCGGGCCAGGATTTCTTCCCGCTGACCGTTAACTATCAGGAGCGTACTTACGCTGCTGGCCGTATCCCAGGTAGCTTCTTCCGTCGTGAAGGCCGTCCGAGCGAAGGCGAAACCCTGATCGCGCGTCTGATTGACCGCCCGGTTCGTCCGCTGTTCCCGGAAGGCTTCGTTAACGAAGTTCAGGTTATCGCAACCGTCGTTTCCGTTAACCCGCAGGTTAACCCGGATATCGTCGCGATGATCGGTGCTTCCGCCGCGCTGTCTCTGTCCGGCATTCCGTTCAACGGCCCGATTGGCGCCGCGCGTGTTGGTTATATCAATGACCAGTATGTACTGAACCCGACTCAGGACGAACTGAAAGAAAGTAAGCTGGACCTGGTGGTTGCCGGTACTGAAGCGGCTGTTCTGATGGTTGAATCCGAAGCAGAACTGCTGAGCGAAGACACCATGCTGGGCGCCGTGGTATTCGGCCACGAGCAGCAGCAGATTGTGATTCAGAACATCAACGATCTGGTGAAAGAAGCGGGCAAACCGCGTTGGGACTGGCAGCCGGAAGCGGTAAACGAAGCGCTGAACGCGCGCGTTGCTGCGCTGGCCGAAGCTCGCCTGAGCGACGCTTACCGTATCACCGACAAACAGGAGCGTTATGCTCAGGTTGACGTGATCAAATCTGAAACCATCGCTGCGCTGGTTGCAGAAGACGAAACCCTGGACGAAAACGAACTGGGCGAAATCCTGCACGCTATCGAGAAAAACGTTGTTCGTAGCCGCGTACTGGCCGGCGAGCCGCGTATTGATGGCCGTGAAAAAGACATGATCCGTGGCCTGGACGTGCGTACTGGCGTGCTGCCGCGTACTCACGGTTCCGCGCTGTTCACTCGTGGCGAAACGCAGGCGCTGGTCACGGCGACGCTGGGTACCGCTCGTGACGCGCAGGTTCTTGATGAACTGATGGGCGAACGCACTGACAGCTTCCTGTTCCACTACAACTTCCCTCCGTACTCCGTTGGCGAAACCGGCATGGTCGGTTCTCCGAAGCGTCGTGAAATTGGTCACGGTCGTCTGGCGAAGCGCGGCGTTCTGGCAGTTATGCCGGAAATGGACAAATTCCCGTACACCGTTCGCGTGGTGTCTGAAATCACCGAATCCAACGGGTCTTCCTCTATGGCTTCCGTGTGTGGCGCTTCCCTGGCGCTGATGGACGCAGGCGTGCCGATTAAAGCGGCCGTTGCGGGTATCGCGATGGGTCTGGTGAAAGAAGGCGACAACTTTGTTGTTCTGTCTGACATCCTGGGCGACGAAGACCACCTGGGCGATATGGACTTCAAAGTGGCGGGTTCCCGCGACGGTATCTCTGCGTTGCAGATGGATATCAAAATTGAAGGTATCACCAAAGAGATCATGCAGGTTGCGCTGAACCAGGCAAAAGGTGCGCGTCTGCACATCCTGGGCGTGATGGAACAGGCGATCAACGCGCCGCGTGGCGACATTTCTCAGTTCGCTCCGCGTATCCACACCATCAAGATCAACCCGGACAAGATCAAAGACGTTATCGGTAAGGGCGGTTCTGTTATCCGTGCTCTGACCGAAGAAACCGGCACCACCATCGAAATCGAAGATGACGGTACGGTGAAGATCGCGGCGACCGACGGCGAAAAAGCGAAACATGCTATCCGTCGTATCGAAGAGATCACTGCGGAAATCGAAGTGGGCCGTATCTACAATGGTAAAGTGACCCGCATCGTTGACTTTGGCGCGTTTGTTGCCATTGGCGGCGGTAAAGAAGGTCTGGTACACATCTCTCAGATCGCTGACAAGCGCGTAGAGAAAGTGACCGATTACCTGCAAATGGGTCAGGAAGTACCGGTTAAAGTTCTGGAAGTTGATCGCCAGGGCCGCGTACGTCTGAGCATTAAAGAAGCAACTGAGCAGTCTCAACCAGCTGCTGCGCCGGAAGCTCCGGCAGCAGAACAGGGCGAGTAAGGTTGCCATTTGCCCTCCGCTTTGGCGGAGGGCCTTTGACCCGGCAGGACGCCTTGTCAGCAACCGGGGAACAGGACGTTCATTCAATCGTTGTCTTCGGGAGTGGGAAATGAAGCCTTTTTTGCGCTGGTGTTTCGTTGCGACAGCACTCACGCTGGCAGGATGCAGCAACTCTGCCTGGCGTAAGAGTGAAGTCCTCGCGGTGCCATTGCAACCGACTTTGCAGCAGGAAGTGATTCTGGCACGCATGGAACAAATTCTTGCCAGTCGGGCTTTAACCGATGACGAACGCGCACAGCTTTTATATGAGCGCGGAGTGTTGTATGATAGTCTGGGTCTGAGGGCATTAGCGCGAAATGATTTTTCACAAGCGCTGGCAATCCGACCGGATATGCCTGAAGTATTCAATTACTTAGGCATTTATTTAACGCAGGCAGGCAATTTTGATGCTGCCTATGAAGCGTTTGATTCTGTACTTGAGCTTGATCCAACTTACAACTACGCGTACTTAAATCGCGGTATCGCATTGTATTACGGCGGTCGCGACAAGTTAGCGCAAGATGATCTGCTGGCGTTTTATCAAGACGATCCCAATGATCCTTTCCGCAGCCTGTGGCTTTATCTCGCTGAGCAGAAGCTCGATGAGAAGCAGGCGAAAGAAGCGTTAAAGCAACGCTTCGAGAAATCGGATAAAGAACAATGGGGATGGAACATTGTCGAGTTCTACCTGGGCAACATTAGCGAAGCAACGCTGATGGAACGCCTGAAGGCGGACGCAACGGATAACACCTCGCTCGCTGAGCATCTCAGTGAAACCAACTTCTATTTAGGTAAGTATTACCTAAGTCTGGGGGATTTGGACAACGCTACGGCATTGTTCAAACTGGCGGTGGCTAACAACGTTCATAACTTTGTTGAGCACCGATACGCATTGTTGGAATTATCGCTCCTGGGCCAGGACCAAGATGACCTGGCAGAATCGGACCAGCAATAGCTGACGTACACATCAGCCCGTAATCTTTTTGATTGCCATCACCTTCACGGGTGAGGGCGTTGTTGTTCGTTAATACACCTACTTTGAGCCGGTTCACACTTTTCAATGAAAATTGCAGATCAATTTCATGATGAGTTATGTAGACTGGCCGCCATTAATTTTGAGGCACACGTACTACATGGCTGAATTCGAAACCACTTTTGCAGATCTGGGCCTGAAGGCTCCTATCCTTGACGCCCTTAACGATCTGGGTTACGAAAAACCATCTCCAATCCAGGCAGAGTGCATCCCGCATCTGCTGGGCGGTCGCGATGTTCTGGGTATGGCCCAGACCGGTAGCGGCAAAACCGCAGCGTTCTCCTTACCGCTGCTTAACAATCTTGATCCTGAGCTGAAGGCACCTCAGATTCTGGTGCTGGCACCGACCCGCGAACTGGCGGTTCAGGTTGCTGAAGCCATGACGGATTTCTCTAAACATATGCGCGGCGTGAACGTGGTTGCCCTGTACGGCGGCCAGCGTTATGACGTGCAGTTACGCGCCCTGCGTCAAGGGCCGCAGATCGTTGTCGGTACGCCGGGACGTCTGCTTGATCACTTAAAACGCGGCACGCTGGATCTCTCTAAACTGAGCGGTCTGGTGCTGGACGAAGCCGACGAAATGCTGCGTATGGGCTTCATCGAAGACGTTGAAACCATCATGGCGCAGATTCCTGAAGGTCATCAGACCGCGCTGTTTTCTGCCACCATGCCGGAAGCGATTCGTCGCATTACCCGCCGCTTTATGAAAGAGCCGCAGGAAGTGCGCATTCAGTCCAGCGTGACCACACGTCCTGACATCAGCCAGAGCTACTGGACTGTCTGGGGCATGCGTAAAAACGAAGCGCTGGTGCGTTTCCTGGAAGCTGAAGATTTTGATGCGGCGATTATCTTCGTTCGTACTAAAAATGCGACCCTGGAAGTGGCTGAAGCGCTGGAGCGTAGCGGTTACAACAGCGCCGCGCTGAATGGCGACATGAACCAGGCGCTGCGTGAGCAGACTCTGGAGCGTCTGAAAGACGGTCGTCTGGATATCCTGATTGCAACTGACGTTGCGGCCCGTGGCCTGGACGTTGAGCGCATCAGCCTGGTTGTAAACTACGATATCCCGATGGACTCCGAGTCTTACGTTCACCGTATCGGCCGTACCGGTCGTGCGGGTCGTGCTGGCCGCGCGCTGCTGTTCGTTGAGAACCGCGAGCGTCGTCTGCTGCGCAACATTGAACGCACCATGAAGCTGACCATCCCGGAAGTGGAACTGCCGAACGCAGAACTGCTGGGTAAACGCCGTCTGGAAAAATTTGCAGCGAAAGTTCAGCAGCAGCTGGAAAGCAGCGATCTGGATCAGTATCGAGCGCTGCTGGCGAAAATCCAGCCGACCGAAGAAGGCGAAGAGCTGGATCTCGAAACGCTGGCTGCCGCACTGCTGAAAATGGCGCAGGGCGAACGCACGCTGATCGTACCGCCGGATGCGCCGATGCGTCCTAAACGTGAATTCCGTGACCGTGATGACCGTGGTCCGCGCGATCGTAACGATCGTGGCCCGCGTGCTGATCGTGGTGACCGTGAAGATCGCCCGCGTCGTGAACGTCGTGACGTTGGCGATATGCAGCTGTACCGCATTGAAGTGGGCCGTGATGACGGTGTTGAAGTGCGTCATATCGTTGGCGCGATTGCTAACGAAGGCGACATCAGCAGCCGTTACATTGGTAACATCAAGCTGTTTGCTTCCCACTCCACCATTGAGCTGCCGAAAGGTATGCCGGGTGAGGTGTTGCAGCACTTTACGCGCACCCGCATCCTGAACAAGCCGATGAACATGCAACTGCTGGGCGATGCGCAACCGCATTCCGGTAACGAGCGTCGTGGCGGTGGTCGTAGCTTCGGTGGCGAGCGTCGTGAAGGCGGTCGTGGTTTTGGCGGCGAACGTCGTGAAGGTGGCCGTGGTGATGGTCGTCGTTTCAGCGGTGAGCGTCGTGAAGGCCGTGCGCCGCGTCGTGACGACTCCACCGGTCGTCGTCGTTTCGGCGGTGATGCGTAATTCACGCTAAATCGCGGTCTCGCACCGTAAAGTAAAATATACAGCCCCGATGATTGCGATCGGGGCTTTTTTTATTCCCTTTGTACTCGCGTACTGGTACAGTGCAACACAATAAAATGCAGTCGCAATATTATTCACTGGAGAGAGGGCTGAATGGCAACACTAACCACCACCCAAACGTCACCTTCGCTGCTTGGCGGCGTGGTGATCATCGGCGGCACCATTATTGGCGCGGGAATGTTCTCCCTGCCGGTGGTCATGTCCGGTGCGTGGTTCTTCTGGTCGATGGCGGCGTTGGTGTTTACCTGGTTCTGTATGCTGCATTCCGGGCTGATGATCCTCGAAGCCAACCTCAACTACCGGATTGGCTCCAGCTTTGACACCATCACCAAAGACCTGCTGGGTAAAGGCTGGAACGTGGTGAATGGGATCTCTATTGCCTTTGTGCTCTATATCCTGACCTACGCCTATATCTCGGCGAGCGGCTCGATTCTGCATCATACCTTTGCTGAAATGTCGCTGAACGTTCCGGCGCGGGCGGCAGGTTTTGCGTTTGCGTTGCTGGTGGCCTTTGTCGTCTGGTTGAGTACCAAAGCGGTTAGCCGGATGACGGCGATTGTGCTGGGCGCGAAAGTCATCACCTTCTTTCTGACCTTCGGCAGTCTGCTGGGGCACGTCACGCCGGCGACGCTGTTTAACGTGGCAGAAAGCAACGCGTCTTACACGCCGTACCTGCTGATGACACTGCCGTTTTGTCTGGCGTCGTTTGGTTATCACGGCAACGTGCCAAGCCTGATGAAGTATTACGGTAAAGATCCGCGTACCATCGTGAAATGCCTGGTGTACGGTACGCTGATGGCGCTGGTGCTGTATACCATCTGGCTGTTGGGTACGATGGGTAATATTCCGCGCCCGGCGTTTATCGGTATTGCGCAGCAGGGCGGTAATATTGATGTGCTGGTACAGGCGCTGAGCGGCGTACTGAACAGCCGCAGTCTGGATCTGCTGCTGGTGGTGTTCTCTAACTTTGCGGTGGCGAGTTCGTTCCTCGGCGTGACGCTCGGTCTGTTTGACTATCTGGCGGATCTGTTTGGTTTTGATGATTCGGCGCTGGGGCGCTTCAAAACTGCGCTGCTGACTTTCCTGCCGCCGGTGATTGGCGGTCTGCTGTGGCCGAACGGGTTCCTGTATGCTATTGGCTATGCGGGGCTGGCGGCAACCATCTGGGCCGCCATTGTTCCGGCTCTGCTGGCGCGAGCTTCACGCCAACGCTTCGGCAGCCCGAAATTCCGCGTCTGGGGCGGCAAGCCGATGATTGCGCTGATCCTGGTATTCGGTATCGGCAACGCGCTGGTGCATATTCTGTCGAGCGTGAACCTGCTACCTGTGTACCAGTAAGTTTGTTGTGCCGGATGGCGGCTACGCCTTATCCGGCCTGAACAATCTCGTAGGCCCGGTAAGCGAAGCGCCACCGGGCAAAACAACGCACTACCCCACCAACTCTTCTTTCACCTGCATCGCCAGGTCAAACGAATGCAGCCGCGCCTGATGATCGAAAATCTGCCCGTTGACCATAATCTCATCCGCCTGCGTTTCGCGCAGAATAGATTCCAGCCCGTGACGTACTTTGGCTTTATCGCCCACCAGCGACATGCTCAGTGCCTGTTGCACGCCATATTGCTCGGACGGCGACCAGAACTGATCCATATTTTGAATTGGCGCGGGTAGCTGTCCGGTCTCGCCGCGACGCAGTTTCACAAACGCCTGCTGCATAGAGGTAAACAGAAATTCCGCATCGCGATTGCTGTCAGCGGCGATGATATTGATGCACACCATCGCATACGGTTTTTCCAGCCGCGCGGACGGCTTGAACTGGGTGCGATAGAGATGCAGCGCCTGGAACAGCATATCGGGCGCGAAGTGGGAGGCGAAGGCGAACGGCAGACCACGCTGCGCCGCCAGCTGTGCACCGTACAGGCTGGAACCCAGCAGCCACACCGGTATCTTCTCGCCATAGCCCGGAACCGGGCGTACATGCGGATTGGGATCGCGCGCGTCGAACCAGTCCACCAGTTCAGCGACGTCGCGCGGGAAATTATCAATATCGCCGCTCATATGACGACGCAGCGCCATCATGGTGCGCTGATCGCTTCCCGGCGCGCGCCCCAGGCCCAGATCAATCCGTCCAGGATAGAGCGTATTCAGCGTACCGAACTGCTCGGCGATAACCAGCGGTGAGTGGTTGGGGAGCATCACCCCGCCAGAACCCAGATGCAGCGTGGTGGTATTGGCGGCCAGATAGCCAATCAGCACCGATGTCGCCGCGCTGGCGATACCGGTCATGTTGTGATGTTCCGCCAGCCAGTAGCGGTGATAGCCGCGCCGCTCTGCCAGACGGGCGAGATCCAGTGAGTGTGAGAAGGCCTCTTTCGCAGAGGAGCCTTCGGGGATCGGTGCCAGATCCAGCAGCGAGAATGGAATGGTTTTGTCAGTCATAACGGCTCACTTTGTCGTCGGTGAATCATTTAATACTGCATTAAAATTTGATTACCGTTGTTAACAAAGTGAGCGGTATAAGGCGGGGAGCAAACATCAACTGCCTGATGGCGCTTCGCTTATCAGGCCTACAAACGCATTGTAGCATTGTAGGCCGGATAAGGCATTTATGCCGCCATCCGGCAAGGTTCAGTCACACCTGTAGTTCCAGACCGGCCAGGCGTTTCCAGTAACCGTTGCAGTCGCTGTGCGCGGCCAGCGGCAACGGCGCGCTGCCGTTTTCATTGGCGCGGAAGGCGTCGAGCATGGCGAATGTCTCCGTACCCAGCGGGGAAAGGCGCACAATGTCGACCAGCCCCTGCATGGAGGTCAGCTCGTTGCCGAGGTTATAAACGTAGCCGCTCATGGTCTGAATACCGTTAAGCACGAACACCTGCTGATTCTCCTGCGACAACACGTTACGCCCGTTCGGGTACTTGATGCAGCAGGTTTCACACTCGTCTTTCGGGCGGTCTTCTGAACGCGCGGTAAAACAGCGGGCGGAGTACGCCAGCGGCAGATGACCGTAGCTCAGCACTTCCACTTCAAACTGATTGCGGATGCCGAGCTCATCGCACTGGTTCAGCAGATTCACCAGCCAGTCGCGGGAAAGCTCGACCGGCATGCACCAGCGCACCATGCCCTGTTTAAGCAGCAGACGCAGCGTTACCGCGTTATAGCAGTTAAGCGCATGACCGGCGACAAACGGCAACTTGCGCTCGGCGCACATATTCACGACGCCGAGATCGCTGGCCTCCAGCAGGAAGTCGCCGTTTTCCACATAGCGTTTTAGTTCGCCTAATTCAGAGGAGGCCTGTACCAGCGCCAGCGTGGAGAGCACGACCTGCTTGCCGCTTCCGGCAAGGGATTTCGCCATATCAAGCCAGTCGCCCACTTTGGTGGCGCGGCGTTTGCTGCATACCGCTTCGCCAAGGTAAATCACGTCGGCGCTGCTGGTGGCGGCCTGCTGATAAAATGCTTCCAGCGTCTCTTTCGGCCAATAGTAAAGCACCGGCCCTAAGGAATATTTCATTGCTTCTCTCACTGCCATTTACGGTGATACGCGCCAAGCGTGGTCTGAGTGCCTTCGGACATGGAGCCAAGCGTCTCCATCCAGGCGCTTTGCGGGACGAAGTTTTGCGGGTCGGCCATGCAGCGGTCGATCGCCTGACGCCACACTTTCGCCACCTGGCTGACATACGCCGGGCTGCGCTGACGCCCTTCAATTTTCACCGAGGCGATATTCGCCGCCAGCAGGTCAGGCAGCAGTTCCAGCGTGTTGAGGCTGGTAGGTTCTTCCAGCGCGTGGTAGCGCTCGCCATCAACCAGATAGCGACCTTTACACAGCGTTGGATAACCGGCGTTTTCACTGTCCTGATAGCGGTCGATGAGCACCTCGTTCAGGCGCGATTCCAGCCCCTGAGGGGTCTGTTGCCAGCGCACGAAGCGGGCCGGAGAGCAGGCGCCGACGGTATTGGGGGATTCACCCGTCAGATAAGAGGAGAGGTAGCAACGGCCTTCCGCCATAATACACAGGCTGCCGAAGGCGAAGACCTCCAGCGGCACGGGCGTGACGCGGGCGAGCTGTTTCACCTGATGAATGGAAAGCACGCGCGGCAGGACGACGCGCGCAATGTCAAAGTTGCGATGGTAGAAGTTAATTGCTTCTTCATTCGTTGCCGATGCCTGAACAGAGACATGGCGCTCAATATGCGGATAGCGTTCTGCTGCATACTCAAGCATAGCAAGGTCGGCCAGGATCAGCGCATCTGCGCCCAGTTGCGCCGCCATATCCACGGCACGCTGCCAGCGAACATATCCATCCGGGTGTGCAAACGTGTTAATCGCGATGTGCAGTTTACGGCGATGTTGATGGACGTAATTCACCGCTTCCTGCAACTTTTTCTCAGTAAAATTAAGACCGGCGAAGTGACGGGCGTTAGTATCATCTTTTAGCCCGATATAAACGGCATCAGCACCGTTCTCAATGGCCGCCTTAAGCGCCGGGAGATTTCCGGCAGGGCAGAGCAGCTCCATAATTATTCCTGAATGTTGCGCCGTCCAGGCCGCAAAATTGTTAACGAAGAGAGATTTTAGTTAACCTTGCTGCGACAATTTTTGATTTAAGGCAGTTAAAGGCGTATTGGTTACACCTATAACTGGGTAACAATTTCGTATCGAATTGTTGATTTACGCCGCTATGTCGTTTATCTGATATGGCAAAATAACGGGATTATTGAAACAGGGAGTAAAGCTCGTGTTGGATAAACTGCGTTCACGCTTAGTACATTTTGGCCCGTCTCTGATGAGTGTTCCGGTTAAACTGACGCCCTTTGCGCTGAAGCGCCAGGTTCTGGAACAGGTTCTGAGCTGGCAATTTCGTCAGGCGCTGGCAGATGGGGAGCTTGAGTTCCTCGAAGGCCGTTGGTTAAGTATTACAGTGCGTGATATTGACCTCAGATGGTACACCTCTGTTGAGAACGGCAAACTGATTGTCAGTCAGAACGCTGAGGCCGACGTGAGCTTTAGCGCCGATGCCAGCGACTTGTTGATGATTGCGGCGCGTAAGCAGGACCCTGATACGCTCTTCTTCCAGCGTCGTCTGGTCATTGAAGGCGATACAGAGTTAGGGCTGTATGTGAAAAACCTGATGGACGCCATCGAACTGGAGCAGATGCCGAAAGCGTTACGCATTATGCTGCTGCAACTGGCGGATTTTGTTGAGGCGGGTATGAAAACCTCGCCAGAAACCAAACAGACCTCGGTAGGTGAACCATGCTGATTCGAGTTGAAATTCCCATTGACGCGCCCGGTATCGACGCTTTGCTGCGCCGCACGTTCGAAAGCGATGCGGAAGCGAAGCTGGTGCATGACCTGCGCGAAGATGGCTTCCTGACGCTGGGTCTGGTCGCCACTGACGACGAAGGTCAGGTGGTTGGCTATGTGGCGTTTAGTCCGGTCGATGTACAGGGTGAAGACCTGCAATGGGTGGGAATGGCGCCGTTGGCGGTAGATGAAAACTACCGTGGACAAGGGCTTGCGCGCCAACTGGTCTACGAAGGACTGGATTCACTCAACGAGTTTGGCTATGCGGCGGTCGTCACGCTGGGCGAGCCGGCATTGTACAGCCGTTTCGGTTTTGAACTGGCGGCGCATTACGATCTTCATTGCCGCTGGCCGGGCACCGAAAGCGCTTTCCAGGTACACCGCCTGGCGGAAGATGCGCTGGACGGCGTGACGGGCCTGGTGGAATACCACGACCATTTCAATCGCTTTTAAGCGTTGGGGTTTGCAGGCTGGCCAGTAACGCCTCAAACCCTTCACCTTCTGTCACGAGGCGCTCCTTCTGGCGCTTTGTGAGTCTCTTGATGCGATACTCCATGCGCAGGGCAAGCGAGCGCTCGCCGACCCGCGCCGAAAACGCCAGGGTGAGTTCCCCTTTTCCGCGCAACGCTTTTGCGCCTTTACCACTTTGATGCTGCTTATAGCGGCGCGCCACATCGGTCGTAATCCCGGTGTAGAGGGCATTGTCTGCGGTGCGGATCAGATACAGATACCAGGGTGTCATCATGACCATTAGCGTGTTAATTTTCAGATGCCCAGTATAAGAGAGAATAACGATGGAAACACTCACCGCGATAAGCCGCTGGCTGGCAAAGCAGCATGTGGTCACCTGGTGCGTTCAGCATGAGGGCGAACTCT
This sequence comes from Citrobacter sp. CK181, assembly GCF_030333595.1. Classification (NCBI taxonomy): domain Bacteria; kingdom Pseudomonadati; phylum Pseudomonadota; class Gammaproteobacteria; order Enterobacterales; family Enterobacteriaceae; genus Citrobacter; species Citrobacter sp. CK181. Next base: position 540,233 of record NZ_JAOWFN010000015.1, on the reverse strand, counting down.
GGTGCGCAAACGCGTTTTATCTGTTTGATGCGCAAAAGGTCGCGTTTTATGTACTCACGGAAGAGAAAACGCGCCATGCGCAGATGTCCGGCTCGCGCGCGCCCGTTGCCGGAACGGTCAACGGTCAGCCGAAAACGGTGGCGCGGATTCGCGGAATACAGTTTAAAGGGGAGATCCGCAAGCTTGAGGGAGAGGAAAGCGATGCGGCGCGTCAGGCCTATCTCCGCCGCTTTCCTGTCGCCAGAATGCTGCCTGCGCCAGTATGGGAAATCCGCCTGGATGAAATCAAATTCACTGACAACACGTTGGGATTTGGCAAAAAAATGCACTGGCTACGCAGCCCGATCCGTAGCCTATAGTTAGATTAATGGTTGAGGTTATGGAGCGCGCGATGACTCAGGTGTTAATTACAGGGGCGACGGGGCTGGTGGGAGGACACCTCCTGCGGATGTTGCTTAATGAACCCAGGATTCATTCGATAGCCGCGCCCACACGCCGCCCTCTGGCAGATATGGTCGGCGTTTATAATCCTCACGATCCTCAACTGACCGATGCGCTGGCGCAGGTGACCGATCCGGTGGACATTGTTTTTTGCTGTCTGGGAACGACTCGCCGCGAGGCCGGAAGCAAAGAGGCGTTTATTCATGCGGATTATACGCTGGTGGTGGATACCGCGCTGACGGGGCGGCGGCTGGGCGCCCGACATATGCTGGTCGTGAGCGCAATGGGCGCAAATGCGCGATCGCCGTTTTTCTATAACCGGGTCAAAGGTGAAATGGAAGAGGCGTTAATCGCCCAGCAATGGCCGCGCCTGACGATTGCGCGTCCCTCCATGTTGCTTGGCGACAGAGCTAAACACCGGATGAATGAAACGCTGTTTGCGCCGCTGTTCCGGCTGCTGCCGGGAAACTGGAAATCCATCGACGCCAGAGATGTGGCGCGTGCGATGCTGGAGGAGGCTCTGGCACCGGAGCAAGAAGGCGTTACCATCCTGACCTCATCCCGGTTGCGGGAAAGGGCGTTATAGCATCTGTTCACTGCCGGATGGTGGCTAACGCTTTATCCGACATGGGATTTCGTGGCGTTCTCCAGGCCCGATAAGCGCGAGCGACACCGGGCATTTTGCCCCCATCCGATAAAAAACGACGTTTCCAAACATTTCCCAAAGGCGTAGTATTCACGGGCTTAATTATCTCAATAACTTCCTGGGGAATGCTATGGCTGGTCAGTCTTCATCTCAGGCGGTGACGCCATTTCAATGGTGGAAACCCGCACTCTTCTTTCTCGTCGTTATCGTTGGCCTCTGGTATGTGAAATGGCAGCCTTATTACGGTAAAGCCTTCACGGCTGCGGAAACGCACAGTATCGGTAAATCTATTCTGGCGCAGGCGGATGCGAACCCGTGGCGAGCGGCCTGGGACTACGCGATGATCTATTTTATCGCGGTCTGGAAGGCGGCGGTGCTGGGGGTGATCCTCGGTTCGCTGATTCAGGTGTTGATCCCGCGCGACTGGCTGCTGCGTACGCTGGGGCAGTCACGTTTTCGCGGCACGCTGTTTGGCACCCTGTTCTCGCTGCCAGGCATGATGTGTACCTGTTGCGCCGCGCCGGTAGCGGCGGGAATGCGTCGCCAGCAGGTTTCTATGGGCGGCGCGCTGGCGTTCTGGATGGGTAATCCGTTACTGAATCCGGCAACGCTGGTGTTTATGGGCTTTGTGCTCGGCTGGCATTTTGCGGCTATTCGTCTGGTTGCCGGGCTGGCGATGGTGCTGGTGGTGGCGACGCTGGTGCAGAAATGGGTGAAAGAGTCGCCGCAGGTAGACATTCCTCAGGAGATCGCCGTATCTGAACCGCAGGGCGGATTCTTTGCTCGCTGGGGAAAGGCATTGTGGTCGCTATTCTGGAGTACGATCCCGGTTTATATCCTGGCGGTACTGGTATTAGGCGCGGCGCGTGTCTGGCTGTTCCCACATGCCGATGGCGCAGTTGATAATACGCTGATGTGGGTTATTGCGATGGCCGTCGCGGGATGCCTGTTTGTGATCCCTACCGCCGCAGAGATTCCGATTGTACAAACGATGATGCTGGCAGGAATGGGAACCGCGCCTGCTCTGGCGCTGCTGATGACCTTGCCGGCGGTGAGTCTGCCGTCGCTGATTATGCTGCGTAAAGCCTTCCCGGCAAAAGCGTTGTGGCTTACAGGCGTACTGGTGGCGATTTCTGGGGTGATAGTGGGAAGTATTGCGCTGGTGTGAAGTGGAAATGCCGGGGGCGCTTCGCTTGCCCGGCCTACGTAAGTGCTTCTCTGTAGGGTAGGCCGGATAAGGCGTTAGCCGCCATCCGGCGCAATGCCCGGTGACGCTGGCGCTTACCGGGCCTACAAATGGTACTTCCCGTAGGCCGGATAAGGCGCAGCCGCCATCCGGCTAAAACGGCGGGTTATTTGATAAACGTAAAGGCGGTGGTGACGCGTTTCACACCGCTGACCCGGCTGGCGATGTCCGCAGCGGCTTTTGATTCACGCTCGGTGACCAGACCCAACAGGAAAACCTCGCCATTTTCGGTCGTCACTTTTACGTTGGACGATTTCACCTGATCGCTGGTCAACAGCTGCGAACGCACTTTGGTGGTGATCCAGGTATCGTTCGAAGCCGTCCCAAGACCAATCGGCTGGCCCTGACGGATTTCGTTATACACTTCCGTCGCCCCATCGACACCCATCGCAATCTGTTTTGCCCGCGAGGAGAGTTCGCTATTCGGCGACTGACCCACCAGTAATACCTTGCCCTGATACGCCGTTACGTTGATGCGCGCTTCTTTCTTGATTTGTTCGTCTTTCGACAGCGCGCTGTTTACGCGCAGCTCCAGGGTTCCGTCATCCACCTGGGTGCCAACGCTACGTGGATCGGTTGCGGCTTTCGTACCCACAGCGGCGGTTCCAACCACCGCGGCAGCGACGCAACCTTGCAACAGCAACGCAGAAATAAGGACTGCGAGTGGCGAAAATGCCTTCATATGTACTCCTTAATCATCCTGGTGAGGGAAAAGCGTGTTGTCGATCAAATCGCACAAGCAGTTTACCGTCAGCATATGCATTTCCTGAATGCGCGCGCTGTGGTGCGAGGGAATACGGATTTCAACATCCTGCGGCCCTAATAACCCGGCCAGCTCGCCCCCGTCATAGCCTGTCAACGCCACAATGGTCATATCCCGAGTGACGGCGGCCTCAACGGCCTTAACGATATCGCGACTGTTGCCACGCGTAGAAATCGCCAATAAAACATCACCGGCATGGCCCAGCGCACGGACCTGTTTTGCATAGATTTCATCATGCAGGCGATCGTTGGCAATCGCTGTTAAGACCACATTATCGGTATTAAGTGCAATGGCGGGTAAACTGGGACGTTCTGTTTCAAAACGGTTGATCATGCTGGCAGCAAAATGCTGTGCGTTGGCGGCGGAAGTACCATTACCACAACAGAGAATTTTGTTGCCGTTGAGCAGGGAGTGAACCAGCGTCATGGCGGCACGGGAAATTGCATCCGGGAGAGCTTCTGCCGCAGCAATTTGCGTTTGAATGCTTTCTGTAAAGCAGACTTTAATTCTATCGAGCACGCTAATCCTTAAATCTTCAATTATGAGCGGTCGTTAAAGGCATCCTTAAACCACTCAACATCATTTCCGGTGAAGGCTAACACATCGAACCGGCAATCCACAGTATCAAAACTCCCATTGTGGCGAGCAAGCCACAAGCGGGCGGTCTGTAATAATTTGTGTTGTTTGCTCCAGGTCACACTGGCGGCCGCGCCGCCAAACTGTGCCGAGCGGCGATAACGAACCTCAACAAAGACCGTGGTTTTTCCGTCACGCATTATCAGATCGATTTCGCCGCCGCGCTCACGCACGTTGGCGGCAACAAAACGCAGTCCCTTGCTCTCCAGCCAGCGGCGTGCGGCGGCTTCCCACACGTCGCCGGTCTGTTTACTCGTTAACTGGCGGGGACGATTTGCCCTTGCTGGTATTTGAGCCATGATAACTTCCTGTTAATCACGCAATCCTGTGTGGCGGTTAACGCCCCGGTATTACCGTTAATTTCAAAACCCGGCACCTGGCGCATCTGCGAGAAGTGGTTCGCCAGCGACCACGCGTCTACGCCCATCGCGTACATACGGGCAAGGGAGTAGTCGTTGCGTACGGCGCCGAGCGCCTGCTGCATTAACGGCATGTTGCTACCGGCCAGCATTGGGATCTCGCTGTACTGCAAGCCTTCCATCTCCAGACGGAAGTCGGGGCCGGAAGTGCCCTGCGCGCTGCGCGAGCTGGCGTACAGCGTTGCGCCGCTTTGGCTGCCGTTACGCATGGCGATCATGGGTTTAATGAACCCGATCTCTTCCGGCGTCGCCAGAATGTAGACCGCGTCAACGCGACCGCCGCCGCCAGTGATTTGCGCGTCTGTCGGCGGTGCTGGAATCGTCAGACCACCAATGGTGACGCCCGGCTGTGAGGGCTGGCTGGCGGCGACAGGGCTGCCCGTCAGGGCAATGCCGGAGCCGCCGTTGACGCCCATTCTCAGTTCAGCGGTAGAACCGAATTTCTGCTGCAACACCGTGCCGCCGCCCAGCTTCTGCCACTCCTGAGCGAAAGCGTTCGCCACGCGATCGCCCAGCCCGCTGCGTGGAATCAACAACAACGGATTTTGTTTGCCCTGGTCGTGAATATGATGCGCCGCGTCGCGGGCTTCATCTTCAGGTGAGAGGGCAAAGTAGCAAATATTGGCGTGGTTCTGCACCTTTTCAGGCTGATTAAGCGCCAGGACATTCAGCGGCGTATTGCTTTTGATCAGCTCTTCAACGTTATTTTTCAGCAGCGGGCCGACAACAATGCTGGCGCCGTCCTGCTGAACCTGCGTGAGGATCTGATCCAGCGGTTGAGAGGTGGTGTCGTAGATTTTCAGTTCAGCGGAAGGGTTGGCTGGCGCGCTCGCCGTGGCGGTCTGCGCCGGGGCGCTTACCGGTTGTTCGACAGGCTGCGTTTGTTCGTCGCCGGTTAAATCGTTCACCGCCGCCTGGGAAGGGCTGGCGACGCCGTCAGCGGCTTGCGGCTGGGCAGGTTCTGCCGGCGCTGTCGGTTCCGCGACAGGCGCAGTGGCAGGCTGCGCGTCCACCGGTTGCGTCCCCAGATTTTTCGCCGCTTCAAAACCTTGCTGAATGGTGCGGCCAAAAATGGCGGCCTGGCCGTTCAGCGGCAGCAGCAGGGCGATTTTGCTGGTGGAAGCCGGTTTAAAGCTTTGCACATTGACCAGTTGCGTGGGCAGCAGTTTAGCCCCTGGATTTTGCGGGTAGCGTTTTTGCCAGTCAGCAATCCCGGCTTTCATCATGTCCGGGTCGTTACGGTTATCGAACCAGACACGCTGTAAATCCAGCCAGCCTTGCAGGACGTTTTCATCGGCGTTAATGACCAGCGCCTGAGCCTGTTCCTGGGTCATAGAGGAGAGCGCTTGCCAGGTGGCGTCCATGTTCTTCTGCTTGTCTTTTGCAGACAGCAGCGGCTCCTGGGCGATTAACGCGCGCAGCAGTGAAAGAGAAGGGCGGCCCTGGCTGGCATCAATTTTCGCCTGCCAGTAACGCGCCTGTTGGTTCTGATCCAAATCAGCCGGAGTGAGTTTTTCCAGCAGCGCCTGCGCGCCGGCGATATCTTTCTGCGCCAGTTTGATCTCAACCGCCAGCAGCGACTGTTCGCGACGCTGCGCATCGTTCAGGTTTTGCGGAAACTGGTTGAATAATTCGATGGCGTGCTGGCTTTTGCCTTCTTTCAGCAGTGCACGAATGGCGAGTAATTGCCAGTTGGTCTTGCTATCATCTGAACTTTGCTGCATTTGTTGCAGATAAAAGCCGGAATCAGCTTGTGCCGTGCCCTGCATATGGGCAGCACTTTGATCCGGCGCCTGGGTGCCACAGCCCGCGAAAATCAATGCTGCCAGAATGACAGGCAGCGCGCGCGCGGCTTTCAAACGAGAAAATGTTGAGGGTACCATACTGTATCCAGTGATATTTTTTACGCAATGCTCAATATTAAATCGGCAATACGGACGACACAATGAAACAAAACGAATCGGCGGATAATTCTCAGGGCCAACTCTATATTGTACCTACTCCTATCGGGAATTTGGCTGATATTACCCAACGAGCGCTCGAAGTTTTGCAAGCCGTTGATTTAATTGCCGCTGAAGACACTCGTCATACCGGACTATTGTTACAACACTTCGCGATTAACGCCCGTTTGTTCGCTTTACATGACCACAATGAGCAGCAAAAAGCCGAGACGCTGGTGGCGAAGCTGAAAGAGGGGCAGAACATTGCGCTGGTTTCTGATGCCGGAACGCCATTGATCAATGACCCGGGTTACCATCTGGTGCGCACCTGCCGTGAAGCCGGCATCCGTGTGGTTCCGTTGCCGGGGCCGTGTGCCGCGATTGCCGCGCTGAGCGCCGCCGGGTTGCCGTCCGATCGTTTTTGCTATGAAGGTTTTCTGCCCGCGAAATCGAAAGGCCGCCGTGATGCGCTGAAAGCGATTGAAGCAGAACCACGGACGCTGATTTTTTATGAATCCACACACCGCTTGCTGGACAGCCTGGAAGATATGGTCGCCGTGTGGGGAGAATCTCGCTACGTGGTGCTGGCGCGTGAGCTGACCAAAACCTGGGAGACCATTTACGGCGCGCCGGTCGGCGAACTGCTGGCATGGGTGAAAGAGGACGAAAACCGCCGCAAGGGGGAAATGGTACTGATTGTCGAAGGGCACAAAGCCCAGGACGATGCGCTTCCCGCCGACGCGCTGCGAACGCTGGCGTTGTTACAGGCGGAACTACCGCTGAAAAAGGCCGCCGCTCTTGCCGCCGAAATCCACGGCGTGAAAAAGAACGCGCTGTATAAGTATGCGCTGGAGCAGCAGGGGGAGTAAGTGTGAAAGTCGGGCGGCCGCCATTTACTGCCCTGGCTGGCCGCATCAGAGGGAAAACAGTGTTACCCGGTGGGGATAACACTGTTTTTACAGGGATTAGTAATGTTTCAGCATTCTGTCGATGGCGTGTTCCAGCCAATAGCGTTGGGTGCCGAAGTTAATCCGTAAATAGTTTTCACCGTTTTGCACGTAGTGGCTGCCATCTTCGATCACCACTCCTGCCTGTTGAGCAAAGTGCTGTGTCAGTTGCGTTGCGCTGCGCTCATCCGCACTCACGTCAATCCATGCGAGATATGACGATTCCGGCGTCATCATTTTCCAGTCGGGAAAGTGGGTCTTAATGGCGTTAGCCAGATATACGGCGTTGCCGCGCAGATATCCATTCAGCGCATCCAGCCATGCAAGCCCCTGCTGATAGGCAAGAATGATTCCCCAGACACCGAAGATATTCGGCGAGGTGATGGAGTTCTTCTCAAGCTGCTGGCGAAAACGCTGCCTCAGCGTCTCATTCGGGATGATGGAATAAGAGGTTTTCAGCCCGCCTAAGTTGAAAGCTTTGTTGGGCGAGGTCAGGACAATAACGTTATCCAGTGCGGCGCACCCCGATGACAAGCAACTGACGAACTTACCATCAAGAATGTGCTCGGCATGGACTTCGTCAACGACCAGGATCACGCCATAGCGTTTGCATAAATCAGAGACCAGACGGATCTCATCCGCACGCCAGATCCTTCCTGAAGGGTTGTGCGGCGAACAGAAGAACCATAGTTTTGGACGATGCGTTTTAAGCTGGTCTTCGATCAATTCAACATCAAGATGATAGCGGTTCTCTTCCACGCGGAGCGGACTGGCGAGAACATGCACATTCTGCCGCTGCGCCGCCATCGCAAAAGGGTCATAGACCGGCGTATTCATCATCACGCTATCGCCCGGTTGGCAGAATGCCTGAACCGTGTAGTGCAGTGTAGAAACGGTGCCGTAGGTCAGCGTGATCCAGTCACGCTGAACATTTACCTGATGGCGCTCATGCTGGAAGGTAATGACCGCGTCATAAAACGCATCGAAACAGTAGGTGTAGCCAAATGTTCCGTGCTGGACGATACGCTGGAAGCCGTCAATCACCGCAGGAGGTGAGGTGAAATCCATGTCCGCAATCCATAGCGGAATAAAGTCTTTTGGTACGGCGCCAAACCGCGAGCAGACAAACGGATGATCCCACTTGCGGCATTTATCACTTTGACGCTCGATGGTACTGTCGAAATCGAACATTCCAGACTCCTGTTAGATTAAGGCTTCAATGCCTGTTTTCACGCTTTGCACCTGTGGCCCAATAATGACCTGAACGCTATGCGCATCCAGTACAACGACGGAGAGCGCCCCGGCGTTTTTTAATGTTTGTTGATCCACTTTGGACATATCTTTCACCACCAGGCGTAAACGGGTAATACAGTTATCCAGAGAATCGATATTTTCTTTCCCACCCAGCGCATTCAAAATAACACCGTGATCATATTTTGATTTGCCGCGTGCTTTGGTATTTGCTGCAACAGCCTGGGCTGCATCATCTGAAGAGTCCTCACGGCCAGGTGTTTTAATATCATGCTTAAGAATGTACCAGCGGAAAACAAAGAAGTAGATCCCAAACCAAACGATACCAACCGGGAATAATAAATACCATTTCGTTGATGTTCCTTGCATCACGCCGAAAATTAACAAATCCAGAATGCCGCCGTCCGTATTACCAATGGTGACACCAAGAATTGCCATGACCATCAAAGCCAACCCAGACATTACAATATGGAAGGCATACAGCGCTGGGGCAATAAAGAGGAATAAAAATTCAATGGGCTCGGAGATACCAGTGATAACCGAAACTAAAACACCGGAAAGTAACAGTCCTTTAATCACCGGGCGGTTTTCGGGTTTGGCCGTTCTGTAGATAGCATATGCTACGGCAGGCAAACCAAAAATAAATGTCGGCATAAAGCCCTGAGATAAGAAGGCCGTTACATGTGGGCTGAAGGGAAGGCCAGCTTTCAGCTCGGCATAAAAAATATTGAGCGCCCCGGCGACTTCATGGCCGTTAACGAACTCCGTTCCGCCAGCCGGGGTGAAACGCACCATAGCTAACAGGATATGATGAAGGCCGAAAGGCTTGAGCAGCAGCACGCCTATACCGTATAAGAATGGGCCAAATACGCTGGTGCTCTGAATGATATGCCCGATACCGGCAATACCCATCGCGACGTAGGTCCAGAGTAATGGAATCGCTAACCCCACCAGAGACATTGTCAGCGAGGTGATAATAGGGACGAAACGAATGCCGCTAAAGAAAGCGAAAGCGTCATGCAAGACGGTATCCTGGAAACGCTCGTGCAGGAAATAGGTGATAACGCCAGCGATGATGCCGCCCAGCACGCCCATCTCTAATGTCTGAATGCCTAATACGATGGATTGCCCGACCTGTTTCATTGTCGCGGCATCCGCAATCTGGTGTGTCGCGGTCAGGTAATAATTGATACTCATATTCATCAGCATATAGCCGACAAAACCTGAAAAAGCGCCAACGGCTTTATTCCGTTTAGCCATTCCCATTGGAATAGCAATAGCAAACATGACAGGTAAATAAGTAAAAGCAAATCCACCTACCATTGCAATAAAACCAAAAGTTAATTGGGTAAGTTCTCCTCCCAAGAATGGAAAGCTTTTTATTGTCGACGGACTGGTAATTGAACTGCCTACCCCTAATAATAACCCCATAAATGCAAGCAGCGATACGGGGAACATAAATGTTTTACCCAGGCTTTGAAAGAATTCCCATAACCTCGATTTAAAGGACTTTTCCTGTGTCATGTAGAGTACTCCATGATTTTCATCAGTATAATATGAAGGTCATGAGGAATTAATCATGACCTTTTGAAATTGCGAAGTAAGTTGTTTTTATATGTTTATTGATTCAATTCGAAAACAAAGATTAACAATGCGAAGGTTGCAGTAACTTTTTGTAGGATCCGCAAACCGTTATTTTACTTCTGACGACGTCTTTCATCGCATCCATGCCCACGCGCATGTAATAACGCGGATCGTTGCCATCAGGGTTTTCACTGAACCATTTTTTAACCGCTGCGGCGAAAGCGATTTTCAACTCCGTTGCAACGTTCACTTTGCATATGCCGAGTTCAATGGCCCGTCTCACCAGCTCATCAGGTACATCGCTTGCGCCGTGCAGCACCAGTGGGATATCAACCACTTCGCGAATCTCAGCCAGACGCTGGAAATCGATTTTAGGACGTTTGGTGTAAAGGCCGTGTGCAGTACCGATTGCCACAGCGAGGCTGTCGACACCGGTGAGTTCGACAAAACGTTTGGCTTCCTGCGGATCGGTCAGGAAGGCGCTTTCCGCATCGACGCTCATGTCGTCTTCCACGCCGCCCAGACGTCCCAGTTCAGCTTCCACGCTGCAATCGCGCGCGTGACAGAAATCCACCACCGATTTCACCAGCTTCACGTTTTCTTCAAACGGGAAGTGGCTACCGTCGATCATGGCGCTGCGTACGCCTGCATTGACCTTGCGGCGGATATCTTCCAGCGACTCATGGTGATCGAGATGCAGCGCCAGCGGTATGTCATAGCTGTTGGAGTAAGCGCTGCATAGCGCATAGATCTCTTCCAGCGCAATGTGCTTAAAGGTGCCTGGCGTCCCGGCGAGGATCACGGGGGATTGCATTTCACTGCAAACTTCGAGGATCGCCTGGATCGTTTCGGCGTTATGGATGTTGAATGCAGGGACAGCGTAACCTTTCGTCTGGGCATCTTGCAGGAGGTACTTGGTGGAAATAATGCTCATGATGCGATCCTCTTAGGCATTCCAGGGATGGATAACAACACCTTGCACCACACGGTTAACCGTGCCGCTGGCGGATGGGGTGTCCGGGGTGTTTCCGACGCTGATGGATTGCGTGAGTGCGAACACCTGCGCGTAGATCAGGAAGCAGAAAGCCAGTTCTGTATCAATAAAAGCGCGCGATGGCGGCAGCAGGATATGTGGGCCTGCGTCGATGACAGGATCGCTTTCAGCGGCGATTGCGACGACGCGCAGTGCCTGTTGATCGCGTCGCAGTTCCGCTAACAGATCGAGATCGTACTGACGGGTGTAGGGATGGCTGGAGATAAACACCACGACCAGCGTTTCGTTATCAACCAGCGATTTCGGGCCGTGACGGAAACCCGTCGGCGAGTCGTAAAATGCAGCCAGCTTACCGGCTGTCAGCTCCAGAACTTTGAGCGCAGATTCACGCGCAGCGCCCTGTAACCCGCCGCTACCGAGGTAAACGATCCGTTTCCAGGGCTCATTGCCAAAAACGCCTTTGCTGAAATCACCGAGCGAGGCGAGGATCGTCTGGCAGCGATCCGCAACATCGCGGAAGGTCTGGTTGTTGATCGTATCGGGTGCGAACACCGCCAGACAGCTCGCCATCATGGTGGTGATGCTGCTGGTCATCGCAAAGCCGCGATCGTGCGTTTCAGCAGGCATCAACAATGCGAAGGCGTTATCGCTGTCGACGGCATTTTGATACAGATTTCCGGCTTCATTGCAGGTGATCGAAAGGTGATAGCACTCAGGCACAAACTGATTTGCCAGCTCAACGGCGGCAACGCTTTCCGGGCTGTTGCCGGAGCGGGCGAAGGAGACCAGCAGTAACGGATGTGCGGGCGTCAGGTAATCCATTGGATTTGTGACGAGGTCAGTGGTGGGTACGGCCGTGATGTTTTTCCCGGTGTGGCGTGAAAGCCAGGGGGCGATGATATCGCCGATAAACGCGGAAGTGCCTGCGCCGGTCAGTATGATCCGCAGATCGTTTTTGCACAGCAATGGCGTCAGGAAACGATCAATGGCCGATCGAATACTGCTGATGTTATTGAGTGAGCGGATCCAACTGGCCGGTTGTTGACGGATCTCTTCTTCCGTCCAGGTGCCGGTAACGGAGGTGCGAGTTTCTGGCATAACATAGTCCTTAGTCTTGTGAACTCCACTCAGCCGTTGGTATTGTGCCTTTGACTTTCGTTTCGTTTCACTTGTTTTGCTGTTCAGTTAAATAAAATCTATAGAAAAGAAATCGAAAGTTCAATGATGCAAAATGAAATAAAACGAAAAATGTGATCGATGAAACGAAGGGCGTAGTTATCTCATTGATATATAACGTGTTGGCTTTAACTTTACGTTATCTAAGGATTTCCTTAGCGAAAGAAAAAGAAAGGCCTCATGACGTTACGTCTAAGGCCAATATGACAGAGAATGAAAGGTCTACAAGGCGAAGGGCTGCCCCTGAATCCAGACACGCTGGAGATGCAGGCCATTGTCCAGCGCGATGAGGCTGGCGCATTTGCCTGGCTCGATCGATCCCAACTGGCGATCGATGCCAAGCAGGCGGGCAGGATGCAGTGAGGCCATATGGATAGCTTCTTCTGGCGTCGCGCCAGCGTGTTTGACCATATTTCGCACGGCGGTATCAATCGAGAGCGTACTGCCCGCCAGCCCACCGGACGCGGTGCGTACAATGCCGCCACGCATTTCGACGTCGTAGCCGCAAATATCATATTGCCCGTCAGGCATACCTGCTGCGCGCATCGCATCGGTGATTAATACAACCCGCGTTTTCGCGTAGCCACAGCACAGACGCAGTGCCGCAGGATGGACATGATGCCCGTCGGCGATAAGCTCCAGCCACGCACGCGTATCGGTTAACCCGGCGCCCACCATTCCAGGTTCCCGATGGTGTAATCCGCTCATACCGTTAAAACAATGCACCAGCCCGTCTGCACCGGCATCAAATGCGGCGCAGGTCTGTTCGTACGTTGCCGCGCTATGGCCTAACATGACGCGTACGCCGCGTTGTTTGAGATGTTGAATCGCTTGCAGTGCGCCAGGTTTTTCCGGCGCCAGCGCGACGATGCGCAAGGTGTTCTGTGAGACGGCTATCAGGTCGTCCAGCTCGGCAAGATCCAATTCACGAAACAGTTCAGGCGGATGAGCCCCTTTGTTCTGCGGCGTGAACCAGGGGCCTTCCAGATAACTACCCAGCACCTGCGCGCCGGGGCCGCCGGACTGACAGCGTCGGGCAATACGTTCCAGCGCATTGCGGATAGCATCCAACGGTGCAGTGACCGTCGTGGGAAGCCAACCGCCCACGCCTTCGCGCGCTTTATGCAACGCCAGTTTATCGAGCGTCTCCGGCGCGTCGTCCATGACATCCAGACCTACGCCACCGTGAACATGCGTATCAATATATGCCGGGCACAGTAGCTCTGCATCACGCACTGTGATTCCTGGGGGAACGGGCTCTATTGCCGCAATAACGCCTTTCTCAATACGGAGTTGGTGATCATCAAGCCAGCCCTGCTCGGTCAACACGCGTCGGGCGCGCAGCAACTGGCTCATATCCCTTCCTCTATGGCGTTTTCTTCGCGACAGCGCCCCAGCTCATCCACCAGACTGGTCAGGCCGCGATGCCCGCACTCCAGCGCCTGCTGGCGAAAGGCTTCGCTGGTTAATCCTTCGCGTTCCAGCACCATCTCCAGAAGGAGCTGTAAATTCGTGCCGGTGATCACTTCCCGTCCCGGTTTCTGTAACGCCAGTGTTGATGCCACCCGAAAAGGCGTACCGCCCAACAGGTCAGTCAGAAACACGATATCCTCCCGGTCGTCCAGTTCATCAACGGCCTGCTCAAGCTGTGAGGTGAGCAGCGCGGTCGTTGATGCTTCCGGGAAGTCGATGGCGATAAATTGCGACTGCTCGCCAAGGATCTGCTTCATCGCTTTTTCCATCCCGCTGGCAAATCCGCCGTGCCCCGTCAAAATAATGCCTAACATCTCAAACCTCTTTGTCTTTACAGGAAGTGACAGAATTTACCGACTACACCCAGAACGACGGTGATACCAATAAGGCGTAGCGGGCTCCAGCCGCGGCGTACCAGCCAGAACATGGTCAAGGTATAGACCAGCGGTAAAAACGCGGGCATGAGCTTATCGATAACATCGGCCTGTAATTTAACAACCGCATCACCGGCCTTGATTTCAAGCGTGGTGTTCAGACGAACATAGGTTGCCACCAGCGCGCCAATCACCGTCATCCCAACGATAGACGCCGCATGACCCACTTTCCGGGTGTTCGCTTTGATAAGCGGAATGGCCGCGACCCCCATCCGATAAGCATAGTGCGCCAGGCCAAAACGCAGGCCGAGGTGAACCACGTTGAACAGAACAATAAAGACGACGGCGCCGAGGATAGAACCTTGCAGTGCGAGACTGGCTCCAATACCGCCGCAAATGGGCAGCAATGTCAGCCAGAACATCGCATCGCCAATTCCGCCGAGCGGGGCGCCAACGGCAATTTTGGTACTCTGAATGCTGTTCACATCCTGCTTGGAGCGCTCCATCGCGAGGATAATGCCGATCACAAACGTCACCAGAAATGGATGGGTGTTGAAGAAACCCATATGGCCTTTCATGGCACGCGCCAGATCGCGTTTGTTGGTATGGATCTTTTTCAGGGCGGGCAGTAAACCGTACAGCCAGCCAGATGCCTGCATACGCTCGTAGTTAAAGGAAGCCTGCAACAACATGGAACGCCAGGCCACGCGGTTGATATCCTTTTTCGTCAGTTCAGTGCCGATACTTTGGTCTTCATAGACGTTTTCGTTTACGCCGGACAGCAGCGTCTCGTCAGTGTCGGAGACGTTTGGTAGCGTGGTTTGATTAGATGCCATCTTCGAATTCCTCTTTCTGTGCCGCAGGTTGAGTCGGTTCAGGAGATTTACGCAGCAGGTCGATCAATGCCATTGCGAGGGCCGCAGCGGCGATGGCCAGCACCGGAAGTTTGAGCCAGGCCGCGGCAACGAAACCGATGATGAAATAGGGAATATAGACATTTTTCATCATGATTTTCAGCAGTACGGCGAAACCGATAGCAGGCATAATGCCGCCTGCGACGCCAAGCCCGTCAATCAGACGTTCCGGTAGCACATCAATGGCGGTTTTCGCATGTTCCGCCCCAAAGTAAATCGGCAGGAAGGCGCAGAGGAAGTAGAAGATGCCTAACGCCAGCAGCGCCAGATAGTTGACTCGTTCAATGCCGTGGGTGTCAGCGTTAGCCGCCATACGGTCGCATCGGGACATTACGCCAGACATCACTGAGAACAGGAAGGTAATCCCCATTTGTACGGCGACGGCAAACGGTACGGCGACACCCACGGCGACATCGGGTTTCACGCCGGTCGTAATCGCAAACGTCGTTCCCACGATCGTGCCGATAATCACGTTTGGCGGCTGTGCGCCAGCTAAAGGTGCCAGGCCCATCCACACCAGTTCCAGCGTACCACCCGTCAAAATACCGGTATGCAGATCGCCCAGAATCAGGCCGACCAGCGGCCCAAGCACCACCGGACGGTGCATATGCGTTAACCCGTTGAACATATCCAGGCCTGCGATAAAGGCGAGAATACCCAACGCAAAAGCCTGCAACAGACTGATTTCCATTGTGAATCCCTCAGAGTAGTTTAAAGAGATCCAAAGCGGGTTCTGTCGGAACGCCTTGTACGAAGCATTCGACACCGGCGGTTTTCAGGCCATTAAATGCCGTAATATCGTTAGCATCGACAGAAACCGTTTTGGCAATTTGTTGTTTGCCATTGGCATAGTGCATGTTGCCTACATTGATACGTGTTACGGGAACGCCGCCCTCCACCAGCTTGAGGAAATCCGCTGGCGACTTGCAGACCAGCAGAATTTTCTGTCGATCGGCAGCGCGATGGATATTGTCGATCACTTTTTGCAACGGCCAGAAACGTACGGCGATCCCCTCCGCCAGCACCATCTCCATCAGGTTTTGCTGTACCGGGTCTTCAGCCACTTCGTCATTGGCGACCAGTACCAGATTTGCCCCCGCAAACCCAACCCACTGCACGCCGACCTGGCCGTGGATTAAACGTTCGTCAATTCGACTCAATACAATGTTTGGCATAGCGTTTCCTCTTCGTTGTTATGCGTTTTGGGATGTAACGCCCTGGCAGGCGGCGTGGTACTGCTGTAGTACGTCCTGAATGTGGCTGATAATGAGCTCTCGCGGCGTTGCGTTGAGATCCCCTTCGCGCACTCTGGCGTACTGTAGCGGCAAATACTGGCTGATGAGCGGCAGTGGAATGGGGTCATCCGCCAGGTTGCGAACCAGCCGTGCAAACGCCTCATCAATCTGCTGATCCGGCCAGTAATAGCGAACGCGATCGGAATAACTATAACCACGCGCCAGGCGGCGTGCGTTGCCGTCGCCGTGGTAGTGACTCTGCCAGTATTCCGGGCGATCGAGCATCACGCTTTCCAGCACATGGCGCAGACCAGAGCTGGTTTTGGCGGGTAACAGCTCTTCTTCAATTGCGGCCAGCGAGAATAACGCTTCGCGCAAGGCAAAGGTGAGGGCCGGGCCGACTTTCAGAATCGCAAAGTGATCTTTCACCAGCTGGCGCAGCGACTGTGGCGTCTGGTAATCCGTGGAGTGCGCTTCAAACACCAGCGTGTCATACGCTTCTACCATTGCACTCAACGCGATGGCTTTTTGCGGTTGGTAATCAATGATATGCGTATGGTCGAACTCAACGCCCGGTTGTACAACCAGCCCGATGATGCGAGGCCAAATGGCGCTCAGTCCCTGTTTCTCAAATGCATGACGATGCGCTTCCAGCGTGGCTCGTGCCGCGTCAGGTGTTGTTACTTCCAGTTCAGTCAATGTCTCATGCGCGCCGCCGGGAACCGGAACTTCAGTGCCGATCACGTAAACCAGATCGGATTCGCCAAAATGCTCGCGGCAGGTTTCTTCTGCGATCTTCGCCAGTCGCGCGGCGCGCTCAGCAACGATCTCATCGGTTAACGGTATCGGATCGTTGGCGCAGGACATGCTGCAATCGAGATGGATCTTTTTAAACCCGGCTGCCACGTAGCTCTTTATTAAATCATCCGCATTTGCCATCGCCTGGGCGGCAGGCAGATTTTGCCAACGGTTGGGGCCGAGGTGATCGCCGCCCAGAATCAACTGTGATTGTGGAAAATTAAGTGAGTCGGCCAGCTGGTAAACAAAGCCGCGAAAATCGGCGGGCGTCATGCCGGTATAACCCCCGAACTGGTCAACCTGGTTAGAGGTGGCTTCAATCAGCAGTGGGGTATGGTTTGCATGGGCATAACGTATAGCGGCTTCCAGCACCAGTGGATGCGCAGAACAAACGGCATAAATCCCATTTGTGTTCCCTCGTTTATGCTGCTCCACCATTTCTGTTAGATGTTTCACTTTCCTCTCCAGGTTGAATGCTTAAGACAAGTGTCTTTCATTTTGTTTCATCTGATACTGGTGCAAGACGCTATAAAAATAAAACGAAAGATATCTGTTTTCGGATCTGTTTCACAAAAGAAACATAATGAAAGGTTTCAGCGATGCATCGTCTTATGGCTTGCAGGTATGGGGGCTTGCATTCCAGTAAAAGAAAGGCGTTAATAGAAAAATCGAAATGAAACGAAAGATTTGATTAAAGGATTTTTTATGAGCAGTACTGATTCTTCTGCGGATAAGCGCATTACCGCTACCAGCGAAAGGCGGGAGCAAATTATCCAGCGGTTGCGACAGCAGGGAAGCGTACAGGTTAACGATCTTTCCGTCTTATTCGGCGTCTCCACCGTGACCATCCGTAACGATCTGGCTTTTCTCGAAAAACAGGGGATTGCCGTGCGTGCGTATGGCGGCGCGTTAATTTGCGACAGCAATACTCCGGGTATTGAGCCTTCGGTGGAAGATAAAAGTTCACTCAATACCGCTGTAAAGCGCAGTATCGCCCAGGCAGCGGTTTCGCTGATTAAACCCGGACATCGGGTGATCCTTGACTCAGGCACCACGACATATGAAATCGCGCGCATGATGCGCCAGCATACGGATATCATCGCCATGACCAATGGCATGAATGTCGCCAATGCATTGCTGGAAGCTGAGGGAGTGGAACTGCTGATGACAGGTGGGCATCTGCGCCGCCAGTCGCAGTCATTTTATGGTGACCAGGCAGAGCAGTCGCTACAGAATTACCATTTCGATATGTTGTTTCTGGGGGTCGATGCCATTGATTTAGAGCGTGGAGTCAGCACGCACAATGAAGATGAAGCCAGACTTAACCGCCGGATGTGTGAAGTGGCCGAGCGCATCATTGTCGTCACGGATTCCACGAAGTTTAACCGTTCCAGTCTGCATAAGATCATTGATACGCAGCGTATTCATACCATCATTGTGGATGAAGGTATTCCTGTCGACAGTCTGGAAGGTTTACGCAAGAGCGGTATTGAAGTGATTCTGGTGAACGCGTAATTCAGTTATCTGTAAAAGGCCGGATGGCGATGCGATCCCCATCCGGCCTTTTTTCGTCATCAGGTCACTGGCGCGGGGTTAAACACGGCCAGCTGGTTATGCAGCCCCCATTGGTCTGAGAAGGTTTTCTTACGACCGCTCGCGACGTCCAGAATAAAGTGGAACAGCTTCCAGCCCACGTCCTCAATGCTCTCTTCCCCTGTGGCAATGGTGCCCGCGTTGATGTCCATCAAATCAAACCAGCGATTCGCCAGCTCTGTGCGGGTCGCCATTTTGATTACCGGAACCGCCATCAGGCCATATGGCGTTCCGCGACCGGTTGTGAACACCTGCACGGTGATCCCGGAAGCGACCTGCTGCGTGCCGCAGACAAAATCACTGGCGGGCGTGGCGGCGTAAATTAAACCGCGTTTTGTCGGTCGCTGACCGGGGGACAGCACTTCCACAATCGCGCTCTGCCCGGATTTTGCGATAGAGCCCAACGCTTTTTCCACCACGTTCGCGAGACCGCCTTTTTTGTTGCCCGGCGACGGGTTGGCGCTGCGGTCGGTTTTCCCCATATCAAGATAGTTATCGTACCAGGCCATCTCTTCCAGCAGGCGTTTGCCGACCTCTTCGTTAATCGCGCGTGGCGTGAGAAGGTGGATTGCATCACGGACTTCGGTGACTTCCGAGAACATCACCGTCGCGCCGCAACGCACTAACAGATCCGAGGCGTAACCCACCGCCGGGTTGGCCGTCACGCCGGAAAACGCATCGCTGCCGCCGCACTGCATTCCGACCACCAGTTCGGAAGCCGGGCAGGTTTCACGCTGGCGCTGGTTGAGCTTCGCCAGGTGGCGTTCGGCCACCTGCAAAATATCCTCGACCATTGACTTAAAGCCGACGTGCTGCTCATCCTGCAAACGCACAATACTGGCGCTGTCCACCGGAATCCCTTTCACATCTTCCGTGCCTTCCAGCAGACGTTCCGGCTGAAGTTTTTCACAGCCAAGGCCGATGACCATAACTTCGCCGCCGAAGTTCGGGTTCAACGAGATGTTATGAATGGTGCGGATAGGCACCACGGCCGCTGGCGCGTTGATCGCCACGCCGCAGCCGTACAAGTGGTTCAGACCGACAACGCCGTCTACATTCGGGTATCCGGGCAGCAGGTCACGCTCAATGATCTTCACGACATAATCCACGACGCCCGCCACGCAGTGTACGCTGGTGGTGATGCCGAGCAGATTTTTGGTGCCGACGCTGCCATCCGCGTTGCGGTAGCCTTCAAACGTGTAGCCTTCCAGCGGCGGCAGCGGTTCCGGCACTTTCGTCGCCAGCGGCAGGGTGTGTAACGGCGGCGCTTTCGGTAGCTCAACCAGCGACTCATCTATCCAGCTGCCGCGTGCGATGTCGCGAACGGCATAGCCGATCACCTCGCCATAACGCACGATTTCGCCGTGAGCAGGAATCGCCTCCAGCGCCACTTTATGCCCCTGAGGAATATGTTCAACCAACGCCAGACCGTCCGGGAAACGCGTTCCGGCTTGCAGACCATTGTCATTAACAATAATTGCCACGTTATCGGTGTCATGCACTTTAATATAAAACGCGGTTGGCGATTCTTGTCTAATTTCGATATCGGCCATTGTCCAGTATTCTCCAGCCAGGTGGTGATAATAAATGTGTTAAAGAGAACAACTGCTTTTTATTGTCAGAATTAAAAATACGTTGCTGCTAAATAAAGAATGCCAGGAGTTTTTGTTTAAAAATGTGATCGCGATCGGCCATTATTCCCGATGGTACGGGCGCTGGGCGAGTAATGTACAAATCTGTGCATCACCGCCCATGACGTTGTGCAAATGCTCAAAATATTATTCATTGTGAATATTAAAATTGAGCAATACAACAATGTTTAGCGGCGTAAGTATGATTATACTGATTCACGACTTTCATTATCCGCTATCGATAAAATATCAGCGTAATTCCTTAGATGAGCAAATCGAAATATCTCCCGGAATTGCGGAAATAAATAATGATTCATCCAGGGTATAAATGATGAGTAACGATATCTTCCCGAACAAATTTAAAGCTGCGCTGGCAGCGCAACGCATTCAGATCGGCTGTTGGTCCGCGCTGGCAAACCCCATCAGTACGGAAGTGTTAGGGCTGGCAGGTTTTGACTGGCTGGTGCTGGATGGCGAACATGCGCCGAACGATATCTCAACTTTTATTCCACAACTGATGGCGTTGAAAGGCAGCGCCAGCGCGCCGGTGGTACGGGTGCCGACGAACGAGCCGGTCATCATTAAGCGTCTGCTGGATATCGGTTTCTATAACTTCCTGATCCCGTTTGTCGAGACGGAAGAAGAAGCCGTTCGCGCCGTGGCCTCGACGCGTTATCCGCCGGAAGGCATCCGTGGGGTCTCCGTTTCCCATCGCGCTAATATGTTTGGCACCGTGCCGGATTACTTTGCCCAGTCAAATAAGAACATCACCATTCTGGTGCAGATCGAAAGCCAGCAGGGGGTGGATAACGTTGATGCTATCGCGGCCACTGAAGGCGTTGACGGTATTTTTGTCGGCCCAAGCGATCTGGCTGCGGCGTTAGGTCATCTCGGCAACGCCTCTCACCCGGAAGTACAGAAAACCATTCAGCATATCTTTGCCCGCGCCAAAGCCCACGGTAAACCGTGCGGCATTCTGGCGCCGGTCGAAGCCGACGCGCGCCGCTATCTGGAATGGGGCGCGACGTTCGTTGCCGTAGGGAGCGATTTGGGCGTGTTCCGCTCCGCCACGCAAAAGCTGGCTGACGCCTTTAAGAAATAACCACCACTGAAACAAGAGAGAGAAGATTATGACGATGAAAGTAGGTTTCATTGGCCTGGGCATCATGGGTAAACCAATGAGCAAAAACCTCCTCAAAGCCGGTTACTCGCTGGTGGTTTCTGACCGTAACCCTGACGCGATTGCCGAAGTTATTGCCGCAGGCGCAGAAACCGCAACCACGGCAAAAGCCGTTGCCGAACAGTGCGATGTGATTATCACCATGCTGCCGAACTCGCCGCATGTGAAAGAAGTGGCGCTGGGCGAAGGCGGCATTATTGAAGGCGCGAAGCCAGGCACCGTTTTGATCGATATGAGCTCTATCGCTCCGCTGGCAA
Organism: Citrobacter sp. CK181; assembly: GCF_030333595.1. Lineage (NCBI taxonomy): Bacteria > Pseudomonadati > Pseudomonadota > Gammaproteobacteria > Enterobacterales > Enterobacteriaceae > Citrobacter > Citrobacter sp. CK181. Next base: position 518,735 of record NZ_JAOWFN010000015.1, on the reverse strand, counting down.
GCCGTGAAATCAGCGACGCGCTGAAAGCAAAAGGTATCGATATGCTGGATGCGCCGGTAAGCGGCGGCGAGCCGAAAGCGATCGACGGCACGCTGTCGGTGATGGTTGGCGGCGATAAAGCGATTTTCGATAAATATTACGATCTGCTAAAAGCAATGGCCGGTTCCGTGGTGCATACCGGTGATATCGGCGCGGGCAACGTGACCAAACTGGCTAACCAGGTGATTGTCGCGCTGAACATCGCAGCCATGTCTGAAGCGCTGACGCTGGCGACCAAAGCGGGGGTGAACCCGGATCTGGTGTATCAGGCGATTCGCGGCGGTCTGGCGGGTAGCACCGTGCTGGATGCGAAAGCGCCGATGGTGATGGAACGGAACTTCAAACCGGGCTTTCGCATCGATCTGCATATTAAAGATCTGGCGAATGCGCTGGACACCTCTCATGGCGTAGGCGCGCAACTGCCGCTGACCGCCGCCGTGATGGAAATGATGCAGGCGCTACGTGCCGATGGTCTGGGCACGGCCGACCATAGCGCCCTGGCCTGCTACTACGAAAAACTGGCGAAAGTGGAAATCGCTCGCTAATGACGTCATGCCCGGTCGCGCGCGGCGGTCCGGGCCTATGACCCTGGCCGGATAAGTGAAATGCCATCCGGCGTTGTGCAGTAACAGGCTACAACTATGAAAATCGTAATCGCCCCAGACTCTTATAAAGAAAGCCTTTCTGCCGCTGAAGTTGCGCAGGCGATAGAAAAAGGATTCCGGGAAATTTTTCCCGATGCGCAGTATGTTTCTATCCCGGTCGCTGACGGTGGAGAGGGAACGGTCGAAGCCATGATTGCCGCCACGCATGGAACGCAGTATACCGCTTTTGTGACGGGGCCGCTGGGGGAGACCGTCATGGCCAACTGGGGCATGTCCGGGGACGGCAGCACCGCATTTATTGAAATGGCGGCGGCCAGCGGGCTGGCGCTGGTTCCGCCAGAAAAGCGTAATCCGTTGATTACTACGTCGCGCGGCACCGGAGAGCTGATCCTGCATGCGCTGGAGCACGGTGCCAGAAGCATTATCATCGGCATTGGCGGCAGCGCGACCAATGACGGCGGCGCGGGCATGGTGCAGGCGCTGGGCGCCCGATTAACGGATGCGAACGGTACTGAAATTGGGAACGGCGGCGGCAGCCTGAACAGCCTGAATGCGATTGATATCTCTGGTCTCGATCCGCGTTTAAAAACGTGTGCTATCCGGGTGGCCTGCGATGTGACCAATCCACTGACGGGCGAAAATGGCGCGTCGCGAATCTTTGGGCCGCAGAAAGGCGCGACCGAAAAGCTCATTCATGAACTGGATGGCAATCTTGCTCATTATGCCGACATGATTAAAAAGTCGCTGCGCGTGGATGTGGAAAATGTCCCCGGCGCGGGCGCGGCTGGCGGGATGGGGGCGGCCTTAATGGCTTTCCTCGGCGCAGAGTTGCGCAGCGGCATTGAGATAGTCACCACGGCGCTCAATCTGGAAGAACACATCCACGACTGCGCGTTAGTCGTCACCGGCGAAGGGCGCATCGACAGCCAGAGTATTCACGGCAAAGTACCGATAGGCGTCGCCAGTGTGGCGAAAAAGTATCATAAGCCAGTGATTGGGATCGCGGGGAGTCTGACGCATGATGTGGGAGTGGTGCATCAGCATGGCATTGATGCCGTGTTCAGCGTGCTTACCCGCATTGGCACGCTGGATGAAGCCTTTCGCGGCGCGTTTGATAATATCTACCGCGCCTCGCGAAACATCGCCGCAACGCTGGCGATAGGAATGCGCAGTGCAGGGTGACAATGGCGTGCAAACCCTCTATACTGCGCGCCGAAGCTGACCAGACAGTCGCCGCTTCGTCGTCGTCCCTTTCGGGGGAGACGGGCGGAGGGGAGGAAAGTCCGGGCTCCATAGGGCAGGGTGCCAGGTAACGCCTGGGGGGCGCAAGCCCACGACCAGTGCAACAGAGAGCAAACCGCCGATGGCCCGCGCAAGCGGGATCAGGTAAGGGTGAAAGGGTGCGGTAAGAGCGCACCGCGCGGCTGGTAACAGTTCGCGGCACGGTAAACTCCACCCGGAGCAAGGCCAAATAGGGGTTCATAAGGTACGGCCCGTACTGAACCCGGGTAGGCTGCTTGAGCCAGTGAGCGATTGCTGGCCTAGATGAATGACTGTCCACGACAGAACCCGGCTTATCGGTCAGTTTCACCTCTTCATGTAAAAACCCGCTTCGGCGGGTTTTTGCTTTCATAGCGTTTGGGTTTCCCGGTACTGCCTGATGGCGCTGCGCTTTGGTAGGCCGGATAAGACGCGTGAGCGTCGCCATCCGGCGGATTCCCCGCAGAAGGTGCCCGATCTCGCTGCGTAACATAATTTCCCCGCCAAAAGATATTTCTTGTTCTGTGACCACTAACACAAAACGCTGTGTGGTGATTTTTTAACCGGATAAAAGATTGGCTGTTGATCGCTATCACAAAATTACGCGCTACAAAAATTGACAATCACAGTGTTAATATATTGTTGGTAATGATAATGGTGTGTATTAAATGAATTAAATATTCGTGTGTGTAATGTTTTTTTACAAACAAATAAGAAGAAAAAATGTGATATGCCACAATCTTTAATCCCAATAAGGGCGTAATTGTACTTATTTTTGATTAATTGTCCGTTAAATTTAAACGTAAATCTGCGTGTTAATTATGCGATAATTGATTGAATTATCGTCTTTCCCGATTTTGTAAAATAGCGAATGAAACGCATATGTTATCGCCATAAAATATTGTTATCCCCTCATGATTTTTTGACAAAAATCATGATAAAGTGCAGTCGAGTTCTTTCAACTTGTTGATAATAAATGGTTTATTTTTTAAAAAATAAGCTTACAAAATATAAGGTCAGTTAATTTGTGAGTAGTCGCACATAACCATGTAACCTTTATTTGGTACACTTCATGCCGTCAACAAAGTAATTAGTGCAGGTCGATATGAATACTATTCTTCTCCCTAAAACACAGCACTTGGTGGTCTTTCAGGAAGTCATTAGAAGTGGTTCTATCGGTTCTGCCGCAAAAGAGTTAGGGTTAACTCAGCCTGCTGTAAGTAAAATCATCAATGATGTTGAGGCCTATTTTGGCGTTGAGTTAATCGTTCGCAAAAATACCGGTGTCACGTTAACCAGCGCAGGTCAGGTGCTGCTTACCTGGTCTGAATCCATCACCCGTGAAATGAAAAACATGGTGAACGAGATGAACAGCATGACCTGCAACACGGTGGTCGACGTTTCGTTTGGTTTTCCTTCGTTGATTGGCTTTACCTTTATGTCTGACATGATTCATAAATTTAAAGAGGTGTTCCCAAAAGCGCAGGTGTCGATGTATGAAGCGCAGCTCTCCTCGTTCCTGCCCGCGATTCGCGACGGACGCCTGGATTTCGCTATCGGCACGCTCAGTGATGAGATGAAACTACAGGATCTACACGTGGAGCCGCTTTTTGAGTCAGAGTTTGTCCTGGTGGCCAGTAAGTCCCGAACATGCACCGGCATCACCACACTGGAATCGTTGCAGAACGAACAGTGGGTGTTGCCACAAACGAATATGGGCTACTACAGCGAACTCCTCACCACGTTACAAAGAAATGGCATCAGCAGTGAAAACATCGTTAAAACAGATTCCGTTGTCACTATTTATAATCTTGTTCTCAATGCTGATTTTCTGACCGTCATTCCCTGCGATATGACATCTCCATTCGGTTCAAACCAGTTTATTACGATTCCAGTAGAGGAAGATTTACCGGTCGCGCGTTATGCCGCGATCTGGTCTAAAAACTATCGGATTAAAAAAGCAGCATCGGTTTTGGTGGAATTAGCCAAAGAATATTCATCTTATAATGGTTGCAGACGAAAGCAATTAATAGAAATTAAGTAACGGATTAAATTTAATTTAATCAAAAACTGATGCCATCTGTCTGAATATCAGACGTTGGTACTGACTATTTATTTTACCTTAATACCCAGGTTAAGAGGTTATAATGCATATTACATACGATCTCCCGGTTGCGATTGAAGATATCCTCGAAGCGAAAAAAAGACTTGCGGGGAAAATTTATAAAACAGGTATGCCGCGCTCTAACTATTTCAGCGAGCGCTGCAAAGGCGAAATATTTCTTAAGTTCGAAAATATGCAACGCACGGGCTCTTTTAAAATCCGCGGTGCGTTTAACAAACTCAGTTCATTAACGGAAGAAGAAAAACGTAAAGGCGTGGTGGCTTGCTCTGCCGGTAACCATGCGCAAGGGGTGTCTCTCTCCTGCGCGATGCTCGGTATCGACGGCAAAGTCGTGATGCCGAAAGGCGCGCCGAAGTCCAAAGTGGCGGCCACCTGCGACTACTCCGCTGAAGTGGTGCTGCACGGTGACAACTTCAACGATACCATCGCCAAAGTGAGCGAAATTGTTGAGACTGAAGGCCGCATTTTTATTCCACCTTATGACGATCCGAAAGTGATTGCCGGGCAGGGAACGATTGGCCTGGAAATTATGGAAGATCTGTATGATGTCGATAACGTCATTGTACCAATTGGCGGCGGCGGTCTGATTGCCGGTGTCGCGATTGCTATTAAATCCATTAACCCGACAATTAAAGTTATTGGCGTACAGTCCGAAAACGTACACGGCATGGCGGCATCTTATCATGCAGGAGAAATAACCACTCACCGAACGACCGGCACCCTGGCGGATGGTTGTGATGTTTCTCGCCCGGGTAATTTAACGTATGAGATTGTTCGTGAATTAGTGGATGACATTGTCCTGGTCAGCGAAGATGAAATTCGTAACAGCATGATTGCATTAATTCAGCGCAATAAAGTCGTCACTGAAGGCGCTGGCGCACTGGCATGTGCCGCATTATTAAGCGGGAAATTAGATAGCTATATCCAGAACAGAAAAACGGTCAGCATTATTTCTGGCGGCAATATCGATCTTTCTCGTGTATCGCAAATTACGGGCTTAGTTGACGCTTAAACCCGGCTATTAATCTTTTCGTTGAGGATAGGATATGAGTACTACTGATAGCATTGTATCCAGCCAGACAAAACAGTCGTCCTGGCGTAAATCGGACACCACATGGACACTGGGACTATTTGGTACTGCCATCGGCGCCGGGGTGTTGTTCTTCCCTATTCGCGCAGGGTTTGGCGGGCTGATCCCGATTCTTTTGATGCTGGTGTTGGCCTACCCCATCGCGTTTTACTGCCACCGTGCGCTGGCGCGCCTGTGTCTTTCCGGTTCTAACCCTTCCGGCAACATCACAGAAACGGTAGAAGAGCACTTTGGTAAAACAGGCGGCGTGGTCATCACGTTCCTGTACTTCTTCGCTATCTGTCCGCTGCTGTGGATTTATGGCGTAACCATTACCAACACCTTTATGACCTTCTGGGAAAACCAGTTGCAGATGCCGGCGCTTAACCGTGGCTTTGTGGCGCTGTTCCTGCTGCTGCTGATGGCTTTCGTTATCTGGTTTGGTAAAGACCTGATGGTTAAAGTGATGAGCTACCTGGTATGGCCGTTCATTGCCAGCCTGGTGCTGATCTCTCTGTCGCTGATCCCTTACTGGAACTCTGCGGTTATCGATCAGGTGGATCTCAGCAATATCGCGTTAACCGGGCATGACGGCATTCTGGTTACCGTGTGGCTGGGTATCTCCATCATGGTGTTCTCCTTTAACTTCTCGCCTATCGTCTCTTCTTTCGTGGTTTCCAAACGTGAAGAGTATGAGAAAGACTTTGGTCGTGAATTTACCGAGCGTAAATGTTCACAGATCATCTCCCGCGCCAGCATGCTGATGGTGGCCGTGGTGATGTTCTTCGCCTTCAGCTGCCTGTTCACGCTCTCTCCGGCCAACATGGCGGATGCGAAAGCGCAGAACATTCCGGTGCTCTCATATCTGGCGAACCACTTTGCGTCGCTGTCTGGCACTAAATCAACGTTTGCTACGGTTCTGGAGTACGGGGCTTCCATCATCGCACTGGTCGCTATCTTCAAATCGTTCTTCGGTCACTATCTGGGCACGCTGGAAGGCCTGAACGGTCTGGTGCTGAAGTTTGGTTACAAAGGCGATAAAACCAAAGTTTCACTGGGCAAACTCAACACCATCAGCATGATCTTCATCATGGGTTCCACCTGGGTTGTGGCATACGCCAACCCGAACATCCTGGACCTGATTGAAGCAATGGGTGCGCCGATCATTGCCTCGCTGCTCTGCCTGCTGCCGATGTACGCCATCCGTAAAGCGCCGTCACTGGCGAAATACCGTGGTCGTCTGGATAACGTGTTTGTGACTGTGATTGGTCTGCTGACCATCCTGAATATCGTGTACAAACTGTTCTAATCCTTTAGCTCAGGATGAGCGGAGTAGTGAAATGAATGAATTTCCGGTAGTTCTGGTGATTAACTGTGGATCGTCTTCCATTAAGTTTTCAGTACTGGATGCAACCCATTGCGATGTGTTAATGGCAGGAATTGCGGACGGTATTAATTCTGAAGATGCGTTTTTATCCGTAAATGGAGGAGAGCCAGCTAAGCTGGCTCACCACAGCTACGAAGGCGCATTAAAGGCGATTGCGTTTGAACTGGAAAAACGTAATTTAATCGACAGCGTGGCCTTAATTGGCCACCGTATTGCCCACGGCGGAAATATCTTTACAGCATCAGCCATTATTACGGATGAAGTTATCGAGAATATCCGCCGGGTTTCTCCTTTAGCGCCGTTACATAATTACGCCAATTTAAGCGGAATTGAATCGGCGCAGCATCTTTTCCCGGGCGTACAGCAGGTGGCGGTATTTGATACCAGCTTCCATCAAACGATGGCGCCTGAAGCGTATTTGTACGGCTTGCCGTGGAAATATTTTGAGGAGTTGGGCGTCCGGCGCTATGGCTTTCATGGCACCTCGCACCGCTATGTCTCGCAGCGTGCGCATGACCTTCTTGCGCTACAGGAAGAGGACTCGGGTCTGGTTGTCGCGCATCTGGGCAATGGCGCTTCTATCTGTGCCGTTCGTAACGGTCAAAGCGTTGATACCTCTATGGGGATGACCCCGCTGGAAGGGCTGATGATGGGCACCCGCAGCGGCGATGTGGACTTCGGCGCGATGGCGTGGATTGCCAGCGAAACCAACCAGACGCTGGGCGATATGGAACGCGTGGTGAATAAAGAGTCTGGTTTGCTGGGGATTTCCGGTCTGTCATCTGACTTACGTGTGCTGGAAAAAGCCTGGCATGAAGGGCATGAACGTGCGCAACTGGCGATTAAAACCTTTGTGCACCGTATTGCCCGCCACATTGCCGGGCATGCCGCATCGTTACACCGTCTGGACGGTATTATTTTTACCGGGGGGATTGGCGAAAACTCCGTGTTAATTCGCCGTCTGGTCATTGAACATTTGGCTGTTCTGGGCGTGAAATTAGATCACGAGATGAATAGCCTGCCTAATTCTCACGGTGAAAGAATTATCTCCAGCAAAGACACCAACGTTATTTGTGCCGTCATTCCAACGAATGAAGAAAAAATGATTGCCCTCGACGCTATTCATTTAGGCAAAGTTAACGCACCTGTGGAATTTGCATAATTTATTGTTGTTCTGTAGAGAGACTATTTTTCATGAAGGTAAATATCGATACCAGCGATATGCTGTATGCCGAAGCCTGGCTTGGCTTTAAAGGTACGGACTGGAAAGAAGAAATTAATGTCCGTGATTTTATTCAGCACAACTATACACCCTATGAGGGAGATGAATCCTTCCTCGCGGAAGCCACGCCTGCGACTACCGCATTGTGGGAAAAAGTTATGGCGGGTATTCGTATTGAAAACTCGACGCATGCGCCAGTCGATTTCGATACCAATATTGCGACCACCATTACTGCCCATGACGCGGGTTATATTGAGCAGGAGCTGGAAAAAATCGTCGGTTTGCAAACCGATAAGCCACTCAAGCGCGCGCTGCATCCGTTTGGCGGCATCAACATGATCAAAAGCTCATTCCAGGCGTATGGTCGTGAAATGGATGCTGATTTTGAATATCAGTTTACCGAGCTGCGTAAAACCCATAACCAGGGTGTATTCGACGCGTATTCGCCGGATATGCTGCGCTGCCGTAAATCCGGGGTGCTGACCGGCTTACCGGATGGCTACGGCCGTGGGCGCATTATCGGCGACTATCGCCGCGTTGCGCTGTACGGTATCCGTTATCTGGTGCGCGAGCGTGAGTTGCAGTTTGCCGACCTCCAGTCAAATCTGGAGTGGGGGCAGAACCTTGAAGCGACGATTCGCCTGCGTGAAGAGCTGGCCGAACACCGTCGTGCGCTGCTGCAAATGCAGGAAATGGCCGCCAAATACGGCTGCGATATCTCCCGTCCGGCGCGTAACGCGCAGGAAGCCGTCCAGTGGCTTTACTTCGCCTATCTGGCAGCGGTGAAATCGCAGAACGGCGGCGCAATGTCGCTGGGCCGTACCGCGTCGTTCCTCGACATCTACATTGAGCGAGACTTCAAGGCCGGGATCTTAACGGAAGAACAGGCGCAGGAACTGATCGACCACTTCATCATGAAGATCCGCATGGTGCGCTTCCTGCGCACGCCGGAATTTGACACGCTGTTCTCCGGCGATCCGATTTGGGCAACCGAAGTGATCGGCGGTATGGGGCTGGATGGCCGCACGCTGGTGACCAAAAACTCCTTCCGCTATCTGCATACCCTGCACACGATGGGGCCTGCGCCAGAGCCGAACCTGACCGTGCTGTGGTCAGAAGCGCTGCCGGTCGCCTTTAAAAAATATGCGGCGCAGGTGTCGATCGTCACTTCATCTTTGCAGTACGAAAATGACGATCTGATGCGCGCTGACTTTGACAGCGATGATTACGCCATTGCCTGCTGCGTCAGCCCAATGGTCATCGGTAAGCAGATGCAGTTCTTCGGCGCCCGCGCCAACCTCGCTAAAACGCTGCTGTATGCAATCAACGGCGGTGTGGATGAGAAGCTGAAAATCCAGGTCGGGCCGAAAACGGCGCCATTAATGGATGAGGTGCTGGATTACGACACGGTGATGGAGAGCCTTGACCACTTCATGGACTGGCTGGCGGTGCAGTACATCAGCGCGCTGAATATCATCCACTACATGCACGACAAGTACAGCTACGAAGCGTCGCTGATGGCGCTGCACGATCGTGACGTTTATCGCACGATGGCATGCGGCATCGCGGGGCTGTCCGTGGCGACGGATTCGCTGTCCGCCATCAAGTACGCGAAGGTGAAACCGGTGCGCGACCACAACGGGCTGGCAGTCGATTTTGTCATCGAAGGCGAATATCCGCAGTACGGCAACAACGACGAGCGCGTGGACAGCATTGCCTGCGATCTGGTTGAACGCTTTATGAAGAAAATTAAAGTGTTGCCAACCTACCGCAACGCGGTGCCGACGCAGTCCATTCTGACCATCACCTCGAACGTGGTGTACGGCCAGAAAACCGGGAACACGCCGGATGGACGTCGTGGCGGTACGCCGTTCGCGCCGGGTGCGAACCCGATGCACGGCCGTGACCGTAAAGGCGCTGTCGCTTCGCTGACTTCCGTCGCGAAACTGCCGTTCACCTATGCCAAAGACGGGATTTCCTACACCTTCTCCATTGTGCCTGCGGCGTTGGGCAAAGATGACGGCGTGCGGAAAACCAATCTGGTCGGCCTGCTGGACGGATACTTCCATCATGAAGCGCATGTGGAAGGCGGTCAGCACCTGAACGTCAACGTGATGAACCGTGAAATGCTGCTGGACGCCATCGAGCACCCGGAAAGCTATCCGAACCTGACGATCCGCGTGTCCGGCTACGCCGTGCGCTTTAATGCGCTCACCCGCGAGCAACAGCAGGATGTGATTTCACGTACCTTTACCCAGGCGATATAACGCCGGAGGCGCTATGAGAAAGATTATTGCCACCCAACATGCACCGGGAGCCATCGGCCCCTACGTACAGGGTGTGGATTTGGGCAGTATGGTGCTGACCTCAGGTCAGATCCCGGTATGCCCGCAAACGGGCGAGGTCGCGGAAAATGTCGTCGATCAGGCGCGTCAGAGCCTGGAAAACGTCAAAGCGATCGTGGAAGCTGCGGGCCTGAAAGTGGGCGATATCGTGAAGACCACTGTGTTCATTACCGATCTGAACGATTTCACCACCATCAACGAGGTGTATCAGCAGTTCTTTGATGAGCATCAGGCGACTTACCCTACGCGCAGCTGTGTGCAGGTCGCCCGTTTGCCGAAGGATGTGAAGCTGGAGATTGAAGCTATCGCGGTGCGTGGCGATACGCTGTAACCCCCTGCGGGGCGATCGTCAGGATCGCCCCGATCCCAAAAACGAGTGTGAAACTATTTGATGTCTGGTCTCCACTGAACGGCAATCCGAGGTTCTGGATATGATTAGCGCATTCGATATTTTTAAGATTGGCATTGGACCTTCCAGCTCCCATACCGTAGGGCCGATGAATGCAGGAAAATGTTTTATCGATCAACTGACCAGCAAGGGTGATTTACTTCGCACGACGCGTATTACGGTTGATCTGTATGGATCGTTATCGCTGACCGGGAAAGGTCATGCGACGGATACCGCCATCATGATGGGGCTGGCAGGCAACAGCCCGCAAAACGTGAATATCGACGCGATTCCCACCTTTATTGAAGACGTAACGCGCAGTGGACGCCTGCCGGTGGCCGAGGGAGCGCACGTTGTTGATTTCCCGGTAGCAGACAGCATTCTCTTTCACGCCGAAACGCTACCGCGCCATGAAAACGGGATGCGTATTACGGCATGGAACGGGCAAGAGACGCTGTTGAGCAAAACCTATTACTCCATTGGCGGCGGGTTTATCGTCGAAGAGGAGCGTTTCGGGCAGGCGCATGATGTCGAAACGCCTGTGCCTTATGATTTTCACTCGGCCAGCGAACTGCTGAAACTGTGTGAGCGAAACGGGCTTTCGGTCTCTGGCCTGATGATGCAAAACGAGCTGGCGCTGCGCAGCAAAGAGGAGATTGACGCCGGATTCGCGCGCATCTGGGATGTGATGCACGCCGGGATTGAACGCGGCATGAACACCGAGGGCGTACTGCCGGGGCCGCTGAATGTGCCGCGTCGCGCGGTTGCGTTAAGGCGTCTGCTGGTCTCCAGCGACAGCCTCTCCAGCGACCCGATGAACGTTATCGACTGGATCAACATGTTTGCGCTGGCCGTCAGTGAAGAGAACGCGGCAGGAGGACGGGTCGTAACGGCGCCAACTAACGGCGCATGCGGCATTATTCCTGCTGTACTGGCCTATTACGATAAGTTCCGCCGTCCGGTGAATGCCAACTCGATTGCCCGCTATCTGCTGGCTGCGGGCGCGATTGGCGCGCTGTATAAGATGAATGCGTCTATCTCCGGTGCGGAAGTGGGCTGTCAGGGTGAAGTTGGCGTCGCCTGCTCGATGGCGGCGGCAGGGCTGACGGAACTGCTGGGCGGTAGTCCATCGCAGGTTTGCATTGCGGCGGAAATCGCGATGGAGCACAACCTGGGATTGACCTGCGATCCGGTGGCCGGGCAGGTGCAAATTCCTTGCATTGAACGTAACGCGATTAATGCGGTAAAAGCGGTGAATGCGGCGCGAATGGCGCTGCGGCGGACGTCTGAGCCACGGGTGTCGCTCGATAAAGTGATCGAGACGATGTATGAAACCGGCAAGGATATGAACGATAAGTACCGCGAGACTTCGCGCGGTGGGCTGGCGATTAAGGTCGTTTGTACCTGAGGTGAATAGCCGTGCCTGATGGCGCTGCGCTTATCAGGCCTACGGTTTACGTACGTTTGCAGGCCGGAGAAGGCGCAAGCGCCGCCATCCGGCAATGAACTAATCAACATGGCATGATAAAAAAGGTGCACTTTAGTGCACCTTTTTTGTTGTGATCTGCTTCAAAAATAGAAATTCAATTCTTTATTTGGATATAAAAGAGAAAATATTTCTTAACTTTTAGAAATTACAGGGGTTTGTTTGTGAAGTTTTTCTCTGATCCTGCGCGTATGATTCCCTCACTACTCCAATAACTCGCCTGCGCACGATGTACCGCGTATCACCTTGATGCGGCACGGAAAAATAATAAAAAACTCTACCTACATATTAAGCGAGAACGTAATGGAAACGGCAACGAATAACAGCGTAATACTCGACGCATCAGCTCCGGCGCGCCGGGCAGGGATGACCGAAAGCGAATGGCGCGAAGCCATTAAATTCGACAGCACCGACACGGGCTGGGTCATCATGAGTATTGGTATGGCGATCGGCGCGGGGATTGTTTTTCTCCCGGTGCAGGTCGGTTTAATGGGGCTGTGGGTCTTTTTACTCTCCTCTATTATCGGCTATCCCGCGATGTATCTGTTCCAGCGCCTGTTCATCAACACGCTGGCGGAGTCCCCGGAATGTAAAGACTACCCGAGCGTCATCAGCGGCTATCTGGGGAAAAACTGGGGCATCCTGTTAGGCGCACTCTACTTTGTGATGCTGGTGATCTGGATGTTTGTCTACTCCACCGCCATCACTAACGACAGCGCCTCTTATCTGCACACCTTTGGCGTCACGGAAGGTTTGCTCTCCGACAGCCCGTTTTATGGACTGGTGCTGATTTGCATTCTGGTGGCGATCTCGTCACGCGGTGAGCAGCTTCTGTTCAAGATTTCGACCGGCATGGTGCTGACTAAACTGCTGGTGGTCGCGGCGCTCGGCGTCTCAATGATCGGGATGTGGCATTTGTACAACATTGGCGCGCTGCCGCCGATGGCGCTGTTGATTAAAAACGCCATCATCACCTTGCCGTTTACGCTGACCTCCATCCTGTTTATCCAGACCTTGAGTCCGATGGTGATCTCTTATCGTTCACGCGAAAAATCCATTGAGGTCGCACGGCATAAAGCGCTGCGCGCCATGAACATCGCGTTCGGCATTCTGTTTGTTACCGTCTTTTTCTACGCAGTCTCTTTCACCCTGGCGATGGGGCATGACGAAGCGGTCAAAGCCTATGAGCAGAACATCTCTGCACTGGCGATCGCCGCGCAGTTTATTAGCGGCGCGGGTGCGGGCTGGGTGAAAGTGGTCAGCGTGATCCTGAATATCTTTGCCGTTATGACCGCGTTCTTCGGCGTTTACTTAGGCTTTCGCGAAGCGACTCAGGGAATTGTGATGAACCTGCTGCGCCGCAGAATGCCTGTCGAGAAGATTAACGAACGCTTCGTGCAGCGCGGCATTATGGTTTTCGCCATCTTACTGGCCTGGAGCGCCATTGTGCTGAATGCGCCGGTGCTGAGTTTTACCTCTATCTGTAGCCCGATCTTCGGCATGGTGGGATGTTTGATCCCGGCCTGGCTGGTCTACAAAGTTCCTGCACTGCACAAATACAAGGGCGCGTCTCTGTATCTGATTATCGTCACGGGTTTGCTGCTGTGCGTTTCTCCGTTCCTGGCATTTGCTTGATCTTCCTGAAAGTAAGGTTGTTGTTATGTTTGAGTCTACAGAAAATCCGTTATGGCAGCGTTTTATCCTCGCAGTACAGGAAGAGGTAAAACCGGCACTGGGATGTACGGAACCTGTCTCTCTGGCGCTGGCGGCGGCGGTTGCTGCGGCTGAACTTGACGGCGAAGTTGAACGCGTTGACGCGTGGGTCTCGCCGAACCTGATGAAGAATGGCCTAGGCGTCACCGTGCCGGGCACCGGGATGGTTGGGCTTCCCATTGCGGCAGCGCTGGGGGCGCTTGGCGGCGATGCCAGCGCGGGGCTGGAAGTGTTGAAAAACGCCTCTTCGGGGGCGATTGCGGATGCGAAAGCGATGCTGGCTGCCGGGAAGGTGTCGGTGATGTTGCAGGAGCCATGCGACGACATCCTCTTCTCACGCGCCAAAGTGTACAGCGGCGATGCGTGGGCCTGCGTAACGATCGTCGGCGGGCACACCAATATCGTGCGCATTGAAACTCACACTGGGGTGATCTTTACGCAGACCGAAAGCGTGCAGGGGGAGGCGCAAGAATCGCCGCTGTCGGTCTTATCAAAGACCTCGCTGGAAGAGATTCTGGCGTTTGTGAATGCGGTGCCATTTGCGTCAATCCGCTTTATTCTGGAGGCCGCCAGACTGAACGGCGCGCTGTCGCAGGAAGGATTGCGCGGCACCTGGGGGCTGCATATCGGGGCGACGTTGCAAAAGCAGTGCGCACGCGGTCTGCTGGCGGACGATCTGTCAACGGCGATCCTGATTCGCACCAGCGCAGCCTCGGATGCGCGGATGGGCGGCGCGACGCTGCCAGCCATGAGTAACTCCGGCTCCGGCAATCAGGGGATCACCGCGACGGTTCCCGTAATGGTGGTGGCGGAGCATGTGGGGGCGGATGACGAACGTCTGGCGCGCGCCCTGATGCTCTCGCACCTGAGCGCGATCTACATTCACCATCAGCTTCCACGCCTGTCAGCGCTCTGTGCGGCGACCACGGCGGCAATGGGGGCGGCGGCAGGAATGGCGTGGCTGATGGATGGCCGCTATAACACGATTGCGATGGCGATCAGCAGTATGATCGGCGACGTGAGCGGGATGATATGCGACGGCGCATCGAATAGCTGTGCGATGAAGGTATCGACCAGCGCGTCTGCGGCCTGGAAAGCGGTGTTAATGGCGCTGGATGATACGGCGGTAACCGGCAACGAAGGAATTGTGGCGCATAACGTCGAGCAATCTATTTCGAATTTGTGCGCGTTGGCCTGTCATGCAATGCAGCAAACCGACCGTCAGGTTATCGAAATTATGGCCAGTAAGGCGCATTAACCCTGTGGCGCGGGTTTGCCTGATGGCGCTGCGCTTATCAGGCCTACGGTAACTTGCGTTCGTAGGCCTGATAAGGCGTTTACGCCGCCATCCGGCATTACGTTTGTCGATAATCAGAAGCCGCCTTTTCAGTTTGCCTGATGGCGCTGCGCTTATCAGGCCTACGGTAACTTGCGTTTGTAGGCCGGATAAGGCGTTTACGCCGCCATCCGGCATTGCGTTTATCGGTAATCAGAAGCCGCCTTTTCAGTTTGCCTGATGGCGCTGCGCTTATCAGGCCTACGGTAACTTGCGTTCGTAGGCCGGATAAGGCGTTTACGCCGCCATCCGGCATTACGTTTATCGATAATCAGAAGCCGCCTTTTCAGTTTGCCTGATGGCGCTGCGCTTATCAGGCCTACGGTAACTTGCGTTCGTAGGCCTGATAAGGCGTTTACGCCGCCATCCGGCATTACGTTTATCGATAATCAGAAGCCGCCTTTTCAGGCGGCTTCATCTTCTTCCGCTAACCGGATCTCTGCATCCGCGACGATAGCTTCCAGTTCGGTTAGCATCTCCTCGTAGCCAAATTTCCCGGGCGCGTTTGCCGCATCCTGTGCTGCGGGTTGGGTTACGGATTGATGCTTTTTAGCCGATTTTTTGCTCACAGTCATAACTCCCTTATTTTTTCTGACTACACAGGCAAATCTATCAGTAAAGCGCGCAATGGCGTGTCGGCAACTAACGTTATGTTAGCTTCATCACGAATAAATGCGCCGTCGCCGCAGGTAAGCGCTTCTCGCTCCTCGTTATGCGTTACCGCATGAAACGTACCGTGAATCGACTGCAAATAGGCGCGTGGGCCATGCAGTTGAAAGCTCAGCGACTCGCCTTTTTTCAGCTCAATATGGTGCACCCAGACCTGCTGGCGTAATTGCAGGCTGTCCTGTTCTCCATCCGGGGAGGCGAGGAGTTGCTGTTTGCCCGCAGTTAGCGTGGTTTTCTGTACCAACGGGTTTTCCCGCTCAGGACAGGCGTCCAGCCATAGCTGCATTCTGGTAAGCGACTTATCTTTACTGAGATTATGCTCGCTATAGCTAATGCCCGGCTGCGTGGCGAGCAGCAGGGCTTCGCCCGCTTTCGCCTGGACATGATTGCCTTCGCTGTCGCGATATTCCGCTTCGCCTTCCAGAATCAGGTTTAAAATATCCACCTTCGGGTAGGTGCGCGGCTGGAAGGAGGCGCCCGGCGCCAGCACTTCCTGGTTGAGTACGCGCAGGGAGGCATAGCCCAGCAGTTTTGGGTCGAAGTAGTGTCCAAAGGAGAAGGTATAACGGGCCTGCAACCATCCGTAGTCTGCCTGTCCGCACTGTTTGGCTGTTCGGGTAGTAATCATAATTCTTGACCTCTCTTTACTTCCTTTTATGTTAAGGGGCTGGACGCTGCATTGTTAGCCAGATATTCTGCCCGGTATGTTCAAATTTCCTGAATGAGAACGATATGGCCAAAGAAAGGGCGTTAACACTGGAAGCGTTACGCGTCATGGACGCAATAGATCGACGCGGGAGCTTCGCGGCGGCGGCAGATGAGTTAGGTCGCGTACCATCCGCGCTCAGCTACACCATGCAAAAACTGGAAGAAGAGCTGGATGTGGTGTTGTTTGACCGCTCCGGCCATCGGACAAAATTCACCAATGTAGGGCGTATGCTGCTGGAACGCGGGCGCGTATTGCTGGAAGCGGCAGACAAGCTGACCACCGATGCCGAAGCGCTGGCGCGCGGTTGGGAAACGCACCTGACGCTGGTGACAGAAGCGCTGGTGCCGACCTCAGCCTTCTTCCCGCTGATTGACCGACTGGCCGCGAAAGCCAACACCCAGCTTTCGGTGATCACGGAAGTGCTGGCGGGCGCCTGGGAACGTCTGGAGCAGGGGCGGGCCGATATTGTGATTGCACCGGATATGCATTTCCGCTCGTCGTCAGAAATTAACTCCCGCAAGCTGTATACGCTGATGAACGTCTACGTGGCGGCGCCGGACCATCCGATTCATCTGGAGCCGGAGCCGCTGTCTGAAGTGACCCGCGTGAAATATCGTGGTGTGGCGGTGGCGGATACCGCCCGCGAGCGACCGGTATTGACCGTGCAGCTGCTGGACAAACAGCCGCGCCTGACGGTGAGTACCATTGAAGACAAACGTCAGGCCTTGCTGGCCGGGCTGGGCGTCGCGACCATGCCGTATCCGCTGGTCGAACAGGATATTGCACAAGGAAGACTGCGGGTCGTCAGCCCGGAATCGACCAGTGAAATTGATATTATTATGGCCTGGCGACGCGACAGCATGGGCGAGGCGAAAGCCTGGTGCCTGCGGGAAATCCCGAAACTGTTTGCCAGCAGATAAGAGCGCAAGCCCTGTTTAGCCGGATGGTGGTGCAGGCGCTCGCGTAGGCCTGATAAGCGCAGCGCCATCAGGCATCTACCGGCTTCACTTCAGGGCAGAATTTTAGGGTCCTGCCCGAAGCGGTTTTCGCCTGGCGTACCGTTCTGGCAGTTAAAGAGGATGATGACCAGCCAGCCAATAACAGGGATGAGGAGCAGCAACAGCCACCATGCGGAACGATCGGTATCATGCAACCGACGGAACTGTACTGCCCACCACGGTAAGAAAATCAGAATGCCATAAATGGTTGTCAGCACGCCTTCGCCCCCGGCGCGTTGCCAGCCGAACATCTTGTCCAGCACGCCCAACACGAACGTAAAAATGACGTTGACCAGAATAAACATCCAGTACTCTTTACGACGCGCGCGGCCGCCAAAGCCGATATAGTTCTTCAATACTTTTAAATACCAGTCCATTTTCGCCTCAACATACGGTCAATCACTTGTTTTTAAATAAGAATAGCCGTGAATGGAATGGTGGTAAATATTCGAATGATTAATGTTTAATGCACCGGGCGGGTAAGGCGAGTTAGCGCCGCCACCAGACTGTTTCCTGGTGGCGGCGTAAAGGGATTATCCCGCTTTTGCAAAGCGGACGTCGCGCCCGTGAGGCTCATTGAGATCCTGCAACGGGCCAATGGAGATAATCCCCGTCGGGTTGATGGTTTTGTGGCTACGGAAGTAGTGGTTACGGATATGGTCGAAGTTGACGGTTTCCGCAATGCCGGGCATCTGCCAGATATCGCGCAGGAAACCATAAAGGTTCAGGTAATCGCTGATGCGGTATTTGTCGCACTTGAAGTGCGTAACGTAAACCTGGTCAAAACGCACCAGCGTGGTCCACAGGCGAATGTCCGCCTCGGTTAACTGGTCGCCGGTCAGGTAGCGGTGCTGCCCCAGGATTTGCTCCAGACGCGCCAGTGACTCGAACACTTTCTCTACGGCTTCATCATAGGCCTGCTGGCTGGTGGCGAACCCGGCTTTGTACACGCCGTTGTTGACGTTGTCATAAATCCAGCTATTGAGCTCGTCAATTTTTCCGCGCAGGGCCGTCGGGTAGTAATCCCCGGCTTTGGCGCCCAGCGCATCGAATGCGGTATTGAACATGCGAATGATTTCCGCCGATTCATTACTGACGATGGTGTGATTCTTTTTATCCCACAATACCGGTACGGTGACGCGACCGCTGTAGTGCGGATCGGCATGCAGATAGAGTTGATACAGAAACTCGTGTTGATACAGCGTATCACCGGTTGCCGCCGGGAAATTATCATCAAACGTCCAGCCATTCTCCAGCATCAGCGGATTCACAACAGAAACGGAGATAAACGGTTCCAGCCCCTTGAGCTTACGCAGGATCAGCGTGCGATGCGCCCACGGGCAGGCAAGTGAAACATACAGGTGATAGCGATCTTTTTCGGCGGCAAAGCCCCCTTCGCCAGTCGGACCCGGCGCGCCATCAGCGGTGAGCCAGTTACGGAAAGCCGATACAGAACGTTGAAATTTCCCCCCCGTAGACTTGGTGTCATACCAGGTGTCATGCCATACGCCGTCAATCAGTTGTCCCATTTTCTCTCTCCTCCAGATAGCAAAAACGAGGAGAATATCCCCTCGTTTTTTGATTCAGTATAGCGTGCTTACCACTTTTTATTCAGGACGCGGTCGATGCTGAATGCGCCCGGCCCCGTGATAGCCAGCAGCAGGAAACCGCCTGCGATGGTCAGGTTTTTCATGAACATCAGTGAGTTAACGCCTTCCGCAAAGTTGCTGTGGAAGATGAACGCGGTCAGCAGGGTAAAGCCTGCGGTAAACAGCGCCGTTGTACGGGTCAGGAAACCGAACAGAATCGCCAGACCGCCGCCAAACTCAAGCAGGATAGTCAGCGGTAACAGGAACCCCGGAACCCCCATCGCTTCCATGTATTGTTGGGTACCCGCATAACCGGTGATTTTTCCCCAACCTGCGGTGATAAACAGAATGGGCATCAGAATGCGCGCTACCAGTACACCAACATCTTCTAATTTTTTCATTTTACTCTCCAGGGAACCACTCAGGCTGCTGATTTCATTTTTTGTGCAATCACGCGGAATGTCGCGTCGTTGCGGTTGATGGAGAGAATCATAAACGTGACATGTAACAATTGTTAGCAAGGAAAACTGTCAATAATTTTCAAAAATTTTGAGTGACAGGGCACAGATTGCCGGATAGCGGTGTAAACACCTTATTGGATCAACAGCAATGCGTAGGCCCGATAAGCGTAGCGCCATCGGGCGTTATGCCGGATGGCGAGGAGGAAGGGTGCAGGAATCAGCCGCGCAGCTGCTGTTTTCGGATCGTGCTTTTGACCAGCCGCCAGGCGCTCCAGATGCCAAAACCGCGTTTTGCCCAGCGCACCAGCAGATTTGGGTGGCGAATTGTCCAGATAGCCATAACGCTGCTGCCGACCAGCGCCCAGGAACGCAGGCTGATCAGCGTGTTCCAGCCGCGATCCCAGCTGTCCGTCGCTTCCAGCCAGTCGCGACGACCGGCTGAAAGGTCCAGCCTTTGCTGCTGGATTTGGCTGAGCAGCAACGCCTTACGCTTTTGACGTTCGACTTTACTGCTCACGGCTTATCATCCTCCAGAATTTGCCGGTCGTTAGCCAGTTCATGACGCGTATGGCGTAACAGCGTTGACTGGCGGGCTTTGTGTAACGTCCAGAGTCCGCCGATCAGCGCCAGAACCAGCAACACAACGGTGGTGGCGATCATTGCATTGAGGCGATACTGGGGGTCAACCGCCCAGATGATAAGCACCATCAGGCTCATCAGACCGAACGCCGCGAAAAGCATGGTCAGCCCCAGCATCAGCAGAAGCTGAAAGAGATTCGCTTTTTCCTCTTCCAGTTCCACAACCGCCAGTCGCAGTCGGGTTTCTACCATCTCAACAAGGATAGTGACAATCCGCTGCCCGATGCCCAGAACGCTTTTGCCTGGCCCCTGCGCGTGATGAGAATCCGCCATAATTAACGACGCGTCAGCAGTACGCCCAGCACCACACCAACGGCTGCGCCAATGCCGACGCCCGTCCACGGGTTCTCGCGTACATAGTCGTCAGCGCGTGCTGCGGCTTCGCGGGTTTGTTTGGCAATCGCATCGCCGGTTTCGCCCAGACGGTTGCGGCTTTCTTTCAGCGCGCGCTCGGCTTTGCTACGAATCTTACTCAACTCTTCTTTCGACTTATCGCCAGAGGAGCTAAGCACCTCTTCGAGCGTATCAGCCAGGGATTTCAACTCAGCGCGCAGATGTTCCGTAGTGTTATCTTTCGACATAGTTTTCTCCAGGTGAGTGAGTCGTTAACGTTTGATTTGACTTAGTAGTCGCGTGCCTCAAGCTTTTTCAGGTCATCCTGAGCTTCAGCCAGCTTGCGTTCACGTTTCGCAATTTTATCCGCATCGCCTTTTTGTTTTGCTTCGACCAGATCACGCTGACGTTCAGCAATCTCATCTTTTTGTTTTGCGATCTTTTTCTGATGGTCAGCACGCAGTTTACTGTCGGTGCAGTTTGCTCTGAGTTCGCTGAGCGCTTTATTCAAACCATTAATGCGGTTCTGATTGTTGTGCTTTTCGGCGTAGCTAATTTCCTTCTGTATATCCTGCTCTTTTTCCTGACAGAGGGTATTGGCATAGCTGCCTGCACTGAGCGTGAAAAGGGTAATGGCGAAAGCGATGCGGTATTTCATTCTTGAACCTTCCATTGTGATTCGAACCCGTTACCGGGGGACGATGATCCAGGTTATAACACGGCGGACAATAAGTCCGCCTTATTAATCATAGTCAGTAAACGGCGAAATCACCAAAGTGGGTGATATGATTCGGATTCCTGGAAATTAACCGAAGCGATGTGGGTTATCCCGTAAGCGGGTCAACCACTGTACGGCCTGGCTGTCGCCGTTCTGTTGGGCGATGATATAGCCATGCGGCAACGTTCTGTCCAGCACGGCCTTAGCCGCCGCGCTTTGCGCGCTGGAGTCAAACGTAATAAGCAGCGCGTCATTTTGTGGCGTGATGCTTTTGAAGCGAATGCCGTTAGCGTCCAGATGATGCCAGATGGAAAAGCCGTCCGGCATACTGACGCCCTGATGGATGGCGCGAATGGCCAGCGTGGATTCCTGCTGGCGAATGGTCGACCAGACGAGAAAAAGCACGCTCATCAGCACGAGAAAAGAGGTTGTCCAGGCCAGTTGTCGAAGCGTTATGCGTGGTTTCACCATACTCTATCCCCGATTTCCGTATTTCTTTTTCCAGAGCACCACCAGCGAACCCGCCAGCCCAAAGACCAGCAGCACCACTGGCAGCAGCATCAGACATGACATCAGTTGGTCTTCGTACTTCAGGAATACAGGCGTTTTGCCCAGCAAGTAACCCAGCGAGGTCAGGATCAGGACCCACAACAACCCGCTCATCCAGTTAAAGAATTGAAAGCGCGCGTTATTAAGGCCGGACAGACCCGCGATAGTGGGTAACAAGGTACGAACGAAAGCGATAAAACGGCCAATTAACAGCGCGGACAGACCATGTTTATGGAACAAATGGTGAGCGCGCTGATGATAATGCGCGGGCAGATGCGACAGCCAGTTTTGTACAATACGCGTGTTGCCCAGCCATCGCCCCTGAATATAACTGACCCAGCAGCCCAGGCTGGCGGCCACGGTTAACAGCAGGAGCGTTTGCGGAAACCCCATTGCGCCTTTGGCGATAAGTACGCCGACCAGCACCAGCAAACTGTCACCAGGTAAAAAGGCGGCAGGAAGCAACCCATTTTCCAGGAACAAAATCATAAATAGTACGAAATAAAGCATGCCAATCATGGAAGGGTTGGCGAGTGTTTCAAAATCCTGAGCCCACAGGGCATTCAGTAATTGAGTCAGTAGTTCCATTCAGTATTCCTGGAGAATCGGTTAACGTCACGCCGGTTTTTTGAGTTTGCAATACCGCAACATTATTCATTTTCTACTTGGGTTGCGGACGGGCGCAAAATCGCGGCCTGAACCATTCCTTGTTAAGTTGTGAAGTAAGCAAGCACTAACACACAAAAATTCAAAATGCATCTAATTGTAACAAAGGTCGACGTAGTCCGTTATAGAAATCGCACGTCGTTAAAATATGATTTTGCTTATCACAAAGGTGGGTGGCGAGAGGATTTACACAGGCTGACACTTTATATCTTACGCTTACTGAGCGGCGTCGCAGACAGGCGCCCTGATGCGCCTGTCTGCGTAAGATTGTCTATTTTGCCCCGTTAGCGGCAGTGTCCAGATGAACAACGGGATTTTCAGCAAAAAGATAGCGGTCGGCGTTAAATTCGAAATCGTCGCTGGTTTCGTTAAACAGCATCTGTTTGGTGTTCTCCAGATGCTGCCACATTGCCAGTTTCGCGGCATGAGGATCTTTGCGAATCAGCGCCTTGAGAATATGGTCATGATCGTCGCACCAGTTATCGACGGTGCGTGAATCAATATGATCGTGCAGTTTTTTCCAGTACGGGTTATGTACGCGCTGAGTCCACATTTTTTCGACAATGGCGGCCAGCGCGGTATTTTGCGTCGCCAGCGCGACCTGCACATGGAACTGGAGATCCCATTCGGAGTCGCGGAAACATTTTTCGTTACGCGCTTTCTCCTGGATTTCCATCAACTTCATGATGTCCTGTTTCGTCACCTGCGTGGCGGCAAACTCGGCAATATTGCTTTCTATCAACTGGCGCGCCTGGAGAAGTTCGAACGGGCCATAATTGGCGAACTCAAGGTTTTCATCCGGGGCGACATAATATTTCGGTTGATTTGAAATAACGTGGATGCCGGAACCTTTGCGGACTTCTACGTAGCCTTCGACCTCCAGCATGATAATCGCTTCACGAACCACTGTACGGCTGACGTTTTTCTCATCGGCAATAAAGCGTTCGGCAGGGAGTTTATCGCCCACAAGGTAGACGCCCTGTTCGATGCGCTCTTTCAGGTCAGCAGCAAGTTGTTGATACAAACGTCGTGGTTCGGTGATTTCCATATGCGCTCCAGGCATAAGACGGCAGACTATATTTGTTATACCACTTTTGCGAGGCTGGCTCCACTTGTACCGTTGAAAAAGCCGCCTGTTTAACAGGCGGCTTTGGATGAGTAAACCTTGTTGGATGATGGCGCAGGTCAGGTCAACTTTGCGTTGCGGGGTGATTGACCTGCGACCCTGGCCCCGCCTCGCTGGCCGGTTTGTTTTGCAGCACCGTCCAGATAACCAGCGCGCCGAGCAGGTCGAACACCGCCAGTACCGCGAACAGCGGGCTGAAGCCGATGGTGTCAGCCAGCGCGCCGACCACCAGAGCAAACAATGTGCTCGCCAGCCAGGCGGACATCCCGGTCAGGCCATTCGCGGTTGCCACTTCATTACGGCCAAAGACGTCAGAAGAGAGCGTAATCAGCGCGCCGGACAGCGCCTGGTGAGCGAAACCGCCGATGCAAAGCAGCATGATGGCGATATACGGGCTGGTGAACAGGCCGATCATGCCTGGGCCAATCATCAGCAGCGCGCCCAGGGTAACGACCATTTTACGGGAGACGATCAGGTTTACGCCGAACCAGCGCTGGAACAGCGGCGGCAGATAACCGCCGATGATGCAGCCTAAGTCGGCAAACAGCATGGGCATCCAGGCGAACATGGCGATCTCTTTCAGGTTAAAGCCGTACACTTTAAACATGAACAACGGGATCCAGGCGTTGAAGGTTCCCCATGCCGGTTCCGCGAGGAAACGTGGCAGGGCGATACCCCAGAACTGGCGGTTACGCAGGATCTGCGCGAGAGACATTTTCTTCGCAGTATTGTCTTTGTGCTGCGCTTCCTGACCGCCAATGATGTAGTCGCGTTCTGCATCCGTCAGCTTTTTCTGGTCGCGCGGGTGTTTATAGAACACCAGCCAGGCCATTGCCCAGATGAAGCTCAGCACGCCGGAAATAATAAACGCCATCTGCCAGCTGTGCATCACGATAGCCCAGACGACCAGCGGAGGCGCAATCATCGCGCCGATGGAAGAGCCGACGTTAAAGTAGCCGACCGCAATAGAGCGTTCTTTTGCCGGGAACCATTCAGAGCTGGCTTTCAGGCCCGCCGGGATCATCGCGGCTTCAGCAGCGCCGACCGCGCCGCGCGCCAGCGCCAGGCCGCCCCAGCTTCCAGCCAGTGCGGTTGCGCCGCAGAATACGGCCCACAGAACGGCGAACATGGCGTAACCCACCTTCGTACCGAGAACATCCAGTACGTAACCGGCTACGGGTTGCATGACAGTGTAAGCAGCAGAATAGGCTGCGATGATATAGGAATACTGTTGTGTGGAGATGTGTAACTCTTCCATCAGCGTTGGCGCAGCCGCCGCCACAGTGTTACGCGTCAGATAGCCCAGCACGGTGCCTAATGTCACCAGTGCAATCATATACCAACGTAACCCTTTAATTTTACGCATGTAAAACCTCATCGTTTTGTTATTTCCGCAACAATCGCGGTTATCTTCCTGCGCTGAGCGGGGAAGTTATTGACGACGGGATAACCGAAAAAAAGCCGGTACGCCCCGAACGTTGCCATGAGTCATCGTGCTAATTCGGTTTCCGTACCGGTCAATTCGATGTCTTAACCATCGATAACTTTGCATTCCGTCGGCTTATGTATCGCGACGGCCAGAAAGATAACTTGTCATACAACTTCAAAAGGTGAGTGACATCACAAATGCAGGATTCTTAGTGTGGTCATTATTTCGATTTAGAAATACCAGCAATGGCGCGGCCTGGAGCGCTGTTTACTCTTTTAGGGGTAATTTATTTGTTGGTTTTTATTGATCCAACTCACGAAAATATCTTCAGGGTCTGGAAATTGGTGTGATAACTTTGACAGCATCAAAACATAAGCAATCTGACGCACTCGTTGAGAGGAAGACGATAATGACCCCGTTTATGACTGAAGATTTTCTGCTGGATACCGAGTTTGCCCGCCGTCTGTACCATGATTACGCAAAAGATCAGCCCATCTTCGACTATCATTGCCACCTGCCGCCGCAGCAGATCGCGGAAAACTACCGTTTTAACAACCTGTATGATATCTGGCTGAAAGGCGACCACTATAAATGGCGGGCGATGCGCACCAATGGCGTTGCTGAGCGTCTGTGTACGGGCGATGCGTCCGATCGTGAGAAGTTCGACGCCTGGGCCGCCACGGTGCCGCACACGATCGGCAACCCGTTATATCACTGGACGCACCTTGAACTGCGTCGCCCATTTGGTATTACAGGTAAGCTGCTGTCGCCTGCGACGGCAGACGAGATCTGGGATCACTGCAATGAATTGCTGGCGCAGGATGCATTCTCCGCGCGGGGAATCATGCAGCAGATGAATGTAAAAATGGTCGGCACCACCGACGATCCTGTTGATTCGCTGGAGCACCACGCCACGGTCGCGAAAGACAGCACGTTCACCGTTAAAGTGCTGCCGAGCTGGCGCCCTGATAAAGCGTTCAACATTGAGCAGGCAACCTTTGGCGATTACATGACGAAGCTGGGCGAAGTATCGGATATCGATATTCGCCGCTTCACCGATCTGCAAGCCGCGCTGACTCAGCGTCTGGATCATTTTGCCGCCCACGGCTGTAAGGTTTCTGACCACGCGCTTGACGTCGTTATGTTTGCTGAAGCCAGCGACGCTGAACTGGACAGCATTCTGGCGCGCCGTCTGGCGGGCGAGACCCTGAGCGAGCATGAGGTCGCGCAGTTCAAAACGGCCGTACTGGTGTGGCTGGGCGCGGAATATGCGCGTCGCGGTTGGGTGCAGCAGTACCACATCGGCGCGCTGCGTAATAACAACCAGCGCCAGTTCAAACTGCTGGGGCCGGATGTCGGCTTCGATTCCATCAACGATCGTCCGCTGGCGGAAGAGCTGTCAAAATTGCTGAGCAAGCAGAATGAAGAAAATCTGCTGCCGAAAACTATCCTGTACTGTCTGAACCCGCGTGATAACGAAGTGCTGGGCACCATGATCGGCAACTTCCAGGGCGAAGGGATGCCGGGCAAGATGCAGTTTGGTTCCGGCTGGTGGTTCAACGATCAGAAAGACGGGATGGAGCGTCAAATGACGCAACTGGCGCAGCTTGGCCTGCTGAGCCGCTTCGTCGGTATGCTGACCGACAGCCGCAGCTTCCTGTCTTATACCCGCCATGAATATTTCCGTCGCATCCTGTGCCAGATGATAGGCCGCTGGGTTAACGCGGGCGAAGCACCGGCGGATATCCAGTTGCTGGGTGAAATGGTACGAAACATCTGCTTCAACAATGCGCGCGACTATTTCGCCATTGAACTGAACTAAGGTCTGGGGTTGATATGCAATACATCAGGATCCATACGCTGGATAACGTTGCGGTAGCGTTGGCCGATTTAACGCAGGGCGCAGAGGTCAGCGTCGATAACCATACCGTGACGCTACGCCAGGATGTCGTACGCGGTCATAAGTTTGCCTTACGCGATATTGCGCAGGGGGAGAACGTCATCAAATATGGCCTGCCTATCGGCCATACGTTGGTGGACGTCGCGGCGGGTGAGCATATTCATGCCCACAATACCCGGACTAACCTCAGCGATTTGGATGAGTACAGCTATCAACCCGATTTTCAGGCCCCTGAAGTACAACCGGCGGATCGCGATGTACAGATTTACCGCCGTGCCAACGGAGACGTCGGTGTGCGCAATGAGCTGTGGATTCTGCCGACCGTCGGCTGTGTCAACGGCATTGCGCGGCAGATCCAGAACCGTTTCCTGAAAGAGACTTTTGATGCCGAAGGAACTGACGGCGTTTTCCTCTTCAGCCACACTTACGGCTGTTCTCAGCTTGGCGACGATCACATCAACACCCGCACCATGCTGCAAAATATGGCGCGTCACCCGAATGCGGGGGCGGTGCTGGTGATTGGACTGGGTTGCGAAAACAATCAGGTGGATGCCTTTCGCGAGACGCTGGGCGAGTTCGACCCTGAACGCGTTCATTTCATGACCTGCCAACAGCAGGACGATGAAGTGGAGGCGGGCGTTGAGCATCTGCATCAGCTGTATAACGTGATGCGCCATGACAAACGCGTGCCGGGCAAACTGAGCGAACTTAAGTTTGGTCTGGAATGCGGCGGTTCAGATGGGTTGTCCGGTATTACCGCGAACCCGATGCTGGGGCGCTTCTCCGACTATGTTATCGCCAACGGCGGGACGACGGTGCTGACGGAAGTGCCGGAAATGTTCGGTGCAGAACAGCTGTTGATGAGCCATTGCCGCGATGAAGAGACGTTTGAAAAACTGGTGACAATGGTCAATGACTTCAAGCAATACTTTATCGCTCATGACCAGCCGATTTATGAGAATCCGTCGCCGGGTAACAAGGCGGGCGGGATTACGACGCTGGAAGACAAGTCTCTGGGGTGCACGCAGAAGGCGGGTTCCAGCCAGGTTGTGGATGTGCTGCGCTACGGTGAACGCCTGAAAACGCGCGGTCTGAATCTGTTAAGCGCGCCGGGCAACGATGCGGTCGCCACCAGCGCGCTGGCGGGCGCGGGTTGCCACATGGTGCTGTTCAGTACCGGCCGCGGTACGCCATATGGCGGGTTTGTCCCGACGGTGAAGATCGCCACCAACAGCGAACTGGCGGCGAAGAAGAAGCACTGGATCGATTTTGACGCCGGGCAGTTGATTCACGGTAAGGCGATGCCGCAGTTGTTGAATGAATTTGTGGATACGATTGTGGCGTTTGCCAACGGCAAGCAGACCTGCAATGAACGCAATGATTTCCGCGAGCTGGCGATTTTCAAAAGCGGCGTAACGCTGTAGAACAATGCCGGATGGCGACGTAAACGTCTTATCCGGCCTACGTGTGGGGCTGTTGTAGGCCTGATAAGCGCAGCGCCATCAGGCAATGAAAAATGCCGGATGGCGACGTGAACGTCTTATCCGGCCTATGTGTGGGGCTGTTGTAGGCCTGATAAGCGCAGCGCCATCAGGCAATGAAAAATGCCGGATGGCGACGTAAACGTCTTATCCGGCCTACGTATGGAGTCGTTGTAGGCCGGATAAGCGCAGCGCCATCAGGCTTGTGGTTATTTAGCTACGCAGCGCGCTTTTCGCTAAACGCGCGTCTTCCGCCTGACATACCGCGGCGGTAAACATAACGTCGGTAGAGGAGTTGATTGCGGTCTCGCAGGAGTCCTGCAACACGCCGATAATGAAGCCAACCGCAACCACCTGCATGGCGATTTCGTTCGGAATACCGAACATGTTGCACGCCAGCGGAATCAGCAACAGTGAACCGCCCGCCACGCCAGAAGCGCCGCATGCGCACAGCGATGCCACCACGCTTAGCAGCAGCGCCGTCGGCAGATCAACCGGAATACCCAGCGTATACACCGCCGCCAGCGTCAGCACGGTAATCGTGATTGCCGCACCGGCCATATTGACGGTTGCTCCCAGCGGGATTGAAACAGAATAGGTATCTCTGTCCAGATTCAGTTTTTCGCACAGCGACATATTCACCGGAATATTTGCAGCGGAGCTACGGGTAAAGAAGGCGGTCACGCCGCTTTCACGCAGGCAGGTGAGAACCAGCGGATATGGGTTGCGGCGGATCTGTAAAAAGACCAGCAGCGGGTTGATGACCAGCGCCACAATCGCCATACAGCCAATCAGCACCAGTAACAGTTGCGCATAGCCCCACAGCGCTGAGAAGCCCGTAGTGGCGAGCGTTGAGGCGACCAGGCCAAAGATACCGATCGGCGCGAAACGAATCACCAGTTTCACAATAAAGGTGACGGCGTCGGACAGATCGTTCACCAGATTTTTGGTGGTTTGATTACTGTGGCGCAGCGCAAAGCCCAGGCCGATAGCCCACACCAGAATACCGATGTAGTTGGCGTTGATCAGCGCATGGATCGGGTTCGCAACGATGCTCATCAGCAGCCCGTGTATCACCTGGACAATGCCGCTCGGCGGCGTGATATCCGTGGCGCCAGTCGTCAGTTGCAGCGTGGACGGAAAGAGGAAGCTCACCACAACCGCCGTCAGCGCGGCTGAAAATGTGCCGAGCAGATACATCCACAAAATCGGGCGAATATTGGTTTTCTGACCGTGTTGATGATTGGCGATAGACGCCATCACCAGCGTCAGTACCAGAACCGGCGCGACAGCTTTCAGCGCACCAACGAACAGGGTGCCCAGCAGACCCGTTGCCTCTGCGGCAGGTTTTGAAACTAAAGCCAGTAAAATTCCCAGTATAAGCCCAATTAAAATTTGTTTAACCAGGCTCCCTTGAACCAAACGCTGGAGTAGCCCCGATGAACGTTGCGTAGTCATTTCATGATCCTTTCAGTGTGATGTTGTTCATCCTTTGCACGCTCTGTTGGCGCATCTTTCAGGATGTAACAAAGTGTTTGCCTGAGTGAGTATAAGGAAAGATGGGGATTGGGAAAGCGTAAAATGCTGGAATTTACGTACTGCGTCATATTTTTTAACTAAAAATTTACATGTTATCGGGTAGTGCTGCGTGTACTCAACCCACGATCGTGGTTTTTGTAAGCCCGGCAGACATAGCGCTGCCGGGCAGGATCTTACTGTAGCTGCTGCTTTTTATCGTTCTGGCGATTTACCCACGCGTTAACAATCAGCGTGATCACCAGAATACTGAACACCACGC
Organism: Citrobacter sp. CK181; assembly: GCF_030333595.1. Lineage (NCBI taxonomy): Bacteria > Pseudomonadati > Pseudomonadota > Gammaproteobacteria > Enterobacterales > Enterobacteriaceae > Citrobacter > Citrobacter sp. CK181. The sequence continues at coordinate 488,695 of NZ_JAOWFN010000015.1, read as the reverse complement.
CCAGCGAGATGGCGATCGGAATGTGGTAGAAATCGACGATCAGCATCTTAATACCGATAAAGACCAGAATGACGGCCAGACCATATTTGAGCATCGAGAAACGCTCCGCTACCCCTGCCAGCAGGAAGTACATGGCGCGCAGACCCAGGATCGCAAACAGGTTGGAGGTCAGGACGATGAACGGGTCGGTAGTCACGGCAAAGATGGCCGGAATGCTATCGACGGCGAAAATCACATCGCTCAGTTCCACCAGAATCAGAACCAGCATCAGCGGCGTCACGAACAGCAAGCCATTCTTACGCACAAAGAAATGCTCGTTTTCGATGGTATCGGTCATGCGAAGGTGGCTACGCAGCCAGCGAACCAGCGGTTTGTCGCCGATGCCGGATTCGTCCTCTTTCACCAGCGCCATCTTCACGCCCGTAAACAGCAGGAAAGCGCCGAACAGGTACAGTATCCAGTCGAACTGGGCGATCAGCCAGCTACCGGCGAAAATCATAATCGTACGCAGAACAATGGCGCCAAGTACGCCATACACCAGAACCCGGCGTTGCAGGGCAGGCGGAACAGAGAAGTAGCTGAACAGCATCAGCCAGACAAAGACGTTATCAACGGCCAGCGATTTTTCGATCAGATAACCGGTGAGAAACGCCAGCGCCTGCGGATCGGCCACCGCCCGGCCCTGGGTCTCCGCCAGATACCACCAGAAGGCGGCGTTGAACAGCAATGAAAGTGTCACCCAGACCAGAGACCAGGCCGCCGCCTGCTTCATGGACATCGTATGTACGCCACGACGCCCCTGCAACAGAAGGTCGATAGCCAGCATAATCACCACAACGACAGCGAATCCGCCCCATAACAACGGTGTGCCGACAGTATTCATAGAATTTCCTTACACATAAAAAAAACGGCCAACGTCGAAAGACGTCAGCCGCTGCTTTTTATATGCATAGACCTCGCCTTCCGGCAAGGTCTCACTTACAACAAGAAAGTGATATGTACTCACTCCACGGGTGATGGCGAATCGGCTTCGTCATCAATCAAAGACATGAAGGCACATCACTTTCTTATTGCCCGGCGACCGGATGTGGTTTTTCACACATCGTAATGACGATCGACCGACAATGAAGTTACTCCCCTTTGCACGTAACAAAATATGACAGGCCATACGATCAGTCAATGGCCTGTTACATCTGTTTTACATTGTTTTACGCTGTGGCGTCATCAGCGGGGAAGACGACGCCCGTCTGCCGACGAATCTCCGTGAGCAGTTTGGCCGTGATACGGCTGACGGTCAGCTCGGGATGGTTCACCTCGTTGGTCTCGACCAGGTGTGCAAAGCGTTCCGCCTCATACAGCATCGTATTGATATGCTGAGGAACGGATAAATCCTGCGTTTTTCCGCCGCGTGGAATGAAGCACACTTTCTGACATTCCGAAATTTTCTCAATGACCAGAGAACCGGCTTCGCCCTGGATTTCGCTGGGCAGTACGGAATCACTCACTTTGGAATGCTGTAGGGTGACGCTGAAGTCGCCGTAATCCAGCACCGCCACGCCATGCGCATCGACACCGCTTTCCAGCAGACTGGCGGACGCCTGAACGTTTTGCGGTTCTCCCCAGAGCGCAACCGCTGACGCCAGACAGTAAAAACCGATATCCATAATGGAGCCATTCGAGAAGGCCGGATTAAAGGTATTGGGGTTTTCGCCGTCCAGATAGCGCTGGTAGCGCGAGGAATACTGGCAGTAGTTGATAAGGGCTTTGCGCATTCTTCCTGCTTTCGGCAGCGACTGCTGTAGCAACTGGAAATTAGGCAGGCTGGCGGTTTTAAAGGCTTCGAACAGGACGACCTGATTTTCACGCGCGCACGCGATGGCGGCGTCGACTTCAGCCAGATTCGAGGCCAGCGGCTTCTCGCAGATCACATGCTTTTTGTGGCTTAAAAAGAGCTGAGTCTGGGGGAAATGCAGCGAGTTCGGGCTGGCGATATACACCGCATCAATGGCGTCGCTTTGCGCCATTGCTTCAAGCGAAGTGAATAAATGCTCGACGGGATAATCATTGGCGAAGGTTTGCGCCTGTTCGAGGCGACGGGAATAGACTGCGGTTAACTTATATTTGCCGGTTTCATGGGCGGCATCGACAAACTGGCGGGTGATCCAGTTTGTGCCAATAACAGCGAAACGTATCATAAACGCCTTCAGGCTCCATAAAGGGATTCTTTCGTCAATTTAGCATGCCTTTATGACAAAGCCAGTGCGCTACTGCTCAGATTGCTTTAACGAAAGATGCGTTAACCACAGGCGGGTATCAAACTCAAGCTGGTGGTACTGCGGCTCCATATGACAGCACAGTTGATAAAACGCTTTGTTGTGTTCTTTCTCTTTCAGATGCGCCAGTTCGTGAACCACGATCATTCGCAGAAAAGGTTCAGGTGCATTGCGAAACACGGTAGCGACGCGGATCTCGGCTTTCACCTTCAGCTTGCCGCCCTGTACGCGCGAAACGGCGGTATGCAGCCCCAGCGCATTTTTCAGCACATGGATCTTGTTGTCATACATCACTTTGTTGATCGGCGGGGCGTTACGCAGAAACTGGCTTTTCAGATCCTGGGTATACTGCCAGAGCGCTTTATCGGTCGCAAAATCATGTGTTCCCGGATAGCGTTTTTCCAGCACGGCGCCCAGACGCTGTTCAGCAATGAGCGTGCGTACCTGAGACAGTAAATTCTCCGGGTAGCCGTGGAGATAAGTAAGTTGACCCATCAAAGCCCCAAATTAAATCTAAAAAAAGAGTATACTCACGCACCCTTTCAGGGATAACAGCGAAATTTTACCATTCAGGAGGGCCGATGAGCCACGTAGACAACGGTTTCCGTTCACTGACACTGAAACGTTTCCCGGAAACGGATGACGTTAACCCGCTTCAGGCGTGGGAAGCGGCGGATGAATATCTGCTGCAACAGTTAGACGACACGGAAATCAGCGGCCCGCTGCTGATCCTGAATGATGCCTTTGGCGCATTAAGCTGCGCGCTGGCTGAGCATACACCATACAGCATCGGCGACTCGTATTTAAGCGAGCTGGCGACGCGCGAAAATTTACGCCACAACGATATCGCCGAATCCAGCGTGAAGTTTCTCGACAGCACCGCCGCGTACCCGCCGGCGCCGGGCGTCGTGTTGATTAAGGTGCCGAAAACGCTGGCGCTGCTGGAGCAACAATTGCGCGCGTTGCGCCAGGTCGTGACTCCGCAGACCCGTATTATTGCGGGAGCAAAGGCGCGTGACATTCATACCTCCACGCTGGAACTGTTCGAAAAAGTGCTCGGCCCCACGACCACGACGCTGGCCTGGAAAAAGGCGCGCCTGATCAACTGTACCTTCAGTAAGCCTGAACTGGCGGATGCGCCGCAGACGCTGAGCTGGAAACTGGACGGCACCGACTGGACTATCCACAATCATGCGAACGTTTTCTCGCGTACCGGCCTGGATATCGGCGCGCGCTTCTTTATGCAGCATTTACCGGAAAATCTGGAAGGGGAGATCGTCGATCTCGGCTGCGGTAATGGCGTGATTGGCCTGACGCTGCTGGCGAAGAACCCTCAGGCGAGCGTCGTGTTTGTCGATGAATCGCCGATGGCGGTCGCGTCCAGCCGTTTGAATGTGGAAACCAACATGCCGGAAGCGTTGGATCGCTGCGAGTTTATGATTAACAACGCTTTGTCCGGCGTGGAGCCTTTCCGCTTTAACGCCGTGCTGTGCAACCCGCCGTTCCATCAGAAACATGCGCTGACGGATAACGTTGCCTGGGAAATGTTCCACCATGCGCGCCGTTGCCTGAAGATCAACGGCGAGCTGTACATTGTGGCGAACCGTCACCTGGATTATTTCCACAAGCTGAAGAAGATTTTCGGTAACTGCACCACCATCGCCACCAATAACAAATTCGTGGTGTTGAAAGCGGTCAAAACCGGTCGCCGCCGCTAATAGCGTGTGCCGGATGACGGCTAACGCCTTATCCGGCCTACAACGTGCTACCCCGTAGGCCGGATAAGCGTAGCGCCATCAGGCAACGCCCTTAAATCGCCAGCGCTAATTTTGTTCCCTGCGCAATTGCCCGCCGCGCATCCAGCTCCATTGCCACGTCGCATCCGCCAATCAGGTGTACCGTTTTCCCTGACGCGCGCAGCGGCGCCGCCAGTTCGCGCCGTGGCTCCTGCCCCGCGCAGATCACGACATGATCGACGTTCAGAAGCTGCGGTTCGCCGTTGATCAATACGTGCAATCCGTCATCGTCGATCTTCTGATAACTGACCGCCGGGATCATTTTTACGCCGCGGGACAACAGCGTTGCGCGATGGACCCAGCCGGTGGTTTTTCCCAGCCCCTGACCGGGTTTACTGGCTTTACGCTGTAGCATCACAATCTGACGTGGGCTGCGAGACAGATGCGGCCCTTCCGGGCGTAACCCGCCGGGCTGTTGCAGACTGGTGTCGATCCCCCATTCCACGCAGAACTCGGCAATGCTCTGGCTGCTGGGATCGCCTGGCTGGCTGAGGTACATCGCGGTATCAAAACCAATCCCGCCGCAGCCGATAATCGCGACACGTTTCCCGACGGGAGTTTTATCGCGCAGCACCTCAAGATAGGTCAGCACTTTCGGGTGATCGATGCCCTCGATCGACGGTTTACGCGGCTCGATCCCGCAAGCGAGGATCGCTTCATCAAACGGTTGCAGATCGTCTGCGGTGACAAACCGGTTGAGCTTCAGCGTCACGCCGGTCACTTCGATCATCCGACGGTAATAGCGCAGCGTTTCATAAAATTCTTCTTTGCCGGGGATCTGTTTAGCGATGTTGAACTGCCCGCCGATCTCGGCCAGGGCATCAAACAGCGTAACGTCGTGCCCGCGCGCCGCCGCGTTAATGGCAAATGCGAGACCCGCCGGGCCTGCGCCGACGACGGCCAGGCTTTTCTTATGTTCAGCCGGAACTATCGGCATTTTGGTTTCGTGACAGGCTCGTGGATTCACCAGGCAAGAGGTGACTTTACCCACGAAGATCTGATCCAGACAGGCCTGGTTGCAGCCGATACAGGTGTTGATCTCATCCGCCCGCCCTGATTGCGCTTTCGACAGCAGCTCGGCATCCGCCAGGAACGGGCGCGCCATCGATACCATATCCGCATCGCCGCGCGCCAGAATATCGTCCGCTACTTGCGGATCGTTGATCCGGTTGGTCGTGACCAGCGGAACGGTGACGTGGCCTTTCAGTTTGCGCGTCACCCAGCTAAAGGCGCCGCGCGGAACCGGCGTGGCGATCGTCGGGATACGCGCTTCGTGCCAGCCAATACCGGTGTTGATGATCGTCGCGCCAGCCGCTTCAATGGCCTGCGCCAGCTGTACGGTTTCGTCGAACGTCCCGCCGTTTTCCACCAGGTCGAGCATCGACAGGCGGTAGATAATGATAAAATCGCTGCCCACGCGCTGGCGTACCGCCCGTACCACTTCCACCGCGAAACGCATACGCCTGGCGTAATCGCCGCCCCATTCATCGTCGCGCTGGTTCGTGCGCACGGTAAGAAATTCGTTGATCAGATAGCCTTCCGAACCCATCACCTCGACGCCGTCGTAACCCGCTTCCCGCGCCAGCTGGGCGCAGTGGGCGAAATCGTCAATCAGTTGCAGGATTTCATCGTGCGTGAGTTCGTGCGGCGTAAAACGGTTGATGGGTGCCTGGATCGCCGAAGGGGCGACCAGATGCGGCTGATAGCTATAGCGTCCGGTATGCAGGATCTGCAACGCAATTTTCCCGCCTTCCTCATGAACGGCGTCCGTGATCACGCGGTGGTGCGGCAGCTGGCTGGCGTCATTTAACGTGGCGCCGCCTTCCATTCCCACCCCGGACAGTGCAGGGGCAATCCCCCCGGTGACGATCAGCGCGACGCCATGCCGCGCACGTTCGGCGTAGAAAGCCGCCAGCCGTTCGGCGCCATCGGGGTATTCCTCCAGCCCGGTATGCATCGAACCCATTAGCACACGGTTTTTAAGCCGGGTAAAGCCCAGATCGAGCGGGGCGAAAAGCGACGGATAGCTCATAAGTGTGTCCAGTATGTAAAATTATTGTTATGTGGTCGGATGAGTTAATAATTTAGCCGTCGCGGCGTAAAAGGGAAAAGGGGAATGCGATGATTGTGATGGGATTCAAAAAAGGAGCGGGGGCAGAGAACGAATTTGCCGGATGGCGACGCTGGCGCGTCTTATCCGGCCTACAGGCGGGCGTGCGGGTTGTGTGAACATTGCCGGATGGCGATGCTGGCGCATCTTATCCGGCCTACAGGTGTACGGGTTGTGTGAACATTGCCGGATGGCGATGCTGGCGCATCTTATCCGGCCTACGGATCGGATTCCTGTAGGCCGGATAAGCGTAGCGCCATCCGGCATCGCATTTCGGATTACAGTTTCCTGAAGAAGTCGTTATACAGCATATACAGGTGCGCGGCGCTCCAGGAGAAGTTCGGCGCGCCCTGCTGTGCGCCGGTCAACGGGTTGTAGTTTTCCTGAATCGGCCCGTCGGCGGTCAGCCCTTTCGCATGCCTGAAGAAAGTATCCGCCAGCTTCAGCGCATCATCACGATAGCCGTAACGCGCCATGCCTTTTAATCCGAACCAGAACTGATCCACCCACACGCGTCCGCGCCAGTAAATATCCGCGCCGAACGCCGGATTGGTCAGCGCGGCGGTGCCGAGCGGTACGAAAGTGTTGAACTCTTTCGGGTCAAGCATCACCTTCACAACCGCATCGGCGTGAGCCTGCGTCGCAGCGCCGTTAAACAACGGCGACCAGCCTTCCGGCCCCTTGCCACGCTCAACGATCGGTTTCCCCGCACAGCCGTTTGCCAGCGGCTTTTCTTCAATCCGCAGATCATAGAAGAAGTGTGTTGCCGGATCGAACATGCAGGTGTTGATGTAATCCGCGAGCTTTTGCGCCAACTGGCGATAGTGCTGCGCCTCGTTCGGCTTATTGAGGAGGGTCGCCATTTCCGCCAGATAGTGGTTGTCGCTGTACATGTAGCTCGCCTGATCGACCGACTCCTGTCGCAGCGAATAGCCCAGCAGCGTGCCGTCCTGGCGACGGTTTTCCGCAAATTTCACCGTCCAGTCGCTGCGTTTGCCGCCGTTTGCGACATATTTATCCAGCTGCGCTTTATCAATAAATCCGAACACTGCGGCGTCATCACGCCCGGATTCCCAGGAGGCGGCGACCTGCGCCGGAATTTCCAGGCTGTCGTACTGGCCTTCGCTGATGATGCGGGCATAGTTTCTCAGCCCGGATAACGTCTCTTCCTTGTCGCCCTGTTTTACCGTAAACAGCATTTCGCCGGTGTCGGTATTGTGGGCTTTGTCGCGGGTTGCGCCATATTCCGGGACGCCATTGCCGTTGTGATCGCGGTTACGCAGCCACCAGTCATGGTATGCCACCAGTTTCGGGTACATCTCTTCAAGCCAGGCTTTGTCTTTGGTGACGTTGTAGACCTCCATCACTGACCACGCCGCGAGGCTTGGCTTGGTGTTGCGCTCGTTCCAGTTGCCGCCATCGCCGCCGCGTTCCGGGCTGAGGTTCCAGGCGATCAGATCGGGAACGAAACCTGCATCCTGTGGGCGAAGCGGATCGTCGGGTTGAATCTGCCAGGAGAAGACGGCGCGAATATTCTCTTTGGCGATTTCCGGGTTGAAATGCGCCATCGCAAAGGCCTGCTTCCAGGTGTCCCACGGCCAGGTCTGATTACCGGAAAACCAGCGGCCAGTGACCGATGGCGTCACGGTATGGTGTTTGATCGCGCCGCCTGGTGAGCGCCAGTTGCCGTTCAGCGTTTCAATGGCTTTAACCGCAACCCGCGTCTGTTCTGGCGTGGCGTCCGGGTTGGTTAAGCCTTTTTGCAGATAGCCCTCCCAGCGTTTTTGTGATGCGTTGAGATAGTCAGTCGGGCGAGCCAGAATGTCGCGGATCTGCGCCTGCTCGTTATCCACTTCCTGCGCGGTGAGCAGATGCGACCAGGTGGTATAAAACGTGGTGGAACCGTTGATGTGCGCCTTGCTGGTAAAGCGGTGGCCGTTGACCTTCGTGTCTGTTGGCAGGGATTTATGTATCTGATATTCAGATTCGCCGGAAGTGAGCAGATCCCAGGTGGAACGCACTTTGCCGAAGGTGACTTTCAGACCATCACGGGTGGCGATGATTTTTCGCTGATAGTCCGGGTATTCTCCATCAATGGTTTTATCGGAGAGCGCTTTTCCCTCTTTCGCTTCCAGTTTTTCCAGTAACTCGCCATCCCACACCAGATCCAGCGGCGTCTTGCTGGTGATTTTCGTTTCCAGCAGGGCCGTGCGCGAACTGGCGAAGCGCAGCGTCATCTCAACCTGCACGTCCTTTGAGGATAATTTTTGGATCAGCGCGCCGGGAATGCTGTAAGCCTCAAGCGCAAAGTCAACCTGTTGGCCGTTTTGATACACCGACAGACGGTCAAAATGGGTGGCCATAAAGTTGATGTACTCTTCCGTCAGCAGTGCGACGCCGGGAAAGCCGCCCATCGTGGCCTTGCTGTCTGGCAGCAGGTATCCATGCCACGCGCCAAGATCGAAAAACGGATTAAAACGCTGGTGATCATCGTAATCGTAATCATGCATATAGCCCGGCGCGCCGGTGCGGTTAATGACATTTTTATAATCGTCCGCAGTGGCGGCATGTGCGGAGAGGCTTATCAGCAAAGCGCAGGTCAGCGGCGTCAGGGCCGTCGTGATTTTCATGGTGTTCATGTCCTTATTACCAGTAGAAATATTGCATCAGGAAAATCTGGTCGCTGGGATCGCCAGATGCGTTTTGCATATAGAACCGGCTGTCGAAGGCGGTGGCGAAACGTCCGCCGCCGTATTCGTACCAGACGCCAAACTGCATAAAAGAGGTGGTTTCGTCTGCGGCATGGTCTGGCCGGTGTCTGGCATAGCTGTAGGCCGTAGAGAGATAAACGCCTTTTAGCGCTTCGTACATGGCGCTGACCATAAAGCCGGTTTCGCTGCCCGGCACGTCCAGACCGTCGGCGCGACCAGTGTGGTGCCAGGCGCGGACGGCTAGGTTGGGAGAGAGAACGCCGGTCAGAAACAGTTGCCCGGTGCCGTCGGTAACTTCCAGACCGTTCATCCAGGTGACGCCTTCGACAAGATCGTACTGGATATAACCGTTGATCATCGCCGGATAGGTGTATTTATCGTCATAGCGATCGTATTTGCCGAAATGGAGCCAGGCTTTCCCCTCATCGTGATGCCCGGCTGGCGTGGCGGTGACGCTATAACGGAAGGCGCCGCTCAGATTCTGCACCTTAATCGCGGTCATGATGTCACGGGTATTGGGGATGACGTAGCCCAGATCCGGCGTAAAATCGCCCCACCATTGCAGGTCATCCAGCGAGGAATCCTGACGCAGGCTCAGCATCAGTTCCGTGCCGTCATCAGTACGATAACCGCCATAAAAACGGTTGATTCCGCCTTCGAACCCGCCCCAGCTATGATCGGGAACCCAGGCGTTACCCTGATGGTCGGCCTGCACCGTCCAGCCTTCGCCGTAAATCAGGCCAAACCATGAGCCGTATTTCATCTCCAGGCCGCCTTCAATATAGGTGCCGTCACTGTATTTATGTTTATCCTGTCCTTCTAAATCCATATATCCCCCCAGCCCCATCTCGCCGTAAAAGCGAAAGGAGGGAGAGGTGACGGCTGGCATTTTTGTGTCGTCGTGTTCTGCCGGATGAACGTCTTCCGCAGCCAGGGGAAAAACACAGAGGAAGGGCAGGGCAATCATTGCCCTGCGAATATTTTTCATCATTTTCATGCTTCTGTCCTAAGCCAAAATAAATATTTTTTATTGTTATAGCCAATGTGAAAATGGTTCTTATAGTTATAAAATCAATCTGTTAATTAATGTTTGATGCGGGTGCGGCTTCAATATCCTGTTCTTCTTTTGTGAGTCCTTTAATGTATCGGCTGTATTTCCACCAGGCGAATCCGAGGAAAATAACAATACCGCCCACGTTATAGAAAACAATGGTCATAATATTGCCGCCGGTTGGGAAAGTGGAGGCAATAAATCCGATGGTAAATATAACAATTAACATCGACACGACGATAATACCGGTTCTTTGCGATCCCATACGGAAGTCTCGCGGTAAGTGCTCCAGTTTTGCCCGCAGATTCAGGTAGGCCAGCATAATAAACAGCGGAGGCAGCATGGAGGCCGCTGCGGTCATATTAATGATGGTGTTCATTAATTCCTGAACGGTATTCGAGCCGAGCATTGGGATAATCATCAACGGAATGACAATCAGGAACTGAATCCAGGCGGCGCGAGCGGGGACGCCGTTTTCATTCAGTTCGACGGTTTTTTTGCCAAAAATCCCTGCGGGAATTTCGGAGAAGAAAATTTTAACCGGCGTTGCAGTCCACATCAGCAGGGAGCCGAACATCGCAGTAAAAGAAACCAGACCGACAAAGCGGTTTATCAACAGTTCGGGCAGACCAAACCAGGCTGCCAGACCGTGGAAGACCTGTACTGAACCGCCGGTAAATTTCAGCTCTTTACTGCTTACGAATACGTTGATCAGTACCGACGAAATGGAATAAAGCACGCCGATGAAAATCCCGGCCAGGATGATCACTTTTACAAATGATTTTGATCCGCCTTTTACGTCGTTAACATACACCGCAACGGATTCCGCGCCGCCTGCGGCCATAAAGATCCAGGTCGTAATACCGAGGAATGCCCAGTTAACGTTCGGGATCATCGCCTCCACGGTGATCGGATCGGCAGGCTGAACGCCGCCCACCAGCGCCGTACCGGCCAGTAAAATATAGGAAAGCGTCAACAGGAGCATCAGTGTGGAGGTGACGGAGGTGATTGGCCCCAGCATTTTCGCCCCGTTGGTGGAAACCCAGGTTGAGAAGGCGAACAGCACCATACTCAATACGGTTGTTGCGACCGGCGTCAGAATATATTCGTAGCCCAGGAACGCATAAGAGGCATAGGCAATTACGCGCGGGAGCAGCGAGGTGAAAAAGAACAAGTTAACGAACCAATAGGTGTAGGCGGTAATAAATGCCCAGCGTCCGCCGAGGGAGCTTTTTACCCAAGCATAAACGCCCGCTTCAGAGTTTTTATTTAATGAAACGAATTCTGCAATAATTAAACAGAAGGGGATAAAGTAGAAAATTGTTGCCAGGAAAAACATCGGTGCCGATGCCAGTCCCAGCTCAATATTATTATTGATAACGTTATTAAAACTGTAAACGGCGGCAAAGGTAAGCGAGAGTAAGCCGAATTTGCCGATTGTATTACGTTTGGTATCAGACATAACACATCTCCGATTCCTGATTTTTGTAGGGTAGTTAGCGGCACATCACAGGTGCCGCCCGTTATTTTTATTTGTTATGAAAATAACCATCTTCAATGGTCACTTTGAGTACGACTTTTTTTACAGCGTGATTACAGATAAAACGGTAGGCTTCATGGTTGTCGCAAATCACCATCTGTCCTTCGTGAACCTCCACGGTGTTTCCGCAACCTTTCAGATATTCGCGATCGGTTTCATCGCGATAATATTCAACGACCTGCAACGTATCTTTGGCGGCATATTCAATTTTTTGTCGCCCTTGCAGGTAGTAATGCACTTCAACGTAACGGCGATGCCCGGTAAACAGCGCATCAGCGGCAGAGTCGGTTTCCACGCGATACGTCAGAGAATCCCTGATGGAGTGAGCGACGCCGGGCTGAATGTTGTCGATATTTTCAATCGCTTCAATGCAGCGCTGCCATTTTCGACCAGAGGCGTAGACCTGCCGGAACTGTTCTAAGTTATCGAGGAGCCTCATTTTTCATTCTCGCTATGCAAATTTGTGGAAAAGAAGTCCGTGCCGAAGGCATGGCCGGCGATAGCCTGGGCGGTCGCTTCGCCGCCGGACACCGGCAGCAACGTAAAGCCATAACGGAATGACCGGAACCAGACGCGCCAGGAATCGAGCACTTCGCTTCCCCAGGAGTTGGAACCCAGCCCAAGCAACTGATGATCCAGATTCAGAGTGATGTCGTCGCAGCGCTGCAACTCATTGCAGTGCTGTGCGGCAAAGAGGTTTTCTGGCGTGTAATGCCAGGCGCTGAAGTTGATGGGGCGTTGCGGCACCACCAGCAGACCGTTGCCGTGGCGGTTGGTTAGCGTCGCCCAGCGTACATGCTGGCGGTTACCGTTGTTCTGCGGGAACGGGTAATTCTCAAACATGTCATCCACGGTGGAGCGCCAGATGTCGATAATGTTGGCCTGCTGACTGTCGGCATAGTTTTCTCCCGGACCGCGACCATACCAGGCAACCTGATCGAAGGCGCCATTGATTCCCATCGTGAAGCCAATGCACGGAATAATGTGCGGATATTCGCCGTAGGGTTCGCCGGAAAGCGCGACGTTTACCTGACCATCCATCGCAATGCGCCAGCGATACGTACAGAGCATGCCGAAATCAAATACCGGCGGAGCAACAAGGGTGTGGCTGGTAATCAGCACCGCATCTTCCGTTTGCTCGACGGTAAACGCCCGCAGATGCTCCTGCATGATGTGCAGATGGTTTGGTTGCCAGAGCCCGTCGAACTCCTGCTTGTGGTTATCAATTGTCGGCTTAAAGAAATTGATTTTTGGCGCGCGGGTCAGCAGCGCTTCACCATTAACGTTCCAGGCGGTTGGCTTCCCGTTCAGTTTTGAGAACGTCAGATGGAAGTTGTAGCCGCGCACGGTGCAGCTCAGACGATCGTCTTCCAGCGTCAACGCGCGCGCGTTTGGCTGGCTAAACGGTACAGGAGGCGCCGTTCTGGCCTTCAGCGGGAACTGACAGGTGGCGATATGATGCCCTGCGTCGCTGTAAAGTGTGGGGGAGTCTTTGGTCACGGTGACGTTAAGAAACGTTTCTCGCCCATCCAGCGCTGGCAACGTGCAGTGCAGTAACGCCTCGCTATTCGGCGCGACGTCGCGCAGTTTGATCTGTTGCGTGGAGAGCGTCTCCCCTTCGGCACGAACGTCAATATGCAGGGTATAGTCGTCAAGGGAGGTGAACCACAGCTTGTTTTCTACTTTCAGTTCGCCACGTTCCAGATCCTGTGCGTGGATTTTTACAGGTGCAATGACCTGCTTGTACTCCTTCAGACCCGGGCCCGGCGTCTGGTCAGGGTAAATCAGACCATCAAGGCAGAAGTTGTAGTTATTCGGGTAGTCGCCGTAATCGCCGCCAAATTTGTACCACACGTTGCCATCGTCGTCTTTCGCCTGAATACCGTGATCGCACCATTCCCAGACATAGTGCCCCTGAATGCAGTCGTGCTGGTAAAAGACATTTTGATATTCGGTTAGCCCACCGGGGCCATTGCCCATCGCGTGGGCGTATTCGCAGATGATGCGCGGCTTCGGATGCGGGTACTCACCAAACTCGTTCATTAGCGGCACGCGGGTATACATGGTGGAGATGATATCCACCACTTCTGCGTCGCGGTCTTCTTCGTAGTGAATCAGGCGCGTGTCATCCAGCGCTTTGGCGGCGTGGTACATCGCGCGAATATTACAGCCGTACCCGGATTCGTTGCCCAGCGACCAGATGATGATAGAAGGGTGGTTTTTCTGCGCATGGATATGGCGCACGATGCGCTCGACGTAGACCGTTTCCCACGCCGGGTCGTCGGTGATGCGGCTGATATCGCCGATGTTAGCGAATCCGTGTGACTCGACGTCGGTTTCCGCCATCACAAACAGGCCGTAGATATCGCAAAGCTCGTAGAAACGTGGATCGTTAGGGTAGTGCGCGGTTCGTACCGAGTTGATGTTGTGCTGTTTCATTAACCGCAGATCTTTTTCAACGCGATCCATGCCGACAGCCCGACCTTTAAGATGATCGTTATCGTGGCGGTTGACGCCGTGCAGCATCACGTAGCGGTTGTTGATGTAAAACAGCCCGTCGCGAACCTGAATATCGCGAAAGCCCACGCGTTGCGGCACTACTTCAAGAGTATTGCCGTTGGCGTCTTTCAGGGTCATCACCAGATGGTAGAGATACGGCGACTCAGAGGACCACTGGTGCGGAGTGCGAACGCCAACAGCAAAGTCGGTGCTGATGCGCTGGTCAATGGTCAGTGCGTTGATGGTGCCTGCGTGTACAACATCCTCACCGTCAAACAGCGCATACTCCAGAGAAGCGATTGCCGGGTCGGCGGTCAGGTTTTCCAGAACCAGCTGGCAGGAGAGGGTGGCATTGCGATAATCGTCGTCAAAATCGGTGCGAACGGTGAAGTCCTGAATGTGGACGGTGTGTTTACCAACCAGATAAACGTCGCGGAAGATGCCCGCCGACCACCACATATCCTGGTCTTCAACATAGGTGGAATCTGCCCACTGCATCACGCGGACGCATAACAGGTTGTCGCCCGTCTTCGCGACCGCGCTGATGTCGAACTCTGCCGTCAGGCGGCTGCCTTTGCTGAATCCCACATAATGGCCGTTCACATAAACTTCGAAATACGTTTCGACGCCGTCGAATTTAATCAGCGTTTGCTTTCCTTGCCAGCCTTCGCTCAGCGTGAAAATGCGTTGATAAGCGCCGGTGGGGTTATCGCTGGGGACGTACGGCACATCGATTGGGAACGGGAAGCCTTCGTCGGTATATTGCAGCTTGCCGTGGCCTTCCATTTGCCACATCCCCGGAACGGTAATTGTTCCCCAGTCTCGCATATACTCTGAGGTAAAGGCTTCCGGCACCTGAAGCGGGTGGTCGAAGAACTGAAAGTTCCACTGACCGCTTAGCGGCAAAAAATAGCTGCTGGTTTCGCGGGCGAATGTGCGAGCCTGGGCTATTGAGTCATAAGAAAAAAAGTAGGCGCGTGGCGCCAGTCTGTTTTCGTGGGTCAGCTGAATGTTTTCCCAGCGATTCATAATGCCTCCCTGTGGAGCGAAGTCGGAACCCTTCAAGGCGATGGTAAGTGTGCGTTATGGGAAATGATTTTAGTAAAATATTTACTAAAATGTAGTGGGTAAAATGATTTACTTTAACTGGATCACGAAAATAAGCAGTGAGAAGAAAAACGGCGAAAAGCGGAATGCGCCCGGCTATCAGGAAAACCGGGCGGTGGAAAAGGGGGGTTAGCGGCTGGTGCCGCGCAGTTTAAGTTTACTGGGAACGAAGACCAGCAGCGGCAGTGCACGCCCGTCACGGGCTTTTTCGTACACCAGATTTACGCCCTGGCTGCCCATCATTTCGGAATGAATGCGCACCGTGGAAAGCGGTGGGAAGGTGAATCGCGCCGTCGGAATGTCATTCACGCTTATCAGGGAGATGTCGCGTGGGATCTCAAGGCCATGCTCATGGATTGCGCGTAACACGCCAATGGCTATCGAGTCGGAGGCGACAAACAGCGCGCGCGGATAATCCGCTTTAGCCAGCATTTGTTTCGCCAGTTCGTAACCTGATGAACTGGAAAAACCACCGCGCCAGATATCGTCTTCACGCACGACCTGCTTCAGGCGGCCATATTCGACAAACGCGGCTTCGCGGATATCGGCTTTGCCGGGCTCATCCTCCCCGCCAATAAAACCGATACGGGTTGCGCCCTGAGCAATGAAAAAGTCGATGATCTCTTTGCTGATGCGGGACAAATCGATATCGACGGCATCGTATTCACTGCCTGATTCGTGAAAGTCGATAAAGCAGATATTGTCAGTCAGCGCGGCGGCGGCGTCGCGTAAGGCGGCTGAGGGCTTGCCGACAATGAGAATGCCGGTGATATTTTTAAGATCCGGCAACCCGCTGTGTTCGTAGCAGTTGGTCAGTTCAATCCCCAGTTTTTCACACTGTGTCTCAATCCCGTGGCGGATTGCCAGATAGTAGGGATCGTTAATTTCCAGCTCTTGCTGATAACTGTAGATGGCAAGGATGTGTTGCAGGCTGACCGTACTATTCTGGCTCTTACGGGCGCTGCTGGTTTTGTACTCCAGCTTTTCCGCGATTTCCAGAATGCGGTGTTTGGTCTCTTCTTTGACATTCAGCGTGGGGTCGTCGTTTAAGACCCGCGACACTGTCGCCAGGGATACGCCAGCTTCAATTGCGATATCTTTAAGTGTTGCCATGATTACCTTTTCCGACTTTCCCCTGAGTAGCCTTTTCATTGTAAAGGAAGTGCTTATCTATGCATCTGTTTTCAGTAAATAAAGCGCGTTTATTTGACGTGCCAGGGGTAAATTTCAGCTTAAAGAGTGTGATAAACGCAGCATTTCCCCTTTTTTAAGAACAGTGCCTGGAAAAATTATTGCTATGATTTAGTAAACTTTTACCAAAAGGAGAAAAAGATGGAGACGGTGGCCTTTGCGGATTTTGCCCGACTGGAGCTGCGTGTTGGAAAGATTGTACAGGTAAAGCGTCATGATAATGCCGATAAGCTTTACATTGTGCAGGTGGATGTGGGCGAGCGTACGCTGCAAACGGTAACCAGCCTCGTACCTTATTACCGAGAGGATGCGCTGATGGGGAAAACGGTGGTGGTACTGTGCAATCTGCAAAAAACCAAAATGCGTGGTGAAACGTCAGAGTGCATGTTGCTGTGCGCCGAAACCGATGACGGCAGTGAAAGCGTATTGCTGACGCCGGAACGCGTAATGCCTGCGGGTGTGCGGGTTGTGTGAACTTGCCGGATGGCGATGCTGGCGCATCTTATCCGGCCTACAGGCGGGCGTGCGGGGTGTGTGAACATTGCCGGATGGCGATGCTGGCGCATCTTATCCGGCCTACAGGCGGGTGGTTGTGTGAACTTGCTGGATGGCGATGCTGGCGCATCTTATCCGGCCTACAGGCGGGCGTGCGGGGTGTGTGAACATTGCCGGATGGCGATGCTGGCGCATCTTATCCGGCCTACAGGCGGGTATGCGGGTTGTGTGAATTTGCCGGATGGCGACGCTGGCGCATCTTATCCGGCCTACGGATCGGATTCCTGTAGGCCGGATAAGCGTAGCGCCATCCGGCGATGTGTTATGTTTCCTCCACGCTCACCCGTAACGCCGCCAGAGCCTTGCGGGTCGCCTTTAATACCTGTTCACACTGCTCAATTGTTAATGTCAGCGGTGGTTCGATGCGAATCGTTTTCGAGTTGTTGAGCGTCCCGGCAACCAGTACCCGCTGGCGGAACATCTCGCTGGCGAAGTTGTAGCCGATTTCGTTGTCAACAAACTCAATCGCCATCAACATCCCTTTTCCGCGAGCGTCCTGCACCAGGTCAGGGTATTCCCTGGCAAGCTGGAGGAAGCCGTCCAGCAACATATCGCCTTTCTGCTCCGCCTGTGCCGGTAGATTCTGCTCCAGCAACACGTTAATGGTCGCTAATGCTGCCGCACAGGACAGCGGGTTGCCGCCAAAGGTTGTGGTGTGCAGGAACGGATTATCGAACAGAACGGAGAACACCTCTTCGGTGGCGATGGTTGCCCCAACCGGCATCACGCCGCCGCCTAACGCTTTTGCCAGACATAAAATGTCAGGCTGCACGTTTTCATGTTCACAGGCAAACATCTTACCGGTGCGCCCCATGCCGGTCTGGACTTCATCCAGAATCATCAGGGCGCCAAACTCATCGCAGAGTTTACGCACGGCGGTCAGATAGCCCTGCGGCGGCAGGATCACGCCGCCCTCGCCCTGAATTGGTTCCAGAATGACGGCTGCCACATCGTCGCCGGTTTTTTTACACTCGCTAAGCGCAGTACGCATGGCCTCAATGTTGCCAAACGGTACATGGCGGAAGCCTGGCAGCAGCGGCATAAACGGCTTGCGGAACGTGGATTTCGCCGTGGCGGAAAGCGACCCCAGCGATTTACCGTGAAACGCGCCGCTGGTAGCGATAAAGGTAAACTTACCGCGCGGCGACTGATACGCCTTCGCCAGTTTCAGCGCCGCTTCCACCGATTCGGTGCCGCTGTTGCTGAAAAAACTGTACTTTAGTTTTCCAGGCGTGAGCGCTGCGAGCGTTTTAGCCAGCATGGCCCGGAGCGGGTCTAGTAACTCCTGGCTGTGCAGAGGTTGTTTTGCGAGTTGATTCTGTACGGCGGATACGACAACTGGATTACGGTGCCCCACGTTGAAAATGCCAAAACCACCCAGGCAATCAATAAATTCCTGTCCCTGGGTGTCGACAAGCGTATTCAGACTTCCCGCTTGCCACTCTACGGCTCCGTAATCCCCGCCAGCGGTCACAGATTTTCGATACTCTAAAAACCCCGGATTAACATGCTCTTTGAAGTAATCAATCACCTCTCGGTTCAGTGCTTTCATTTCCTCATGATCAAGCGTTCGCTTTTCAATGAGATTCAGTGCGTGTGCGCTACAGGCCAAAGCCGATGCGCTGGAAGGTAACCTGTTCAAAATATGCTCCCGGAACTCGCGTATCACATGATACTGAGTTAAGTATTGCAGGGATTGCGCCATATCGGCGTGGATCATGAAAATCGGGATAAACACCAGGGAAAATATCAAGTGTGCAATATTTAATCTCATTCATTAACAATTGGTGATGTTTTGCGCAATGCGTGTGCGGGGGAAGCGGGGCTGACCAGCGGGCAGTCGCACCAGAACGGTGCGGGCGGTGTGCGTATATGGGGCGGAAGTTATAGCGGAACTGAATAGTTACTTAACGAAAGTATTTTAAATCAATGAATTAGAAAACATACAAATATTACGGTTTAAACGCAAATTGCGATCTAAATCAAATTTAACAACTAAAGATAAACCAATTATCGCCGAAATAACATCTGACAGAAAAGTTAACATTCAAGTAACCTGCACAGGACGCAACCATGTCTTCTCATCCCTACGTCAGCCAGCATAATTATCCGCTGGATGATGATACAACCCTGATGTCCACAACTGACCTGCAAAGCTATATCACCCATGCAAATGATACCTTCGTTCAGGTAAGCGGCTTTACGCTGAATGAACTGCTTACGCAACCGCATAATCTGGTACGCCACCCGGACATGCCGAAAGCCGCGTTTGCGGATATGTGGTACACCCTCAGGCAGGGTGAGCCGTGGAGCGGCATCGTGAAAAACCGACGGAAGAATGGCGATCACTACTGGGTGCGGGCGAATGCGGTGCCGATGGTGCGGGAAGGGCGCGTGACCGGCTATATGTCGATTCGTACCCGCGCGACAGATGAAGAGATTGCTGCCGTTGAGCCTTTGTATAAGGCGCTGAATGAAGGCCGCAGCAACAAACGTATCCATAAAGGACTGGTGGTGCGTAAAGGCTGGCTGGGGAAACTGCCGGCAATCCCCATTCGCTGGCGTGTACGCAGCGTTATGGCGCTAACGGGCGTGGTGCTGATGGCGGCGATGGCGCAAATGGGCGTTGCGTGGCCAGCGCTATTCGTGAACGCCCTGCTGATGCTGGCGGGAACGGCGGTGTTTGAATGGCAGATTGTGCGTCCGATCGAAAATGTCGCCCGGCAGGCGTTGAAAGTCGCAACGGGCGAGCGTAATAGCGTATCGCATCTTAACCGTAGTGACGAACTGGGGCTGATGTTGCGCGCGGTAGGCCAGCTTGGGCTTATGTGCCGCTGGCTGATTAATGACGTCTCAAGCCAGGTTTCCAGCGTCAGAAACGGCAGCGAGACGTTAGCGAAAGGCAATGACGATCTGAATAAACACACCCGCCAGACGGTGGAGAATGTGCAGCAGACGGTGACGACTATGAACCAGATGGCGGAGTCCGTGAAGAAAAATTCCACCACCGCGTCCGCCGCCGATAAATTATCCAGCGCGGCCAGCAGTGCGGCGACGCAGGGCGGAGAGGCGATGGAAACCGTCATTAAAACGATGGATGACATCGCTGACAGCACGCAGCAGATTGGTACAATCACTACGCTGATTAACGATATTGCTTTCCAGACGAATATCCTGGCGCTGAACGCGGCGGTTGAAGCGGCGCGAGCGGGCGAGCAGGGTAAAGGATTTGCCGTTGTCGCCGGGGAGGTTCGCCATCTTGCCAGCCGAAGCGCCAGCGCGGCGAATGATATTCGTAAGCTCATTGACGCCAGCGCGAGCCGGGTACAGTCCGGTTCCGAACAGGTGCATGCGGCAGGACGCACGATGGATGATATTGTGGCTCAGGTGCAAAACGTCACTCAGCTTATTGCGCAAATCAGCCACTCGACGCTGGAACAGGCGGACGGACTCTCCAGCCTGACCCGTGCCGTGGATGAGTTAAACCATATCACGCAGAAAAATGCCGAGCTGGTGGAGGAGAGCGCTCAGGTTTCAGCGATGGTTAAACATCGCGCCAGCCGTCTGGAAGACGCGGTAACGGTTCTGCATTAAATCAAATTCCCTTTATTTCTGCCGACAAACGCTTATCGAAGCCGATAAGCGTTTTGTCATAATATTGGGCTAACAATGTTAAGCACATATTAAATATTTACCATTTCGAGCTATTTCCTTATTTAAACCCGCTGCGTTATTTTGTGTGATTCTTCATTTTCCCGAACCTGAAAAATGAATTGTATAACGATCGGTCTGCCGATATTCATCGTTGAAAACTATTTACTGTAATAACTTGAAATAAAAAACGATCAATATCATAAAGTTAGCGAAACCGTAACCGATAACGAACCCTGTATAGAGGAAAAACAATCTCCAGGGGGAAATATGCTTTTGCATAACATGAAGATCCGCTCGAAATTATTTATTGCGTTTGGTTTGTTTATTGTACTGATGATCGTGAGTTCTGGCCTTTCGTTGTTCAGCCTGGATCGAACGAATACCAGTATGCAGAACATCATTACTCACGATTATCCCACAACGGTGAAAGCCAACCTGCTGATCGATAATTTTCAGGATTTCGTTAGCACGCAGCAGCTGATGCTGCTGGATGAAGAAGGGCGCTGGAGCCAGGAGTCGCAAAAGCAGCTGGATGCGATTAGCCAGCGCATTACGGTATTGCTCGATGAACTGTCCGCCAGCCGTCAGGACGAGGCCTCAAAGGCTATTATCGCCGGAATTCGCGATGTGCGTCAGCAGTATCTGGCTTCCCGGTTCCGTATTTTGCAGGAAATTCAGAACCATAATCGTCCGGCGGCGATACAGGAAATGATGACGACCACCGTCAACATACAGCAGGCGTATAAAGCCAAAGTACAGGAGCTGATCGCTATTGAAGATACGCTGATGCGCAACGCGGGCGCGTCGGTTGACCAGGATTTTCGCACCAACCGGGCACAGCTGATTCTCCTGGCGCTCATCAGCATTGCCGCCGGAGTGATAATGGGATGGTACATCGTACGTTCCATTACCCGACCGCTTAATGACGCCGTGCAGTTTGCCGGGGCGATTGCGGAGGGGGATTTGACCCGCACGATTCATATCGCGCAAAAAGATGAAACCGGCGTGCTGTTGCAGGCGCTGATGGAGATGAAAAACCGTCTGCTGGTGATCGTGCAGGAAGTTCAGAACGGCTCTGAAAATATCTCCAGCGCGGCGGCGCAAATTGTCGCGGGCAACCAGGATCTGGCGGCGCGTACTGAAGAACAGGCCAGTTCTGTTGAGCAAACGGCGGCCTCTATGGAGCAGATTACCGCCACTGTCAAAAATACGGCGGACCACACCAGCGAAGCGACCCATCTTTCTGCCGATGCGGCCAGCGTGGTGAAAAATAACGGTGAGATGATGCGTCAGGTCACGCAAAAAATGCGCGTGATAAATGAGACCTCTAACCGCATGTCCGACATTATCAACCTGATTGATTCTATTGCCTTCCAGACCAACATTCTGGCGCTTAACGCCGCCGTGGAAGCCGCTCGCGCCGGGGAACACGGGCGTGGCTTCGCAGTCGTGGCGGGGGAAGTTCGTCAACTGGCGCAAAAAAGCGCGTCGTCGGCCAGTGAGATCCGCCACCTGATCGAAGACTCTACCAGCCAGACGCAGGAGGGGATGCAACTGGTGGAAAAAGCCAGTGCGTTGATTAATGGTATGGTGGATAACGTTGAAGAGATGGATGTGATTCTGCGTGAAATCGGCCAGGCCAGTCGCGAACAAACCGATGGGATTTCGCAAATCAACAGCGCGATTGGGCTGATTGACGCCACCACGCAACAGAACTCGTGTCTGGTTGAGGAGTCCGTTGCGGCAGCGGCGTCGCTGAATGAGCAGGCCCGGCACTTAAAAGAGATCGTGAAAGTATTCCGCATCCGTGCGGAGGACGTACCGCCTGCTTAATCCAGTTGGCTGATTTCCAGCGCCGCGCGATCGATAACGCCGATGATCTGCTTAAGCTGCGCGTCGCTGATCCCGCCCTGATTTACCCGCAGATCCAACACGGCTTTGAAGTTGTCCAGCGCCCGTTTCATCTGCGGGTTCTTACGCAGTTCAAAGCCGACGCAGCGCGCTTTCACGCGTTCGTGGATGTGCTCCAGGTGTTCACGGTTCTCTTCCAGCCACCGTTGCCCCTGCTCTGTAATGGTGATCTGCTTACGCCCGCCGTCCTCTTCTTTGATAGTGATAAATTCCTGATCCTGAAGAAAATCCAGCGTTGGGTAAATCACGCCTGGGCTTGGGGTGTAGTTGCCCAGCGTCAGGTTCTCGATGGCTTTAATCAATTCGTAACCGTGGCTGGCCTCGCGGGTCAAAATTTCCAGAATCACCAGGCGTAGTTCGCCGTGGCCAAAAAAGCGCTGGCGACGTCCGCCGCCGCCGCCCCGGCCATGACGGTGCTCGCAGCCATGTTCATGGCCGTGGTGATGTTCTCTCTCGCAACCTTCATGATGATGTCGCATGATGTACTCCTGTTTTATTTAGATATATCTAATTTATATCTAAAACTTGTAATCTTGCAAGTTGATAGATTTTTATTTTATTTAATTAATTGATTTTAAAGTGATTAAAGTTGTTTTATATCGTGATATATATCGAAAGTTACTGTATCAAAAAAGTGCTTGCAATCTTCATAACTAACAATCATTATCATTTAAAATTTAATTTAGATATATCGTATTATCTGCATGAAGGCGAAAAAATGATAAATACATCCTCACGCTACCCACAGCGCGTTCGTAACGAACTGCGTTTTCGTGAACTTACCGTTCTGCGCGTCGAGCGTATTAGCGCCGGTTTTCAGCGCATTGTTCTTGGCGGTGAAGCGCTGGAAGGCTTTAGCTCGCGCGGCTTTGACGATCACACCAAAGTGTTTTTCCCTGAACCGGGCAGCCTGTTCGTCCCTCCGACGGTAACGGACGAAGGGATTGTCTGGGGAGAGGGCGTACGTCCTGCTTCCCGCGATTACACGCCCTTATATGATGAAGAGCGACACGAGCTGGCGCTGGATTTCTTTATTCACGACGGCGGCGTGGCGAGCACATGGGCAGTAAACGCTCGCGAAGGCGACACGCTCACCATCGGTGGGCCTCGTGGATCGCTGGTGGTGCCGGAAGACTATGCATATCAGGTTTATGTTTGCGATGAGTCAGGGATGCCAGCGCTGCGCCGCCGCCTGGAAGCGCTCGATCGCTTGTCCGTTCGCCCGAATGTTACGGCGCTGGTCAGCGTACAGGATGCCGCATATCAGGATTATCTGGCGCATCTTGATGGCTTTTCCATTGAATGGGTGGTCGGACACGATGAGCAGGCGATTGATGAGCGGCTGGCGCAATTAACGGTGCCGGAGGCGGATTATTTCATCTGGATCACGGGTGAAGGGAAAGTGGTTAAGCATCTGAGCCGTCGCTTTGAGACGGAACAGTTTGATCCGCAACGGGTGCGCGCCGCAGCATACTGGCATCGTAAGCCGGCTTAATCATTCCTTATAGGTGGAAGCTTAACCGGGCCACTGCGGGCCCGGTTTTCTGCTGACTATCAGGCGTTGTGACTTTCCGCCAGCGCTTTAAACACCATTGCCACGGCGTGTGCGCCAGGGTCCATATTGCCAAGCAGGCTTTCGCTGCTGAGGTAGGATGCGCGTCCGGCGTTGGCTTTGCTGGACTGACAGGTACGTTCTGCGCCATTTTGCGCGGCGGAAAAGGCCGCGTGCAGATCCTGTGGCTGCGCAAGCAGCGATGTCAGGGCCGGCTGTAAAGCATCGATCATGGTACGATCGCCTTCATCCGCGCCACCGTAATACTTCATCTGCGCCAGACCGGTATTCAGCGCTTCCGCCACACTGGCGCCTTGCTCCAGTTTCTGCCCCGCAGCGGTAAAGAAAATGGACATCAGCACACCGCTGGAGCCGCCCATGACGACGGTCAGGCGTTCGCCAATGAGTGCGAACAGCGTGGCGAGATGGTCGAGCGGCAACTGCTGGCGGTGTAGCAGGCCCGCGATTTCACGCGCGCCTGCCGCAAAAGTTGAGCCGGTATCGCCGTCGCCGACTTTGGCATCCAGCGCGTTAAGATCCATTTCCAGATCGGACAGCGTGCGGGTGACTTGCTCAACAATCCCGGCAACTAACGCGTTCTCTGAAGGCTGAAACTCTACCCACGCGCTTTGCAGTGAGGATGACATAATGGTTATCTCACGCGGCGGCACCGGCGTTTGCCAACTGCTGGTTTCCACCCCGGAGAGCAACGCTTTTTCGATACTTTCCTCCAGCACCATTGCCGTCAGTGAAAAACCTTTCATATCCAGCGCAGTCACCAGTGAAGCCGGGCCGATAAGCCAGTCGATACGTTTATGCAGCGGGCTGCGCGCCAGTTCACGCGTGATGATGGCCATTTCCGCGACGGAGACGCCGCCAAGGTTATTGACCATCACCGCCAGACGACCGGTCTCAGGCAGAGCGGAGAGGAGTTTGTCGGCCATCAGGCTCACAATCTGCGCGCTGTTTTGGGTATCAATGACTGATGCGCCGGGTTCACCGTGGATCCCCATGCCCAGCTCAGACTGATTAGGATGATGGCGTGGTGCGTTCTCCGTCTCCTGCGGCAGATGGCAACTGGAAATCGCAACGCCAAGACTCACGGTATTGTTGGCGGCGTACTGCGCTTCACGCAAGACGGTCGCCAGGTTGTAGCCGCGTTCGGCAAAATAGCCGGCGACTTTATGAACCAGAATGGTGCCCGCGATACCACGCGGGTGCTTATTGTCTGGCAGCGAAATGTCATCCCCGACAATCAGCATTTCAACGTTGTAGCCCAGACGGCGCGCTTTCTCTGCCGCAAGGCCGAAGTTCAGACGATCGCCGGTATAGTTTTTTACGATTAACAGGCAGCCGGCGTCGCCAGTGACTGCCTGGATAGCGGTCAGCACTGCATCGACGCTGGGGGAGGCAAACAGATCGCCGCAGACGGCAGCGGTTAACATGCCTTTCCCGATGAAGCCAACGTGGGCAGGTTCGTGCCCGGAGCCGCCGCCGGAAATCACCGCGACGTTGTTACGGTTCAGATCGCGGCGAACCACGACACGAATCGCCGGATCGCTCTCCAGGCGCACCAGATTGTTCCACGGGCTGGAGATAATCGTTCCTTCAATGACGTCGTTGACGAGATGGGATCGCTGGTTAAAAAAGAATTGAGTCATAACGGTTCCTGGAGAGTGGGAAAAACAGACCCCCGGCTGCACATTATGGTTGCGGAGGCGCTCATCATCGGGACGCTGCGGGGCAGGTCGGCGATGAGGAGATTCTGGCTGAGTTCATGAAGAAAAAAATTTGAAGAAAAGGAGTTTCATTACGAAACGAAATTATTCTTTTATGTTCCTTAATGAAACGTTTTTTGATGGAAAAAAGCCAAAATGCGAGCCGGAGCGCGCCTTTTTCCCGCTCATTCACGCAGAAAAGTTGGCCGGACAGAAAAATATTTTCCTGTCTTGTCGACAATCGACGGCGAAAACCACGCATGATTCCCCTTTTTTCAGATGCATTATGAGAAGGCTGAACGGATCGGGATCGCAATCCTGCCGTTTTTTAGGGTTTGTTGTTCCACTATGAAACGTGATGAATTTTTCTGTGTTCCATTTCAGAACAAAAAGAGGAAAGATTTTTTTGGCGATGCCTCGTCCTACAGTGATTGCATCGCTCCGGTATCGCTCCGTTTTCGCCATTAACACAGGGCCAAACAGGATAACGCCAGGGCTCACCATGTAAATACATGCACTTATTTGAGGATGACAGGAATGCTAAAAGTTATTCAATCTCCAGCCAAATATCTCCAGGGACCTGATGCTTCTGTCTTATTCGGTCAATATGCCAAAGACCTGGCGGACAGCTTTTTCGTGATTGCAGATGACTTCGTCATGAAGCTGGCGGGAGAGAAGGTGCTGAATGGCCTGAATAGCCACGAAATCCGTTGCCACGCAGAACGTTTCAATGGCGAATGCAGCCATGTTGAAATCAACCGTCTGATGGCCATTTTGAAACAAAAAGGCTGCCGTGGCGTGGTGGGGATCGGCGGCGGGAAAACGCTTGATACGGCAAAAGCCATTGGTTACTACCAAAAACTGCCGGTCGTTATTATTCCGACTATTGCGTCCACCGATGCCCCGACCAGCGCATTGTCGGTTATCTATACCGAAGCGGGCGAGTTTGAAGAGTATCTGATCTACCCGAAAAACCCGGATATGGTGGTGATGGACACGGCAATCATCGCCAAAGCGCCGGTGCGTTTACTGGTGTCCGGGATGGGGGATGCGCTTTCCACCTGGTTTGAAGCGAAAGCCTGCTATGACGCCAGAGCGACCAGCATGGCGGGCGGGCAGTCTACGGCGGCGGCCTTGAGCCTGGCGCGCCTGTGTTATGATACATTGCTCGCAGAAGGTGAAAAAGCGCGTCTGGCGGCTCAGGCTGGCGTTGTGACCGATGCGCTGGAACGTATCGTTGAAGCCAACACCTATCTCAGCGGCATTGGCTTTGAGAGCAGCGGTCTGGCCGGGGCGCATGCGATTCACAACGGTTTCACTATTCTGGAAGAGTGCCACCATTTGTATCACGGCGAAAAAGTCGCGTTTGGCACGCTGGCGCAACTGGTATTACAGAACAGCCCGATGGAAGAGATCGAAACCGTTCTGGGGTTCTGCGAGAAAGTGGGACTGCCGATTACCCTCGCGCAGATGGGCGTGAAAGACGGCATTGAAGGGAAAATTCAGGCGGTGGCGAAAGCGACCTGCGCGGAAGGCGAA
Source organism: Citrobacter sp. CK181 (assembly GCF_030333595.1). Taxonomy (NCBI): domain Bacteria; kingdom Pseudomonadati; phylum Pseudomonadota; class Gammaproteobacteria; order Enterobacterales; family Enterobacteriaceae; genus Citrobacter; species Citrobacter sp. CK181. The sequence continues at coordinate 461,488 of NZ_JAOWFN010000015.1, read as the reverse complement.
ACCATCCACAATATGCCGTTTGAGGTGACGCCGGACAGCGTTTATGCCGCGATTCTGACGGCGGATCTGTTAGGCCAGCAGTGGCTGGCGCGTTAATCCGCCTTTAGTTACGTTCTCTTCCCGAGATGAACAGGCAGTTTCTCCTCCCCTCTGACCGTTCCGGCCGGAGGGGTTGTCTATGGTAAAACAGCGGAAAAGGATATGACGGCTCAGACGCAGGACATCGGGAAGGAAGTATCTTCCGTCATCGCTCAGTCATGGCATCGTTGCAGCAAGTTTATGCAGCGAGAAACCTGGCAGACGCCGCACCAGGCGCAAGGGCTGACCTTTGAATCGATTTGCCGACGCAAAACGGCGTTGCTGACGATAGGCCAGGCTGCGCTGGAAGATGCCTGGGAGTTCATGGATGGACGACCTTGCGCGCTGTTTATCCTGGATGAATCCGCCTGTATCTTAAACCGCTGCGGCGATCCCGGGACGCTGGAGAAACTGGCGGAACTGGGCTTTCTCGACGGCAGCTACTGTGCGGAAAGCATCATCGGCAGCTGTGCGCTGTCGCTGGCGACCATGCCGGGGCAGCCAACCAAAACGGCCGGAGAGCAGCATTTTAAACAGGCGCTGCACCCGTGGTCATTCTGCTCAACCCCGGTATTTGATAATCACGGCCGCCTGTTTGGCTCCATTTCGCTCTGCTGTCTGGTGGAGCACCAGTCAGTCTCTGATTTATCGCTGACGCTGGCGATCGCCCGTGAAGTGGGAAATTCACTGTTAACTGATAGCCTGTTGGCCGAGTCTAACCGTCATCTGAATCAGATGTACGGGCTGCTGGAAAGCATGGACGATGGCGTTATGGCGTGGAACGAGCAGGGCGTGTTGCAGTTTCTCAACGCGCGGGCGGCCACGATGCTGCATCTGGATACGCAGGCCAGCCAGGGGAAAAACATCCATGATCTGGTCAATTTGCCTGCCTTGCTGCGTCGCGCCATTAAACACGCCCGCGGGTTGAGCCATGTCGAAGTGACTTTTGAAAGTCAGCATCAGTTTGTTGATGCCGTCATTACCCTGAAACCGATAGTTGAGGAGCAGGGCAACAGCTTTATTCTGCTGCTGCACCCGGTGGAGCAAATGCGCCAGTTGATGACCAGTCAACTGGGGAAAGTGAGCCATACCTTTGAACAGATGTCGACGGACGATCCAGAAACACGTCGGTTGATCCACTTTGGCCGCCAGGCGGCGAGGGGGAGTTTCCCGGTTCTGCTGTGTGGTGAAGAAGGGGTGGGCAAAGAGCTTCTCAGCCAGGCTATCCACAACGAAAGCGAGCGCGCGAGCGGGCCTTATATCGCCGTAAACTGCCAGCTCTATGCCAATAGCGTGCTGGGGCAGGATTTTATGGGCAGTGCGCCGACCGATGATGAAAATGGTCGTCTGAGTCGCCTTGAACTGGCGAGCGGTGGCACGCTGTTTCTGGAAAAAATTGAATATCTGGCGCCGGAGTTACAGTCTGCGCTGCTGCAAGTGATCAAGCAGGGCGTGTTAACCCGCCTTGACGCGCGACGTCTGATCCCGGTGGATGTGAAAGTGATCGCGACGACCACGGTTGATCTGGCGAATCTGGTTGAGCAGAACCGCTTTAGCCGTCAGCTTTACTATGCCCTGCATTCGTTTGAAATTATTATTCCTCCGCTGCGCGCGCGGCGTAACAGCATCCCTTCGCTGGTCTATAACCGGCTGAACGGCCTGAAAAAACGCTTTTCAACCAGCCTGAAGGTGGATGATGATGCGCTGGCGCAACTGGTGGCCTATTCCTGGCCGGGCAATGACTTCGAGCTGAACAGCGTCATCGAAAACATCGCTATCAGCAGCGATAACGGCCACATCCGCCTGAGTAATCTGCCGGAATATCTGTTTTCTGAACGCCCCGGCGTGGATACGACATCATCGCTGCTACCCGCCAGCCTGACGTTTACGGCTATCGAGAAAGAGGCGATTATCCATGCCGCCCGCGTCACCAGCGGACGGGTGCAGGAAATGTCTCATTTGCTGAACATTGGCCGCACTACGCTGTGGCGTAAGATGAAGCAGTACGACATCGACGCCAGCCAGTTCAAGCGCAAGCATCACGACTAGACCGGCTTTTGCCGGGGGCTCCCGGCGATATCCGCAAATTTTTCCGGGTTACAGCCCGCCCAATAGTTTGCAGCGTTCGCCCACAACCGAAATGGCATTGGGGCCGAAAAAGTTCACATTTGGCACCAGATAATCAAACATACGATAGCTCATAATAAGACCTTCCCGGGTTCGAATGAGCATTCAGAGAAACAGCGCAACGCAGTTTCTGCCAATAACATATCCTGCTACGACGTACAGGGCTGAGGCCGCGATGAATTATCGCGCGGCGGTAAATGTTTTATTTCGTGTTCTTTATTTTGTCGCTCTCAGGTATTAAGTCAACAGGATAAAAATTGCTCAATTGATAACGTAATTATCTTCCGAACGTATTTTTTGATTAATGTCATTCGACATGATCACACTTTTCTCTACAGGCCATTATTTGTGTTTCATACTGAAACTCATATTTTTAGAGGCGTATCAAACTGGAGCGTAATTAATTTTGTTTTTTCTCTCGGTGAACCCGGCACTGACCGCCTCCTCACCAGGCGTCTAATCCCCCACACTTGCTGCGCTTGTTGTCTCCAGCCTTGCGGGCTATCTGGTTGATCTGTGGAGCGGAAGGCGGATGGTGTTGTGACTCACCTCGAAACCTGGTTGAAAGAAAAGGATAAATTTAATGATTTCTTTGATATTAAGTTCAATCCAGGGGCATATTAGAGAGGTGTTTTTCAGATGGTTAATTTTAAGGATAAAAGTATGCCAGCAGTCATTGATAAAGCCTTAGATTTCATTAACGGTATGAATACATCCGCTTCAGTCCCACACCCAATGGATGAAAGTACAGCCAAGGGGATTTTTAAATATTTGAACGAGTTGGGGGTTCCGGCGAGAGCAGCAGATGTGGCAGCCCGAGGCGATCGGGAAGGGTGGAATGCCGGGTTTACGGAAAAATTGGTCGGGTGGGCTGAAAAAATTGCGTCAGGAGAGCGGGTGCTTATTAAAAACCCTGAATATTTTTCTTTATATATGCGTGAGCAGCTTCGGGCACTGGTATAAGCTAAGCGCGCGCAAAAAGATCAATCTGTCCCGATGCTCTCGCCTTCAATTCGGGAGCATCTATTCTGGCCGCCCAGAAAAACAAAAGGACCTGCGATTTCTCGCAAGTCCTTGATATCTGGTGGCCCCTGCTGGACTTGAACCAGCGACCAAGCGATTATGAGTCGCCTGCTCTAACCACTGAGCTAAGGGGCCGTGGCGGTGGATTATAAAGTAACTCCGTGTTGCAATCCAGCCATAACCGTACGGATGCTGTTTTTATAAACAACGTATTTTCAATCCGTTATACTTTCAGCCTGATGTATCGTTCAGGAGTTAATATGGTTAAGGACATACTGGCGCGGGAGCTGAGAGTGGTATTTTGCGGCATCAATCCCGGCCTCTCTTCTGCGGGGACAGGGTTCCCGTTCGCGCATCCTGCCAACCGTTTCTGGAAGGTAATCCACCTTGCCGGATTTACCGGGCGTCAACTGAAACCGGAAGAGGCGCAGCATCTGCTGGATTTCCGCTGTGGCGTTACCAAATTTGTCGACAGACCTACCGTGCAGGCGAACGAAGTTAAGCTTCAGGAGATGCGTAGCGGCGGTCATAAGCTCATTGAGAAGATTGAGCACTATCAACCTGCGGCGTTGGCGATTCTGGGCAAGCAGGCGTTTGAGCAGGGATTTAGCCAGCGCGGCGCGCAGTGGGGAAAACAGACGATGACCATTGGCGATACGCAGATCTGGGTGTTGCCGAATCCCAGCGGCTTAAATCGCATCAGGACGGAAAAACTGGTGGAGGCGTATCGGGAACTTGATGAATCGCTGGTGGTTGATGGACTGTAAGCGGTAAAAAAAACGCCACCTTGCGGTGGCGTTGATGCTTATGCGGCGAGATTAATCGTCCAGGAAGCTACGCAGCACTTCAGAACGGCTCGGGTGACGCAGTTTACGCAGCGCCTTCGCTTCGATCTGACGGATACGTTCGCGGGTAACGTCAAACTGTTTACCCACTTCTTCCAGCGTATGGTCGGTGTTCATATCGATACCGAAACGCATACGCAGCACTTTTGCTTCACGCGCCGTCAGGCCAGCCAGCACGTCGTGCGTTGCGGCACGCAGGCTCTCGGTGGTGGCAGAGTCCAGCGGCAGCTCGAGGGTGGTATCCTCGATGAAATCTCCCAGATGCGAATCTTCATCGTCGCCGATCGGCGTTTCCATGGAGATAGGCTCTTTGGCGATCTTCAGCACTTTACGGATCTTGTCTTCCGGCATCAGCATGCGCTCGGCCAGCTCTTCTGGCGTCGGCTCGCGACCCATTTCTTGCAGCATCTGGCGGGAGATTCGGTTGAGTTTGTTGATGGTCTCAATCATATGCACCGGAATACGGATGGTGCGCGCCTGATCCGCGATAGAGCGGGTGATCGCCTGACGAATCCACCAGGTGGCATAGGTGGAGAATTTGTAACCACGACGGTATTCGAACTTGTCTACCGCTTTCATCAGACCGATGTTGCCTTCCTGAATCAGATCCAGGAATTGCAGACCACGGTTGGTGTATTTTTTGGCGATAGAGATAACCAGACGCAAGTTCGCTTCAACCATCTCTTTCTTCGCACGGCGGGCTTTCGCTTCGCCGATGGACATGCGACGGTTGATGTCTTTTACCTGCTCGATGGTCAGGCCGGTTTCTTCTTCAATCTGTTGCAGTTTTTGCAGGCTGCGCTGAACGTCTTCAGTGACATCGTGCAGCTTTTCGGACCACGGCTTGTTCATCGCAATGGCGGCATTGAACCAGGTTTCGCTGGTTTCGTTGCCGGTGAACAGGGTGATGAAGTTTTTCTTCGGCATTTTGCACTGCTCAACGCAGAGCTTCATGATCAGGCGTTCTTGCGTGCGAACGCGATCCATCATGACGCGCATGCTGTTCACCAGGTAGTCGAACTGCTTCGGCACCAGGCGGAACTGCTTAAACACTTCAGACAGCTTCAGAATTTCGGTCTGCGCATCGGCGTGGCTGCGACCTTTCGCTTTGATGGTGTCACGGGTGACTTCGTACTGCGTACGCAGCTCTGCGAATTTTTCGCGCGCCAGTTCCGGGTCGATGCTGTTGTCGTCATCGCTGCTGTCGTCGTCTTCTTCTTCGTCTTCATCATCGTCGTCGTCCATCTCTTCCTGAGAGAGTTCAGAACCGACGTGCGTGGCGGTAGGCGCCATATCTTCTTCAGCGTTCGGGTCAACAAAGCCGGTGATCAGATCTGACAGGCGAGCTTCTTCGGCTTCAACGCGATCGTACTGTTCAAGCAGATAAGTAATCGCTTCCGGGTATTCGGCAACGGAGCATTGAACCTGGTTGATCCCGTCTTCGATACGTTTAGCGATGTCGATTTCGCCTTCACGGGTTAACAGTTCAACCGTACCCATCTCACGCATGTACATGCGTACCGGGTCAGTGGTACGACCGATTTCAGACTCAACACTGGATAAAACTTGAGCAGCAGCTTCTTCCGCGTCTTCGTCGGTGTTGTTGGTGTTTTCAGCAAGCAGCAGATCATCGGCATCCGGTGCTTCTTCCATCACCTGAATACCCATGTCGTTGATCATTTGGATGATGTCTTCGATTTGATCTGAATCGACGATATCTTCCGGCAGATGGTCATTGACCTCGGCATAGGTCAGATAGCCTTGCTCCTTACCACGGGTGACAAGAAGCTTCAGCTGTGACTGCGGGTTTTGCTCCATAAGACGGTATCCACACTTATTTCGTTTGATTGGTGTCGGCGGTGTATCTGCCAACCTTTAAAGCGAGGGCGTACTTATATTTTTGCCGCTGCCTCTCAGTGCGGCTGTCGGGGGCTTCCCGATCGCTATTCGGCACTTAAGCCGTTAAATACGTCATTCTTCAAGTTGTCTCTGCGTTAGCTGCGTTCTCTTGCTGCCTTAATACAACTTGAACGATTTTGTCTATCAATTCATTTTTTGGCCAGTTCCTGGTTCAGCGTCCAGAGTTCCCGGCGTTCTTCGTTGCTTAAACCGTGTGTGCGATCGCGAGCAATCAACTCTTCCTGGCGCAGCTTAAGCATCGAATCAAACATATGGTTGAGTGAGTCGGTGAAGGTTTTTTCAGCAATGTCCTTATCAGCTATATCGTCCCACATCGACAATTTTTCAAGGGTCGCAGCACTATTTGTGCCGCGATAATGTTCTAAAAGTTGGCCGGTGGTCAGACCTGGTTGAGACAAACAAGTGTTGACCAGTTCTTCAAATAAGCCAAGCCCGGGCAGCTTTTTTTGATCCAGACCGCCTAGCGGTGGTACTAACGGCGCTAAATCCGGGTTTTGTACCAGTAACCCTATAAGTATACGCATGGTCGTGCGTTTTAGCTGCGGAGCTGGGCGTACCGTGCCACTTTCTGCCTGTTTTGGCATTAAGCGGTCAAGCTGGCTATCGTCAAAGATGCCTAATTTCAGCCCCAGCATCTGTCGTAGCTGGATCCTGTGCGTATCTCCGGGAACCTGGTTAATCAGCGGCAGCGCCAGCGCGGCAAGCTGCGTACTTCCATCCGGCGTACTCAAATCAACCTGCGGCAAGAGGCTATTGAAGAGAAACAAAGAGAGCGGCAGAGCCTGCTCCATCCGTGCTTCGAATGCTTCTTTGCCCTCTTTACGCACCAGCGTATCCGGGTCTTCGCCATCAGGCAGGAACATAAAGCGCAACTGCCGTCCGTCGGTGATATAGGGCATTGCCGTTTCAAGCGCTCGCCATGCCGCATCGCGTCCGGCCCGATCGCCGTCATAACAGCAAATCACATTGTTAGTCGCCCGGAATAACATGTGGATATGGTCAGCTGTTGTCGATGTCCCCAACGATGCCACGGCGTAGTTAATGTCGTACTGCGCCAGCGCGACAACGTCCATATAGCCTTCAACAACAAGCAGTCGCTGCGGTTCAGCGTTATGTTGCTGAGCTTCATAAAGGCCATACAGCTGTCGACCTTTATGGAAAATATCGGTTTCCGGGGAGTTCAGGTATTTCGGCGTATCGTTACCGAGTACGCGACCACCAAAACCAATCACCCGTCCTCGTTTATCGCGAATCGGGAACATCACCCGATTACGGAAACGATCGTAGGTTCTGCCCTGGTCATTGTTGACCAGCATTCCGGCATCCAGTAACAGCGCTCTGTTGTCGCTATTATTACCGAAACGTTTTAATGCGTTATCCCAGCCTGGCGGAGCGAAACCAATCGCGAAGCGTTGAACGATTTCAGCGCTAAGGCCGCGTTTTTGCAGATATTGGCGCGCAGGCTCTGCTGTGGGGTGGGCGAGCGACTGCTGATAAAACGCATTCAGCCCGTCCATTAACTGATAGAGGTTTTGCCGTTGATGGCGCTCTATCTGGCTAAGACCTGTCCCTGCTTCGTAGGGAATTTCCAGGTTGTGCATTGCAGCCAGTTCTTCGACGGTTTCCACGAAATCGAGCTTGTCGTAGTTCATGAGGAAATCGATCGCGTTGCCGTGTGCGCCGCAGCCAAAGCAGTGGTAAAACTGCTTTTCACCGTTCACGGTGAAAGAGGGGGTTTTTTCGTTATGGAACGGACAGCACGCGTGAAAATTCTTGCCCTGCTTTTTCAGCTTCACCCGTGCATCGATCAGATCGATGATGTCGGTGCGTGCCAGCAGGTCATTGATAAATACGCGTGGGATTCGTCCAGCCATATGCCCCTTTTATACACTTCATCCTTCAGGCGCCGCTTTGCCGCATCCTGAATGATTTTGTATATATGCCAATGCATAAACGAAAATAAGCCGCGCATTCCTTTCGGAAGCACGGCCTTACAACTACAACTCGGTCTGAATCGAGAGCTTACGCCCTCAACGCATTAGTACAGACGAGTGCGGCGTGCGTTTTCGCGAGCCAGTTTCTTCGCGTGACGTTTCACTGCTGAAGCTTTAGCGCGCTTACGTTCGGTAGTCGGTTTTTCATAGAACTCACGACGACGAACTTCCGCCAGAACACCTGCTTTTTCACAGGAACGCTTGAAGCGACGCAGAGCTACGTCGAACGGCTCGTTTTCACGTACTTTAATTACCGGCATGTGCCTCTCACCTTTGATTAAATCGGTTTGCCGCTGGCATCAGCGCCAGCTTATTTCAAAATGGTGCGGAATTTTACTGCAATTGCTGCTGCTTTGTAAAGCACCGACGCCTTTTTTGAAAGGGACTTTTATAAGGGTGAGGAGTATACACGAGGCTGTCGCCAGGGGCGAACAAAGTTTTACATCAACCCGCATTGGCCCTACACTGCGCGGTATCAGAGTGAGGTAAAACAAGTCATGCGTGTACTGGGTATTGAGACATCCTGCGATGAAACCGGCATCGCTATTTACGACGACGAAAAAGGTCTGTTAGCCAACCAATTGTATAGTCAGGTGAAATTGCACGCTGACTACGGCGGCGTAGTGCCTGAACTGGCCTCGCGCGACCACGTACGCAAGACCGTGCCGCTGATCCAGGCGGCGTTGAAAGAGTCAGGTCTGACGGCGAAAGAGATTGATGCCGTGGCCTATACCGCAGGGCCGGGTCTGGTGGGGGCGCTGCTGGTCGGCGCGACCGTTGGCCGTTCGCTGGCGTTTGCCTGGAATGTTCCGGCGATTCCGGTACACCATATGGAAGGGCACCTGCTGGCGCCGATGCTGGAAGACAATCCGCCGGAATTTCCGTTCGTGGCGCTGCTGGTCTCCGGCGGTCATACCCAACTTATCAGCGTGACCGGGATTGGTCAGTATGCGCTGTTAGGCGAATCCATTGACGATGCGGCCGGTGAAGCGTTTGATAAAACCGCCAAACTGCTGGGACTGGATTACCCTGGCGGCCCGATGCTGTCGAAAATGGCGGCGCAGGGCACCGCAGGGCGTTTTGTCTTTCCGCGTCCGATGACCGACCGTCCTGGGCTGGATTTCAGCTTCTCCGGGCTGAAAACGTTCGCCGCAAACACGATCCGCAGCAACGGTGATGATGAACAGACCCGCGCCGATATTGCCCGTGCGTTTGAAGATGCGGTGGTGGATACGCTGATGATCAAGTGTAAGCGAGCGCTGGATCAGACCGGCTTTAAGCGTCTGGTGATGGCGGGCGGGGTGAGCGCCAACCGCACGCTGCGTGCGAAGCTGGCGGAAATGATGCAAAAACGGCGTGGCGAAGTGTTCTACGCACGGCCAGAGTTTTGCACCGATAACGGCGCGATGATCGCCTACGCCGGTATGGTGCGCTTCAAAGCCGGCGCAACGGCGGATTTAGGCGTGAGCGTGCGTCCTCGCTGGCCGCTGGCGGAGTTGCCTGCGGCGTGATTTTTTGCCCGGTGGCGGCTTCGCTTACCGGGTTTACAATACCGTAGGCCGGGTCAGGCGAAGCCTCCACCCGGCGATAAAAAACGCTATACCCGCAACATCCCTTTATCTTCCAGAAACGCAATAATCGTCGCCAGGCCGTCACCGGCTTTCAGGTTGGTAAACGCCCACGGCCGATCCCCGCGCATACGCATTGTATCGCGCGCCATCACCTCCAGCGACGCGCCCACATACGGCGCCAGATCCGTTTTGTTGATCACCAGAAAATCGGATTTGGTGATCCCCGGTCCGCCTTTACGCGGGATCTTCTCGCCTTCGGCCACGTCGATCACATAGATCGTCAGATCGGCCAGTTCCGGGCTGAAGGTGGCGCTCAGGTTATCGCCGCCGCTCTCGACAAAGATCAGATCCAGGTTGCCGAATGTCTCGCTTAATGCTTCCACCGCCGCCAGGTTCATTGAGGCGTCTTCGCGAATGGCGGTATGCGGACAACCGCCGGTTTCCACGCCGACAATCCTTTCCGGCGCCAGCGCGCCCGCTTCGGTAAGAATGCGCTGATCCTCTTTGGTATAAATATCGTTAGTCACCACCGCCAGTTGATACGTATCGCGCATCGCTTTGCATAACGCTTCCAGCAGGGCGGTTTTACCGGAACCCACCGGACCGCCCACGCCGACGCGCAGGGGATGTTTATAGTCGTTCATCGTGTCTCCTCAGGAGCGAAATAATCGGCAATATTGTGTTTCGTGACGGGCAGAAGCGATGGCGGCCAGCGGCGTGGATGAGCCCAGATCCGCATCCGGGCGAGCCAGCGCCTGCGCCATACCCTGCGCGTAATGGTCGCAAAGCGAAAGAATGAGCTGCTGCGCCGCCTGTTGTCCGAAGGGCACCAGTTTCACCCCCGCCATCACCGCGCTTTCTAACCAGCTGTAGCCGAGGCTTAACGCCAGATCCGTCAGCGGGATGCGCCAGCGCACGCCCAGCCACGCCATACCGCAGAGCTGGCTGTCGGCAAAAAGTGGACGCCACGTCTGCGGGCAGTCCGGCACCCAGTCCACCACCAGGCGTGTAAACGCCGCCCCCCGGCTGCGCTCTTCTTCGCGCAGTTCCCTGGTTTCCCGACAGGCCAGCAGATATGCGCTCCAGCGGCGAGCGGCGGTAACGTCATTCCGTTCACAGGCGTGGTACAACCGGGCGAAAATCGGCAGGTCGACGGTAAAAAAGTTCTGCTCCAGCTGTTGCGTTTGCCAGTGCGCAAAGTCTTCCGCGTTTTTCACCCAGCCGATCTCCACCGCCCACTCCAGTCCCTGAGACCAGGTAAACGATCCCACCGGTAAACTGCTGCTGGCGAGCTGCATCAGGCGCAGCCGTTGTCTGGCGTCAGTCATCAGTGGGCGTGGCCGTGGTGATGGCCGTGAGATTCGCTGGCATATGCCCCCGCCTCCGGTTCAAAGGGCAGATGCGCGAAAGTCACCTCTAAGCTGAACTGGCGCAGCATGTCGTCGAGTACGTGATCGTGGTGATAGCGCAGCTCGTCAGGCAGAATTTGCAGCGGAACGTGGCGGTTGCCCAGGTGGTAGCAGGCTTTGGCGAGCAGGAACGGATCGGCGCAGCGCACGACCGAAACGGCTTCGTTTGCGGCGATGATCTCCACCACCTCTGCGCCATCTTCCGTACTCAGGCGATCGCCGCCGCGTAACAGCAAACCGCGCGGCAGCAGTAAACCGGCTTCGCGTCCGTCGCCCAGCACTACCTTCGCCCGGCTTTTGACGCGGACATCAATAGGGAGCGTCAGCGTTGCCGTGACGGCGGCGGGCGTTTCAATACGTTGCGTCAGATACAGCATGTCGTCTCCTCAGAATAAAAAATAACGCTGGGCCATCGGCAACACGTCTGCCGGTTCGCTGGTGATCGGCTCACCGTCAATGCGCACCTCGTAAGTCTGGGCGTCAACGGTGATGTTGGGTTGCAGGCTGTTGTGGATCATGTCGGCTTTTTTTACCGTCCGGCAGCCTTTCACGACGGCGGTGGCGCTGCGTAAGTTGAGCTGCTGCGCAATGCCGTTTTCAACCGCAGCCTGAGAAAGAAAGGTCAGGCGACAGTGATGACGCGCCGCGCCAAGCGCGCCAAACATCGGCCGGTAATGCACCGGTTGCGGGGTAGGAATCGAGGCGTTGATATCACCCATCGGCGCGCAGACGATCATCCCGCCTTTAATGAGTGTTGCGGGTTTTACGCCAAAAAAGGCCGGAGACCAGAGCACCAGATCCGCCAGCTTTCCCGCCTCAACAGAACCGACCTCATGGGCGATGCCGTGGGTTAGCGCCGGGTTTATCGTGTACTTGGCGATGTAGCGTTTTACGCGCTGGTTGTCGTTATCGCCCGTCTCCTCCGCTAACGGGCCGCGTTGTACTTTCATCCGGTGCGCCACCTGCCAGGTGCGCAGAATGACTTCGCCCACCCGTCCCATCGCCTGGGAATCCGACGAGGTCAGGGAAAAGGCGCCGAGATCGTGCAGCACATCTTCGGCGGCGATGGTTTCCCGACGAATACGCGACTCGGCAAACGCCACATCTTCGGCGATATCCGGGTCGAGATGGTGGCAGACCATCAGCATATCGAGATGCTCGTCAATGGTGTTGACGGTATAAGGCAGCGTCGGGTTGGTGGAGGAGGGGAGAATATGGGGATGCGCGCAGGCGGTGATAATATCCGGGGCGTGACCGCCGCCCGCCCCTTCGGTATGAAAAGTATGGATCGTGCGATCGCCAATTGCCGCCAGCGTGTCCTCGACGAAACCGGACTCGTTTAACGTGTCGCTGTGCAGCGCGACCTGAATATCCATCTCTTCAGCCACGGTCAGCGCACAGTCGATCGCCGCAGGCGTCGCGCCCCAGTCCTCGTGGATCTTCAGGCCGATCGCGCCGGCGGCAATCTGCTCACGCAGCGCGTCCGGGTTCGAGCCATTCCCTTTGCCGAGAAAACCGATATTCACCGGCAGGCTGTCCGCCGCTTGCAACATGCGGGCGATGTACCACGGGCCAGGCGTGCAGGTGGTGGCATTGGTGCCCGCCGCCGGGCCGGTGCCGCCGCCAATCATGGTCGTCACGCCAGAGACCAGCGCCTCTTCCGCCTGCTGCGGGCAGATCCAGTGAATATGCGTGTCCACGCCGCCTGCGGTAACGATCTTTCCTTCGCCGGCGATCGCCTCCGTGCCGACGCCAATCGGGATCGTCACGTTGGGCTGAATATCCGGGTTACCGGCTTTGCCGATGGCGAAGATCCTGCCGTCTTTGATGCCGATGTCCGCTTTGACGATCCCCCAGTGATCGACGATCAGCGCGTTGGTGATCACCAGATCCACACACGCGCGAGCACGCATTTGCCCCTGGCCCATACCGTCGCGGATCACTTTACCGCCGCCGAATTTCACCTCTTCGCCGTAGGTCGTGAGATCGTTTTCGACTTCGATCCACAGTTCGGTATCCGCCAGACGCACCCGGTCGCCGGTCGTCGGGCCAAACATGTCGGCGTAAGCCTGCCGGGAAATCTCAGTCATTGTCTGCCTCCAGAGAGCCCATTACTTCGCCGCGAAAACCAAAAATACGCTGTGCCCCGGCGACGCGCACCAGTTCGACCTCGCGTTTTTGCCCCGGCTCAAAACGCACTGCCGTGCCTGCGGGGATGTTCAGGCGAAAACCGCGTGCGGCTTGCCTGTCAAAGCGTAATGCGGGGTTGACCTCGTAAAAGTGATAGTGTGATCCGACCTGAACCGGGCGATCGCCATGATTCTCAACCACGATCGTGCAGGTTTCTCTGCCTGTATTGATCGCGATGTTTCCCGTGGAGATCCTGTATTCGCCTGGAATCATGGTTCCTCCTTTATACGATCGGGTTATGAACGGTGACCAGTTTCGAGCCGTCTGGAAAGGTGGCTTCAACCTGAATATCCGGGATCATTTCCGGCACACCCTCCATCACCTGATCGCGGGTCAACACATGGCGACCGTCTTCCATCAGTGACGCCACGCTTTTGCCGTCGCGGGCGCCTTCCATAATGAAAGCGCTGATCAGCGCCACCGATTCCGGGTAGTTCAGCTTCAGTCCACGCGCCAGACGACGCTCCGCCACCAGCGCGGCGGTAAAGAGCAACAGCTTGTCTTTTTCTCTGGGAGTCAGTTCCATAGTGATTCTCTTATGTCTGCCAGATACGGGGCAGGAATGGCGGTTTTTGGGTCAGTTGTGGTCGTAAGGATTGCCAGACGGCGCGCATAACGCGCTGGATAAGCAGGTTGTCGTGCCCGAGGAAGCGCAGGGCCAGCAGTGAATCAATCAGCGTCGCGCCAGCGTAGTCGCCGAGGGGGGCAATTTGCTCGCGTACGCCGTCCAGCATCTTTTCCGTGGCGGGATAACAGAGCAGCGTACCGCTCCAGGGATGTCTGGCGACGGTGTGCAGGTTTCCTCCCTCAAGGTGCAGCCTTTCTATTAATAGCGGCGTACCGTCCCGCCATACTTCCAGGCGGTTGCGCAGCGTGCCGTGGCTGAAGGTCTCCTGCATCACCGGTCGCCCCAAACAGAGCAGATCCCAGGCCAGCAGTCGGCTCTCTTGCGCCAGATGAAAGACCGACTGGATGTTAGCGTTCGCGCCGGGAAAAAGGATCGTATCCTGCGGCAGCCACTCCAGCGTGGCCTGCGGGGCGAGATAAAAATCCTGCCGCAGCTGCGCCTGAGGGCCGCGACTGCGGTAAAACTTCCCTGCGCCAGGCTGGGTGATTAACGCATGGCTGTCTGTTGCAAGCGTGGCGGAAATCGTGAGTTCATCGCCACCGACAATGCCGCCCGGCGGATGAAGCAAATAGAGGTGGCAAACGTCGTCTTCCGGGTAAAACGGACGCTGTACCGTCAGCGGGCCGACGTGTCGCGCCGAAGTGAGCACTGTTTTATGCGCGGCGCGGGTAAACCGCAGATCCAGTTCGGCCTGCCAGCCCCGTGTGAGAGTCTTGTGCGCAACGGTGTCCAGAGCGTTTCCCTTATCAGCGTGAGGGGAGGTGCATACAAAAAAGTATGCCTCAGCGCATCGGGAAAATGGTCATACGAGAAGCTTATGGAAAAAAGAGGCGACGTCATGCCGCCCCAACGAGGTTTACAGCAAAACGAGAGGCATCCAGACAAGGCCGGTTATTACCAGCAGAACCAGGAAGATCAGGCCAAAAATAGCGCCCAGCCGCCAGTAATCCACCGTCGGCAGATAACCGCTACCGTAGTAGATGGGGCTTGGGCCGGTCGCATAGGGGGTGAGAATGCTGCCCAGACCAATGGCGGCGCCGACCATCAGGCAAAACACCGGTAAGGGGATGTCCGGCATCGCCAGCGCGGCGGCAATCATCATCGGCGCCAGCGCGGAGGTATAAGCGGTGGCGCTGGCAAAAAAGTAGCGTAACAGATAAAACACCACGATGAGCGCGACCATCACAATCATCGGCGAATAGCCGCTTAGCCCGTTTGCCAGCAGTTTGCCAAACCAGGTGATAAAGCCAGTATTGTTCAGTCCGGTGGCGAGCGTAATCAGCGAAGCCAGCCAGAAGAAAACGTTCCATGCCGCTTTATTGCTGACGATGTCATCCCAGGAGATGATGCGTAATACCAGCATCAATGCCACCACGCTGTAACCGACCATCGCGGCATCAATGTAATCGCCGCCGAAGATCCACAGCACCAGCGCGCCGACCATCAGCACCAGCATCTTTTTCTCGCGCGAGCAGAGCGGGCCCATCTCCTTTAGCTCAGCTTCCGCCCAGCGCGGCACCTGGTCGCCCGACTTCAGTACCGGCGGATACAGCACGTAGGCCAGCCACGGAACCAGCAAGACCAGCAGAATGCTTAGCGGCAGCATTCCTGAGAACCAGTCGCCCCAGCTTAGCGCCGTATGGGATGCGCTTTTCATCAGGCCAATCAGCAACAGGTTAGGCGCCATCGCCGTCAGGAAAATGGCGCTGGTAACGCAGTCGGCGGTGATGCCCATCCACATAATATACGAGCCAATGGAGCGGGAACTGGCGTCGTTAGGCTGCGAGTTATAGAGCGGCGGCAGGTTGCGGATAATCGGGTAGATGATCCCGGCGCCGCGCGCGGAGTTAGACGGCGTGACCGGGGCGAGGATCAGCTCGGAAAACATCACCGCATAGCCAAGAAACAGCGTGCGATGGCCCATCTTCTTCACCAGCATCAGCGCAATTCGCCGACCGAGACCGGTTTTTTCATAGCCGGTGCCAAACATAAAGGCGGCGAAAATCAGCCAGATAACCGAGTTAGAAAAACCAGACACCGCCCACGAGAGGGCTTTGGCGGTAAATTTAAAACCTTCCTGCGCGAGCTGATCGGGGCTGAACAGCAGCCACGGCGACAGAACGGCAATGATCGAAATCCCGATCATCGCCACGACCGCGCCCGGTACAGGTTCCAGAATGAGTCCCACAATGACGCCGGTAAAGACCGCAAAATAGAGCCAGGTGTGGCTCTCAAGACCGGTGGGGACGGGCAAAACAGCAATAATGGCGATGACCACCAGTGGAGCCAGGTATCGCCACCAACCAGATAAAGGTGCCATTGTCGTATCCCTGAGAAAAGGGAGAGGCGCAGCGCCTCTCCTGAAGGGTTATTTGATGTAGTGCACGTGCTCGCAGATCTCGTCAACGATGGGACCGCGACGCTCGGCGAACTGTTTTTTGTTGTCGGCGATCAGGTTGTTGCCGTGGGTATCAATAGAAACAATCAGCGGCCCGAACTCTTTCACCCGGCAAACCCACAGCGATTCCGGCATGCCGAGTTCCGTCCAGTGCACCTCTTCTATCTCTTCGACCTGGGTCGCCGCCAGCACCGCGCAGCCAGCCGGGAAGATGACGTGCAGCGCTTTGAATTTCTGGCAGCCTTCTTCGGTCAGCGGCCCCATACCGCCTTTTCCGACCACCAGCTTTACGCCGGTCTGCTCAATGAACTCTTTTTCAAAGGCTTCCATACGCATGCTGGTGGTCGGGCCGACGGAGACCATCTCCCATTTATCACCGTTTTTACGCACAATCGGCCCGGCGTGGAAAATCGCTTTGCCGTTGAGATCGTAAGGAATGGGGCGCTTGAGTTCGATCAGGCGGCGGTGACAAACGTCGCGACAGGTCACCAGCGTTCCGGTCAGGTAGATCACATCGCCAATGCGGATATCTTCCAGGTCTTCGGCTTTGATCGGGGTAGTGAGGATCTTTTTCATAACGCGCTCCGGGTGTGGGACAGGTTTTCGAAGGAGAGGTCAGAATGAACCAGCAGCGTACCGCGACGGTGCGCCCAGCAGCCGGTGGAGACGGCCACGCCAATGGTTGACGGATGACGGGCGGCGGATTCGATGTGTACGCCCATCACCGAGCTGTTGCCGGTCAGCCCTTGTGGGCCGATTCCCAGGCGGTTTAGCCCTTCTTCCAGCCGCAGCTCAAGCTCTGCCGCCTTTGGATTTGGATGACGGGTGCCTATCGGGCGCAGAATCGCTTTGCGGGAAAGCACGGCGGCGGTTTCGACGGAGGTTGCGATGCCCACGCCGACCAGTACCGGCGGACAGGCATTGACCGCCAGCGTGGAGATGTTTTCAAAGACGAATTTCACCACGCCTTCGTAGCCTTCGGAAGGCATCAGCACTTTGGAACGCCCCGGCAGCGTGCAACCGCCGCCCGCCATATAAACTTCAATTTCCGCATCGTCGCCATCGGGAATAATCTCCCAGGTGACCCACGGCACGCCGCTGCCGGTGTTTTTGCCGGTATTCACTTCGTCGAAAATTTCGACCGCGTTATGGCGTAGCGGCGCTTTTACGGTGGCGTCTTCCACGGCCTGCTTAAGAATACTTTGCAGCTCGCCCAGCAGCGGGAAGCGGGAACCGACCTTCACGAAGAACATAATTTCGCCCGTGTCCTGGCAGGCCGGGCGGTTCAGGTCGATTGCTTTCTGCATGTTATCGAACATCGTGTGGTAGATAATGTTTCCCATCGATGAGGTTTCGGCATCACGCAGCTGTTTTAATTTATCGACGACGTCGTCGGGCATTCGGGTGGAGATCATGGCGGTAAAATTAGCGACAATATCCGTCAACGTAGTAACCGCATTTTGGTTATTTTGATTGCTCATCATATCAACTCCAGTTCTTTTATTAATCTGGAAATAAATTCTCTGGAGTAAACTACCACTAAAGGTGTGGTTTTATATTTTTTGTCACTGTGTATATGCAATTAACAGTTCGTGAATCACACCACAGAAAGGTGATGAAAATTGAGCAAAGGCAGGGTTTAACGACGTTAAGAGATTTACACTGCGCGTATTAACATCACGGATAACCGACAGATGCTGAACAACTATCCCTTAGCCAAAGACCTACAGGTTTTGGTTGAAATTGTCCATACGGGAAGCTTTAGCGCGGCAGCGGCGGCGCTGGGGCAAACGCCTGCGTTCGTGACGAAACGGGTTCAGATTCTTGAGACAACCCTTGCCACCACGCTGCTGAACCGCTCGGCAAGAGGTGTTGCGCTGACGGAAAGCGGGCAACGCTGCTATGAACATGCGCTGAAGCTCCTCACGCACTATCAGCGGCTGGTGGATGAGGTGACGCAAATAAAAACGCGCCCGGAGGGAATGATTCGCATTGGCTGTAGTTTTGGTTTTGGCCGCAGTTATATTGCACCTGCCATTACCGACCTGATGCGCAATTATCCTGAATTACAGGTTCACTTTGAACTCTTCGATCGGCAAATTGATTTGGTACAGGATAATATCGATCTGGATATTCGGATTAACGATGAAATTCCTGATTATTATATTGCGCATTTGTTAACAAAGAATAAAAGAATATTATGCGCGTCTCCCGCATATCTCCAGAAATATCCTGAGCCGAAAACCTTACAAGAATTAAGCGGTCATGATTGTCTGGTGACAAAAGAACGTGATATGACCCACGGCATATGGGAACTGGGGAACGGGCAAGAGAAAAAATCAGTGAAAGTAACCGGACACCTCTCTTCCAATAGCGGTGAAATTGTTTTGCAGTGGGCGCTGGAGGGCAAAGGGATCATGCTGCGTTCAGAGTGGGATGTGCAGCCGTTTCTGGCGAGCGGTAAACTGGTGAGGGTATTGCCGGAGTATGCGCAGAGCGCCAATATCTGGGCGGTCTATCAGGAACCGCTGTACCGCAGCGTAAAGTTACGGGTATGTGTGGAGTTTCTGGCGGCATGGTGCCAGAAGCGACTCGGCAAGCCAGACGAGGGATATCAGGTGGCGTGGTGAACCAATCTGTAGGCCGGATAAGACGCTTTGCGTCGCCATCCGGCGATGCGTATGTGCCTGATGGCGGCTTCGCCTTACCTGGCCTACGGCGTGGTGCAAAAAACTACTGCGGATCTTTCTCGCGCTTCTTCTTGAGTTTCGTCCAGATCTTCGTCTCCTGACGACGCCACAGGCGCTGGATGTTGTCATGGTGGCGCAGCAAAATCAGGCAAGACAGCATAGAGACCGGGAAGGTGAACTGGGGTTTAAACCACCACACGTAGAATGGCGCAATCAGCGCGCTGACGATCGCGCCCAATGACGAGTAACCGCTCAGTAAGACGGTCAGTAGCCAGGTGCCCGCCATCACGCCAGTTAAGTCCCAGCCGATGGGCGCGATCGCGCCGAATGCGGTCGCGACGCCTTTCCCGCCTTTGAAGCCAAAAAAGACCGGCCAGATGTGCCCCAGACAGGCGGCGATGGCAATCAGGCCCAGCCAGAAAGGGGTTACGCCTAATGCATAAGCGCCCCAGACCGGCAGCATGCCTTTGAGGACGTCGAAAATCAGTACCGCTACGGCTGCTCCCTTGCCCCCTATGCGTAACACATTGGTCGCGCCAGGGTTACCGGAGCCACTCTGACGCGGGTCGGGTAAACCTGCAATGCGGCAGACCAGAATGGCACTGGAAATTGAGCCGCAGAGGTACGCGAAGAGGATCATTCCAGGCGCGATTGCACTCATAAGCTGTTCCGTTTTGAAAATGTCGTGTTAAACGCTACTTCTGTGGATAATACGCATATTTCGCCGGAAGTGGTATCCGGGTTAGCCAAAAAGCAGGCAGGTCGTGATGGATATTGTATTTATAGAGCAACTTTCGGTAATCACCACTATCGGTGTTTACGACTGGGAGCAAACTATCGAACAGAAACTGGTGTTCGATATCGAAATGGCGTGGGACAACCGTAAGTCAGCCAGAAGCGACGACGTTGCGGATTGTCTGAGCTATGCCGACATTGCCGATACGGTAGTCAGCCATGTGGAGGGCGGCCGTTTTGCGTTAGTCGAACGCGTAGCGGAAGAGGTGGCAGATCTGCTGCTCAGCCGCTTTAACTCTCCGTGGGTGCGCATCAAGCTCAGTAAGCCCGGCGCCGTAGCGCGTGCGGCGAATGTTGGCGTTATCATTGAGCGTGGCAATAATCTGAAAGAAAATAATTAACTTCATAGTTTTTAAACCAAACGGCGATATATGGGTCTTAAAGCTGGAGTCATAACTGCTGTTCGTTTTTTTTGATTTAGGGGTTTATTGATGAGCGATATACACTCGCTGCTGGTGGCGGCAATTTTGGGTGTGGTCGAAGGATTGACGGAGTTTTTGCCCGTCTCCAGCACGGGCCATATGATCATTGTTGGTCACCTGTTGGGTTTTGAAGGCGATACGGCAGAGACGTTTGAGGTGGTAATTCAGTTGGGATCGATCCTGGCGGTGGTGGTGATGTTCTGGCGGCGTTTGTTCGGCCTGATCGGCATTCACTTTGGCAAACAACCGCATGAAGGCACCGGAAAAGGGCGGCTGACGTTAGGGCATATTGTGCTGGGGATGATCCCGGCCGTGGTGCTGGGCCTGGTGTTCCATGACACCATTAAGTCTTTGTTTAATCCCGTTAACGTGATGTATGCGCTGGTCGTGGGCGGTCTGCTGCTGATTGCCGCGGAATGCCTGAAGCCGAAAGAGCCGCGCGCGCCGGGCCTGGACGATATGACGTATCGTCAGGCGTTTATGATTGGCTGCTTCCAGTGTCTGGCGCTGTGGCCGGGCTTTTCCCGTTCCGGCGCGACCATTTCCGGTGGGATGTTGATGGGGGTGAGTCGCTATGCCGCATCGGAATTCTCATTCCTGCTGGCCGTTCCGATGATGATGGGCGCGACGGCGTTGGATCTCTACAAGAGCTGGTCGTTCCTGACGGTGGAAGATATCCCCATGTTCGCCGTGGGATTTGTGACTGCGTTCATTGTGGCGCTGATCGCCATCAAAACCTTCCTGCAATTGATTAAGCGTATCTCGTTCATTCCGTTTGCGATTTACCGCTTTGTCGTGGCTGCTGCGGTCTACGTTGTTTTCTTCTGATAACGCTTGATGCCGGATGGCGGCGTAAATGCCTTATCCGGCCTACGGTTGGATTTTAATGCCGGATGGCGGCGCAAATGCCTTATCCGGCCTACGGTTCGATTTTGTTGCAGGATGGCGGCGCAAATGCCTTATCCGGCCTACGGTTCGATTTTGTTGCCGGATAAGCGGAGCGCCATCCGGCAACAAAACGGTGAGCTTACGCCTCGGGTTTCGGGCAACGCCGTTCCTTCCAGTTAGCCACCGCTGCAATTCGCCGTCTGGTGAGTTCTTCGCGGATCTCCGCGCCTTTAAAGCCTGCCTCCAGCACCTCTTTTGTCGGCACCGCCTGCGCGACCAGCCACGCTTCGCGCAGCCAGCGACCTTGCGGATAGTCAGACGCCTCAAAACCGGTACGACCGCGCACGTCGGCCTCGCTGGTCAGGGCGATTTGCTCTACGCGCTGCGGCTTACGCCAGGCGTCAATCGAATCGAACAGCTTCACGATCGTTTTCGGCTGCAAAATCGGGAAGGTATGGATGAGATCGTGGAATTCCGCCACCAGTTTGGCTAAATCCCGAATCTCATTCGGCACACGCAGACGCTGGCATAACTGCTCGACCAGCTTTACGCCTGCCGGGCCGTGACCATGATGGCGCGGCCAGAGCGCTTTGGGCGTCAAGCCTTTGCCAAGGTCGTGACAGAGCGTGGCGAAACGCACATCAACGTTCGGGCTGAGCATGGCGGCCATTGATAACGTCATCAATGTGTGGATGCCGGTATCGATTTCCGGGTGCCACTTTGCCGGAGCCGGAACGCCAAACAGCGCGTCCACTTCCGGGAACAGAACGCGCAGCGCGCCGCAGTCGCGCAGCACCTGAAAGAAAACCTGCGGATTGCGCGTGGTTAAGGCGTTCTCGGTCTCCTTCCATACGCGCTCCGGCGTGAGGTGTTCCAGTTCGCCTGCGGCGGTCATGTCGCGCATCAAGGCCAGGGTTTCATCAGCGATGCGGAAACTGAGGTGCGCGTAGCGGGCGGCAAAACGCGCCACGCGCAACACGCGCAGCGGATCTTCGCTAAAGGCGGGGGAAACATGGCGCAGCAGGCGATTGTCCAGATCGCGACGCCCCTGATAGGGGTCGACGATATGGCCGTCGTCATCCTGCGCGAGGGCATTAATGGTGAGGTCGCGACGTTGCAGGTCTTCTTCCAGCGTCACGTCCGGCGCGGCATAGCAGGTAAAGCCGGTATAGCCTGAACCGGATTTACGCTCGGTGCGCGCCAGCGCATACTCTTCACGCGTTTGCGGATGAAGAAACACGGGAAAGTCGCGGCCTACCTGCTGGTAGCCCGCGTCAAGCATCTCCTGCGGCGTGGCGCCAACCACCACCCAATCTTTATCTTTGACCGGTAGCCCTAACAACGCATCCCGAACAGCACCACCGACCAGATAAATCTTCACGCCACTTTCCCTTCCTGAAAAAAATCATCCCTTAATCATATGTCAGTGCGGCAGAGAAGGCGATTTAGTTCATCCAGCGGTCTTTGCGTTTACGGCTTGGGATCATGTGCGGGAGAACCAGACCGAGCAGCAGGCCGAGCCCCAGCACGCCGCCGCCATACATGAACCACTGCATAATGATGGTGCGCTGCTTGTCATCAAGTTGCAGATTGGCGGCGCTGACTTTCTTCTGCGCCACGATCAGCTCGTTTTTCAGCTTCTGGTTTTCTTCTTTCAACCCGTTAATCACGCTGTCGCTCTGCGACACTTTTTGCTGCATGTCGGCCGTGCGCTGATTCCAGGTGGTATCAATATTGTTCAGCTTATCGGTCAGCGTCTTAACCTGATTTTCCAGATCCGGTACGCGGATACGCAGGCTGGGCGAGCTGTTCAGCTCTTTCATCGGGATCCAGGCAGTACGACCTGTACTGTCTTTCACCTGAGCGTAATTCGTGTTGGCGTCAGTCTGTAATAATGTCACTTCCTCGCCGGCATTCACCGTACCCACGAGGCGATAATTATCTCCCGGACCGCTGCGGACCCAGGTATTCAGTTCGTCAGAGACATAGCGCTTCTCTTCTGCGTGGGAGACGGCAGTGGCGCTAAGTGCAAGTAAAGTTAATCCAATCAGGCGTAATTTTGGCATCAGGCTGTCGTTTTTGTCATAAAAAGTGGAACGATAGTAGTGGCATCAGTGTCTCTACGCAAAGCATTCGACATCAATCGGAATCATCTGTGTCATCTTTGCCACTGTTTTAAACTTTTACGCCCGTCAAATTGCTCGTTGCATGGCAATTTGGCGCAAAATACTATCTACTGACAAAAAAGAACGCGTTAAGTTCGCCGTCATTCTTCCCATATGTGACATAACCCATAAGTACAAGGCAATGGCTCAGGAAATCGAATTAAAGTTTATCGTTAATCACGACGCTGTAGACGCGTTGCGTGACCATCTGCAAACACTCGGCGGCGAGCACCATGCGCCCAGCCAGTTACAGAACATTTACTATGAAACGCCGGACAAGTGGTTGCGTGGACATGATATGGGTCTGCGCATTCGTGGCGAGAATGGTCGTTATGAAATGACCATGAAAATCGCCGGTCGGGTCACGGGGGGCCTACATCAACGGCCGGAATACAATGTTGCGCTGAGCGAGCCGACGTTGGATCTCGCACGGCTCCCGCAGGAGGTCTGGCCGAACGGCGAGCTGCCCGCGGATCTCGCTTCACGCGTGCAGCCGCTGTTCAGCACCGATTTTTACCGTGAGAAATGGCTGGTGGACGTTGACGGCAGCCGTATTGAAATCGCGCTCGATCTTGGCGAAGTGAAGGCCGGAGAATGTGCCGAGCCAATTTGCGAGCTGGAGCTGGAACTGTTAAGCGGCGAGACCCGTGCGGTGTTGAAACTGGCAAACCAACTGGTGTCGCAAGCGGGTCTGCGTCAGGGCAGCCTGAGCAAGGCCGCACGGGGATATCATCTGGCGCAGGGGAATGCTCCGCGTGAGATCAGACCTACTGCGGTGCTGAAAGCGCCAGCCAAAGCCAGCATTGAGCAGGGGCTGGAAGCGGCGCTGGAGCTGGCATTGTCGCAATGGCAGTACCATGAAGAGCTGTGGGTGCGTGGAAATGACGCCGCCAAAGCGGATGTACTGGCGGCGATGGGGCTGGTTCGCCATGCGCTGATGCTGTTTGGCGGCATTGTACCGCGTAAAGCAAGCGCTCACTTACGCGATTTGCTGACGCAGTCGGAAGCGACCCTTGTCTCTGAGGTTTCAGCCATCACGGCTATCTATAGCACGCAAACGGCGATGGCTAAACTGGCGCTGACCGAATGGCTGGTCACCAAAGCCTGGCAACCGTTCCTCGACGCCAAAGCGCAGGCGAAAATGGCCGATTCTTTCAAACGCTTTGCCGATATTCACCTGTCGCGCCACGCGGCGGAGCTGAAAGCGACTTTCGGGCAGCCGTTGGGCGATCGGTATCGCGATCAGCTTCCGCGCCTGACCCGCGATATTGACAGCATTTTGCTGCTGGCAGGTTATTACGACGCGAATGCGGTACAGGCCTGGCTGGAGAACTGGCAGGGCCTGCGCCACGCGATTGTGACAGGGCAGCGCATTGAAGTTGAACACTTCCGCAATGAGGCGATCTTCCAGGAGCCGTTCTGGCTGCATAGCGGAAAACGATAACCAGTAACGCCTGATGGTGATGCTGCGCATCTTATCAGGCCTACGGCGCACAGGTTTTGTAGGCCGGATAAGGCGTTACGCCGCCATCCGGCAATGTCAGACGCTTGATGGCGATGCTGCGCATCTTATCAGGCCTACGGGCGCAGGTTTTGTAGGCCGGATAAGGCGTTACGCCGCCATCCGGCAACACTCATCGGGATTAGTTAGCCATCTGAGGACACACCTTAAATGAAGCCGCTTTCTTCACCGTTACAGCAGCACTGGCAGACCGTGGTTGAGCGGTTACCAGAAATCCTGGCTGAAGCCACGCTTAGCGTTCAGGCGAAGTCAGTACTTACATTTAGTGATTTTGTGCAGGACAGCGTGATTGCGCATCCCGAATGGCTGACTGAGCTGGAAAGCGCGCCGCCGCAGGCCGATGAGTGGCGGCATTATGCCGCGTGGTTACAGGACGCGTTGGCGCAGGTGACTGATGAAGCGGCGCTGATGCGCGAGCTTCGCGTATTCCGTCGCCGCATCATGGTACGTATCGCCTGGGCGCAGGCGCTGTCGCTGGTGGAAGAAGAAAACATTCTGCAACAGCTAAGCCATCTGGCGGAAACGTTGATCGTCGCCGCGCGCGACTGGTTGTATGACGCCTGCTGTCGCGAATGGGGTACGCCCTGCAACCATGATGGCGTACCTCAACCGTTGCTGATTCTGGGGATGGGAAAACTGGGCGGCGGCGAGCTGAATTTCTCCTCGGATATCGATCTGATCTTCGCCTGGCCGGAGCACGGTTCCACCCGGGGAGGTCGGCGCGAGCTGGATAACGCGCAGTTCTTTACCCGCATGGGGCAGCGTTTGATCAAAGTGCTGGACCAGCCGACGATGGACGGCTTTGTGTACCGAGTGGATATGCGCTTGCGCCCGTTTGGCGACAGTGGCCCGCTGGTGCTGAGTTTTGCCGCGCTGGAAGATTATTACCAGGAACAAGGGCGCGACTGGGAGCGTTATGCGATGGTCAAAGCTCGCATTATGGGCGCTGCCGACAGTGCGTATGTCGATGAACTACGCGCCATGTTGCGACCTTTCGTGTTCCGCCGCTATATCGATTTCAGCGTGATCCAGTCCCTGCGTAATATGAAAGGGATGATTGCCCGTGAAGTGCGTCGTCGCGGTCTGAAAGACAATATTAAGCTTGGCGCCGGTGGTATTCGTGAAATTGAGTTTATCGTGCAGGTGTTCCAGTTGATTCGCGGCGGACGGGAACCCTCGCTGCAATCGCGCTCGTTGCTGCCGACGCTGAGCGCGATTGATGCGCTGCACCTGTTGCCAGAAAATGACGCCGGACAGTTACGCGCGGCCTATCTCTTCCTGCGCCGTCTGGAAAACCTGCTGCAAAGCATCAATGATGAGCAGACCCAGACGCTGCCGGGCGATGAACTGAACCGGGCGCGTCTGGCCTGGGGAATGCGCACGGATGACTGGTCGCAGCTCACCGACATTCTGGCGGCGCACATGGCTAACGTGCGTCGGGTATTTAACGAACTGATTGGCGATGACGAAACCGATACTCAGGAAGATACGCTGTCGGAACACTGGCGCGAGCTGTGGCAGGATGCGCTACAGGAAGATGATACCACGCCGGTGCTGGCGCATCTGTCCGACGACGATCGCGGACGCGTGCTGGCGTTAATCGCCGACTTCCGTAAAGAGCTGGATAAGCGCACCATTGGCCCGCGTGGGCGGCAGGTGCTCGACCATCTGATGCCGCATCTGCTTAGCGACGTGTGCTCGCGCGAAGATGCCTCTGTGCCGCTGTCGCGTATTACGCCTCTGCTGGTGGGGATCGTTACGCGTACCACCTACCTTGAATTACTGAGCGAATTTCCCGGCGCGCTGAAGCACCTGATTTCGCTGTGCGCCGCTTCGCCGATGGTGGCGAGCCAGCTGGCGCGTTATCCGCTGTTGCTCGATGAACTACTGGACCCGAATACGCTGTATCAGCCAACGGCGACCGACGCTTATCGCGATGAGTTACGCCAGTATTTGCTGCGTGTGCCGGAAGATGACGAAGAGCAGCAGCTGGAAGCGCTGCGCCAGTTTAAACAAACGCAACTGTTGCGCATTGCGGCGGCGGATATCGCCGGTACGCTGCCGGTGATGAAGGTCAGCGATCACCTGACCTGGCTGGCGGAGGCCATTATCGACGCCGTTGTCCAGCAGGCGTGGGGGCAAATGGTGGCGCGCTATGGGCAGCCGACGCACCTTGCTGAGCGCACCGGACGCGGGTTTGCGGTGGTGGGTTATGGCAAGCTGGGCGGCTGGGAGCTGGGCTACAGCTCCGATCTTGATCTGATCTTCCTGCACGATTGCCCAATGGACGTGATGACCGACGGCGAGCGTGAAATCGACGGCCGCCAGTTCTACTTACGCCTGGCGCAGCGCATTATGCACTTGTTCAGCACCCGCACCTCTTCCGGTATCTTGTATGAAGTGGACGCGCGGCTGCGCCCGTCCGGCGCGGCGGGAATGCTGGTCACGTCGGCGGAAGCCTTTGCCGATTATCAGAAAAACGAAGCCTGGACATGGGAGCATCAGGCGCTGGTGCGCGCCCGTGTGGTTTATGGCGACCCGCAACTGACCTCGCAGTTTGACGCCGTGCGTCGCGATATCATGACCCTCGCTCGCGAAGGCAAAACGTTGCAGACCGAGGTGCGCGAAATGCGCGAGAAAATGCGCGCGCATCTGGGCAACAAGCATCGCGATCGTTTTGATATCAAAGCCGACGAAGGCGGGATCACCGATATTGAATTTATTACCCAATATCTGGTGCTGCGCTATGCGCATGAAAAGCCGAAGCTGACGCGCTGGTCCGATAACGTGCGCATTCTGGAACTGCTGGCGCAAAACGACATTATGGATGAACAGGAAGCGCAGGCGCTGACGCAGGCTTATACCACGCTGCGCGATGAGCTTCATCACCTTGCGCTACAGGAGCTTCCGGGGCATGTGGCGCAAGAGTGCTTCAGCAAGGAACGCGCACTGGTACGGGCAAGCTGGCAGAAGTGGCTGGTTGCCGGGTGAAGTGTGCTATTATCGCGCGCAAATTTTAAGACCCTCAGAGAATCTCTCAGGAGACAGGAATGAAAGTAACGCTGCCAGAGTTTGAACGTGCAGGAGTCATGGTTGTTGGTGATGTGATGCTGGATCGCTACTGGTACGGGCCGACCAGCCGTATTTCCCCCGAAGCGCCGGTGCCCGTTGTCAAAGTGGACACCATTGAAGAACGTCCGGGCGGCGCGGCGAACGTGGCGATGAACATCGCTTCTCTGGGCGCAAATTCGCGTCTGGTGGGTCTGACCGGTATTGACGATGCGGCGCGCGCGCTGAGCAAAACGCTGGCGGATGTGAACGTAAAATGCGACTTCGTTTCTGTGCCTACGCATCCGACGATTACCAAACTGCGTGTACTTTCCCGTAACCAGCAGCTGATTCGCCTGGATTTTGAAGAAGGCTTTGAAGGCGTCGATCCGCTGCCATTGCACGAGCGTATTAACCAGGCGCTGGGCTCAATTGGCGCGCTGGTGTTGTCTGATTACGCCAAAGGCGCGTTGGCCAGCGTTCAGCAGATGATTCAGCTTGCGCGTAAAGCGGGCGTCCCGGTGCTGATCGACCCGAAAGGCACCGATTTCGAACGTTATCGCGGCGCCACGCTGTTGACGCCGAACCTGTCTGAGTTCGAAGCGGTGGCGGGTAAATGTAAAAGTGAAGAAGAGATTGTCGAACGCGGCATGAAGCTGATTGCCGATTTCGAATTTTCTGCGCTGCTGGTGACCCGTTCCGAGCAGGGAATGACGCTGCTGCAACCGGGTAAAGCGCCGCTGCATATGCCGACCCAGGCGCAGGAAGTGTATGACGTTACCGGTGCCGGGGATACGGTGATCGGCGTACTGGCGGCCACATTAGCGGCGGGGAACTCCCTGGAAGAGGCCTGCTATTTCGCGAACGCGGCAGCAGGCGTTGTCGTCGGTAAACTGGGAACATCAACCGTTTCGCCAATCGAACTGGAAAATGCGGTGCGCGGTCGTGCGGATACCGGCTTCGGCGTGATGACGGAAGCCGAACTGAAACAGGCCGTGGCCAGCGCGCGTAAACGCGGCGAGAAAGTGGTCATGACCAACGGTGTTTTTGACATTCTGCATGCCGGACATGTGTCTTACCTGGCGAACGCCCGCAAGCTGGGCGATCGCCTGATCGTCGCGGTGAACAGCGACGCCTCCACCAAACGTCTGAAAGGCGAAACTCGCCCTGTGAATCCGCTGGAACAGCGAATGATCGTGCTGGGTGCGCTGGAGTCCGTTGACTGGGTGGTTTCTTTCGACGAGGACACCCCGCAGCGGCTGATTGCAGGCGTGCTGCCGGATCTGCTGGTGAAAGGCGGTGACTATAAGCCAGAAGAGATTGCCGGTAGCGAAGAAGTCTGGGCCAACGGCGGCGAAGTGCTGGTGCTTAACTTCGAAGACGGTTGTTCGACCACCAATATCATCAAGAAAATCCAGAAAGACAGCGATAAATAACCGCTGAACAGACGGCCCGATACGCACAGCGCCATCGGGCATCTGGCTTGTTTCCAAAGTGTGATGTCAGGCAACTGATATGCGCACTTTTTGCACAACCGTTCAACACATATAAGAGAATACTGAAATTAGAAAAAGCATATGGCCTTAACAGATATTTGATAACTGGAGGGTATGCTGATGAACGACAAGAACGTATATTCGTTAAACAATTTTGATTTTCTGGCGCGCAGTTTCGCCAGGATGCAGGCTGAGGGCCATCCTGTTGATATCCAGGCCGTTACCGGAAATATGGATGAGGCGCACCGCAGCTGGTTTTGCAAACGCTATGCGCTTTACTGCCAACAGGCGACACAGGCTAAGAAGCTAGAACTCGAACACTGAAAATATCAACGGGCCTTACGGCCCGTTGTGGTTTTTACTCTTGCGGATCGACAGGCGGGATGGCGGGCGCAGGTTTAACATCTACAGGTTTCTCACGCGCTTCCAGCTTGCTGAGGCGTTGCTCCAGCAGCGCCAGCTTTTCGCGGGTGCGCAGTAAGACCTGAGTCTGCACGTCAAACTCTTCACGGCTCACCAGATCGAGACGCGTCAGCTGCGATTGCAGCGTCTGACGGATTTTCTTCTCGATATCTTCCCCGAACTCCCGAACCCCTTTCGGCATCGACTCGTGAACCTGACGAGCGAGTTGCTCAATTTTTTTCGGGTCAATCATTGTGGTTTCCCTGAACTGGTAAGTGTCAGAACACATTGTAGTGCGATATGCAGGCGTCATAAACCAGAATTGTGTGTCGTTTAGCGGAGTAAAGGCGTTGATGAAGGTAATCAATAGCGTTATAGTTAACTCGCTTATTCTCAGGGCGGGGCGAAATTCCCCACCGGCGGTAAATCAACGTATGGCCAAAAGATTTCGCGTTGCGGCAATGCAGCAGCGGCGTGAAAGATGAAGGACAGGTTGAAAGCCCGCGAGCGCTTCAGGTGCAAATCTGAAGGTCAGCAGATCCGGTGTAATTCCGGGGCCGACGGTTAAAGTCCGGATGGGAGAGAGTAACGATCCAGTCGGGCATGGGCCCACTCACGTTATTTTTTTGCCGCTTGTCGGTACTCCTAAGACTGCCCTGATTCTGGTAACCATAATTTTAATGAGGTTTTTTTTACCATGAATCAGACGCTACTTTCCTCTTTTGGTACGCCTTTTGAACGTGTGGAACATGCGCTATCCGCGCTGCGTGAAGGACGCGGTGTGATGGTGCTTGACGATGAAGATCGCGAAAACGAAGGCGATATGATTTTCCCGGCCGAGACCATGACCGTTGAGCAGATGGCGCTGACCATTCGCCACGGCAGCGGCATTGTTTGTCTGTGCATCACTGAAGATCGTCGCAAGCAGCTCGATCTGCCGATGATGGTGGAGAACAATACCAGCGCCTACGGCACCGGTTTTACCGTGACCATTGAAGCCGCAAAAGGCGTGACTACCGGCGTTTCTGCCGCAGACCGCGTAACGACCGTTCGCGCAGCCATTGCCGATGGCGCGAAACCTGCCGATCTGCACCGTCCAGGCCACGTTTTCCCGCTGCGCGCGCAGCCGGGCGGCGTTCTGACCCGCGGCGGCCATACTGAAGCCACCATCGATCTGGTGACGCTGGCCGGGTTCAAACCTGCTGGCGTACTGTGCGAGCTGACGAATGACGATGGCACAATGGCGCGCGCGCCGGAATGCATCGCGTTTGCCGGTAAACACAACATGGCAGTAGTGACGATCGAAGATCTGGTGGCTTACCGCCAGGCGCACGAGCGTAAAGCCAGCTAATTCTGTAGGCCTGATAAGCGAAGCGCCATCAGGCGATGAGATAATAATAAAAACCGAAGCCGGTTCGCAGGCTTCGGTTTTTTGTGTTTACAGAGGTCATTAATCCCGCCGTTTATCCCTTATATTTTGCTTTTTTAAACATCCCATCTGTTAATAAAAGCCCAACCTTTTTCTCTATGATCAAAATCATATTCTCGATTTCATACTGTGCCAGTATATAGGGCTACCTCAATATAGGTAGAAAAGGTTATAACGCTAATTGTTTGGTAATATTAGATTTTAAGGGTAAGAGGATGTTTATCGCCTGGTATTGGCTCGTCTTAATTTTTCTGGTGATCGTAGGGTATTTTTGCCATATGAAACGCTATTGTAAGGCGTTTCGGCAGGACAGAGATGCGCTGCTGGAAATCCGCAATAAATTACTTCGTCGCGATGATGAAGAACGCGTTATGACCAAAGAGCAGGAATAAGCGCTTCCTGCTGCCTCTGTTATCCGATTCCCATCGCCTGAAGCACGACAAGACTCAACCCCATCACCGACATTCCACACAGTACGCCGTAGCTGGGATTATTATTAGGGTCGATCTCTTTTGCCAGCGGCATCAGCTCATCAACGGATAGTGCCACCATAATTCCCGCGACGGCGGCCATGATGGACGCCATAACGACCGGTGAGATCAGGCTGCCCAGAATAAGCCACGCCATTACACCGCCAAGAATTTCCGCCATCCCGGAGATACCGGCCCAGAAAATCGCTGTCCGTTTTGAACCGGTTGCGGCGTAGACTGGCCCGGCGACCGCTAATCCTTCAGGAATATTGTGCAAGGCGACCGCCAGGGCAATGCCAAAACCCAATTCGAGGTTGCTGCTGGCGGTGACGAAGGTGGCGATACCTTCCGGGAAGTTGTGCAGACTGATGCCCAGCGTCAGCAGGATGGCGGTGCGTTTTATCGAGCCGGGGAGAGGACGCGCGGTTTTTTGCACTAAATCTTGTGGGTGGGCGTGGGGAAGCAGCCTGTCGAGACCGAAATAACCCAACAAGCCGATAATAAACATGCCGTAACCCAGCACCGGAGACATGCCATCCGCCGCCAGCGCGGCTGGCAGCATCTCCATCAGCGAGATCAACAGCATAATGCCTGCGGCGAATCCCAGTGAAAACGCCAGCACGCGGTTGGACGGTTTTTGCCCCAGCACGCCAAGAAACGCGCCAATAAAGGTGGCGGCGCCCGCCAGTAAGGTCAGAATTAAAGGTACTGACATCGACAACTCCTTATGATTCAACTGTCCGAACCTGACCTTCAAAATAACTGATGATCTTCATCATGGTTATCTGAGTTCTTCATCCATCGAAAAAGCGTATTGTGATGATATCAAAATGACTCCCTCAGTAAGGATATCATCATGTCTTCAACACGTATGCCAGCATTGTTTTTAGGTCACGGTAGCCCGATGAACGTTCTGGAAGATAATGTGTATACCCGCGCCTGGCGGCATCTGGGGGATACATTGCCGCGTCCAAAAGCGATTGTCGTTGTCTCGGCGCACTGGTTCACGCGAGGGACGGGCGTGACGGCGATGGAAGCGCCAAAGACGATCCATGATTTTGGCGGCTTTCCTCAGGCATTGTATGACACGCACTATCCTGCGCCCGGTTCGCCGGAACTGGCGCAACATCTGGTTGAGTTGCTGTCGCCGACGCCGGTCGCGCTGGATAAAGAGGCGTGGGGCTTTGATCACGGCTCCTGGGGCGTGTTGATCAAGATGTACCCGAATGCGGATATCCCGATGGTGCAGTTGAGCATCGACAGCACCAAACCGGCGGCCTGGCATTTTGAAACAGGGCGCAAACTGGCGGCGTTGCGGGACGAAGGCATTATGCTGGTCGCCAGTGGCAACGTGGTGCATAACCTGCGCACGGCGCGCTGGCATGGCGAGAATACGCCCTACCCGTGGGCAACGTCATTCAATGAGTATGTGAAAGCGAATCTGACATGGCAGGGGCCGGTAGAACAGCATCCGCTGGTTAATTACCTCGATCATGAAGGAGGATCGCTGTCGAACCCAACGCCGGATCACTATCTGCCGCTGCTGTATGTGTTAGGCGCATGGGATGGCAAAGAGCCGGTGACGATCCCGGTTGACGGCATCGAGATGGGCAGCCTGAGTATGTTGTCGGTACAGGTGGGATGATTAATGCCCGATGGTGCTACGCTTATCGGGCCTACCGTTCGTGCCGTAGGCCGGGTAAAGCGGAGCCGCCACCCGGCACAAGAGACTATTCGACAAAGATATGCGGGTAGAAGCGGGACAGATCCTGGGTGATCAACGCTCTGTCTTCGCGAATACCGATCCCGGCGGGTTGATCATTGATCAACCAGCTGCCAATCAGCATATAGCTGTCGCCAAACTTCGGCAGCGGGCAGAACTGCTGCACAATCATGCCTTCTTCGCCGTAAGGGCCTTCCACCGCTTCGATCGTTTTCCCGTTCTCAATGATGGAGACGTTAGCGCCTTCACGCGAGAAGATCGGTTTGACGACGAATTTTTCCATTTGCGGATAGTCATCTTCCGCAAAATAAGCCGGCAGCAGGTTAGGGTGATCAGGGAACATTTCCCATAACATTGGGAGCAGCGCTTTATTGGAGATAATGCTCTTCCAGGCCGGTTCCAGCCAGCGAACGCCAGCATCTTCCAGCTTGGTGGAGAACATTTCACGCAGCATAAATTCCCACGGATAGAGCTTAAACAGGTTGGCAATCACCTGATCCTGCAAGTCCGAAAACTGACCTTTTTCACCCAGGCCGATATCTTCAATGTAGAGGAACTCGGTGGCGATTTCAGCTTCGGCGGCGCAGTCCTGTAGATACTGGATTGTCCCGCGATCTTCCACGGTGTCGCGACAGCAGGTGAGGTGCAGCAGTTGGAAGCCATACTGCTCACGCAGCTCGGCGAAGCGTTCGATCAGCTTTTCTTGCAGACTGTTAAACTGATCGCTGCCTTCCGGCAGGTTGCCCGCATTGAGCTGGTCTTCCAGCCAGATCCACTGGAAAAACGCGGCCTCATACAGTGAGGTCGGCGTATCGGCATTATTTTCTAAAAGTTTAGGCTCACCCGTGCCATCCCACGCCAGATCGAGGCGGGAATAGAGTGACGGCTGCTGCGTTTGCCAGGACTGACGTACAAAGCCCCAGGTATGCTTAGGAATGCGAAACTTCGTCATCAGCTCATCGCTGGCGATCACTTTCTCCACGACCTTAAGGCACATCTGGTGCAGTTCAGCGGTGACGTCTTCCAGCTTCTCAACCTGGTCGAGCGTCAGCTTGTAGTACGCGTCTTCACACCAGTACGGTTCCCCGTACATCGTGTGAAAATTAAAACCGTATTCGGTGGCTTTCTCGCGCCAGTCCGGGCGCTCAGTAATACTGATTCTTTCCATGCGTCTTAGCCGCCCATCGAACGATTCGAGGTGCCGGTGGCGCTACGCTGCATTGTGCTTTGTTTTGCCACTGATTCGCCAAAACCACCACGGGTAACGGTTGTGGTTGTGGCGGGCTTCGGCGCCATCGCGGTTTTCGGTACGGTCATGGTACGGCCAGGCTGTGCGGCGCCGTAGTTCTTGCCGCTGGCGTCGGTGTATTTACCGTAGGCCGGGCTGGCCGGGTTTTTTGAACTGAACAGTGGTTGCTGAGTAAAGCCCGCGCCACCGCCCATCATTCGGCCCATCATATAGCCCGCCATCAGCGGCATCCAGAAGCTGCCGCTGGATTGCGCCTGCGCCTGATTTTCCGGCGCCATGCCTGCCTGAGCCGGCGCCTGCTGGCACTGGCCTTCGCCGAATTCAGCCACGCAGTCTTCACGCGTCGCGTATTTCGGCGCGGTACGTTCCG
The DNA here is from genome assembly GCF_030333595.1 of Citrobacter sp. CK181. Lineage (NCBI taxonomy): Bacteria > Pseudomonadati > Pseudomonadota > Gammaproteobacteria > Enterobacterales > Enterobacteriaceae > Citrobacter > Citrobacter sp. CK181. Next base: position 426,636 of record NZ_JAOWFN010000015.1, on the reverse strand, counting down.
CTTCTTTCAGAGCATTGTTGAATGCGGTCGTACATTCAGCGTTTTTGCCCGGATTCGCCGCCGAGCAGTCGTCGGCGTTTTGATACAGCGAAACCGTTTCGTCGCTTTTTTCACAGCCGGCCAGCATAAAGACAGCGGTAACCGCCAGAGCAACCGGAGTAAGATGACGTGCGCTCCAGCTTTTGCGGAACGAGGCGTGATGTATAGATTTTGTCCGTTTCATTTTTGTCTTCCAGGACCCAGTGGTAAACACAATAAATAATGCTCAGGATAGTGGATGGCTGGTCGAAATTGAAGCGAGAAGAGGCGAGAATGCGGCAGAATGGCGGGATCTTTACGTTGCCTTACGTTCAGACAAGGTTTAGCGCCCGGTGGCGCGACGCTTACCCTGCCTGCAATCAGGTAGGCTCAATAAGCGAAGCGCCATCGGGCAATTCATCAGTTACGGAACGGGTTGTTACCGTTGCTGCTGGTGGAACGTGCTGAAGCTGGCTGAACCGTACTGGCATTATAGCCATCCGCCGCTGCATCCTGCTGCGGGGTTTCCGGCGCGACGTTGTCCGGGGATGTCGAGATCGGTTTACCCAGCGCATTGTTCAGCGCCACCAGATCCTGCTCGTTCAACGTACCGAGAGCATTCTTGATGTTCAGCTGGTTAATCAGATAGTTATAACGCGCATTCGCCAGTTGTTGCTTCGCTTCATACAGCGCGGTGGTGGCATCCAGCACGTCAACAATGGTACGCGTACCCACGGAATAACCGGCTTCGTTTGCATCCAAAGAGCTTTGCGCGGAAACAACGGCCTGTTTGTAAGCGTTAATGCTGCTGATAGAAGCATTAATGTTGTTGAAGGAGGAGCGCACGGTCTGCACGACGCTGCGGTGCGCGCTTTCCAGCTGTTCGCTCGCGCCAACAAAGTTGTACTGCGCCTGTTTCACCTGAGAGTTGACCATCCCACCCTGATACAGCGGCAGCGAGAAGCTCAGGCCGATTTTGTTCTGGCCCATATTGCTGTCGTCATACTGCGTGCTGTTATGGGTTTTAGAGCCGCTATAAGAGGTGTCAGACACGCCGGTAGAAGCGGTTAAATCCAGCGTTGGCAGATGGCCGTCCTGCGCCTGGCGGATTTGCTCGCGCGCCAGATCCTGGCTCAGACGCGCCTGCAACAGCGTCAGGTTACGGTTTTCGGCCTCTTTCAGCAGCGCGTTAACGGCCTGCGGCTTATCGGTTTTAAAGTTCGTGACATTCAGCGAAGCCAGTTCCGGGTAGTAGTTACCGGTGACCTGGCGCAGTTCTTCTACGGCGTTATCCAGATTGTTGCGGGCGGTGACTTCGTTCGCCAGCACGGTATCGTATTGTGCACGGGCGTTTTGCACGTCAGTGATAGCGACCAGGCCGACGTTAAAACGCTGGGTGGTTTGATCTAACTGACGATAAACGGCTTCTTTCTGCGCCTGCGTATAAGAGAGAACGTCAATGGCGTTCAGGACTTTAAAGTAGGCGCTCGCCGTATTGAGGATCAGCGTTTGCTGATCGGTCTGGAACGTGACGTCCTGGATACCTGCGGATTTTTCCTGCAACGTCAGCGCGCGCCATTTTGACATATCAAAAAGGGTCTGGGTTAATTGCAGAGAGGCGCTGGTGGCGTTGGAGTTGATGCCATTCGCATCACGATAGCCGTTGCTGTAGGTGTAATCGGCACCTAAACCCAGTTGCGGCAGTAAAGGACTACGCGCTTCGTTAATTTTTTCGAATGCAGCATCGCGATCGGCGGCGGATTTACGCAATTCCGGGTTGCTCAGGCGTGCTTGCTGATAAACTTGCATCAGGTTCTCTGCCTGGCTCAGTGTGCTGAACCCCGTCAGGCTCAGGCCGATAAGGATGGGGAGCAATTTCTTCATTTGCATTCCTTGTTGTGAAGCAGTATTTAGCGCTGATCAAATTGTAAAAATAATTGCTGATTCTAGCAGAATCCGCCACTGCAAAAAGTTGGCGTTACGTGCCATCCGGCGTTAATTTGCACCAATTTATCACAAGGTCGCTGAAACGGCAGTCAAACGCCCTTGAAATTCACATTTTAATCACTATTGGTACCAGGACAGCACAATGCATAAACCAGACAACTCGCCAATGACTTTCTCCAAAAACGATGTAGAAATTATTGCACGAGAAACGCTATATCGCGGTTTTTTTTCACTGGATCTCTATCGTTTCCGCCACCGCCTGTTCAACGGTGAAATGAGCGGTGAAGTGAAACGCGAAATTTTTGAGCGCGGCCACGCCGCAGTGTTGCTACCCTTTGACCCTGAGCGCGACGAAATTGTACTGGTCGAACAGATTCGTATCGCGGCGTATGACACCAGCGAGACGCCGTGGTTGCTGGAAATGGTCGCCGGGATGATCGAAGAGGGCGAAACCGTTGAGGAGGTCGCTCGTCGCGAAGCAATGGAAGAGGCCGGACTTGAGGTCAAACGGACGAAACCGGTCATGAGTTACCTGGCAAGCCCCGGCGGCACCAGCGAGCGTCTTTCTATTTTAGTGGGCGAAGTGGATGCCACGACCGCAAACGGGATTCATGGTCTGGCCGATGAAAACGAAGATATTCGTGTTCATGTGGTAAGTCGGGAGCAGGCTTACCAGTGGGTAGAAGAGGGGAAAATCGACAACGCGGCTTCTGTCATCGCTTTGCAATGGCTGCAACTGCACTATCAAGAGTTAAAACACGAGTGGAAAAAATGAAGCGTTACACACCTGACTTCCCTGAAATGATGCGCCTGTGCGAAACTAATTTTTCGCAATTGCGCCGCCTGTTGCCGCGCAATGACGCACCCGGCGAAACAGTAAGCTATCAGGTGGCCAACGCGCAATATCGGTTAACGATCGTTGAATCGACCCGATACACTACGCTTGTTGCGATCGAGCAGACGGCGCCAGCCATTACGTACTGGAGCCTGCCGTCACTTACGGTGCGCCTGTACCATGACGCGATGGTGGCCGAAGTGTGTTCAAGTCAGCAGATCTTTCGCTTCAAAGCGCGGTATGATTATCCAAATAAAAAGTTGCATCAACGCGACGAAAAGCATCAAATTAATCAGTTTCTGGCCGACTGGCTGCGTTACTGTTTAGCACATGGAGCGATGGCGATTCCGGTTTATTAGCGTCGTGAAACCTAAGGACACCATTTGGAAAGCCTGTTAACCCTTCCTCTGGCTGGTGAGGCCAGAGTCAGGATCTTACAAATTACCGATACTCACCTGTTTGCCGAAAAACATGAAACGCTGCTGGGCGTGAATACCTGGGAAAGTTACCAGGCGGTGCTGGATGCGATTCATGCCGGGCAGCACGAATACGATCTGATCGTGGCGACAGGTGATTTAGCGCAGGATCAAACGGCTGCGGCCTATCAGCACTTTGCTGAAGGTATCGCAAGCTTTCGCGCGCCTTGCGTTTGGTTGCCGGGTAACCATGACTTTCAGCCCGCGATGTACAGCGCATTGCAGGAAGCGGGGATCTCCTCGGCCAAACGCGTGTTTATCGGCGATCAATGGCAAATCTTGCTGCTGGATAGCCAGGTTTTTGGCGTACCGCATGGTGAATTGAGCGACTTTCAGCTTGAATGGCTGGAGCGCAAACTTGCCGATGCGCCGGAGCGCCACACCTTGCTGCTTCTGCATCACCATCCATTGCCTTCGGGATGCAGCTGGCTGGATCAGCACAGTCTGCGTAACGCGGCCGAACTGGACAGCGTGCTGGCGAACTATCCTCGCGTCAAATACCTGCTGTGCGGTCATATTCATCAGGAGCTGGATCTTGACTGGAATGGCCGCCGCCTGCTGGCGACGCCGTCCACCTGCGTCCAGTTCAAGCCGCACTGCGCGAACTTCACGCTGGACACGATAGGGCCAGGCTGGCGGACGCTGGAACTGTACGCCGGGGGGTCTCTGGAAACGCAAGTGCATCGTCTGCCGGGGACTCAATTCCGACCCGATACCGCTTCGGAAGGATACTGATGTCTACGCTTCTTTATCTGCATGGGTTTAATAGCTCTCCGCGTTCGGCAAAGGCATGTCAGCTTAAAAGCTGGCTGGCGGAGCGCCACCCTCATGTTGAGATGATCGTGCCGCAACTGCCGCCGTATCCTGCCGATGCGGCAGAGTTGCTGGAATCTATCGTGCTTGAACACGGTGGAGCGCCGCTCGGCGTCGTCGGATCGTCGCTGGGCGGCTATTACGCCACCTGGCTGTCGCAGTGTTTTATGTTGCCTGCGGTGGTGGTGAACCCGGCGGTGCGGCCGTTTGAACTGCTGACCGACTACCTCGGTCAGAACGAGAACCCCTACACCGGGCAGCAATATGTGCTAGAGTCTCGCCATATTTACGATCTTAAAGTCATGCAGATTGACCCGCTGGAAGCGCCGGATTTGATCTGGTTGCTGCAACAGACGGGGGATGAAGTGTTGGACTACCGCCAGGCGGTGGCGTATTACGCCTCTTGCCGCCAGACCGTTATCGAGGGCGGAAACCATGCATTCACGGGCTTCGAAGATTATTTCAACCAGATTGTCGATTTCCTTGGACTGCACAGTTTCTGACAATCAATTCGAATTGCTAATTTAAATCATGACGCAAACTTATAACGCTGATGCCATTGAGGTACTCACTGGGCTTGAGCCGGTACGCCGCCGCCCGGGGATGTACACCGATACAACCCGCCCGAACCATCTTGGGCAGGAAGTGATTGATAACAGTGTGGATGAAGCACTGGCGGGTCACGCAAAACGCGTGGATGTGATTTTACATGCCGATCAGTCACTGGAAGTGATTGATGACGGCCGTGGGATGCCGGTGGATATCCACCCGGAAGAGGGCGTTCCGGCGGTTGAACTGATCCTCTGCCGACTGCATGCGGGCGGTAAGTTCTCCAACAAGAACTACCAGTTCTCCGGCGGTCTGCACGGGGTGGGGATTTCCGTCGTCAACGCCTTGTCAAAACGCGTGGAAGTCACCGTGCGTCGTGATGCCCAGGTCTATAGCATCGCCTTTGAAAACGGCGAGAAAGTGCAGGATCTTCAGGTTGTCGGGACATGCGGTAAACGTAATACCGGCACCAGCGTTCACTTCTGGCCGGATGAAACTTTTTTCGACAGCCCGCGTTTTTCCGTCTCTCGCTTAACCCATATCCTGAAAGCGAAAGCGGTGCTGTGCCCTGGCGTTGAAATCACCTTTAAAGATGAGGTCAACAATAGCGAGCAGCGCTGGTGCTATCAGGATGGCCTGAACGACTATCTGGGCGAAGCGGTTAACGGCTTGCCGACCCTTCCTGAAAAACCGTTTATCGGTAATTTTGCCGGTGATACGGAAGCCGTAGACTGGGCGCTGCTGTGGCTGCCGGAAGGCGGCGAGCTGCTGACCGAAAGCTACGTTAACCTGATTCCGACGATGCAGGGCGGTACCCATGTGAACGGGCTGCGCCAGGGTCTGCTGGACGCGATGCGTGAATTCTGCGAATACCGCAATATTCTGCCGCGCGGCGTGAAGCTGTCTGCGGAAGATATCTGGGATCGCTGCGCTTACGTGCTCTCGGTGAAGATGCAGGACCCGCAGTTCGCCGGGCAGACCAAAGAGCGTCTCTCTTCGCGCCAGTGTGCGGCGTTTGTGTCGGGCGTGGTGAAAGACGCCTTCAGCCTGTGGCTGAATCAGAACGTTCAGTCTGCGGAGCTGCTGGCGGAGATGGCCATTTCCAGCGCCCAGCGTCGACTGCGCGCGGCGAAGAAAGTGGTGCGCAAAAAGCTGACCAGCGGCCCGGCGCTGCCGGGTAAACTGGCGGACTGTACCGCGCAGGATCTCAATCGTACCGAACTGTTCCTCGTGGAAGGGGACTCGGCGGGCGGTTCCGCCAAGCAGGCGCGCGATCGTGAATATCAGGCGATCATGCCGCTGAAAGGTAAGATCCTCAACACCTGGGAAGTCTCTTCCGATGAAGTGCTGGCATCGCAGGAAGTACACGATATTTCTGTGGCGATCGGCATCGATCCAGACAGCGACGATCTGAGCCAGCTGCGTTACGGCAAGATCTGTATCCTGGCGGATGCGGACTCCGATGGTCTGCACATCGCCACGCTGCTCTGCGCCCTGTTTGTGAAGCACTTCCGCACGCTGGTGAAGCACGGGCACGTCTATGTTGCGCTGCCGCCGTTGTACCGTATCGATCTCGGCAAAGAGGTCTACTATGCGCTGACGGAAGAAGAGAAAGCGGGCGTGCTGGAACAGTTGAAGCGTAAGAAAGGCAAGCCGAACGTGCAGCGCTTTAAAGGTCTGGGTGAAATGAACCCGATGCAGCTGCGTGAAACCACGCTCGATCCGAACACCCGTCGCCTGGTGCAGCTCACTATTAGCGACGAAGACGATCAGCGTACCAACGCCATGATGGATATGCTGCTGGCGAAGAAACGCTCCGAAGACCGTCGCAACTGGTTGCAGGAAAAAGGCGATATGGCGGATCTCGACGCGTAATCGACCATTGAATGCCTTATCCGGCCTACGCTCGCATTGTGCCCGTAGGCCGGATAAGCGAAGCGTCATCCGGCGTTACTGTCTATGCCGCTTGCGATACTGTAACGGCGTTTCGCCAATCCCTTTGCCAAAGGCGCTAATAAAGTACGTCACGTCTGAAAACCCCACCTGTCGGGCAATCTCCCGCACACTCTCCTCGCTGTGTAACAACGCTTCACAGGCTTTGCGTAACCGAAGGGTATTGAGGTAATTGAGGATGCTTTCACCGGTTTCAAAATGAAAGCGCCGGGAAATGTAGCTTTTTGATTTTCCTGACTCTTCTGCCAGGTCGCTGAGGCTGAATTTACGGGTGTAATTCTCATCCAGCCAGAACATCACCTGGCTTGCTATTCCGGTGCCAATCTCCGTCATATTGACGTTATCTTCGGGCAACAGGCTAAATAAACTCAATAACAGGCAGGAAATCTGTTCGGCATTAAGCGGCTTGAGCGCTGCCATTTTCTCGTAACGGCTGAAGAGAAAATCAACGTGCGGGTGAATATCCGCCACATCGAATACTCTGGCCTCGCCGCCACGTACGGTCAGACTTTGCAGACGCTGTTGATTAAGCGGAAAATCGCGCAGCACTTTCAGTACCGCATGCTGATCGAGGTGAATAATGGTTCGGCGGTAGTGGTCTTGCGCCTGCTCATCCACCATGATTTTATGCAGGGTAAAGGGCGGGAAAAAGAACAATCGACCTGGCCGCATGGTGTATTGCTGGTGATCGACGATCACCACGCCAAATCCTTCCTCCACATACAGCACCTCCAGACACTGATGCCAGTGGTGATAGCGAACCGAGTTAGCAAATAATCGACTAAATGACGCAATGGCGTCATTGAGCGCGATCAGTTCCAGATGTTCCTGAGATGAGGGTGCATTCATAGTGCAACAGATTTAAATTTTTGCCGCTGAATTCTGGTTTATAAACCTTGTTTTTAAATTTTTTCAATCACTGTTTTATTTTAATTCTATTGGTGTGATTGAGATAACATTTCCGCTTGTCGGCGATTCACTATCCTTTAGCCACTTAATTCAGAGGGGCAGAGTATGTGGTCGGCAACTGAAGAAAAATCAAATCCATTGTCATTCCGTGAAGACGTAATCAGCGCCGTCACAACGATGCTGAGCGCGCTGGATAAACAGTTTCCCGCAGGGGCGGCGCAGTTTTCACTGGGTGACACCTGCGCGCACTACAGTGTGGATATCGCCTGCATGGAAGGGCTCTCCAGAGCGTTATGGGGTCTGTTTCCTCTGATGGCTGGCGGCGCTGAGGTGCCGTTTGCTGATAAGTATATTCAGGCGATTAAACTCGGCACCGATCCACTCAGTCCGCACTACTGGGGCGATACCGACCCTTACGATCAGCGCCTGGTTGAGATGGCCGCCTATGGCCTCGGCCTGGCGTTGTTGCAAACGCGTTTAACCGACAAGTTCAGCGAAACGGAACTGGCGAATCTTCATCGCTGGCTAAACCAGATCACCGACGCGCAAATGCCGGACAGCAACTGGAACTACTTTGCGATTATCGTCCAGTTGGGTTTCAAACGTGCCGGGCTGCCGTTCGATCAGGCGGCGATCGACCGCCGTTTTACGATGATGGAAGCGTACTACCTGGGTGACGGCTGGTATGCCGATGGCCCCGGTCGCCCAAAAGATTACTACATCTCGATGGCTTTCCATTTTTACGGGCTGTTGTACGCCACGCTGAACCCGGAAGATGCTGCCCGTGCCGCCATCCTACGCGAACGCGCTCGCCTGTTTGCCGCTGATTTTATCTACATGTCGGCAGCAGATGGCGCATCCGTACCGTTTGGCCGCAGTCTGACCTATCGCTTTGCGATGGTCGCGTTCTGGAGCGCGGCGGCGTTTGCTGAGCTGGATGTCTTCTCGCCGGGCGTGATTAAAGGGGTGATCCTGCGGCATCTGCGCTGGTGGCAGCAGCAGCCGATTGTCGATCGTGACGGCATTCTGACGCTGGGGTTTGCTTATCCGAATCTGGCGATGTGTGAAGATTACAACTCGCCGGGCTCCCCTTACTGGGCGCTGAAGGTTTTTTTGATCCTCGCCTTGCCGGACGATCACGCTTTCTGGCAGGCCGAAGAACTCCCGTTGCCGCAATGCGCAGAAAAACACGTTATTCCCCATGCCGCACAAATTTTGCAGCACAGCGAAAATTCAGACCATGTCACGATGCTGACTTCGGGCCAGCTTGAACTGAATAACTACGTTAACACCGAAGCGAAATACACGAAGTTTGCCTACTCCAGCCGTTTTGGTTTCACCATTGAACGCGGACGCTATGGCCTTAAACATGCGGCGTGCGACTCCATGCTGCTGCTGGCGGATGGCGACAACTATTTCCGTGGCCGCCGTCGCTGCGACGAAGTGCGGGTCGATGAGAATTTTATTTTTTCCCGCTGGTCTCCGTGGCATGACGTCACTGTCGAGACCTGGCTGGCGCCCTTCGGCGAGTGGCATCTTCGCCTGCACCGCATCCACAGCGCGCGAACGTTGCAAACCGTGGAAGGCGGCTTTGCGGTGATGAAAACGGCGCATCAGTTCAGTGAGCGCGGATGCTACCTGGCGGCGGAAAACGGATGCAGCACGATCGTCGATCTGTCGCCCGCGCTGGCCCGCCAGCCGGACAGCATTATTACGCCGCCGAACAGCAGCATTATGTTTGCACAATGCGCCGCGATTCCACTGCTTACCGCAGAAATTGCACAGGGTGAAAGCTGGCTGTGTTGCGCGGTTTCTGCTTCCGGGCAACAGAAAAAATATACGGCAATTCCGCAACTGAAAATAAACGATAACCAGGTGGTTATTCGCGAACCAGAAAGCGCACGCCAGTTATCGTTCTTTTTATAAAACTCTGGCCCCTACACGTTGGCGAGGATGGTATGAAAAATTGTTCAACAAATAACAGAACTGAATATTATAAAATCAGTAGCTTTATATTCCTCTATTTCTTTACCTGGTCTGCCAGTATTGGTTTACTGGCCATCTGGCTGGGGCAGAAAGCACAGCTAAGCGGCACGGTTATTGGTACGGTGTTTGCAGTAAACGGTATTTTTGCGGTCATTCTGAAGCCCATTTATGGCTACATTCTCGATAAAATCGGCATGAGCAAATACCTGCTCTATTTTGTTGTGATGATGTCGGCACTAATGGCGCCATTCTTTATTTATGTTTATCAGCCATTATTGCTTTCAAACACCATGCTGGGCATTGTTATCGGCGCGATTTACCTGAGCTTTGCCTGGTATGCTGGCGTGGCGGCTTGTGAATCCTACTCTGACCGCTTCAGCCGTCTTAACGGCATGGAGTTTGGCCAAATCCGTATGTGGGGCTCGCTGGGGTGGGCGGTGGCGTCGTCGTTTTCCGGCCTGCTGTTTAACCTCTCTCCGGCGTATAACTTCATTATGGGCAGCGTGGCGTCGGTGGTGATGCTGGTGGTACTGCTGAGTCTGAAAGTGAATGTGAATGCGGCAAACGCAGCGGACGTGCTGACAAAAGAGAAAATCGTCCCGGCGGATGTCTACGCGCTGTTGCGCAGCCGTAAGTTCTGGGCGTTCTGTCTGTATGTCGCCGGCGTGGCGTGGATGATGTTTATCGCGGAGCAGCAGTTCTCCCGCTACTTTGTCACCTTTTTCTCTGACGTACATGAAGGCAACGCGGTGTTTGGCTATCTGGGAACCGTGCAGTCGGGAATGGAATTTGTCATGTATATGGTGGTTCCATTATTTGTTAACGCGATCGGCGCTAAACGCGGTTTGTTGATTGTGGGGGCGCTGGTTGGCGCGCGTCTGATTATTTCCGGGCTGTGTGATTCACACCTGCTCATCTCCGTACTGAAGCCGCTGTATGGTCTGGAAATCTGTCTGCTGTTGGTTTCGGTCTTTAAATACATTGCTGAACACTTTGATAAACGCGTCAATGCGACCATGTATTTATTGGGCTATCAGGCGATGCTGTATGTCGGCAATGTGGTGATCTCTTCACCTGCCGGATTAATGTATGACCGAATTGGTTTTGAGAAAACGTACATCATCATGGGGATTATTGCGCTGACCTTTACGCTTATTTCGGCATTTACCTTATCGGCATGTCAGAGTAAATCCCGCCATCGTACTGCTATTGAGATCGCCGAAAATAATACGGCGCATTAAATTTCATTGGGTTTAATTTAGAAGGAACCGAAATATGTTAAATCATATCGTTGAGGAAACGTTGCGCGCATTTCCTGGCAGCCCGGTTGACGCCGGAACTTTTCAGGATGAAATGATCGGCGCGCGTGAACACGTCCTCGAACTGATTAGCCGTCATTTAACGGAATTCGGTGAAAAATTTCCTGCCGAAACCTGCGTTAACGGTTATTACCCGTTAACTGACAACGTTGAGTGGACCACCAGCTTCTGGACCGGGCAACTGTGGCTGGCGTGGGAGATGAGCGGCGAGGCGAAATATCGTGAACTGGCGGAAAAACATGTGCGTTCTTTTGGCCTGCGTATTGCCGGACGCCACGACACCAACACCCACGATCTGGGGTTCCTTTATACCCTGTCCTGCGTCGCAGCCTGGCGACTGACGGGCAACCGTGATGCGCGTGGTTTTTCGCTGATGGCGGCGGAAGCGCTACTGGAGCGTTTCCATGAAAAGGCGCAGATTATCCAGGCGTGGGGCGATCTTAACGATCCCGAACAGGCCGGGCGGATGATCATCGACTGCAACATGAACCTGCCGCTGCTGTACTGGGCGAGCGAGCAGACGGGCGATCCGCGTTTTGCTGAGGCGGCAAAAGCCCATGTGGTGCAGGCCGCGAAATACCTGATTCGTGAAGATGCGTCCACCTTCCATACTTACTACATGGATGTGAAAACCGGCGCGCCGCGCTACGGCAACACCCAGCAGGGTTATGCGGATGATTCATGCTGGTCGCGCGGTCAGGCGTGGGGGATTTATGGCTTCCTGCTGAGCTATATCTATACGGGCGACAAAGAGATGGTGGCGCTGTCGAAAAAGCTGGCGAACTATTTCCTTAATCGCCTGCCGGAAGACGCGGTCTGCCATTGGGATCTGGCGCTGGTGGGGACAGACGCGCTGCGTGACGCCTCGTCGGCGGCGATTGCCGTGTGCGGCCTGCTGGAGTTGATCAAACACCTGCCCGTGACCGATCCGGATCGTGAGCGTTACCAGCAGTGGGCGATGGGAATCATGTCATCGCTAACGAAGCGCTATCTGATGGCGAAAAATGAGAAGGGGAACGGGCTGTTGAAACATTCGGTGTACCACCTTTCGAGCAACAAAGGGGTCGATGAGTGTGCTAGCTGGGGGGATTATTTCTACGTGGAAGCGTTAACGCGTTTTACCCAGTGCTGGAAGCTGTACTGGTAACCATATTACCCGGAATTGCCCGGTGGCACTGCGTTTACCGGGCCTACATTCGGGGAATGCGCTGTAGGCCGGATAAGCGGAGCGCCATCCGGCGTTAGTGTCGTGCTGTAGGCCGGATAAGCGAAGCGCCATCCGGCATTTAGCGCAAAACTTAAACGCCTGACTCCAGAATACGGATACTTGTTTCCAGCACGTCGCCTTTAACGGCTTCGGCGTAGGCTTTCATATGCGGGGTTTGCAAATGCGCTTCGAGATGCGCAACGCTTTCCCACTGTTCAACCATCACGATTGAGTCAGGTGCGGTCGTCTGAAAGGCCACGCCCGCAGCGTGATCGACCATCGGCGCGTAGCCGTGGCAACCCTCTTCTTTCAGCACGGTCGGAATGATTTTGGCAAACTGATCCAGTACCGCCTGACGGTGATGTTGACCTGGACGAGTACGGATTTCAGCAATGACAGTAAGCATGGTTAACTCCTTCTAATTCCAGGCTACTAGTTAACCAAAAATCTCGCTCAGATGCTTGCGATATTCTGCGATATAACGCGGGACATCCGGCATTTTGATGACGTCATTGGTGATAAAGGTTGGCAGCGCTTCCATTCCGAGGAACTGATTGGCCTTGTGGAACGGCAGGTATACGCCATCCACGCCAACGCCGTGGAAGAACTGATCGTTGTCGGTGAAGGCCTCCATCGGTGCGTTCCAGGTCAGAGAGAGCATGTATTTTTTCCCCTGAATCAGACCGCCGGAGCCGTATTTTTTTGACGCGTCCGAACGGGTGCGGCCATCGCTGGCGTACAGCGTACCGTGGCCTTCGGTAAAGACGTCATCCATGTATTTTTTCACGGTCCACGGCGCGCCCATCCACCAGCCAGGCATCTGCCAGATAACCACGTCAGCCCAGACGAAGTGCTGGACTTCGGCTTTGACATCGTAATCACTTTCAGCGCGGACGATTTTGACATCATGCCCGAGGTCGCGCAGAAGGCCATCCGCCACTTCGGTCAGGGTGTCGTTCAACTGACCATTGGAGTGCGCAAATTTTTTCGCCCCGTTGATAATCAGAATGTTGCTCATTATTTGTCCTCTCAGGAATGCGTTTGAAACAGATTTTACGCAGATGAGCGGCCCGGTGAAATGAGCAAAATGTGCAAAGTCTTTTGCTCATTGCGCAATAATCTTGCGATCACCAGGTTACTACGGCTTCAAAGCCTCCTTCCGGCGCATTGCCAAACGAGACGCTCATCCCATGCAGCGAGGCGATGCGGCGGACAATCGACAAACCCAGACCACTGCCGGTGACGCTCTGCCCTGGCGGGCGATAGAATCGTTCGCCGATACGCGCCAGCACCGCCGGCGAAACGCCGGGGCCATTATCCCGGACGGTAAAATACCGGGCATTCAGCGTCACGTTCACCACGCTGCCCTGTGGGCTGTAACGAATGGCGTTATCCAGCAAATTGCGCACCAGCAGGCTGAGCAGCAGCGGTTGGCCCGTGCGCGTGACGTTGTGGGCGTTAACGTGCAGACGCACGTCAATATGCGCCTGCTGGGCCGGTTGCCAGATATCCATCACGGCGGATTGCAATAGCGCCTCCAGCGAGACTTCCGCGACATCTTGCAGGTTATCGAGCGAGTCGAGCCGTGAAAGGGTTAAGAGCTGGTCCACCAGGCGCGTGGCGCGCTCAATTCCCGTATGCAGTTGCATGAGCGCTTTTTGACGCGCCTGCGGGTCGTCGTCCGAGAGCTGCGCCACCTCGGTTTGTACTTTCAGCGCAGTGAGCGGGCTGCGTAACTCATGCGCTGCGTCCGACGTGAATTGCCGCTCGCGCACCATCATCGAATGCGTACGGGCAAATAACTGGTTGAGCGCGCTGACTAACGGACGAACCTCACTTGGCACACCCTTATCGTCAAGCGGCTCTTCCGATTCCGGGGAGCGCAAACGCAGCGCCTGGGCGAGCTTTTTCAGCGGCCTGAGTTCCCGGCTAAGCAGTACAATCAGGATGAGCAGCATCAGCGGAAGCGCGATCAGCCACGGCGTTAGCTGCGCGGTGACAATCGCCAGCGCCATATCCTCGCGGTACTCCAGCTCCTGAGCGACGACGATACGGTACTTGCCATCCGCAGAGGTCAGCCAGACAAAACGCCATTTATCATCATCGCCATTCAGGTATCCGTCATCAAAACCTTCCCGACGGTAGCTGTAGGGAATATCCCGGCCATTATCGCCATCGTTCAGCACCATTCTGCCGTCGGCGGTATACACCGCAAAGGCCAGCACATCGTCATCGACATGACCATGCTTCAATTTTTTCGGCGTCTGCGCCATCCGTTCAGGCGCCGAGATTTCGTTGACATCCAGAGTAATAAGGCGCTTCGCAAACAGCATGAGCTGGGTATCAAACAGCTCGTCGACGTTGTCGGTCGTCTGTTTCCAGGCCACGAAGCTGGAGGCCACCCAGGTGATGGCGGCCAGTATCAGAAAAATAAGCGTGAGCCTGACGCGCAGGCTGAGACGTTGTGTGAGTTTCATGGGTTGCCCAGGGTGTAGCCGATCCCGTGTACGGTGCGGATAAAATCACTGCCCAGCTTACGGCGTAAATGATGAACATGTACCTCAATGGTATTGCTGGAGACATCTTCGTCCCAGGTATACAGCTTCTCTTCGATGAGCTTACGCGGCAACACGCGCCCGACGTTGCGCATCAGCAGCTCCAGCAGGGCAAACTCTTTCGGCTTCAGGGGCAGCGGATCGCCTGCCAGCGTCGCGACCAGATTACCGGGATTGAGCGTAACCTGGCCGTGGCGCAGTTCGTTGCTCACCTGGCCGTTAGCGCGGCGTAACAGCGCCTCCAGGCGGGCGGCGACTTCAATCAGCGCGAAAGGTTTGCACAGATAGTCGTCCGCCCCCAGACGCAGCCCCTCCACGCGCTCCGCCAGCGCATCGCGCGCCGTCAGAATCAGTACGGGTTCGCGTTTTCCCTGTTCACGCCATTCGCGCAGGATATCCCGCCCGTCCATCCCCGGTAGCGTAAGGTCGAGGATCACCGCATCATAAGGCGCGCTGTAGAGCGCTTCTTTACCCTGACGACCTTCGGTGAACCAGTCGACGCTGAATCCCATTTTGCTTAAACCCGCCTTGATGCCGTCGCCAATCAGCGCGTCATCTTCTACCAGTAAAATACGCATATGTTCATCCCTGCGGTGACTCTTTCTCTCGCCAGTAAACCCTGTCGTGGCGCGCGTTGTACAGAAAAAAAAGTATCTTTTTTTGCCTTAAGAAGTTGTTAAGGATTACCTTATTTAATTGAGACGAAACAGCGTAAAAAGGGAGAGAGAGTCATGAAAAAATTGGCTGCAATGGTTGCCGTAATGGCGTTGTGTTCCGCTCCGGTTCTGGCGGCTCAGCAAGGTGGATTTTCTGGCCCGACGGCGACGCAAAGTCAGGGCGGCGGGTTTGTTGGCCCGAACGGGAGTAATACGACCGTAGAAAGCGCGAAATCAATGCGTGATGACGCCTGGGTCACCCTGCGCGGTAACATCGTTGAGCGTATCTCCGACGATCTGTATCTGTTCAAGGATGCCACCGGGACGGTGAATGTCGATATCGACCACAAACGCTGGAACGGCGTTACCGTAACGCCGCAGGACCTGGTTGAAATCCAGGGCGAAGTGGATAAAGACTGGAATTCCGTTGAAATCGACGTGAAGCAAATCACCAAAGTCGCCAAATAAACCCCATCAGGGCCGCACTCGCGGCCCTTTTTCTTTGTGACTCAACGCGCCAGATAAGGTAGTATCTGCGGCAATATTGCCTGACGGATACTGGGTTATTGTTCAGGCTAACAGTTGAGGAACCACGATTAATGAGCGATATGGCAGAGCGCCTTGCGCTGCATGAATTCACGGAAAACGCCTATCTGAACTACTCCATGTACGTCATCATGGACAGGGCGTTGCCGTTTATTGGTGACGGACTGAAGCCGGTTCAGCGTCGCATCGTGTACGCGATGTCTGAACTGGGGCTGAACGCCAGCGCCAAATTTAAAAAATCCGCCCGTACCGTCGGCGACGTGCTGGGTAAATACCATCCGCACGGCGACAGCGCCTGTTATGAAGCGATGGTGCTGATGGCGCAGCCGTTCTCTTACCGTTACCCGCTGGTTGACGGGCAGGGGAACTGGGGCGCGCCGGACGATCCGAAATCCTTCGCGGCGATGCGTTATACCGAATCCCGTCTGTCGAAATACGCGGAAGTCCTGCTGAGTGAACTCGGTCAGGGGACGGCGGACTGGGTGCCGAACTTTGACGGCACCTTGCAAGAGCCGAAGATGCTGCCTGCGCGTCTGCCCAATATTCTGCTCAACGGCACCACCGGCATCGCCGTTGGGATGGCGACAGACATTCCGCCGCATAACCTGCGCGAAGTGGCGAAAGCCGCGATCACCCTGATTGAGCAGCCGAAAACAACGCTTGAGCAGGTGCTGGATATCGTGCAGGGGCCGGACTACCCGACCGAAGCGGAAATCATCACCTCCCGTGCGGAAATCCGTAAGATTTACGAAAATGGTCGCGGCTCCGTGCGTATGCGCGCGGTATGGAAAAAAGAAGATGGCGCGGTGGTGATTACCGCGCTGCCGCACCAGGTGTCCGGCGCTCGCGTACTGGAGCAGATCGCTGCCCAGATGCGGAACAAAAAGCTGCCGATGGTTGACGATCTGCGCGACGAGTCCGATCACGAAAACCCGACTCGTCTGGTGATCGTGCCGCGTTCCAACCGCGTGGATATGGAGCAGGTGATGAACCACCTGTTTGCGACCACGGACCTGGAAAAGAGCTACCGCATCAACCTGAACATGATCGGTCTGGACGGTCGCCCGGCGGTGAAAAACCTGCTGGAGATCCTGACCGAATGGCTGGCGTTCCGTCGCGATACCGTACGCCGCCGCCTGAACTATCGTCTGGAGAAAGTCCTCAAGCGCCTGCATATTCTGGAAGGTTTGCTGGTGGCGTTTCTCAATATCGACGAAGTGATTGAGATAATCCGCCATGAGGATGAACCGAAACCGGCGCTGATGTCGCGTTTTGGCATCACGGAAACTCAGGCCGAAGCCATCCTCGAACTGAAACTGCGCCATCTCGCCAAACTGGAAGAGATGAAGATTCGCGGCGAACAGGATGAGCTGGCGAAAGAACGCGATCAATTGCAGGGCATTCTGGCCTCCGAGCGCAAAATGAACACCCTGCTGAAGAAAGAGTTGCAGGCGGATTCAGACGCGTATGGCGACGATCGCCGCTCCCCACTGCGCGAGCGTGAAGAAGCTAAAGCGATGAGCGAGCATGACATGCTGCCGTCTGAACCGGTGACGATCGTGCTGTCGCAGATGGGCTGGGTGCGTAGCGCCAAAGGCCATGATATTGACGCGCAGGGTCTGAACTATAAATCGGGCGACAGCTGGAAAGCCTCGGCGAAAGGCAAGAGCAACCAGCCGGTGGTGTTTATCGACACGACCGGGCGCAGCTACGCCATCGACCCGATTACGCTGCCGTCGGCGCGTGGTCAGGGCGAGCCGTTGACCGGTAAACTGACGCTGCCGCCGGGCGCGACCGTAGAGCATATGCTGATGGAAGGGGATGAGCAGAAACTGCTGATGGCCTCGGACGCAGGCTATGGTTTCGTCTGTACCTTTAACGATCTGGTCGCCCGCAACCGCGCGGGTAAAGCGCTGATCACGTTGCCGGAAAACGCGCACGTTATGCCGCCGGTGGTGATTGAAGATGAAACCGATATGCTGCTGGCGATCACCGCCGCCGGGCGTATGTTGATGTTCCCGGTCAGCGATCTGCCGCAGTTGTCGAAGGGGAAAGGGAACAAGATCATCAACATTCCGTCTGCGGAAGCGGCCAGAGGCGACGATACGCTGGCCCAGCTCTACGTTCTGCCGCCGCAAAGCACGCTCACGATTCATGTCGGCAAGCGCAAAATCAAACTGCGCCCTGAAGAGCTGCAAAAAGTGACCGGTGAGCGCGGTCGTCGCGGTACGCTGATGCGCGGTTTGCAGCGCATCGATCGTATTGAGATTGACTCGCCACGACGCGCCCGCGACGGCGACAGCGAAGAATAAGGCGATTTTAAGCGCCATCAGGCCATCTCATTGTGCCGGATGGCGACGTAAACGCCTTGTCCGGCCTGCGGTTTTAACGATGCTGTCAGGCCGGATTAACAATAAAATTTCCCGTAAAACCGTTGTTTATTCGCGCATTGCGATTAACAATACGCTTTTCCAGAGAGCCGCTCTTAACAAAGCCCTAACCTGATATCAGGTGACGTAGAATGCGACGCTCTTAGGCCTTCAGAGGTTGTTATGCTATATATCTTTCGTCTAATCATTACCGTTATTTACTGCATTCTTGTCTGCATTTTCGGTTCGATCTACTGCCTTTTCAGCCCGCGTAACCCGAAGCACGTCGCGACGTTTGGCCATATGTTTGGCCGTCTGGCGCCGCTTTATGGCCTGAAGGTGGAGTGCCGTAAGCCTGCTGATGCCGAAAGCTATGGCAACGCTATCTATATCGCTAACCATCAGAACAACTACGATATGGTGACGGCAGCAAACATTGTGCAACCGCCTACGGTGACGGTCGGCAAAAAGAGCCTGGTCTGGATCCCGTTTTTTGGCCAGCTGTACTGGTTAACCGGTAACTTGTTGATTGACCGAAATAATCGTGCCAAAGCGCACGGCACAATCGCAGAAGTGGTGAGCCATTTTAAAAAGCGCCGTATCTCTATCTGGATGTTCCCGGAAGGAACGCGCAGCCGTGGCCGTGGCCTGCTGCCGTTTAAAACCGGCGCCTTTCATGCCGCTATCGCCGCCGGTGTTCCGGTGATTCCAGTGTGTGTTTCCAATACATCGAATAAAATTAAGCTTAACCGACTGAATAACGGTCTGGTGATTGTAGAGATGCTGCCGCCGGTGGACATCAGCCAGTTTGGTAAGGATCAGGTTCGTGAACTGGCGGCGCATTGCCGCTCGTTGATGGAACAAAAAATTGCAGAACTCGATCAGGAAATTGCAGAGCGCGAAGCGACCGGCAAAGTCTGAATCAGTGTGATCGCGTTTTTGTGGGAAACGACTTCCTGCGCACTCTTTGTCTGTTTTAAATGGAGCTTATATGTCACTCAGTCGGCGTCAGTTCATTCAGGCTTCGGGGATCGCACTGTGTGCCGGTGCCGTTCCGCTGAAGGCTAATGCAGCCGGTCAGCAGCAGCCTCTGCCCGTTCCGCCGCTGCTGGAGTCCCGTCGCGGGCAGCCGTTGTTTATGACGTTGCAGCGCGCGCACTGGTCCTTTACGCAGGGTACGCGCGCGCCCGTCTGGGGGATTAACGGGCGTTACCTGGGGCCGACGATTCGCGTCTGGAAAGGGGATGACGTTAAGCTCATCTACAGCAACCGTCTGACTGAAAATGTCTCCATGACCGTCAGCGGATTGCAGGTGCCGGGGCCGCTGATGGGCGGCCCTGCGCGGATGATGTCGCCCAACGCTGACTGGGCGCCGGTATTGCCGATTCGTCAGAACGCCGCCGTGCTGTGGTATCACGCCAATACGCCAAACCGTACCGCGCAGCAGGTCTATAACGGCCTTGCCGGGATGTGGCTGATCGAGGATGAGGTCAGCAAATCGCTGCCGATCCCCAATCATTACGGCGTGGATGATTTCCCGATCATTATCCAGGATAAGCGGCTGGATAATTTCGGTACGCCGGAGTACAGCGAACCGGGCAGCGGCGGGTTTGTTGGCGATACGCTGCTGGTCAACGGCGCACAGAGTCCTTACGTGGAGGTTTCCCGCGGCTGGGTACGCCTGCGCTTGCTGAATGCGTCGAACTCTCGCCGTTACCAGTTGCAAATGAGCGACGGTCGCGCGCTGCATGTTATTTCTGGCGATCAGGGCCTTTTACCCGCGCCGGTGTCCGTTAAACAACTGTCGCTGGCGCCCGGTGAACGCCGGGAAATTCTGGTCGATATGACCAACGGCGATGAGGTGTCGATCACCTGCGGGGAAGCGGCCAGTATTGTCGATCGCATCCGTGGCTTCTTTGAACCTTCCAGCATTCTGGTCTCTACGCTGGTGCTGACCTTACGGCCAACCGGGCTGCTGCCGCTGGTGACTGACAGCCTGCCGATGCGTTTATTGCCAACGGAGATTGTCAGCGGCGCGCCGATTCGCAGTCGGGATATCAGCCTCGGGGACGATCCCGGCATCAATGGGCAATTGTGGGACGTCAACCGCATTGATATCACCGCCCAGCAAGGTTCCTGGGAGCGCTGGACCGTTCGCGCCGATATGCCGCAGCCCTTCCATATTGAGGGTGTCTCTTTCCTGATCCGCAACGTCAATGGCGCCATGCCGTTCCCGGAAGATCGGGGCTGGAAAGATACGGTATGGGTGGACGGACAGGTGGAATTGCTGGTTTATTACGGACAGCCATCCTGGGCGCACTTCCCGTTCTACTTCAACAGCCAGACGCTGGAAATGGCCGACCGGGGGTCTATCGGACAAATGCTGGTGAACCCGGCGCCGTAAATCTTCCCTCGCCCGCAAGGGCGAGAAGTGAATACCTTTCTCTTTCGTTCCGGCATATAATCCCCGGCCTTTGATTATTTTTTTACCATTTTTTTGGAAGCATTATGAGCGCAATATCCCTGATCCAGCCAGACAGAGATCTTTTCTCCTGGCCTCAATACTGGGCGGCCTGTTTTGGCCCCGCGCCTTTTTTGCCGATGTCACGCGACGAAATGGATCAACTTGGCTGGGATAGCTGCGACATTATTCTGGTTACCGGTGATGCGTATGTCGATCATCCGAGCTTTGGGATGGCGATTTGCGGTCGTATGCTGGAAGCGCAGGGTTTCCGTGTCGGCATCATTGCCCAGCCGGACTGGAACAGCAAAGATGACTTTATGCGTCTGGGGAAACCGAATCTGTTTTTCGGCGTCACAGCGGGCAACATGGACTCGATGATCAACCGTTATACCGCCGATCGCCGACTGCGCCATGACGACGCCTATACGCCGGATAACGTGGCGGGCAAGCGCCCGGATCGTGCGACGCTGGTCTATACCCAGCGCTGTAAAGAGGCCTGGAAAGACGTGCCGGTGATCCTCGGCGGTATTGAAGCCAGCCTGCGTCGTACCGCGCACTATGATTACTGGTCTGATACCGTACGCCGCTCGGTGCTGGTGGATGCGAAAGCCGATATGCTGATGTTCGGCAACGGCGAGCGCCCGCTGGTTGAAGTTGCGCACCGCCTGGCAATGGGGGAGCCGATCGGCCAGATCCGCGATGTGCGTAACACCGCGATTATTGTTAAAGAAGCCCTGCCGGGCTGGAGTGGGGTTGATTCCACGCGTCTGGATACGCCGGGGAAAATTGATCCGATCCCCCATCCGTATGGCGAAGATCTGCCGTGCGCGGATAACAAACCGGTTGCGCCGAAAAAGCAGGAAGCCAAAGCCGTGACCGTTCAGCCGCCGCGTCCGAAGCCGTGGGAGAAAACCTACGTGCTGCTGCCGTCCTTTGAGAAGGTGAAGGGCGATAAGGTATTGTATGCGCACGCGTCGCGTATTCTGCATCACGAAACCAACCCTGGCTGCGCGCGTGCGCTGATGCAAAAGCATGGCGATCGCTATATCTGGATCAACCCGCCCGCCATTCCGCTCTCTACCGAAGAGATGGACAGCGTTTTTGCGCTGCCGTATAAGCGCGTGCCGCATCCGGCATACGGTGACAGCCGCATTCCGGCTTACGAAATGATCCGCTTCTCGATTAACATCATGCGCGGGTGTTTCGGCGGCTGCTCGTTCTGCTCGATTACCGAACATGAAGGCCGCATTATTCAGAGCCGTTCAGAAGATTCGATCATCAATGAGATCGAAGCGATCCGCGATACCGTCCCGGGCTTTACCGGTGTGATTTCCGATCTCGGCGGGCCGACGGCCAACATGTATATGCTGCGCTGTAAGTCGCCGCGCGCGGAACAAACCTGCCGCCGCCTGTCGTGCGTGTACCCGGATATCTGCTCGCATATGGATACCAACCATGAGCCGACGATTAACCTCTATCGCCGCGCCCGCGATCTGAAAGGCATCAAGAAGATTCTGATCGCCTCCGGCGTGCGTTACGACATTGCCGTTGAAGATCCGCGTTATATCAAAGAGCTGGCGAGCCATCATGTGGGCGGCTATCTGAAGATTGCGCCGGAGCATACCGAAGAAGGGCCGCTGTCGAAGATGATGAAGCCGGGCATGGGCAGCTATGATCGCTTCAAAGAATTGTTTGATCTTTACTCAAAACAGGCCGGGAAAGAGCAGTACCTGATCCCGTATTTTATCTCTGCGCACCCTGGTACGCGGGACGAAGATATGGTGAATCTGGCGCTGTGGTTGAAACGCCATCGCTTCCGTCTGGATCAGGTGCAGAACTTCTATCCGTCGCCGCTGGCGAACTCAACGACCATGTATTACACCGGGAAAAACCCGCTGGGTAAAATTGGCTATAAGAGTGAAGACGTGGTGGTGCCGAGAGGCGACAAACAGCGTCGTCTGCATAAAGCGCTGCTGCGTTACCACGATCCGGCGAACTGGCCGCTGATTCGCCAGGCGCTGGAAGATATGGGGAAAAAGCATCTGATTGGCAGTCGTCGCGAGTGTCTGGTTCCGGCGCCTACGCTGGACGAGATGCGTGAAGCCCGTCGTCAGAACCGCAACACGCGCCCGGCGTTGACTAAGCATACGCCAGTGGCGCATCAGCGTCAGACGCCTGCAAGCAATAAAAAACGCAGCAAGGTAGCCGGACGTTAAACCCGTTAGCTGTTTGCCGGATAAGGTGCCTGCACCGCTATCCGGCAAACGGACGGATTACGCGTTCGCTTCACGAATTCTGGCGGCCAGCGCCGCCAGTTTTTCGTCATCCGCCCGCTCGTGGTCATGCGATGACAAATAGCCTTCGTACTGTTCAAAGAATTTCGCCTGCCGCGATTCAATAGGCTTCCATTCGCTCAGGTTAGCGGTGCCGTGCATCGGGCTGAGCTTGCTGTGCACATGATCCACGCCAAATCCTTCAAAAAACATTCCCGTACGTCCCACATCCGGGAAGGCGTTATCCAGCTTTTTTGCCACTTTTTGGGTGGCAAGCATCAGATCGGCCAGCGCCTGCGGCGGCAAGTCGAACGCATAGCTGGGATAATGCTTCTTCGGGATCACCACCGTAAAACCGTCGGTGTTCGGGAAGATGGAGAGGAAGGCCAGATGATGCTCGTCTTCCCAGATCTTATGGCAGGGGGCTTTACCCTCAACGATTTGGCAAAAAATACAGCTCATTCCTTTTCTCCGTTGCTGAGTTCACAATTCGCGTCGTACCGACTCAACACTTTCTACCAAACCCGCCAGGTAGTCAAAAAGCCCGACAGAAATGTCGGGCCGGAAAGGAAGGTTAGCCGCCGAACTGATCCGGGTCCGGCCCCAGGCGTTTACCCTGGTCAAGTTTGGCCACTTCGCTTAATTCGTCTTTGTCGAGACGGAAATCCCAGACGTCGAAGTTTTCCGCAATACGTGAAGGGGTGACGGATTTAGGGATCACCACCAGCCCGTTATCCAGATGCCAGCGGATCACAATTTGCGCCGGAGATTTACCGTACTTATCCGCCAGATCGCGAATGATTTTCTGATCGAAAACGCCTGCGCCGCCTTGCGCCAGCGGGCTCCAGGACTCGGTCTGGATCTTGTGCGTCGCATTCCAGGCATGCAGCTGACGCTGTTGCATCAGCGGATGCAATTCGATCTGGTTGATCACCGGTGTAACGCCGGTTTCATCGATCAGACGCTGGAGGTGGTTTACCTGGAAGTTACACACGCCGATGCTTTTCACCAGCCCCTCTCTTTGCAGTTCAATCATCCCTTCCCAGGCGTCAACATAATGGTCGATAGCCGGAACGGGCCAGTGCATCAGATAGAGATCGAGGTGATCCAACTGGAGCTTATCCAGGCTTTCCTGCAAGGCTTCTCGAGGGCGTTTCTGATCGTCATTCCACAGTTTGGTGGTAATAAACAGCTCTTCCCGGTCGATACCGGCATCTTTTAACGCTTTTCCGACGCCTTCTTCATTTTTGTACGCCGCAGCGGTATCAATGGAGCGATATCCCACTTCCAACGCCTTATGAATGGCGGAAATTGCTTCCTCGTTGCTTGCCTTCCAGACTCCCAGGCCCAGTTGTGGCATTACGTTGCCATCCTGTAGCTTGATAACGGTTGGATTAGCCATGCGTTCCTCCTTTATGCGATCTCACCGGAGCAAACTCCGGTGAGGTTGTGTGACTTAAGTCTGGACGAAATGTCCAAAAACGAAAGCCAGAGGCGAAAAAACCTTAGCGAGCCGCTTCGTAAATCCGACGGCTGACATCCAGCGTAATGTCCTGATGTTCACCCAGATTTGTACCGCCGTGCGCTTCCAGTTTTGCCAGCAATGCCGGAATGGAACTGCCGTCCAGACCGTAATCAGACAGGCGAGTCGGTACGCCCATTTGCTCAAAGAAGCGGCGGGTGGCGGCGATGGCGGCATCAATACGCGCATCGTCGGAACCGTCGGTGATATTCCAGACTCGCTCTGCGTACTGCAACAGTTTGGCGCGTTTGGTATCGCGTTTTTCATTCCACAGCGCAGGCAGGACGATAGCCAGCGTCTGCGCGTGATCAAGGCCGTGCATCGCCGTCAGCTCATGACCCAGCATATGCGTTGCCCAGTCCTGCGGGACGCCCGCGCCGATCAAACCGTTCAGCGCCTGAGTGGCCGCCCACATCACGTTGGCGCGGACATCGTAGTTTTCCGGCTCTTTCAGCGCTTTCGGGCCTTCTTCGACAAGCGTCAGCAGGATACCTTCGGCAAAGCGATCCTGAATTTTTCCGTCAACCGGATAAGTGACATACTGCTCAACGGTGTGAACGAATGCATCCACAACGCCGTTAGCAACCTGGCGCGGCGGCAGGGTGTAGGTATAAACCGGATCGAGCACCGCAAACACGGGTTGGACGAACGGTGTCATAAAGGCCAGCTTATCGCCGGTGGTTTTACGGGAAATCACCGCCCCGGAGTTAGATTCTGAACCCGTTGCCGGCAACGTCAGCACCGATCCCATCGGTACGGCGCTTTTCACGTCGTTGCCACGGGTTTCCAGAATGCGCCACGGGTCCACGCCTTCGTCATATTGCGCCGCCGCCGCGATAAATTTAGTGCCATCCAGCACGGAACCGCCGCCGACCGCCAGCAGGAACGTCACTTTCTCATCACGTACAATGTTGACGGCGTTCATCAGCGTTTCATAAGACGGGTTTGGCTCGATGCCGCCAAATTCCAGCACGTCCAGACCTTTCAGCGCGTCATGTACCTGATCCAGTACGCCGGTCTTTTTCACGCTGCCGCCGCCGTAGGTGATCAATACGCGGGCGCCCTGAGGGATTTGATCGCGCAGATCGGCAATCGCGCCTTTACCAAACAGAATGCGGGTTGGGGTATGCAGATTAAAGTTGTTCATTGCTCGTTCCCTTATGTGGGTAAAAAAGTGGGCAGGCGAATGTCTGCCTGATGGTGAACATTGTGGTCGCCAGCCGCCTTCCTCTCAATGCTCATTTCTGCCAATGTCTTGCCCATTTCTCCAGAGCGCTGGAGAAAAAAGATAAATTTGCGCACAATCAACGCGTCGTAAACCGATGAGAAAAAAGCGCGCCATGAACCGTGAAGCCATCTGCCTGTTGCTGACAGATAAAATTAAGTATCTGATAAACAATCAAAACAACCTGAATGACTGCCTGCCCGACGTGCGTTTGCTCTACGGCACGGAGCCGGGGTCGCGCACGCCTGTGATGTATCAGCCTGGCATCATATTTCTCTTTTCGGGGCATAAGATCGGTTATATCAATGAACGCGTATTTCAGTACGATGCCAATGAATATCTGCTGCTGACAGTACCTTTACCCTTTGAATGTGAAACTTATGCGACGCCGGAAGTACCGCTCGCGGGGATTCGTCTGAATGTTGATATCCTGCAATTGCAGGAGTTGCTGATGGACATTGGTGAGGACGATCTGTTTCAACCGTCGATGGCGGCAAGCGGGATTAACTCCGCCACGCTGTCGGATGACATTCTTTGTGCGGCGGAACGCCTGTTAGATGTGATGGAAAGGCCGCTGGATGCGCGCATTCTGGGGAAACAGATTATTCGCGAAATTTTGTATCACGTTCTGATGGGGCCGCGTGGCGGCGCGCTGCTGGCGCTGGTCAGCCGCCAGACCCATTTCAGCCTGATTAGCCGGGTGCTGAAGCGGATTGAAACCAAATACACCGAGAACCTGAACGTTGAGCAACTGGCGGCGGAAGCCAACATGAGCGTCTCGGCGTTCCATCATAATTTTAAATCCGTTACCAGTACCTCGCCGTTGCAGTACCTGAAAACCTATCGTCTGCATAAAGCGCGGATGATGATCATTCACGACGGGATGAAAGCCAGCGCCGCTGCGATGCGCGTCGGCTACGAGAGCGCGTCGCAGTTCAGTCGGGAGTTCAAACGCTATTTTGGCGTAACGCCGGGGGAGGATGCGGCACGAATGAGAATGATGCAGGGAAGCTAATCATGTGTAAGCCGGATAAGCGTGGGCGCCATCCGGCAATCAGCAAATCAGGCGCTGCAATACTTCTTCTTGATCACGACGAATAATGTGCCGATCAAACCGGCGGCCAGCAGGGCAATCGGCAGGATCATCAAAAACGTCATCACCTGATCCTCATGACGTTTCACGAACGGGATCATGCTGAGCGCGTAGCCGAAACTGGTCACCACGCCGACCCACAGCAGCCCACTCAGCCAGTTAAAAAACTGAAACCGGCGGCTGGACAACCCTGAAATCCCCGCCATTGTGGGCAGCAGGGTGCGCACAAACGCCAGAAAGCGCCCGGCAAGCAGCGCCAGCAGGCCGTGCCGGTCGAACATACAGGTCGCGCGCTGATGGTATTTAACGGGAAGCTGCGCCAGCCAGCCTTTCACCGTTTGCGTATTTCCCAGCCAGCGCCCCTGAATATAACTCAGCCAGCAGCCGAGACTGGCGGCTGTCGTCAGAATAAGGATCGTGGGGACAAAGTCCATGACACCTTGTGCAACCAGCGCGCCTGCCAGTAAGAGCAGGCTGTCTCCGGGTAAAAAAGAGGCCGGGAGCAGGCCATTTTCTAAAAATAGCGTGGCAAACATCACAAAGTAGACAACGCTAACAACGTGTGGGTCCGCCAGCGCGGCAAAATCGTGTTGCCAGAGCGCAGCGATAATATCTTGAATGACAGCCATGGACTTTCCTGTGGAACCGCGTTTATGGGGCTATTGTACTCCTGAATTGCCCGGGATGCCTTGATCCCGGACGCAACAAATGCAGACTTTTCTGCCCGGAGTGTCTGCAATTCTGTCCATGACCGGAAACTTTACACAATACGCGTGAATCCTGCGGCTAAATCTGCAATCAGATCGTCAACATTCTCTAAACCGATGTGCAAACGGATCAGCGTGCCGGTGAAATCAACGTCGCCTTCGGGACGAATGGCGGCGATATGTTCCGGCTGGTTAGGCAGAATTAAGGATTCAAAGCCGCCCCAGGAGTAAGCCATGCTGAACAAGCTGAAATTATCCAGATAAGCGGAAAGCGCCTCATTGCTCAGCCTTTTATTCAGCACAAACGAGAACAACCCGCTGCTGCCCGTGAAATCGCGCTTCCAGAATTCGTGGCCTTTGCTGCCAGGAAGGGCGGGATGATTAACGCGGGCGACCTGAGGGTGATTCGCCAGCCACTCGGCGACTTTCAGGCTGCTTTCATGATGCTGGCGTAAGCGCACGCCCAGCGTACGTAGCCCACGGCTGGTCATATAAGCGGTATCTGCGTCCAGCATTTGCCCCATCAGATAGGCGTTTTCGCGTAATTGCTCCCAACAACGCGCATTAGACACGGCCGTGCCGACCATCGCATCCGAGTGACCAATCAGGTATTTCGTTCCTGCCTGGATGGAGATATCGATCCCGAAATCCAGCGCCTTAAACAGCACGCCCGCCGCCCAGGTGTTATCAATCATAATGACGGCGTCTGGCGCAACGCGTCTTACCGCGCCGACAATCGCCGGGATGTCATGCACTTCCATCGTGATGGAGCCAGGAGATTCGAGAAACACCACTTTCGTATTGGGCTGAATATGCTTCACGATATCCGCGCCGACCAGCGGATCAAACCAGCCGGTCGTCACGCCGAGTCTGGCGAGAACTTTGGTGCAAAAATCCTGACTGGGTTCGTAAGCGGTGTTGGTTATCAGGACGTGATCGCCCTGTTCCACAAAGGCCAGAATCGTGTTGGCGACAGCCGCCGCGCCGCAGGGGAAGAGCGCGCATCCGGCGCCGCCTTCCAGTTCGCACATGGCTTCCTGTAGCGAAAAATGGGTTAGCGTTCCGCGACGGCCATAGAAAAGCTCGCCATTGGCGCGGTTGCGGGTGGCGTGCTTTTTGGCTTCTACGGTGTCAAATACCAGCGAGGAGGCGCGCTGAATGACGCTGTTCACCGATCCCAGCGTGTATTTTTTGCTGCGTCCTGCGCTCACCAGTTTGGTTTCAAGATGTTTTTCTGCCATGTTGGAGTACCCATTTTTATACGTCTGGATGTCTAAACTATCATGAATGATGAGTGACGCATCCTGAAGAATCGGCATAAAGCAGAAAATTTTCTCAAAATGACATCTGGTGACTTTTTTACTGCGTAAGCGCAAGGAAAAGAAACCAAAGGTGCGGCACTATGTAAATAGTAATGAGAACGACTATCAATTCGACGTCGTTTTGATATTATTACGCTCAGAATTTGTGATTTGCGTCCTGGAGATACAGAGTGGGTAATAATTTGATGCAGACGGATCTCTCCGTCTGGGGTATGTATCAGCACGCCGACATCGTGGTTAAGTGCGTGATGATTGGTCTGATTCTGGCGTCAGTAGTCACTTGGGCTATCTTCTTCAGTAAGAGTCTTGAGTTCTTTACGCAGAAGCGTCGGCTCAAGCGTGAACAACAGCAGCTGGCTGAAGCGCGTTCTTTAGACCAGGCCAGCAATATTGCCTCCTCATTCGCGGCAAAAAGTTTAAGCTCACAGTTGCTCTATGAAGCGCAGAACGAGCTGGAACTGTCGGAAGGCAGTGAAGACAACGAAGGTATTAAAGAGCGTACCGGGTTCCGCCTGGAGCGTCGCGTAGCGGCGGTTGGCCGTCATATGGGACGCGGCAATGGCTACCTGGCGACCATCGGCGCCATCTCTCCGTTTGTCGGTCTGTTTGGTACGGTATGGGGCATCATGAACAGCTTCATCGGCATCGCGCAAACCCAGACCACCAACCTCGCGGTTGTCGCGCCGGGTATCGCGGAAGCGTTGCTGGCTACGGCGATCGGCCTGGTCGCGGCAATTCCTGCGGTTGTGATTTACAACATTTTCGCACGTCAGATCGGCAGCTACAAAGCGACGCTGGGCGACGTGGCGGCACAGATTCTGTTGCTGCAAAGCCGCGATCTGGATCTGAACGCGAGCGCTTCCGCTCAGCCGGTACGTACCGCGCAGAAATTACGTGTAGGATAATGTTCCATGGCAATGCGTCTTAATGAAAATCTGGACGATAACGGTGAAATGCATGAAATCAACGTGACGCCGTTTATCGACGTCATGCTGGTTCTGCTGATTATCTTTATGGTGGCCGCGCCGCTGGCAACGGTGGACGTGAAGGTGAATCTTCCTGCGTCCACCAGCACCCCGCAGCCGCGCCCGGAAAAACCGGTTTATCTGTCCGTGAAGGCCGACAACAGCATGTTTATCGGCAACGATCAGGTAACGGATGAAACCATGATCGGCGAGCTGAACGCGTTAACCGAAGGGAAGAAAGACACGACGATCTTCTTCCGTGCGGATAAAACCGTTGATTATGAAACAATGATGAAAGTGATGGATACGCTGCACCAGGCGGGTTACCTGAAAATTGGTCTCGTGGGTGAAGAGGTCGCGAAAGCGAAGTAATCGTTGTTGCTGATGGGCAGACAGACAGGCCGGGTAGGGCGCAAGCCGTACCCGGCTTTTTTATTGCCTGATGGCGCTGCGCTTACCAGGCCTGCATGATGCGGTATCGCTGGATTGCTGACTCGCCAGATTACTTCGTCGTGGAGAACCGTTTTTCATTCAGCGCGACGGTGGTGATATTGGTCGTTCGGTAATCGCCATCGGATAGCTTACGGGTCAGGCGCAGGGTCGCCGTTTCTCGCGCCAGTAAGTGCTGATATGTGCTCTCCAGGCGCGCCATGATTTTGTCCCGCATCTCGGGATGTTGCTCAATAATCGTATTGATAACCGAACCGTAGATCTCTTCTTTGACCTGGAGCGCATAGATTTCACGGCGATTTTGCCATTTCAGCCGTACTAACGCGGCGGGAATCGACACGATCTCCTGCGCCACCTGTTCGAGGGTCGCGTTTTTATTGGCGATAAGCGCTTTAAGATTTTGCTTTAAGATAAATTCATCGCTTTTATTATTATCTAAAGCTAAATAAACATTATTATCTTCAACGTCTTTCATATTATTTCTCTTCCAGAGAATAAAAAACAGGAGAGTTTTTCTCTCTGGTTATGAGATTAAGCCAAATTTCATTGCCGTGATCGTTTATTTTTGTTGTGGCATCTGCCAGAATTTTACTTAATGCCTGAGCATCAACATCGCCTTCCGCCTGTAGGCTATTAATAAGACGAGCAAACGTCTCAATTTTAGCTACGCGATAAAGCCGGTCTTTTAAATGACGGTCACGTTCTTCAAGTAACATGTTTTTAGATTGACCAGTCGGTGTGGCGCTAATTAAAATATCTGGCTCGTAATCGCTCAGCGTTTTCTTTCCCTGAGTCAAATTTTCACTATTTTCTACGGTCTCAGCATCGCCTGGCGAGGCAGATAAATGAAAACGAGTCGGCACAAGATGCTCGGGAAGCATGTTGGAATGTCCTTTACTATCAATAGTATATTGTTTTTTATAAGGCAGGTCTCGTTGACAATAGCATGGTGTAATTTTAAAATCAAAAAAAATGGAGTCGGCATATGAACAGCATTTTTTATTCTATTATCACTCTGCTATTACTCACTGGCGGCGTGCTTTTCTTGATGCACGAATTTAATAAACAGCGCTCTGCTGAGGCGTCTAATCCAGTAAATCAAGCGGAACCCTTGTCCAAAGAGGAGGGCGAAGATCATTTTTCGTCGCTCATGAATACTATTACACCGGTATGGTACTGGCGAGTCAATCACGAATATATTGATTTTCTTCACGCAACGATAAAGCGGATGACGATGGCGGAGCTAAACGGCACGCCGGGGTTATTTGATGCGCAGCGCCGTTGCAGCGATCTCAACTCTGCGGTCTATAAATATTATGACAACATTAAAAAGCGTTGTCTGAACGGGGAAAAGGTTCCGCATTCCGATCTGGATGTGCTTAACTTGCGGCAATGTTTCCGGGAATTTAGCCTGGAGGCGTATCCCTCCCTGGTCGCTCTGGTGTGGCCTGAATATCAGCGGCCGCTAATCAAACCGGAAGAGGTTTAATAAACGCGCCTGACGTTGGCCGGGTAAGGCGGAACCGCCACCCGGCGCGCGTGCCCGAAAGCGTTATTTATCCGATGAGGCTTGCCAGAGGTTCAGCTCGCCGTCCGCGACATGTTTATCGATTTGCGCTAACTCGTCAGCGCTGAATGTCAGGTTCGACAACGCCTGCACATTTTCTTCCAGCTGCTCTGGTCGACTGGCGCCGATCAGCACCGACGTCACGCGATTATCTTTCAACAGCCAGCTAAGCGCCATCTGCGCCATTGACTGGCCGCGACGTTGCGCCATCTCATTGAGTAAACGCAG
Source organism: Citrobacter sp. CK181 (assembly GCF_030333595.1). Taxonomy (NCBI): domain Bacteria; kingdom Pseudomonadati; phylum Pseudomonadota; class Gammaproteobacteria; order Enterobacterales; family Enterobacteriaceae; genus Citrobacter; species Citrobacter sp. CK181. The sequence goes on along the minus strand of NZ_JAOWFN010000015.1, from coordinate 394,682 downwards.
GCTGTTCAGATTCGCTTCCGTCAGCATATTCTCCGTCAGACCGCGAACTTTTTTCCCTTCACGCTGCATACGTGAACCTTCCGGGATACCGTTTAGGTATTTTCCGGTTAACAATCCCTGAGCCAGCGGAGTGAACGCAATGCAACCCATGCCGTTGGCCGCCAGCGTATCCAGCAGACCGCTTTTATCCACCCAGCGGTTGAGCAGGTTGTAGGAAGGCTGATGAATCAGCAGCGGGATTTTCCATTCGCGCAGCAGTTCCGCCATTCGTTGAGTTCGCTCAGGCGAATAGGAGGAGATGCCGACGTAAAGCGCCTTACCGCTTTGTACCGCCTGCGCCAGCGCGGATGCGGTCTCTTCCATCGGCGTGTTTTCATCGACACGGTGGGAATAGAAGATATCGACATAGTCCAGCCCCATCCGCTTCAGGCTCTGATCGAGGCTGGCGAGCAGGTACTTACGCGACCCGCCGGAGCCGTATGGCCCAGGCCACATGTCATAACCCGCTTTGGTGGAAACGATCAGCTCATCGCGATACGGCGCAAAATCTTCCCGCAGCAAACGGCCAAAGTTCTCTTCTGCGCTTCCCGGCGGCGGGCCGTAGTTATTGGCTAAATCAAAATGGGTGATGCCTGAATCAAAGGCTTTACGCAGCAGCGCACGCTGTGAATCCAGCGTCTGAACGTGGCCGAAACTGTGCCACAAACCCAGCGATAGCGCGGGTAAACGCAAACCGCTTTTACCGCAGTAGCGATAAAGCATCTGCTCATAACGTTCGGGGTTGGCTAACCAGGCCATGTCATCTCCTTAGAGAAAGTGAATTTCAAAACAACGTTTCTATTCTAGCGGCTCAACGGGGTTTATCCCGTTCGTCAGGTCACATTGATGCGAAAAATTGGGCAAAAACACGTCGTTATGCTTTGCTTAAAAAAACATCAATTCAGGAGTGAAACTATGCCGCGTCTGACTGCCAAAGACTTTCCGCAGGAGTTGCTCGATTACTATGACTACTATGCACATGGAAAAATCTCTAAACGCGAGTTTCTTAACCTCGCGGCAAAGTATGCCGTCGGCGGCGTGACCGCGCTTGCGCTGTTTAATCTCATGAAGCCGAATTACGCGCTGGCGGTGCAGGTGGAATTTACCGACCCGGACATTTTGCCGGAATACATTACGTATCCGTCACCGAACGGGCATGGCGAGGTGCGAGGCTATCTGGTAAAACCGGCGAAGGCGACGGGTAAAACGCCTGCGGTCGTGGTCGTACACGAGAACAGGGGGCTGAATCCCTATATTGAGGATGTCGCACGACGCGTGGCGAAAGCGGGTTATATTGCGCTGGCGCCTGATGGATTAAGCTCGGTAGGCGGATACCCCGGTAATGACGATAAGGGCCGGGAATTACAGCAGCAGGTTGATCCCACAAAATTAATGAATGATTTCTTTGCCGCGATTGAGTTTATGCAGCGTCATCCGGCGGCCAGCGGAAAAGTGGCTATTACGGGATTCTGCTATGGCGGCGGCGTATCAAATGCGGCGGCGGTGGCCTATCCAGAACTGGCGTGCGCCGTTCCTTTTTATGGTCGTCAGGCTCCGGCGTCAGATGTACCTAAAATTAATGCGCCTTTATTATTACATTACGCCGAGTTAGATACCTCAATTAATGAAGGCTGGCCTGCCTACGAAACAGCGCTGAAGGCGAATAATAAAGTCTATGAAGCGTATATCTATCCTGGGGTGAATCATGGTTTTCATAATGATTCGACTCCCCGCTATGATAAGGCCGCAGCGGATCTGGCCTGGGCGCGCACTCTGGCCTGGTTTGAGAAATATTTACAATGAAAAACAAACGATTATTTCAGGTGCGGCATATTGCTTTGCGGCATAATAATGCCGTTATGCTTTATAAGCATTCACAGGAATAGCGGGCTGACGATGATTCGTATACTTAGTTAAGTAAAAAAACAATAAAGAAAGTATATATTCTGCATTCTCTGCCGATAACGAGGATAAGTGTCGCCTGATGGCGAATCCCTCAAGTACGGCAAGGAAATTCTTATGCGTTTGCTGCAAAACTTCACTATTCGTATTGTCATGCTGACAATATTGGGGCTCTTCTGTCTTCTTTGGTCGGGCGTTGGTTTATTCAGCGTCCATGCATTATCTAAAGTGGCGGAAGGGAATGATATCGATCGTCATATTGTGCGTCAGATGACGGTGCTAAGTCAGGGGAACGATCAGTATTTTCGTTTTGTCACGCGTTTAAGCCGTGCGATGGACGTTAAAATCGGCGGCGGTACGCCCGATTTTGTACCAGTACAGCAGGCGCTGGACAATATGAGCAAAAAGCTGGAAGAGATGAAAACGCTCTCTCCAGGGCCGATGGACCCGGAGATCGCCGCTGCGGTATTGGCAAACTGGCAGGCGTTGCTTGATAAGGGCGTCGCGCCGCAGATGCAACTGGCGCAGCAGGGTACGCTCACCGAATTTGCAGAACAGGCGAATAATGTCACCCCCGCCCTGAGCCGCGCCTTCGGCGCCAGCGCAGAACGTTTTAACAGCGCGGCCGGCACGATGCTGGACAGCACCCGCGTGATGGTGGACGGCAAAACGTCAATTATCCGCACCCTGATTATCACCGCCGTTATTCTGGGAATTGTGATTCTCTTCTTTACCGACCGTTACCTGGTCACGATGTTAGTGAAACCGCTGGCGCGCATTCGCCAACAGTTCCGCCAGATTGCGCAAGGCGATCTGAGCCAGCCGATTGAAGAGTTTGGCCGTAACTGTGTCGGTCGTCTGGTGCCGCTACTGAGCGCGATGCAGGATAGTCTGCGAGAAGCGGTCAGTTCGATTCGTTCAGGCAGTGACAATATCTGGCGCGGCGCGACAGAGATCTCCAGCGGTAACAACGATCTCTCTTCCCGTACGGAAGAGCAGGCAGCGGCGCTGGAAGAGACAGCTGCAAGCATGGAACAGCTCACCGCGACGGTGAAATTGAATGCGGATAATGCGCGCCAGGCCAGTCAGCTTGCTGATGCCGCTTCCGCGACGGCCGGAAAAGGCGGCACGCTGGTTTCTGAAGTGGTTGAGACGATGGACGGTATTTCAGCCAGCTCCAGACAGATCGCCGAAATTACGAATGTCATCAACAGTATTGCCTTCCAGACCAATATTCTGGCGCTGAACGCCGCCGTTGAAGCCGCCAGAGCCGGTGAACAGGGGCGTGGGTTTGCGGTCGTCGCCGGTGAAGTGCGTAATCTGGCCAGCCGTAGCGCCGGGGCTGCCAAAGAGATTGAAACGCTGATCGCTGAATCCGTGCGTCGCGTCGAGCAGGGTGCGCAGCTGGTGCAGGAGACGGGCGCGACAATGGAGGCCATTCTGCGCGGAGTAACCGAAGTCACCACCATCATGAAGCAGATCGCCGCCGCTTCCGAGGAACAAAGCAAAGGGATCTCTCAGGTTGGTGTGGCGATAACCCAGATGGACAGCGTGACCCAACAAAACGCCGCGCTGGTGGAGCAAGTTTCTGCGGCAGCGGCGGCGCTGGAACGGCAAACGGAAGAGCTGCAACGCTCTGTGCAACAGTTCCGCCTTTCTCATAATGACGCGCAAATCAGCCCGGCGAAAACGGTCTCTCCAGTCAGTCCGCGTGGGGCGTCTGCCGCGAAGTCAGGCGATGAATGGGTCGCCTTCTGATCCGGTAAAAAAAAGTATGTGATACCTCTGGCGTTCGCTTAAAAAATCGCTATATAATTTGTTATATAGCGATTGGAGGTATCATGGACAATCATTTTGGTAAGGGCCTGATGGCCGGATTAAACGCAACGTGTGCCGATAGCGCGCGTAACGTGGCGGGTTTTTGTTCTGATTATAAGCGCGGATTCGTATTAGGATTTTCGCATCGCATGTTTGAAAAAACCGGCGATCGACAATTAAGCGCCTGGGAAGCGGGGATTCTGACGCGCCGTTATGGCCTGGACAAAGATATGGTGATGGACTTCTTTCGGGAGAATCAATCGAATACGACTATCCGGTTCTTTATGGCGGGTTATCGTCTCGAAAATTGATCCGAAGGGGGTATTACCCCGGTTTAATTAATTACACTATTGTCTTACTCCTTCGTTTTGTTGTTCCGTCAAAGTATCATGGTTCAATAACCATAAAGAAAGTGTGGTAAATGGCGCGCCGATCGCAATAAGTTATTTGTGAACGGTGCAAAATAGAGCCAGGTCTTTGCAACGGAATAACAATAAAATGACTGGAGATAATACTCTCATCACTTCTCACGGCGTTAATCGTCGTGATTTCATGAAGCTTTGTGCAGCACTGGCCGCAACTATGGGGCTCAGTAGCAAAGCCGCCGCAGAAATGGCCGAATCGGTTTCCCGTCCGCAGCGCCCGCCCGTCGTCTGGATCGGCGCTCAGGAATGTACGGGATGTACCGAATCGCTCCTTCGCGCGACCCACCCAACGGTAGAAAACCTCGTTCTGGAAACGATCTCTCTGGAGTACCACGAGGTCCTCTCCGCCGCCTTCGGCCATCAGGTTGAAGAGAACAAGCATAACGCTCTGGAGAAGTATAAAGGGCAGTATGTGTTGGTTGTCGATGGTTCCATCCCATTAAAAGATAACGGTATTTACTGCATGGTTGCCGGCGAGCCGATTGTGGATCACATCCGCAAGGCGGCGGAAGGCGCAGCGGCGATTATCGCGATCGGTTCCTGTTCCGCGTGGGGCGGCGTCGCTGCCGCTGGCGTGAACCCGACCGGCGCCGTCGGGTTGCAGGAAGTCCTGCCGGGCAAAACCGTTATCAATATCCCGGGCTGCCCGCCGAACCCGCATAACTTCCTGGCAACGGTTGCCCACATCATCACTTACGGTAAACCGCCGAAGCTGGATGCCAAAAACCGTCCAACCTTCGCTTATGGCCGTCTGATTCACGAACACTGCGAACGCCGCCCGCATTTTGACGCCGGTCGCTTCGCCAAAGAGTTCGGCGATGAAGGCCACCGTGAAGGCTGGTGCCTCTACCATCTGGGCTGTAAAGGGCCTGAAACCTACGGCAACTGTTCGACGTTGCAATTCTGCGATGTCGGCGGCGTATGGCCAGTGGCGATTGGGCACCCCTGCTACGGCTGTAACGAGGAAGGCGTTGGCTTTCATAAAGGCATCCACCAACTCGCCCATGTGGAAAATCAAACCCCGCGTTCCGAGAAGCCGGATGTCAACCTGAAAGAGGGCGGCCACATTTCCGCAGGCGCCGTCGGGCTGCTTGGCGGCGTGGTTGGGCTGGTTGCCGGTGTCAGTGTGATGGCGGTACGTGAACTGGGGCGTCAGCAGAAGAAAGATAACGCTGACTCACGGGGAGAATAACCGTGAACAGACGTAACTTTATTAAAGCAGCCTCTGGCGGGGCATTGCTGCTGGGCGCGTCGCCGTCCATCAGCCATGCGGCTGCGGAAAACCGTCCGCCTATCCCGGGTTCCCTGGGGATGCTGTATGACTCGACGCTGTGCGTGGGCTGTCAGGCGTGTGTGACCAAATGCCAGGATATCAACTTCCCGGCGCGTAACCCGGAAGGGGCGCAAACCTGGTCGAATAACGACAAGCTGTCGCCTTACACCAATAACATCATTCAGGTGTGGCATAGTGGAAGTGGCGTCAATAAAGATCAGACAGAGAACGGCTACGCGTACATTAAGAAACAGTGTATGCACTGCGTTGACCCTAACTGCGTCTCCGTTTGCCCGGTATCCGCGCTGAAGAAAGACCCGAAAACCGGCATCGTTCATTACAACAAAGACGTCTGTACCGGCTGTCGCTACTGCATGGTCGCCTGCCCGTACAACGTGCCGAAATACGACTACAACAACCCGTTTGGCGCGCTGCACAAGTGTGAACTGTGCAACCAGAAGGGCGTTGAACGCCTGGACAAAGGCGGTCTGCCGGGGTGCGTTGAGGTATGTCCGGCGGGCGCGGTGATTTTTGGTACGCGAGAAGAGCTAATGGCGGAGGCGCAAAAACGCCTGGCGCTGAAGCCTGGCAGCGAATACCACTATCCGCGCCAGACGTTGCAGACTGGCGATACGTATCTGCATACCGTACCGAAGTATTACCCGCATCTGTACGGTGAAAAAGAGGGCGGCGGCACGCAGGTGCTGGTGCTGACCGGCGTTCCTTACCAGAATCTGGATCTCCCTCAACTGGCCGATCTGTCAACTGGCGCGCGTTCTGAACACATTCAACACACCCTGTATAAAGGCATGATGCTGCCACTGGCTGTGCTGGCGGGCTTAACCGTGATGGTTCGTCGTAATACGAAAAACGAGCATCACGACGGAGGAGACGATCATGAGTCATGATCCTAAACCGCTGGGCGGGAAAATAATCAGTAAACCGATCATCATCTTCGGGCCGCTTGTCGTCCTGTGCATGCTTCTTATTGTGAAACGTCTGGTCTTCGGGCTGGGATCGGTCTCCGATCTGAACGGCGGCTTCCCCTGGGGCGTGTGGATCGCTTTTGACCTGCTGATCGGCACCGGCTTCGCGTGCGGCGGTTGGGCGCTGGCGTGGGCGGTGTATGTCTTCAACCGGGGGCAATACCATCCGCTGGTACGCCCGGCGCTGCTGGCAAGCCTGTTCGGTTACTCTTTGGGCGGGCTGTCGATCACCATTGACGTTGGTCGTTACTGGAACCTGCCGTATTTCTACATCCCAGGGCACTTCAATGTGAACTCGGTGCTGTTTGAAACGGCGGTCTGTATGACCATCTACATCGGCGTGATGGCGCTGGAGTTTGCCCCCGCGCTGTTTGAACGCCTGGGCTGGAAAGTCTCGCTTAAGCGTCTGAACAAAGTGATGTTCTTTGTTATTGCCCTCGGGGCGTTGCTGCCGACCATGCACCAGTCGTCAATGGGATCGTTGATGATTGCCGCCGGTATTAAAGTACATCCGCTGTGGCAGAGCTATGAAATGCTGCCGCTGTTCTCATTGTTCACCGCTTTCATCATGGGTTTCTCCATCGTTATTTTTGAAGGCTCTCTGGTGCAGAGCGGCTTAAAAGGCAACGGCCCGGATGAGAAAAGTTTGTTTATCAAGCTGACCGGTACTATCAGCGTTTTCATCGCGCTGTTCCTCGTGTGCCGTTTCGGTGAACTGATTTACCGCGACAAGCTCTCTTATGCGTTTGCCGGTGACTACTACTCCTTGCTGTTCTGGGTTGAAGTCCTGCTGATGGTCTTCCCGCTGGTGGTGCTCCGTCTGCCGAAACTGCGCGGCGACTCGCGGATGTTGTATCTGTCCGCCCTCAGTATGCTGCTGGGCTGCGCAACGTGGCGTATGTCCTACTCGCTGGTGGCGTTCAATCCCGGCGGCGGCTACCACTACTTCCCCACCTGGGAAGAACTGCTGATTTCTATTGGTTTTGTGGCTATTGAGATTTGTGCATACATCTTACTCATTCGTCTACTGCCGATACTTCCTCCATTAAAACAAAACGATCACAATCGTCATGAGGCGAGCAAAGCATGAGCCAGAGAATTACTATTGATCCGGTAACCCGTATTGAGGGGCATTTACGCATCGACTGCGAAATCGAAAACGGTGTGGTGTCAAAAGCATGGGCATCCGGCACCATGTGGCGCGGCATGGAAGAGATCGTGAAGAATCGCGATCCGCGCGATGCCTGGATGATTGTGCAGCGTATCTGTGGCGTATGCACCACGACCCACGCGATCTCTTCCGTTCGTGCGGCGGAGAGCGCGCTGAAGATTGACGTTCCGGTCAATGCGCAGTACATCCGTAACATCATTCTGGCGGCGCATACTACCCATGACCATATTGTGCACTTCTACCAGCTTTCTGCGCTGGACTGGGTGGATATCACCTCTGCGCTGAAGGCCGATCCGGCGAAAGCGTCGGCGCTGTTGAACGGTGTGTCGAGCTGGCACCTGAATAGCGCGGAAGAGTTCACGAAGGTGCAGAACAAGATCAAAGACCTCGTTGCCAGCGGCCAGTTAGGGATTTTCGCTAACGGCTACTGGGGACACCCGGCGATGAAACTGCCGCCGGAAGTGAACCTGATTGCGGTCGCGCACTATCTGCAAGCGCTGGAATGCCAGCGTGACGCCAACCGCGTGGTGGCGCTGCTGGGCGGTAAAACGCCGCACATCCAGAACCTGGCGGTGGGCGGGGTGGCGAACCCGATCAACCTCGACGGTCTCGGTGTGCTGAACCTTGAACGCCTGATGTACATCAAGTCCTTCATCGACAAGCTGAGCGACTTTGTTGAGCAGGTTTACAAGGTGGATACGGCGGTAATCGCGGCGTTCTATCCAGAATGGCTGGAGCGCGGAAAAGGCGCGGTTAACTATCTGAGCGCGCCGGAATTTCCGACCGACGGTAAAAACGGCAGCTTCCTGTTCCCTGGCGGCTATATCCAGAATGCGGATCTGTCGACGTATCGCCCGATCGCCTCGCATTCCGATGAATACCTGATTAAAGGGATTCAGGAGAGCGCGAAGCACGCCTGGTACAAAGACGAAGCGCCGCAGGAACCGTGGGAAGGGACTACCGTCCCGGAATACACCGGTTGGTCTGATGACGGTAAATACTCGTGGGTTAAGTCCCCGACCTTTTACGGCAAAACCGTTGAAGTGGGGCCGCTGGCCAATATGCTGGTTAAACTGGCGGCGGGACGCGAGTCCACGAAGACCAAACTGAATGAAATCATCGCGATCTACCAGAAACTGACCGGTAAAACGCTGGAAGTGGCGCAACTGCACTCCACGCTGGGGCGTATCATTGGCCGCACCGTTCACTGCTGCGAATTGCAGGGTATTCTGCAAAACCAGTACAGCGCGCTGATCGCCAATATCGGGAAAGGCGACCACACCACGTTCGTTAAACCGGATATCCCGGCGACAGGTGAGTTTAAAGGGGTGGGCTTCCTTGAGGCGCCGCGCGGTATGCTCTCTCACTGGATGGTCATTAAAGACGGCATTATCAGCAACTACCAGGCGGTGGTTCCGTCCACCTGGAACTCCGGTCCGCGTAACTTTAACGATGAAGTGGGGCCGTACGAGCAGTCGCTGGTGGGGACGCCGATCGCCGATCCAGAAAAACCGCTGGAAGTGGTGCGTACCATTCACTCCTTCGACCCTTGCATGGCGTGCGCGGTGCACGTAGTGGACGCTGACGGGAACGAAGTCGTCTCAGTTAAGGTTCTGTAATGCGGATTTTAGTGTTAGGGGTCGGCAATATTTTGCTGACCGATGAAGCCATCGGGGTGCGTATCGTTGAAGCATTAGAACAGCGGTACATCCTGCCGGATTTCGTGGAGATCCTTGATGGCGGCACGGCGGGAATGGAGCTTCTCGGCGATATGGCGGACAGAGATCACCTGATCATCGCGGACGCCATCGTGTCGAGAAAGAACACGCCGGGAACCCTTATGATCCTGCGTGATGATGAGGTGCCTGCGCTGTTCACCAACAAAATCTCACCGCATCAGCTTGGCCTGGCCGACGTTCTGTCGGCCCTGCGCTTCACTGGTGAGTTTCCGAAAAAGCTGACGCTGATCGGCGTGATCCCGGAATCGCTGGAGCCGCATATCGGCCTGACGCCAACGGTTGAAGCGATGATTGAACCTGCTCTGGCGCAGGTTCTTGCCGCGCTGCGCGAGTCAGGCGTTGAGGCTATTCCACGGGAGGCTGCGCATGTCTGAGGAAATTTCAGGGTTCCCGTCCTCTCCGAGAATGCAGGTTCAGGCGGCGTTTGAAGAGATTGCCCGACGCTCAATGCACGATCTCTCGTTTTTGCACCCGAATATGCCGGTGTATGTCTCTGACTTCACCCTGTTTGAAGGGCAGTGGACGGGCAGCGTGATCGCGCCGTGGATGCTGAGCGCGCTGATTTTCCCCGGCCCCGATCAGCTCTGGCCGGTACGCAAAGTCAGTGAAAAACTCGGATTGCGTCTGCCGTATGGCGCGATGACCTTTACCGTTGGTGAACTGGACGGGGTTTCGCAATACCTCTCCTGCTCGCTGATGTCGCCGCTCAATCACGGTATGTCGGCGCAGGAGGGGATGCGTCTGGCGGACGACTGCGCGCGGATGCTGCTGTCGCTGCCGGTCAGCGATCCCGATGCGCCGCAGCTGGCAGGGCGTCGTGCGCTGCTGTTTGGACGCCGGAGCGGCGAGCATGCATGAGCTGTCCCTGTGCCAGAGCGCGGTTGAGATTATCCAGCAGCAGGCGGAACAGCATGGCGTGACGCGAGTCACTGGCGTATGGCTGGAAATTGGCGCGCTCTCGTGCGTTGAAGAGAGCGCCGTGCGCTTCAGCTTTGATATCGTTTGCCAGGGTACGCTCGCGCAGGGGTGTGCGTTGCACATCGACTATAAACCCGCTCAGGCGTGGTGCTGGGATTGCAGCCAGGCGGTTGAAATCACGCAGCATGACGCGCAGTGCCCACACTGTCAGGGCGATCGCCTGCGGGTGGATACTGGCGACTCGCTGAAAGTGAAAAGTATTGAAGTGGAATAACGTCCAGGTGGTTAACTATGTGTATTGGAGTCCCGGGGCAGGTTCTGTCCGTTGGTGAAGATATTCACCAGCTTGCGCAGGTTGAAGTGTGCGGCATCAAGCGTGATGTGAATATTGCCCTGATCTGCGAAGACAGCCCTGCAACGCTGGTGGGGCAGTGGGTGCTGGTGCATGTGGGATTTGCCATGAGCATCATTGATGAAGAGGAAGCCAAAGCCACATTAGACGCGCTACGCCGAATGGAGTATGACGTTACCAGCGCCTGATAATCCCTGAAGGCAATCTATCAAGCGGCCTTGCAATCGTTGTATACTAATATATATATCGATTGTGAGGACATCTCCCATGTTTAAATCCTTACGCCAGCTCTCCCTGCTGGCGTTGCTTTTTTCCCTGCCGTTTATGGCTCAGGCCGAGCGTACGTTTACCGATCAGATTGGTCGCCAGGTTACCGTCCCGGATACGGTGGATCGCGTGGTGGTACTCCAGCATCAGACGCTGAATTTGCTGGTGCAGATGAACGCCACCGACAAAATTGTTGGCGTGATGGCGAACTGGAAACAACAGCTTGGCGACGGTTATGCCCGCCTGGCGCCGGAGCTGACAACGAAAACCGCGTTGGGTGATTTAACCCACGTTGATGCGGAAAAACTGGTCGCGCTGCATCCGCAGGTGGTGTTTGTCACTAACTATGCGCCGCAGGAAATGATCGACAAAATCAGCAGTCTGGGCATTTCGGTGGTGGCGATTTCTCTGCGCCATGATGCGGCGGGCGAACAGGCTAAAATGAACCCGACAATGACGGATGAAGAGCAGGCTTACGATCAAGGGTTGCGTGAAGGGATCACGCTGATCGGCGATATCGTCAATAAACCTGACGAAGCAAAAGCGCTGATTGCCGCAACGGATGAGGGGCGCAAGATGGTGAGCGATCGCCTGAAAAACATCCCGGAAGATCAACGCGTTCGCGCCTATATGGCGAACCCGGAACTGACCACCTACGGCTCCGGTAAATATACTGGCCTGATGATGGCGCACGCGGGGGCGTTGAACGTGGCGGCATCGACCATCAAAGGCTTTAAGCAGGTCGCAATGGAACAGGTTATCGCCTGGAATCCGCAGGTGATTTTTGTTCAGGATCGCTATCCGAAAGTGGTGGATGAGATCCTGCAAAGCCCGCAGTGGCAGGTGATTGATGCGGTGAAAAATCATCGCGTCTATCTGATGCCGGACTACGCGAAGGCCTGGGGCTATCCGATGCCGGAAGCGATGGGCATTGGCGAGCTGTGGATGGCGAAAAAACTCTATCCGCAGAAATTCCAGGATATTGATATGCGCAAGGTCGCCAATGACTGGTATCAGCGTTTTTATCGCACTGACTATCAGGGCGTTGACTGATGAAAATCCTTGCCGCAGGCAGCCTGCGTGCCGTCTGGCAACCGCTAATGGCCTGTTTTCAGGCAGAGACGATCCGCTGTGATTTCGGCCCGGCGGGATTGCTGCGTGAACGGATTGAAGCCGGTGAGCCGTGCGACTTTTTCGCCTCGGCTAATGTGGCGCATCCGCAGGCGCTGCTGGCGAGCGGGCGGGCGCTGTCGGTTTCGTCCTTTGCGCTGAATCGCCTCTGCCTGACCGTGCGTGCTGACGCTATGCGGGAGGGCGACGACTGGCGATCACTGCTGATGCGCGAGGATCTGCGAATTGGCACATCAACGCCGGGCTGCGATCCTTCCGGTGATTACACGCAACAGCTTTTTTCGCGAATGGGAGCCGTCGGCGAGGCGATCCGCTCGCGTGCTGTGGCGCTGGTCGGCGGCCGGGATTCTTTGCCGCTTCCCACCGGAGCGCTGGCGGCGCAATGGTTAATCGACCACGATTACACGGATGTTTTTATTGGTTATGCCAGCTATGCCCCCAGACTGCGGCAAATCAGTACCCTGCGCGTGGTTGATATTCCTGAACCGTATAATCCGATCGCTGAGTATGCGTTTGCCTGTCTGACGGCGCGCGGAAAACCGCTTGCCGAATTTCTGCTTTCCACTCCGGCAGGACTGATTCTCATGCAACATGGGTTTAATTAAACGCCGACTATCACAAACCCGTGGGCCTGATAAGCGAAGCGCCATCAGGCAATATAACGCCTGATGGCGACATTAAAATCTCATCCGGCGTCACGGTTTAGCTCTGACGCTTATCTTCGGTTTGTGTGTCGAAGTCGCTGGCGTCGTGACGCTCATGAAGCTGCTCGTTGAGCGGCCCATTGGTGCGGTTCACAATGCGCCCGCGTTTGACCGCCGGACGTTCCGCAATCTCTTTCGCCCAGCGCTGTACGTGCTTATAGCTTCCCGCATCCAGAAATTCTGCGGCGTCATACACGTTGCCGAGCACGACATTGCCAAACCACGGCCAGACAGCCATATCGGCAATGGTGTACTCATCGCCCGCCACATACGGATGACGCGCCAGCTGCTTATCCAGCACGTCCAGCAGACGCTTGGCTTCCATCGTAAAACGGTTGATCGCGTACTCTATTTTCACCGGCGCGTAGTTGTAGAAGTGACCAAAGCCGCCGCCGAGGAACGGCGCCGCCCCCTGGAGCCAGAACAACCAGTTCAGGGTTTCGGTACGTTTAGCGAGATCCTGCGGCAGGAAATAACCAAATTTTTCCGCCAGGTAGAGCAGGATTGCGCCGGACTCAAAGACACGCAGCGGCGGGTTTTGCGAGTGGTCGCGCAGCGCCGGGATTTTTGAGTTTGGGTTCACATCGACAAAACCGCTGGAGAACTGATCGCCGTCGCCAATGCGAATCAGCCAGGCGTCATACTCTGCGCCCGTCACGCCCTGCGCCAGCAACTCCTCCAGCATGATGGTCACTTTCTGGCCGTTTGGCGTTCCCAGGGAGTAGAGCTGTAGCGGATGCTTGCCGACGGGCAACGTCTTGTCGTGAGTCGGGCCAGAAACGGGACGGTTGATATTGGCGAATGCGCCGCCGCCTGCGGATTTATCCCACGTCCATACTTTCGCGGGTTGATAAGTATTCTCTGACATGTTGACCTGCCTTCTGGGTTGGTGTGTTGAAGCAGTGTAGCAGTCGGAGGCCATGCGGTTTAACAGATTGGGACATTAAGCGCCGGTTTTTTCGCTGGAAGGGGAACACAATATAACTCGTTAATTGTAGCCCGCCTGTACTCCATCAAGAGGAAATCAATATCAGACGGAAATTGTTACCGTACTCGCCATTAAAAATTGGCAGTGAATAAGCAGTAACAATGAAAAATGGTGTTCCAGGAGTAAGCGGTTATCAGGGCCCGGCGGGCGGCTGGGGAGCTGTGAAAGCGGTCTCTGCGTCGGTGTTTTCCCAAAAGGCCGTCACGCGCGATATTATCGCGATGTTCAAAATGAATCAGGTCAAAGGCTTTGACTGCCCTGGCTGCGCATGGCCTGACCCTGGCCATCGGGCGCCGATGGAACTTTGTGAGAATGGCGTCAAAGCGGTCTCCTGGGAAACCACCAGCAAGAAAGCCTCACCGGCGTTTTTCCGTCGTCATCCGGTGTCCACCTTATGGCAGTACAGCGATTACGAGCTGGAAAATATTGGCCGCCTGACGCACCCGATGAAATATGATGCCGTAACCGATACCTGGCAAGCCGTGGAATGGGACATCGCGTTTCAGGAAATCGGCGAACGTCTGCGCAGCTACGATTCCCCGGAACAGGTAGAGTTTTATACCTCCGGCAGAACCTCGAATGAAGCGGCGTTCCTGTATCAGCTGTTTGCCCGCGAATACGGCAGCAACAACTTCCCGGACTGTTCCAATATGTGCCACGGCCCGACCAGCGCAGGGCTGACGCGCGCTATTGGTCTGGGGAAAGGCACCGTTGAACTGACGGATTTTGACCACTGCGATCTGGTGATTTGCATCGGGCATAATCCGGGAACCAACCATCCTCGTATGCTGACCACGCTGCGCGATGTGGCAAAGCGCGGCGCCAAAATTATCGCTATCAATCCGCTGGCGGAGCGAGGACTTGAACGCTTTAGCTTCCCGCAAAGCCCTAAAGAGATGCTCACCGGCCAGGCGACCGAACTCAGCAGCAGCTACTACCAGGTGAAAATGGGCGGCGATGCGTCGCTGCTCAAAGGCATGATGAAGGCGCTGATTGAAATGGATGAGGCGCGGGTGCTGCTAAACCAACAGCCTTGCCTCGATCATGAGTTTATTGCTGCGCATACCGCCGGTTATCAGGCGCTGTATGATGACCTGCGCCAGTGCAACTGGGCGGAACTGGAAGCGGATTCAGGTCTGACGCGCAGCCAGATGGAAGATTTAGCGCACAGCTACAATAAATCGCGCGCCACCATCATTTGCTACGGCCTGGGGATCACCCAGCATAAAAACGGCACCGGGAATGTGCAGCAGCTGGTTAACCTGCTGTTGCTGAAAGGCAATATCGGAAAGCCGGGCGCGGGTATCTGCCCGTTGCGTGGGCATTCCAATGTGCAGGGCGACCGTTCGGTAGGGATTAACGAAGCAGCGTCGGACGCCTTCCTGCAACGCCTTGAAGCGCGTTTTGCCATTACCGTTCCTCGTCAACATGGCCGCGCCAGTGTGGAGAGCATTCGGGCGATAGAGCGGGGCGAGGCTAAGGCGTTAATCTGCATGGGCGGCAATCTGGCCGTGGCGATGCCGCAGCCGCAGCGGACGTTTGCGGCGATGCAAAAGCTGGATATGCAGGTGCATGTGGCAACCAAACTGAACCGCTCGCACCTGCTGCTGGCGAAGCATAACTATCTGCTGCCCGCGTTGGGCAGAACGGAGCGCGACCTTCAGGCGACGGGGATTCAGTCCGTCACCGTCGAGGATTCGATGTCGATGGTGCACGCCTCCTGCGGCTCTCTGAAACCGGCTTCGCCGTGGCTGAAATCGGAACCTGCGATTGTGGCGGGAATGGCACGCGCCACGCTTACGCGTTCGCCGGTGAACTGGGAAGAGATGGTGGGAAACTATGCTCTGATCCGCGACGCCATTGAAGCCGTTATTCCGGCGTTTCATGACTACAATGCCCGCATTGCCGCGCCGGGCGGATTTCGCATGGACACGCCTGCCTCGCGCCGTGAGTGGCATACCGGGAATGGCAAAGCCAACTTTGTCGTTAGCCAGCAGCGCGCCGTTGAGCGTCAGCAGCAACCCGCTGATGCGCTGGTGCTGGCAACGCTGCGCAGCCACGATCAGTACAACACCACCATTTATGGCCTGAATGACCGTTATCGCGGTATTACCGGCCGCCGTGACGTCGTGTTTTTAAATGCGGCGGAAGCCAGAGCGCGCGGTCTGGCGCAGGGCGATGTGGTGACTATTCAGGCGCTGGACGATCATGGCCGCCCTTGTGAGGATCGCGCGATGCGCGGGCTGACGGTCGTGATCTACAACATGGCGGCAGGATCGATTGGCGCCTATCTGCCGGAAGCGAATGTGCTGTTATCTCTGGATGCGGTCGATAGCGAAAGCCTGACGCCAGCCTATAAAAGCGTGCCGGTGGTTATCAATAAAACATAACATCGTTCCCGCTATGAATTTTTTGTCTCTGTGCGCCGTCTGGCCGGGTAGAGGTGTATGATGAATCGACCTCTGTCCGGTTAGTGTTATTGAGCAGGTAAGCAGAGCGAAAAATTCACGCCATACTGCTCAGGCTGTATTGTTTTGAGGTAAGGTGCATGAGCAAAGGAACGACCCGTCAGGATGCCCCATTCGGGACATTATTGGGCTACGCCCCCGGTGGCGTAGCAATCTACTCTTCAGATTACAGCTCCCTCGACCCACGGGAATACAGCGATGATGCCGCGTTTCGCAGCTACATCGGCAACGAGTATATGGGCCATAAATGGCAGTGCGTTGAGTTCGCCCGCCGCTTTCTCTTTCTCAATTATGGGGTTGTGTTCACGGATGTCGGCATGGCGTGGGAGATCTTCTCGCTGCGTTTCCTGCGCGAAGTGGTGAACGACAACATCCTGCCGTTACAGGCGTTTCCCAATGGTTCGCCCCGCGCGCCGGTCGCTGGCGCGCTGCTTATCTGGCAAAACGGCGGCGAGTTTAAAGATACTGGCCATGTGGCGATCATTACCCAGTTGCTGGACAACAAGATCCGTATCGCCGAACAGAATGTGATCCACACGCCGCTGCCCCCAGGGCAACAGTGGACCCGCGAGCTGGATATGGTGGTGGAAAACGGCTGCTATACCCTGCGCGATACCTTTGACGACACCACGATCCTCGGCTGGATGATTCAGACCGAGGACACGCAGTACAGTCTGCCTCAACCAGACATCGCCAATGATTCACTGAAGATTCGCGGCGCGCGGCTGGAAGAGAAAGGGCAGTTTGACGGCAAATGGCTGGATGAGCGGGACCCGCTGCAAAAAGCCTATGTGCTGGCGAACGGGCATGTGATTAATCAGGACCCGCATCAGTATTTCACCATTACGGAAAGCGCCGAGCAGGAGCTGATTAAAGCCACCAACGAGCTGCATCTGATGTACCTGCATGCCACCGACAAGGTGCTGAAAGACGATAACCTGCTGGCGCTGTTCGACATTCCGAAAATCCTCTGGCCGCGTTTGCGCCTCTCCTGGCAGCGTCGTCGCCACCATATGATCACCGGTCGTATGGATTTCTGTATGGATGAACGCGGCCTGAAGGTGTACGAGTACAACGCCGATTCCGCATCATGCCATACCGAAGCGGGGCTGATCCTCGAACGCTGGGCCGAAAAGGGCTACACCGGGAAGGGGCATAATCCGGCGGAAGGGTTGATCAACGAACTGGCGGGCGCATGGAAACACAGCCTCGCGCGTCCTTTCGTCCACATCATGCAGGATAAGGACATTGAGGAGAACTATCACGCCCAGTTTATGCAGCAGGCGCTGCGCCAGGCCGGGTTTGAAAGCAAAATTCTCCGGGGACTGGATGCGCTGCGTTGGGACGATGCCGGTCAGCTGATTGACGGCGATGGCCGCCTGGTGAACTGCGTCTGGAAAACCTGGGCGTGGGAAACCGCAATTGAACAGGTGCGTGAAGTCAGCGAGACGGAATATGCCGCCGTGCCGATTCGTACCGGCCATCCTGAAAATGAAGTGCGGTTGATTGATGTGCTATTGCGACCGGAAGTGCTGGTGTTTGAACCGCTGTGGACGGTGATCCCCGGCAATAAGGCTATTTTGCCTATCCTGTGGTCGCTCTTCCCGCATCACCGCTATTTGCTGGATACCGATTTCACGGTTAATGACGAACTGGCGCGCACCGGTTATGCGGTGAAACCGATCGCCGGGCGCTGCGGCAGCAATATCGATCTGGTGAGCCATCAGGAAGAGTTACTCGATAAAACCAGTGGGAAATTTGCCGCGCAGAAAAACATTTACCAGCAGTTGTGGTGCCTGCCAAACGTGGCCGGGAAGTATATTCAGGTCTGCACTTTCACCGTTGGCGGCAACTATGGCGGTACGTGTCTGCGTGGTGATGATTCGCTGGTTATCAAAAAAGAGAGCGATATCGAGCCGTTAATTGTGGAAAAAGGGGAATAGCCTCTTCTGAAAAAGAGCCTTGGGCGTGATGCGCCTGCGTCCGCCCTGGCCATTCAATGCCAGGGGATGCGTGACAGACGTTCTGTCGGGAGTATCAGGCAATCATCCGGCAGGATTAGGCTCACTCTGCCATTCATCAAACCGCTACAGTTTCAGGTGGAAAACAAACAACTGGAGCTGCTATGAAAACCATCGGTTATGCTGCATTAAACGCGACTACGCCACTGGCCCCTTTTACGTTTGAACGACGCGCATTGCGTGCCAATGATGTGGCGATCGAGATCCTGTGGTCAGGCGTCTGTCACAGCGATCTGCATCAAACCCGTGACGACTGGAAAGAGTGGGGCGCGACGATTTACCCCTGTATTCCCGGACACGAAATCATTGGCCGGGTGATTGATGTCGGCAGTAAAGTGACGCGTTATCAGGTCGGGCAACAGGTGGCGGTCGGAACCCTTGTCGATAGCTGTCAGGAGTGCGATCAGTGCCGCAGGCACGAAGAGCAAATGTGCCGTGAGTTTCCGACGGTGACCTATAACGGGCGTGACCGCATCTCAGGAGACGTCACTTACGGCGGTTACTCGAAACATATCGTGGTTCGCGAGGAGTTTGTCCTGAATCTGCCGGAAGGCCTTGATCCGGCCAGAGCGGCGCCGTTGCTTTGCGCGGGCATCACCGTTTACTCGCCGCTGCGGACCTGGAACGTTGGCCCCGGCTCGCGCGTTGGGGTGATTGGCATCGGTGGCCTGGGGCACCTTGCGGTTCGTCTGGCGGCCGCTTTGGGCGCAGAGGTGACGGTTATCACCCGCAGTGAGTCAAAAGCGAAAGAGGCGCATGAGCTGGGCGCCGAACACGTTCTGCTCTCGACTTCCGCAGAGGCGATGAATAACGCGGCGTCCTCTTTTGATGTGATTATTGACACCATCCCGACGCGCCATGATGTTTCACCCTACGTTCAGCTACTTGATGTGGAAGGGGCGCTGGTTATTGTCGGTAATCTGGGGAATATGGAAGGGTTCAGCACCTTGCCGCTGATTCTGGGGCGTCGTCGCATCACGGGTTCACCGTCTGGCGGGATTGCACAAACGCAGGAGATGCTGGATTTCTGCGCCCGTAAAGGTGTGTACCCGGAGTGTGAGATCATCGATATCCAGCAGATTAACCAGGCTTTTGAGCGTATGGAGCGGGGTGATGTGAAATACCGCTTTGTGATTGATATGGCTTCACTGTCGAACTGACGGTAAGCAACGCATATCGGATCGACTGTTTTGCGGTCCGATATGCGTGTATCAGCGCGGTATCCCGGTCAACGTTCCCGCTTCCCGGACGCGTTCTGCGCCTTTCAGCGACTGCACTTTATCGCCGATTGGCGTGATGCCGAACAGGCGTTTGTACTCCCTGTGAAACTGACTGACGCTTTCATAACCCACTCTGATGGCCGCTGTCGAGGCATCCACATTATCTGACAACAACAGGCGTCTGGCTTCATGGAGCCGTAATTGCTTCTGATACTGCAACGGGCTCATGTTGGTCATGCGACGAAAGTGGTGATGCAGCGTCGAAACGCCCATTCCTGCAATCCCGGCCAGATCCTCCATTTTTAACGGTTGGGAATAGTGCGTGCGTAACCAGTTGATTGCGGAAGATATCCTCTGGCTGCTCGATCCCGTCAGTACGGTTTCCCGCAGCGTCATACCTGCCGGGCTGGTTAAAATGCGATACAGAATTTCCCGCTGAATCAGGTTGCCGATATACCCCTTATCCTGCGGGCGTTCTGCGAGCGTGATGTAGCGCAGTATAGCGTCAAACAAAAAGCGGTCGGCATGGCTGAGCGAAAGTCCTTCGCCTGCGAATCCCACGTCATTGCCGTGCTGTTCCATATCAACCAATACTTCGCGCGCAACAGATAAATCCAGTTCCAGCAACAGCGATATAAAAGGACGCTCGGCACTGGCCTGCATCACTTCGGCGACGGTCGGCAGATTGACCGCCGTCAGAAGAAAACGGGATTCGTTGTACACATAGGCCGTATCGCCTAACGTGACGCGCTTTTCTCCCTGGAGGATCAGCGACACGCTGGGCTGGTAAATATAAGAAAGCGGCGGCATTGGGCCGTGGAGTTCAGCAACGCTCAGACCGGGGAACGGGCAGACGACCCGTTCCTGATGTTCGGTATATGTTCTGACTTTTGCGGTAATTTCGTGGCGCAGCGATGCGGTGTCCTGCCGCAGGCGATCATCCTGTGAGTTCGGGCGGTGATCCAGCATGGTCAGACTCCTCAACATAGGTTCGTATGTTTTAAACTGGAATGCAGCCGCCCGCGACCCCTTTTTTTGCTAATTGACTTGCCAGCCCATCCGTCGTGGTTGGTATATCAGCTATTCACAAAGGCCAGCAGGTCGGCGTTGACCCGATCTGCATGCGTGGTGGGGATGCCGTGCGGGGCTCCCTTGTACGTATTCAGCGTACCGTTTTTGAGCAGCCCGGCTGAAAGTACGCCGGAATCATGGTAGGGAACGACCTGATCGTCATCGCCGTGGATAACCAGAACCGGGATAGTGATGCGCTTGAGATCTTCCGTGAAATCCGTCTGCGAGAACGCGACGATACCGTCGTAGTGCGCTTTGGCTCCCCCCATCATTCCCTGACGCCACCAGTTCCAGATGACCGCCTCAGACGGACTGGAACCCGGACGGTTGTAGCCATAGAAAGGACCCGCAGGGATATCGTAATAGAACTGCGCCCGACTGGCGGCCAGCTGTGCCTGGAAGTCGTCAAACACCGACCGGGGCGTACCCTGTGGATTGCTGTCGGTTTTTACCATCAATGGCGGAACTGCGCTGATCAGCACGGCCCTGGAGACGTTATCCTCGCCGTGACGCACGATATAGCGCACGACCTCGCCACCGCCGGTTGAATGCCCGACGTGCATTGCGCCCTGGACGCCTAAATGCTTAACGACTGCGGCAACGTCATCGGCATAATGATCCATGTCATGACCGTCCCACACCTGGCTGGAACGTCCATGACCACGCCTGTCGTGCGCGACGACCCTGAACCCCTTGTCCACGAAAAACAGCATCTGAGCATCCCAGTCGTCGCTGGAGAGCGGCCAGCCGTGGTGGAAGAAGATCACTTTTCCCTCTTTCGGCCCCCAGTCCTTATAGAAAATGTCAACGCCATCGCTGGTTGTTACGTAACCCATATCGTTTCTCCGGTTCAGTAAGTTGTTAAAGGGAGAGACTTGTCTTGCGCGTAGCGCCAGGACGTTGGCTCCCGGAAAAAGGAGAAACGTCAGGGCCTGCGCGCGCGTCCGGCAACGATCTTCTGTTGACCGTTTAGAGAGTATAAGTTTAAAGTTAACTTTAAGGTCAAGAGAGGTCTGTAAACGGTATGAAGATTGGTGAACTGGCAAAAGTAACGGGGCTTACGCCCTCCCGTATTCGGTTTTACGAAGCAGAAGGGCTGATCAGTCCTCCTCAGCGTCAGAGCAACGGGTATCGTAATTATTCGGCGGAGGTGGCGAATCTGCTGAAGATTATTGATAACGCTCAGCGTGCCGGTTTTTCACTTGGGCAGATCCGCTGCTTTTTACCGCAGGAGCAGAAAAAGTGGGATCACGAGGGGCTGATACAATCCCTGGAGAAGCGTATCGCGGAGATTGAACTCATGCAGAAGCAGCTTGAAGAGAGCAAGAGCGAGTTGCTGAGTCTGATCGCCAGTATTGCAAACCGGCCTGACGGGATTTCCTGTGAGGACAACATGCAGCGGCTGATAGGGCAATTGCGTAATCCGGCGACCGCCACGGAAAACCGGTAAAATAAATGGCGAGGGGACGTGGTTCAGCTTCGGTCTTGCCGCCCCCTCACTGTCTTATTGGTATGTCATGGTAAATGACAAAACGCCATTCGCTGCACCGGTCGTGATGGTGTCTCCGGTCTGGTAATAACGCGCTTTCAGCGGCACCGTGAATCCGCCGCCGGAGGATGAGGTGCCAACGGCGACATCTGAACCCAGCGCCATCGGCTGATTGTTATAAAGTAATTGGATTCCCACGCCCGTGGCGGCATTATTTCCGCCAATGGTTTTCAGCACGCCTTTGCTCGCATCAAAAATATCGCCTTCCATCTTAACGCTGACCTTTGTTCCGGCATTACAAACCATCGGCAGATCGAAAGACTTTGTGTGTGCGTCTCCCGGCGTGGTGCCTTTGCCATTAAAGGCTTGTTTATCTACGTCCTGCATATTCACGGGGATAAACGTCGTTTGTAGATTACAGGCTGGCGTGGTAACCGTGAACGCGTTGATATTGACGGAAGATTCGGGTGAATGCCACAGCAGCGCGTTATTTAACATAACCAGCGATCCCACGGTTCTTGCCGTTATGGTTCCAGACCCGGTTTCGGCTGCCGTCTTATAAAACGTCACGATAACCACGCCATCCAAATTGCTGTTCACCATCCCCGCCATATTTTCACAGAGCTTAGCGGTATTTATGTCTCCCCGTATGGTATTGCTTCCCGTAACGGTCACGATGCCTGCGGCACATTTTGTCGTTGCGGCGGACAGGGAATACCCCACGCCGCTAATGTTCGTTTTATATATCTGACGCCCGTTGAGTGACGAATCGAATGTGCCAATGGCTCTGATACCAAAAATCTGCCTGGATATAACGCCCTCAGCGGAGTCCCAACAGTTAAAGGCATTAATTGTCGGTGTAATAACCTGTGTTCCTATTATCGAGCCTACAGGGAGATCCCGCGAGATAGTTATATTCTGCGGCGAGATCGTTGTTGTTGACGTAACCGTAGTGCAGTTCCACGCCAGGGCGGTGTGTGAAAATAATCCCAGCGAGGTAAAAATTAAGCTGATTAAAATTCGA
The DNA here is from genome assembly GCF_030333595.1 of Citrobacter sp. CK181. Classification (NCBI taxonomy): domain Bacteria; kingdom Pseudomonadati; phylum Pseudomonadota; class Gammaproteobacteria; order Enterobacterales; family Enterobacteriaceae; genus Citrobacter; species Citrobacter sp. CK181. Next base: position 371,676 of record NZ_JAOWFN010000015.1, on the reverse strand, counting down.
TACATTTTTCTTTCTCTCCAGATCAGTGGCATTGCGCGATGACTGTTTGCGGTTTGTCAGCGATCTGCGTTATCTGATACGTTGCCTGACAACTTCCCTCGGCCCAGTTAACGATCACGGTTCCTTTTTCCGGTACGCCGTTGAGCCAGACGCGTTTGCGATCGTCAACCATTCCTTCTGGAATGTTGTCGTGATTTTTAATACGGGTCGTCGCGCCAAACGGAATCTCTTTCCCGGTGAACTGAAGCATGACCTTATAACCGGTGACGGTAGGATAATCAGCCAGCGCCAGCGCGCCTTTGGTCGGTACAACGGTGTAGGTGTCATTCAGCACATCGGTATGCGGGTTCAGCGATGCGGTATCCAATGACAGACTGTTCTGCCGATACGGCGTGACATACGGCACCACGGCAAAACCTCTGCTGTCGGTGTAAATCCCGCTGTTATTCGCCACTTTCACATCCGCCGCGTTGTCCGCTTTCACCAGCGCCATGGTTTCGCCAAGAGGCTGCGTGGCCGAGACGCCGTAAGGGTGAACCACAATGCCGCCCATCGCCCCAACCGACATCTGGCGGTTATCGCGAGAGTAGTTGTAACCAAGCTGATACTCGCCATGACGTCCCTTGTAATTGACGGAAGCGCTTCCCATCGTATCCGAGCCTTTGCTGTTGTAGCCCTGCTGCACGTTCCAGCTCAGGTTTTTATCTTCCAGCGCAGAACCGGATAACCCCACCTGCGAAGTCGTATCGCCTTTTTTGTTGCTGTTCCCGGATACCGTCATCCAGCTGTCTGGCAGGAAACGTGAGAGCGGAATCTGCATCGTCAGAGAGACGATATGATCGTTTTCATTGTGCCAGGGGCCGCGTGAATAGCTGTAGTTCAGGCCGTAGTTGATATTGTTTATGCTGGTGTTGTAACCCACGTTAACGCTGCGCTCGGTGTCGCCGCCCCAGTAATCCTGTTGCCAGGCGGAGAGGTTTATATTTCCCCAGTCGCCAAGTCGCTGGTTCAGCGTCACCTGCGCCTTGCTGCGTTTGTTCCGTTCATAGCGCCAGCTGTTGCCTTCACGTATTGTGTCGCTCCCCATTCGAAAGGTATTCACGTCCCCGTTCGCTTCCTGGAAATCACGAAAACCTGATGAGGAATAGCGATAGCCCATCAAACTGAATGAGGTGCCTGTCGAAGCAAAGTCTTTGGCGTATTGCGCGCGTAACGACACGCCTTCTTCTGTCTTGCCGGGCAGTTGCGTACGGGCGAAAGTGGCGTCAAAAGAGAGTGAGCCGAATTCACCGAACCCCTTTCCGATCCCCAGTGCTCCGGCCCAGTAATCTGCGGATGCCAGCGTGCCGCCATATATCGTGCTATCCCAGGGTAAACCGTAGCTCAGCGTGCCCTGTAGAAATTCCGGCTCTTTATCTTTGCTGTTTGCCGCGCGATATTTCCCTGCTGCCAGCGCATATTTGAACTGACCTTCGCGTTGCATCACCGGCACCGCGGAAAATGGCTGAATAAACTGATGCACCGATCCATCCGCCTCACGTACCGCCACTTCCAGATCGCCGCTGGCGGTGGTCGGGTACAGATCGTCAATCGCGAACGGGCCTGGCGGCACATAAGATTGCCAGATAACGTTGCCACCCTGACGAATGGTGACCTGCGCGTTGGTCTGTGCAATACCGCGTACCACGGGAGCAAAACCACGGACGCTTTCCGGCATCATGCTGTCATCGGAATAAAGCTGCGCGCCGCGAAAATTCACGCTGTCGAACACACCGGCCTGCGTATAACCATCGCCTATGCTGAACTGACTTTTCAGAGCCTTAATGTCACGCTCCAGCGATGTGCCAAGGGTGTTCCAGTGACCAGCGCCATCGTTGTTGTTATAAGTGGCGTAATGACGCAATCGCCAGGGCCCAACGTTAATACCGCTACGCAGGTTCAAATAGCTGTCGTTACTCGACTTGTCGCTGCCATGCGTGTTAGCGCCTGAGAAGTTGTAGTTCAGGAACAGCATATTCAGCCCGTCATCCCACCGCTCAGGCGATACTGATCCCCGTGGATCGCGCTGTAGATACTCCTGCGGTACAGAGAGCTCCAGGCGCATCCCATCAAACTGGAAAATAAGCTGGCTGCCGGGAAGCAGTTTGCTGAGGTGTTCAACGTTCGCGGTATCTGCCATATGCATCCATTCAGGTTGTGCATTGCGCTTAACGCCCCATTGCACCAGATCTGCACGAGTCAACACCGGCATTAACCCACTCTTACTGTCAATAAATGAAATATCCTGTGATGCCAGATAATTTCCATTTACATAGACATCAACGTGATAGACGCCAGGCACCTGCCCGTCAGCTTCATTAAAACGAGAAATATCAATATCACGCGGGATATTTCCACGGGTTTCAATAAAATCTGGAGAGAAATAATCGCCAGCCAGTACAGCAGGAGTATGCGTACACAGATAAATAAGTGTGGATAACCGAGTTAATTTAGCAAAACCCGAAACTGCATTGACATGAAACATGGCTTTGTAACCTACATTTTAAATTTATGTTCAGTCGTAATGCCTCCGAAGTCATTAATCGCACGCCACGATACTTCACCACCCGTTACCGCCGACTGAGGTAGCGATACCGTTTGAAATGGTAAAACCATTGGAGGTTTTGCTAGTTGTTTCCCATTCACCTTGATGTCGTATAGCGACACGCTATACGGCGAGGGGTTATGCACACTTAACTTTCCACCCACGCTTGAAAACGTTAGCTGCTGATACGCAAGCGAAGGGTCGCCTTTTAATCCTGCCGGACGATAAAACAGCTTCATTTTACTTTTGACCGCAATCAATAATTCATTTTTAGCATCCGGTGATGACGAAGGGATTGCTTTAATATTCAACCAGTAAACACTTTCTCTGTCCGTAGGGAGCGTGTCGCCTGATAACATAACGCGTACTGAATTCTGCGCCTGCGAATTTAATTTGAATAAAGGCGGTGTGGTGATGAATGCATTGTCACTGTCGTCGCCATTTTCACTTTTGCTTACCCATGACTGAATTAAATACGGCTTGTTATCTGGATTGTTAACGCTGATTGCCGCCTGATTGCCACTGCCGTTATAAATAAGCCGGGTGCCGCCTATTTCCACACCGCTTATTGCCGTTGCGGAGATAAACAAAAGACCAACGGCAATCTTTTTATAGACTTTCTGAAACATGAAGAGATCCTGAGTGAATTACTCAGGGCCGCGAAGGGCCCTGCTTTTACTGGTAAATAACGGTAAACGCGGTTGAAGAGTTTGCCGTACCCGCGCCAACAGCGCCGGTTGCCATATATTTGGCAAAGTAAGTCAATGTGTTATCAACATCTTCTTCCAGCGCTACGCTGGAGGATGCGGAACCCACAGGGATCAGCGTTGAGTTGTCCTGCTCATAAATCGCGACACCAACATTCGACGCTGTCTGCCCATTGCTCAGTGCTAAAATAGAAGGGTTAATCGTGTCGGTGATGCCATCAAAACGAATACTGGCGTTGGAAATGCTGGCCGGGCAGGATTTCAGCACAATATTAAAACGCTTTGCCGCCGCCGTTGCTCCGCTACCGCCTGAGAATGCGGTTGTCGCGACAGTCCCCAGGTTGACAGGCTGCGCAATCGCAGAGGTATCCACCACACAGGCCGTACCGGTGATGCTGCCAGTAAAACTAATTACGCCGTCAGCAGCATTTGCCGCCTGAAATACAGAGAGCGATAAAATCGCGGAAATCAGTGCAATCTTTTTCATATAAGATCCAGTTAGTTAAGTTAATATTTAAGAAATAATATGCTGATGCTTTAAATGTTAATTAATAATGTGCTAATTCCCTCCAGTGAAATACTTATCTGACGAATGACATTGTCTGATTAACGAAATACTGTGTTCGCAGGTGTCCTGCTTATAACTTTCTACTCGTGCGATAGTTCGGTACAAAGATATACGATTGCCGACCTGAAGTTTAAAAACCAAACTGCGCCGGTGGGCATAAAATGTCTTAACCGTCATACCTAATTGTTTACCAATCTCATTCGCATCAAGCCCTTTTTGCATACATGAGAGCACTTCGCTTTCTCGCATTGAAAGCGTGTACTTCACCCGATAAATATATCGGGAATCATTGACAAACAGGCAGGACAGAATTTCATTAAGTCGGCTTCGCTTATCAACAAACGTAATACTCCGTAGATGTTTTAATGCATAGTAGTCAAGATCATTGCTTATAAACGCAATAATCTTCCTGTCTGCAAAAAAATGCTCTTTAACCTGCAGGAGGTTTGTTGTCTCAACATCTACTATGTAGTAATTTTCATCAATCAACTCCGATGTTAACAGCGTACTGATACCGACGATAAAAAAATAATCATCAGAAAAAACGGAGTTTGACAAATCCATAAAACTTCCCTTTTTGGCATGCCCTCTTTGGTTATTTAACGCCAGAAATTCACCTCATGTTTCTTTGTGAAATTTACAGAAAATAAAATCAGATGACACCACAAAAATAATGGATTTCGAATATAATCATAAAAACGATCGTTTCTTCTATTTGTTCCCTTTCAAAAGAACAACGATCCAGTGATTGCCGTCTTTATCGAAATAAAAAACTATTTATGTGCCATAAAAATGAAATTTAACACTATCACTATTGATAGGTGTAGTTTAATGGTTTGATGTCATTTGATAGTTGAAACTTGAAATGACGGTAAAAATGGATTTTTCTTAGGAAATATCCCAGGTTTAATTAACGAAATATATTCCGTCAGAACAAGGCTAATTTTACCTGGTTAACAACGGGACAACATCAGCGGCACCTTATTTTTCTGTCAGGCGCCGCCTACGCGTGTAGGAAGGTTATGGAATGAATGTTGCGATAGCCTGATCTAATTCATCAAGTAAGGCGTCGATGCGATCAAGGTCTGTGGCAAGGTCTGCGGCGGAAATGGCGTCAGGTAGTTTATCTTCCAGCGACTGCGCTACCTTCATCAATGCCTTAACGCCCAGCAGTTGGGCAGTCCCGTTAATGCGATGAATATGGCGCTTCACGGTCAGATAATCTTCAGTATGCGCCGCTTGTCGGGCGGCGACTAAATCACGGCGGTTCTCCTGCTGTGCATCTTTTAACGCTGTAAGCATGAGCGCCCGGTTGCCTTGCGCCAGCATACCCAGCATTTCGATATCAAACATCGTATTGGCTGTCTCACACATTCCTGAAAGGAAGTGCGAGATTTGCGATAACGTAATCGGCTTGAAAATACAGGCATTCATGCCTGCCGCAAGACAGCGTTCGCGTTCATGTTCTTGCGCTGAGGCGGTCAACCCCCAGATGGTGAGGTCGCGATTAAATTTCCGTACCTGACGGGTAAGTTCAATGCCGTCCATTGCGGGCATATTGAGGTCGGTAATAAGCAAATCATAATGCTGTTGCTGAAGGTGTCGTAAGGCCTCTTCGCCGTTTTCGGCTTCATCCGCAACAATACCTGACGTTGCAAGCTGGCGTTTCAGGAGCAGTCGACTGGAGGGATGATCGTCAACGATTAATACCCGCAGCGTCCCCTGAATAACGGGAGGGGGCGGGGGTGCGTCAATAGATACCGGCGTGATATCACGCGAGGTTTGCACGGGCAGGTTCAGCGTCAGGGTGGTTCCACGGTTTATTTCGCTTTGCAGCGCGATGGTTCCCCCCATTTGCGTCATCAATGCCCGGCTGATCGCTAACCCCAGGCCCGAACCGCGATGATGCTTACCCGCTTTCCCCTGACTAAAGGCGGTGAATAAACGGTTCTGTTCTTCAGTGCTAATACCCGGACCGGAGTCGCTCACCGAGAGCGCCAGCATCGCGTTGGACTTTGTCGCCGAAATCCTGACATACCCTTGCTGCGTAAATTTAACCGCGTTGCCAATGAGGTTGGTGAGTACCTGCCCCAGCAACTGGGGGTCCAGATGCATCGCCTCTTGCGGGTCCAGCCGCGAGTCATAACGCAGGTCGATCCCTTTTTGGGCCGCCAGTGCGCTAAACAGCGTCATTTTTTCTTTTATCAGAGCATCAACATTTACCCACTGCGGAACGGTGTCTAAGAGTCCTGATTCAATCTTTTCCAGATCGAGGATCTCGCCAATCAGTTTTAACAATGATCGCGAGGCCTGGGCAGCCTGATCCACCGATGCTTTATCCTCAGGGCTGAAGCGAGCGGGGGAGAGCTGTAAGAGTTCCAGAAATCCCATAATTGCACTGACCGGCGTTCGGATCTCGTGGCTCATATGGGAAAGAAATTCCCGCTTCTCTTCATTGGCTTGCTGTGCCTTGTTTCGTTCCGCCTCCAGTAAGCGTTGAGAACGTTTCCTTTGGCGGACTTTCCGCGACAGGTAAACGGCCCACAGCAAGCTGCTCACCACCAGCAACGTCGCCAGTATCGCCACCAGATAAAACGGTCTGTTATACAACTCCCAGGTATCAATTTTGACGTCCGGCAGGCGTATCCATTTACTGACGATCTGGAAAATCTCTTTTTGCGGAATATCATCCAGGGCTTTGTCCAGGATCTGCCGAAGTTCCGGTTCGGAACGGGGAACGGCAAAACTGATTGCCGCCGGCGCTTCACCAGCAATCGGGAGCCAGGCGAGCTGATCGGGATAATAATGCTCGCTCATATAGCGGGCCGTCAGCTGATTTGAAATGGCCGCGTCCACCTTTCCCGTCGCCACGAGATTCAAGGCTACGCTGGAGTTTTCCACCTCTTTCCATTGGATGCCGGGGTGTTGGGCTTTAAGCTTTTCCAGTAACGCGTGGTCGGCGCCGATCGCCACATTCATCCCTGCCCGTAGCGTGGTTTCCTGCGTATTCTCTTTTCTGACAACGGTGACGAATTGGGTGGTAATAAAGGGATGGGTAAAGGAGAGCGCGTTTTCACGGCTTAAATCGTAGGTTGCGGCCTGCACAATATGCCAGTTGTTTTTCTTCATTTCAGAAACCATTTCTTCGTTCGATTTGACGACAATGGTTTCAAACTGCATACCGGTTTGCAGACCGATCAGATTCAGGATATCCCCCACCACGCCCCGCGTTTCCTGGTTACTGTCGACCATAGTGTAAGGCGCAAACCACGGGTTAATGATGACACGCAGTGTGTTATGACTTTTCAGCCACTGTTTCTCTCGGTTGGTCAGGTTAAGCGGCTCTAACAGAAAGGACAGATTGCCTTTATCGATCATTGACTGGGCTATTTGCCCATGCACATTTTCATCGATGGCGCTGAGCGTGTTATTCACAATTGTCAGCAGACGTTCCTGCGTTGGCAAAAATAAAAAGGCGCTTTTTTTCTGTGGTTCAGGCCAGTATTTCACCGTCGTCAACGCGAGGCTAAATTCCTGCGATAGCCAGGTGCTGGTTGTCAGTGAGTCGCCAACAAACCAGGCGTTTTGCCCATGCGCGACGGAGCTGAGCGCTTCCTGATAGGTGGGGTAATTAATGATCTCTGCGTTAGGAAATGACTGCTGAATAAATCCCTCATCAGGATAGTGATTCACAGTAGCGACCCGGGTGCTTTGCGCACTCTGCAAGGGAAGCATGACATTGGCTAACGACGTCACTAAATTTGGCCAGGAATGTACCAGCGGCTGTGAGGACAGAATGCCTTCTTCGGCGAAAGGGCGACTCTCCAGACCGGTCAATACCATATCGACTTCGCCCGCTTTCAGCGCATGAATTGCCGATTCCTGATTTTTCCAGGCCGTCACGCTGATGTGGGTGTTGAGCGAATGCTGAATCAGCGCAAGATAATCGGCATTCATCCCACGGTAACGTCCTGTGAGCGTGGTCTGCACGAGGGGCGATTGCTCTGGTTGATAAACCGCAACCTTAAGCGTTTTTTTCTGCTTCAGCCAGCGCTTGTCATCCTCACTCAGATAAACAGGAACCGGCGTAATGTAATTGTAGCCCGACAACTCCAGCTCAACGGGTAGCTCATCCTGGGCATGAACGCCACGCCCGGTAATCGATAAAACAATGAGCACGAATATGGGCCATTTATTCATCATCAGGTCAGCTTATTTTGGTGGGCAAATGAGAGCAGCTCAATTAATGATTTGCAGCCTAACTTTTCCATTAACCGTGTTTTATAGGTGCTGACCGTTTTGCTGCTGATATGCATTGCATCGCCAATTTGTGAATTATCAAGACCATTAAGCATATAGCCCATCACCTTCATCTCCTGTGCCGAGAGGGATTCCAGGCGTTGTGCATCGGTTAACGCAACTGAGGGGGCTTCAAGGAAAAAAGGAAAATAGCTATAACCATTTTGCGCTGCATTAATGGCGGCCAGAATGTTTTCCATATCCTGTTTTTTACTGATGAAAGCGTTAGCGCCCACCTGAGCGCAACGTTTGCTGTAGTAACGATCGTTTTTCGCGGACACGACGATCAGCACTCCGGTGAACTGCCGTGCTCTGAGCTTTTCTACCAGTTCGACGCCATTCACTCCGGGGATCTCGACATCCACGACAACAATATCCGCAGCCGTTTTTGTTAACGCTTCCAGCGCAGTCGCCCCGTCTTCATATTCGTTAATTACAGTAATGCGCTGTTTCTCCAGCACTCCACGGATAGCCAGACGCGCGAGGGGATGATCATCCACGATAATTGCAGTGCGTAACTTACTCATATTCATCCTGAAAGTTGTCATTCTGAATACAATATATACTAACGATAATAGCCTAAACGAGACGGGAGATGGATTTATATCGTGATGACTCAGGTGGTCATTGGCTACCAGACATACTGCCGTAATCGACTGATCGGTAGCGGATCTGGGGCTCTGCCGGGCGTTGGTGCAGCCACATCTGCAATGGATGCGCTGTCAAAAGATGAGTAGATGAATTTGATTTATCCGGCATTAAGCCGGGATATGGCTACCAGGAGATATCGGGAGTTATTATTCTCCAGCTATCAGATATTCCCTGATGTTGAAAAGTTCGATTTTACATTTTCAACTTTTTTGTATGGGAATTTGTGGTATGAAAACATCTGTGTATATGAATTTATTTCATTTAAATCAATGTGATACATAATTTTAAAGGCTCAGGGCTGTGTGTCTGTGTCCCAAAAAAGTAATTATGTTATGTAACTTTATATATTATTATTTATGCCTGTTTTCTATTCTTCTTTTATTTGTTCAATCAGTCTGAACCGGGAAGCACACAACACAGGATTATTTTCATGGAGGTTATAATGAGTATGAAATATGTTGCTACCATCATAGTGGTAACATCATTACTAACTGGTTGTGCAAATGACAGAGTAAAACCAGAACAATATTCAGGGTTCCTGAATGATTATTCATCCTTGAAACCAGCCGTTTCTACTACCGGTGTGCCAGTTATGCGCTGGATCGATTCTCATGCTCATCTGGAAAATTATTCCAAAATTATTTATGAACCTGTTGTCTATTATCCTGAGCCTCGCTCATCAACTCAGGTAGGTGAAGCTGTTCTACAGGGGATTCTGGATTACACTAATCAGAGTATGAAAACAGCCGCCGCAAAGCGCTTTATGCTGGTTGATAAACCAGGCCCTGGCACCTTGATCTTCAGAGGGGCAATTACTGCTGTTGATACCAGTAATATGGGATTACAGTTTTATGAGGTAATCCCGATAGCGATGGTGCTGGCAGGAACACAGGTAATTAGCGGATACAGGACTCAGGAAACCAGACTCTACTTTGAAGGTGAATTGATTGATTCACAAAGTGGAAATGCCGTAGCTAAAGTGCTGAGAAAGGGGCAGGGTAAAGATCTTCCGAACAGTAACCAGTTACTTACAGTTGATGATTTGAAAGCGGTGATTGATAAAATGGCTTCCGATGCAGCTGTTTTCAACCTGTAATTTTGGATTCTATTGTAGACAAGAACAGGGCTACGGCCCTGGATATTTTATTTCATTGTAGCGCCATCATAAGTACCTTAGCTATAAACTGAGAATCCATTTATTTGAAATAATGTAGTTAATTACATTTTTAAAATATAATTCAGTGAGGGTGTATGTTCCTGAACTATTTCTCTTTAGGAATGCTGTTTTTTGTATTCCTGATAATTTTTTATGGGGTCATCATGATTCATGATATTCCTTATATTATTGCAAAAAAACGTAATCATCCACATGCTGACGCGATCCATACAGCTGGCTGGGTTAGCTTGTTTACACTGCATATCATCTGGCCTTTTTTGTGGATCTGGGCCACGCTCTATCAACCAGAACGTGGGTGGGGCATGCAGGCGAATGCCGCTCAGTCTGAGAGAAATCCTGATATAGACGCATTAACAAAACGTATTGCAGATCTGGAGACATTGGTAAATAAAACACATAACAAAATAGATAAAGAATCACCGGAGATTTAATTGTGGATTTGCTTATTATACTGACCTATATTGCACTGGCATGGACAGTTTTTAAATTATTCAGGATACCAGTAAATCAGTGGACACTTTCGTCAGCTGCTCTTGGCGGTATAGGGCTGGTTAGTGGGCTTATTTTATTAATGAACTATAACCATCCCTATACATTTACCGCCCAAAAAGCAGTGATTTCTGTTCCTGTGATCCCTCAGGTTACGGGAAGGGTAATTGAAGTCATTGACAAACCAAATCAACTAATTAAAAAAGGAGAAGTACTTTTTAAAATTGAGCCTGATAAATATCAGTCTCGCGTCGAGCGTTTACAGGCAGATTTAGTCACGGCCATCCATAATGTTGAGGTACTAAAGGCCCAGTTGTCTGAAGCTCAGGAAAATACCATACGAGTCTCAGTTGAACGCGACCGTCTTTATAAAGATTATCAACGCTATGTGAAGGGGAGCCAGGCTAAGGTAAATCCCTTTTCTGAAAGAGATATAGACAATGCCCGACAAAGTTATCTGTCTCAGGATGCAGTAGTAAAAGCTTCTGTTGCCGAACAGGCTCAGATTCAGAGTCAACTGGACAGTAAGGTAAATGGCGAACAGTCCCAGATTGTTAGTCTGAGAGCGCAACTTGCTGAAGCGAAATATAGTCTTGCACAAACAATCGTCCGGGCCCCTGGAAATGGATACGTCACTCAGTTGTTGATTCAGCCCGGCACATATGCGTCTTCATTACCGCTTCGTCCCGTGATGGTCTTCATCCCGGAACAGAAACGACAGGTTGTAGCGCAGTTTCGTCAGAACTCATTGTTGCGTCTAAAACCTGGTGACGAAGCTGAAGTCGTGTTTAACGCCCTGCCAGGAAAAGTGTTTGAAGGGAAATTAATGAGTATTCTTCCTGTTGTGCCGGGAGGGGCTTACCAGGCCGAGGGCACACTACAGGCACTAACCGTTACACCGGCAATGGATGGGGTGATGGTAACTATTGAACTTGAACATAATGAATATATTGATGTGTTACCCGACGGTGTTTCTGCGCAGGTAGCTGCATATTCGGAACATTTCTCGCATGTTTCCGTATTGCGTAAGGTGCTTTTGCGTATGACAAGCTGGATGCATTATATTTATCTTGATCATTAATATTAATCAGCGAACGCAACCGGATGTAATTACTATGTTTGGTTGCATTGTCATCCTTGTTTTCTAACTTGAGAGATCTGTTTCTGGGCTAATGAACTCTGTTATCGGGAACCAATATAATGAAAATCAAAATGGGGATTAGTGAGCTATACTAATAATTACGCCACCTCATTGCCTGATGGGAGGTATTATGAATGTAAATTATTTAATACATGTGCATGCATTGTTGCAGTGGATCGAAGATCACCTTTCCGAAGAGTTAACGATAGAACTGCTTAGTCAAAAATCCGGGTATAGCAGTAGTTACTTACAAAAAATATTTAAAGATACTACCGGTGATTCATTATCAAAATATGTTCGTGGTCGACGAATGTTTAAGGCTGGCGTATTTCTGTGTTTTACCAGAGCCAGTGTTGGATATATTTCTGAGGTTTTAAGGTTTAATTCAATAAGTGCCTTTTCACGTTCTTTTAAAAATACTTTTGGGGTTTCTCCCCAGGATTTCAGGAGAAAAGGAGTTTTAAATGTCAGTAACACGATTGCAAAGGCCGAAGTGTTTAAGATTCCATGTGAAATTAAAACTATCAGTATGATTGATAATGCCAGTATCAGATTATACGGTCAATATTTTAACTATAGTGTAGATGCTATTGATTTTGATAAACCGTACTTCAATCAGCGGAAGCGTTTTAGGAAAAAATTCTTTCAACATCTGGGATATACACCCGAGCATTATTATGCCACTTCCCAATATTCACCTTCATGGCGAAGCGAGAGAGAAGTAGATATAAAATATTTTGTTGGATTAGCAGAACAACCTGATGGTATTGCTGGACTGGAGAATGCTGAATTTTGCTTACACTCAAATAAAATAGCCTGTTTTTATGCAGAGGGAATGTTTGTTAACCCTTTCTATATAGCGTTGTCAGCTAACATGAAAAGTATGTCGGAATTATTCACCGGATGGAACTGTAATTGGGATTTGGAATGTTTTTTAACTCATAACAGATTTACTGAATATCGCTATATTATTCCTGTATCCTGATGTTAATAAACTGGCTTGATACTTTACCACAGTGCTTTGTATCTGGTTCATGCTAGCTTTACACATAAATAGACTACTTTACGAAATATCACAGGAGTAATAGGGCGGAAATTTAACAGTCATGTCCAGCATCTCCGCAATCTTTGTTGCGACCCAGAGATATCAAGGGCTTTACTGTTTTAATAAACAGCATGTTAGCTAATGGAGTTATAACTGTTCTTAATAACTAAGAAGTGAAAATGTCAAATGTTGCTGCAATTAAATCCAACAATTGTGTGAGATTATAATATTATTGCTACAGATTATATGAGATATGTTTTCATTTATGATTTAGCTGTCGTTGCAGTAATTATCTGTAATTTTTTTCGGATTGATGACTATCAAGCAATAGTCGTCTCTTTTGTCTGGAGTGAGAGTAATTGTGAAAAAGAAGTATCTGAGTTGTGCTGTCTCTTTTGTGTTGTCTGTAGGAGCAGAAGCTGCTCCTGTCTATTGGACAGGAAATACCAGTGACTGGTCAGATAGCCAAAACTGGGATATCGGAATATTGCCTGGCGAAAATGATGAGGTATATATAGATGGTCCTAATGGACACTTTCCAATAATTACTGATGATATCTCAGTCAGTAGTATTGATAATAACTATCACCTTGCCGTTAATGACGCGAAGCTCGTCGTCGCCAACACGCTTCGCGTAGGCATTGCCGAACCAGACCTTGGAGGGGAGAGCTTGACAGGAAGACTCTCCCTTTTAAATGCAACAGTCGATGCCTCTGAAATTACAGTTGGCGGCGGGAGTACGGAATATACTGGATTTCTTAACGCAGTATCTTCAGAAATTAATACAAAAAATCTGTTAATTGGTTATCTGTATGGTAACGGTCATGGCACTCTTAGTGAGTCCAGTCTGTCGACTGAGGCGATCCTTGTGGGTACTAATCGGGGGACCGGGAAGTTGGATATCCGCAATTCTGAGGTCAGTACCACTTATTTATATATTGGTTACACGATGGGGCAAGGGGTTGTTAATGTTGACAACTCGAGAGTCAATATTTTGGGGCCGGGGACAATAGCGATAGTCGGTGAGCGGGCAGGAGGTGATGGGGTACTTAATATTACTAATGGTGGTATTGTTACATCTTTTCGTCTTTTGTCAGGCGTCTTAGGGGGGCATGGTGAAATAAATGTTTCTGGTCAAAACTCTTCCCTGAGTACTAACTCCCTGACTCTTGCTCAATCTGGATCGGCAATAATGACTGTTTCAGATGGTGGTGAGATAAATACTACCAGTGAGTTTTTGATTGCGGATCAGCAAGGCAGTAACGGTGTGTTGAATATAGGTAACAACAGCGCCCCAGGTTACGTTAACTCCAGAGTTATTAAGTTTGGCAATGGAGCTGGTATGATCAATTTCTCACATACCAGCGATGATTATAAATTTCTTTCCCAGATTACAGGTGACGGGACGGTAAATATCTGGAGTGGTTCGACGACTTTACAGGGTGGTAATGACTACACAGGAAACACTAATCTTCATGGTGGGTATTTACGCGCTGGTAGCGATAACGCATTTAGTGCTGGTTCTGATTTTAACATCGGTAAAGATGGTGTTCTCGATCTAAATGGTTATGCTCAAACGGTGGGTACTGTCTATCACGATGGTACCATTTACATGAATGAAGCCGCTTCATCTGCTGGCACTACGTTGACTGTCGATGGTGATTATCATGGTCAGGGAGGAACTCTGGTCTTTAATTCTCAGCTGGCAGGCGATGCTTCTATTACAGATAGTATGCATATCACAGGTGATACAGACGGTAGCAGCTACGTAACAGTAAATAATCTGGGTGGGCAAGGCGCTCAAACTGTCGAAGGCATTGAGATTATTCGCGTTGATGGTAATTCAGATGGTCAATTTATCCAGCGCGGTCGTATTGTTGCCGGCGCTTATGATTATAACCTTGTGCAGGGCGGCAATGGAGGTAACAGTAATAACTGGTACCTGACCAGCAGCACAGAACCTGTGGACCCAACAGAGCCGGTTGACCCGACAGAACCCGTAGACCCAACAGAGCCGGTTGATCCGACAGAACCTGTGGACCCAATAGGGCCGGTTGATCCGACAGAACCACCGTCACCACCTGTATTCCCGAATACCAGCATCTCCCGCCCGGAGGCCGGTAGTTACATGACCAACCTCGCAGCGGCAAATGAGATGTTCATGACCAGGCTTGAGGACCGTGGCGGTGACCGCATGTACACCGATCCGTTCACTGGTGAAAAGAAGCTGACCAGTATGTGGATACGTACGGAAGGGCGACACCTTGACAGCCGGGACAGCAGCGGTCAACTCAATACGGACGAGAATCGCTATGTCATCCAGATGGGCGGTGATATTGCCAGCGGCACCTACACCGGCACGGACATCTGGCGGACTGGTTTGATGGCCGGCTACGGCAGCAGCCACAGTACCACGGACTCCTCCCTGACGGGTTATCGCTCAGAAGGAAACGTCAGCGGCTACAGCGTTGGGCTATACGGAACCTGGTTCAGGAATGCGGATCAGCGTACTGGCGCGTATATCGACACATGGCTGCAATATGCGTGGTATGACAACGAAGTGCAGGGAAAAGGACTTGCGAAAGAGAAATATGACTCGGATGGCCTGCTGGCCTCAGTTGAGGGCGGATATACATTCCATCTGTGGGGAGATAAACATAATGATGTCTTCATCCAGCCACAGGCACAGGTGGTGTGGAGCGGGGTGACGATGGATGAGCACCGTGAAACTAACGGAACTCGAGTAGCTGGTAAGGGTGAAAATAATACGCAGTCCCGGTTGGGCGTGAAGGCCTTTATGGAACATCGCTCCGGTAAGGAGAGCGTCTGGAAACCTTACCTGGCAGCGAACTGGCTGCATAACAGTGAGAAAAGCGGGGTCAGAATGGACGACGTGACGCTGTACGACGAGGGCCGTAAGGACATTGGAGAAGCTAAGCTGGGTGTTGAAGCTAGCCTGATAGAGAAGCTGAGCGTACAGGTTGGCGTGAGTTCCCGCTTCGGCAGCGATAATTACCGTGACACGGGTGGCGGTATTAGCGTGCGCTATGAGTTTTAACTTTCGTGTGCCGTATCAGTAAAGGCCCCATAGGGGGCCTTCAGCCTATAGGTTTTTTCAATATGATAACAACGCCATTAGATCAATTCGCGCTGTCAGGCTTAAATGAACTGGTTAAATCCATTATTCCTGCAACAGAACAAAGAAGAATGTTATTTGTGCAAGATATTGATTTGATCACTGCATGTTACTGCCGACAGTTATCTGATGATGTTGTGATTATACCACTTAGTTCGTGGGGAATATCTTCCTGCGGAACTATATCGTTGCAGGATAATACTTCAGATATTCGTGAGGCGTTAAAATGTACGCTACAAAGAAAATCTGATGAAACATGTCGATACTGCCAGCTCATCAGTGAATTAACATTAAGGGAGCTCGGTATCATTCGGTTGATGAAATATTCTGACAGCATGCCAGGAGTTCGTCTAATGACAAGAATAAGCAGAAAAACGGTATATACCCATCAATCGAATATTAGAAAAAAGGCAGGTTTCAAAACAAGGAGCCAGTTTCTGGCATGGTGCAAAGCTGTCTCCGGGTCGCTAACAATTTGAATCGACCAATGCAAACGCTGTTGTCGCTGTCAGAGGCAACGGCGGTGTTCATGTGAACATGGGGAAGACAGTTATGAGCCAAAGGAAGAGGAATAGCAAAAACGGACCTCCGTGGAGGTCCGTTGATATGAATTTTGGTGCCCGGACTCGGAATCGAACCAAGGACACGGGGATTTTCAATCCCCTGCTCTACCGACTGAGCTATCCGGGCAACGGGGCGCATTAAAACCGATTCGCTTCGTTTCGTCAACGAAATTTCTTCAAATCCATGCAGACTGCACAATCTATCACCAGATTGTTGGTATTGCACGCATTTTCAGGCAAAAAACGCGGTCCACGCGGCGGAAAGCGGCATCGCCAGGAGCAGGGCGGGGAGCATATTGACCACCGCAAACATCTTGATTCCGCAAATACGTAGACCGGTCGCCAGCAGCAGTAATCCGCCTACGGCACTGAAATCTGCCATCATCGCCGGGGTGGTGAGCGGTAAAATTAAGGCCGCGCAGGTGGCGAGCAATAGCTGGATAACCAACATGGGGGCGGAAATAACGGCGACGGCGACTCCCAGCGAGCAGGCGAAGATCATGGCCGTGAAGAAATCGAGAAACGATTTTGCGATGAGAATGCTCGGGTCGCCGGTCATGCCTTCATGCATCGCGCCGAAAATGCCGGTTCCGCTGGCGCAAAAAAGAACAATAATGGCGACATAGTTCTGAATAAAGGTGTCGTGGACGGCTTTCTTCCCCGGTTTTTTAATCAGTTGCTGCGCTTTCGTCACCGCCGTGTTGATGCCTTTTTCCAGGTAACAAAACTCGCCGATAAGCGCGCCGATGATTGTCGCCAGAACCATCACCGGAAGGTTGGCGCATTTTATGACCAGTAAAATACCGATCCCCAGCGATGCCAGCCCGAAAATAGAGGTCATTGAGACACGAATCCGTTCCGGTAAACGCTGGCTGAGAAGCGCGCCAAGCACGCCTCCAGCTAAAACGGCGCTGGCGTTAATAAAAGGCCCGATTACCACAGTCGCTCCTGCTATTTGTTTTATCTGATTGCATTATTATGCCCCGAATATCACGCATTATGCGCGTTTGTCGATGGCGCGTATGTCCGGGATTTGATCTTGCGCCCCCAGGGGAAAGGTGCCATGATTGCGCGAATTTTCTCCTGTTTGTACGGGGCTGCCTGGGATGACCATATTACCCTTACATCGCCTTCAACTTCGCCTTTCTGCGCGACGATTGCCCCTTTCTTTGATCTCCCTTCATTCTCTCACCATGCGGTGAGGGCAGCGCACGCTCACTGCGGGACAACAGTAAGATCAGAGGCTGTCTGCTTTTACTGATGTCTGGCGGTCGGAGCTGGTGACCAGTTTGACCCAACATTTCGTGGGGCAGGGTAATGTTACCTTGCCCGGGACTTCTATTCTCCCGAAACGGGTTTTTGCGCTTATGAAATCAATGAATATTGCCGCCAGTGGGGAACTGGTCTCTCGCTTGTCTACCCACCGCCATGTGGTGGCGCTGGATGGCACTGACTTTACTGATGTCGCGGCAGTCGTCATTACCGTTGCGGACAGTCGCAGCGGCATCCTGGCATTGCTTAAACGCACCGGTTTTCATTTGCCGGTGTTTATTCTCTCTGACGATCATGTTGATACGCCTGCCGGTGTTGAGGCGGTGATAAGCGGCAACGCGCAGGACTGGCTGGAACTGGAGTCGGCCGCCTGCCGTTATGAAGAGAATCTGCTGCCGCCGTTTTATGACACGCTGACCCAGTATGTCGATATGGGTAACAGCACCTTTGCCTGCCCGGGCCATCAGCACGGTGAGTTTTTCAGAAAGCACCCGGCCGGTCGGCATTTTTATGACTTCTTCGGCGAAAACCTCTTTCGGGCGGATATGTGCAACGCCGACGTAAAGCTGGGGGATCTGCTCATTCATGAGGGATCGGCCAAGCATGCGCAGAAGTTTGCGGCGAAAGTCTTTCATGCGGATAAAACGTATTTCGTGCTGAATGGCACCTCGGCGGCGAATAAAGTTGTGACCAACGCGCTGCTGACGCGCGGCGATCTGGTGCTGTTCGATCGTAACAACCATAAATCAAACCACCACGGGGCGTTGATTCAGGCGGGCGCCACGCCGGTCTATCTCGAAGCCGCGCGCAACCCGTTTGGTTTTATCGGTGGCATTGATGAGCACTGTTTCGACGAGGCATACCTGCGTGAGCAGATCCGTGAGGTCGCCCCGCAGAAAGCCGATCGGCCGCGCCCGTTTCGTCTGGCCGTCATTCAACTGGGGACGTATGACGGCACGATCTACAACGCCCGTCAGGTTATCGACAAAATCGGCAGTCTGTGTGATTACATCCTGTTTGACTCCGCCTGGGTCGGGTATGAGCAATTTATTCCGATGATGGCGGACGGTTCGCCGCTGCTGCTGGAGCTGAACGAAAACGATCCGGGGATTTTTGTTACGCAGTCGGTACACAAGCAGCAGGCTGGTTTCTCGCAAACCTCGCAGATTCACAAAAAGGACAACCACATTCGCGGTCAGGCGCGTTTTTGCCCGCACAAGCGCCTGAACAACGCCTTTATGCTGCATGCTTCCACCAGTCCGTTCTACCCGTTGTTTGCTGCGCTGGATGTCAATGCCAAAATCCATGAAGGGGAGAGCGGTCGCCGCCTGTGGGCAGAGTGCGTGGCGCTGGGCATTGAGGCGCGCAAGGCGATACTCGCCCGCTGCAAACTGCTTCAGCCATTCATTCCGCCGCTTGTGGACGGTAAACCGTGGCAGGATCATCCAACGGCACTGATTGCCAGCGATCGACGCTTCTTCAGCTTTGAACCCGGGGCGAAATGGCATGGCTTTGCAGGCTATGCGGAGGATCAGTATTTTGTCGATCCGTGCAAACTGCTGCTGACCACGCCGGGCATTGATGCTGAAACCGGGCGCTATACCGACTTTGGTATCCCGGCCACTATTCTGGCGCACTATCTGCGTGAGAACGGCATCGTACCGGAAAAATGCGATCTCAACTCGATTTTGTTCCTGCTGACGCCTGCCGAAAGCGAAGCCAAAATGGCGCAACTGGTGGCGATGCTGGCCCAGTTCGAACAACATATCGAAGACGACACGCCGCTGGCGGATGTGCTGCCGACCATCTTTAACAAATATCCGGTACGTTACCGCGACTACACCCTGCGCCAGTTATGCCAGGAGATGCACGATCTGTACGTCAGTTTTGATGTGAAAGATCTGCAAAAAGCGATGTTCCGCAAAGAGAGCCTGCCTGCGGTGGCGATGAATCCGCAGGATGCCAATAGCGCTTTTATTCGCGGCGATGTTGAGTTAGTGCGTATTCGTGACGCTGAAGGGCGTATCGCGGCAGAAGGCGCGCTGCCATATCCTCCGGGCGTGCTGTGCGTCGTGCCGGGCGAAGTGTGGGGTGGGGCGGTACAGCGCTACTTCCTGGCGCTGGAAGAGGGCGTCAATTTGCTACCCGGCTTCTCGCCTGAGTTGCAGGGAGTTTACAGCGAAACCGATGCCGATGGGATTAAACGACTGTATGGCTATGTGCTGAAATAAGTTCGCGTTATCCGGCCTACGGGGCGACTCCCTTGTAGGCCGGATAAGCATTAGCGCCATCCGGCGTAAAGATTAATGCGCGATAGTCTGCGCGCCTGCCGGAACGCGAACGTGTTTGTATTTAAACAGTGCCACGAACGCAAAGGCCAGAACCAGAGAGTAGCCTGCGAAAATCAGCCACACGGTCTGCCAGTCGGTAATGCCGTTCAGGGTGTAGTGTTCCACCACTTTACCGCTCACGACGCCGCCAAGGATACAACCGAAGCCGTTAGTCATCATCAGGAACATGCCCTGCGCACTGGCGCGGATTTCAGGGCGTACCTCTTTTTCCACAAACACCGAACCGGAGATGTTGAAGAAGTCGAAGGCGCAGCCGTAAACAATCATCGACAGAACCAGCAGCACGGTACCGAACGGCGTTGGGTCGCCATAAGCGAACAGGCCAAAGCGCAGCATCCAGGCCACGATACTGATCAGCATGACGTTCTTAATACCGTAGCGGCTTAAGAAGAACGGAATGGTCAGGATGAACAGCGTCTCGGAAATTTGCGAAATCGACATCATGACCGAGGCATGCTGCACGATAAAACTGCTGGCGAACAGCGGATCTTTATCAAAGCTGTGCAGGAAGGTGTTACCGAACATATTGGTAATTTGCAGCTCGGCGCCCAGCATCATGGAGAAGATAAAGAAAATCGCCATGCGTTTGTTTTTGAACAGCGCGAAAGCATCCAGCCCCAGCATTGAAGTCCAGCTCTGGTTCTTCTGCTGTCTGGCAACCGGAATGTGCGGCAGCGTAAGCGTAAACAGTACCAGAATGACGGAAAGCGCCGCGCCGATGTACAACTGCATATGGCTCAGTTCAAAGCCAGAGAAGCTTACGCCCCACATCGCCATAATAAAGCCGATGGTGCCCCAGATACGAATAGGCGGGAAGTCGGTGACGATGTCCATCCCTGCGGATTGCAGGCGGTAGTAGGAGATGGTGTTGATCAACCCTAACGTTGGCATATAGGCCAGCGAGTTAAGCAAGATCACAAAGAACATGGCGCCTGGCGTGGTCACTTCGGCAGCCATGAACAATGTTGCAGCGCCAACGACGTGGCAAATGGCGTATACCCATTTCGCACTCAACCATTTGTCGGCCACAATCCCTAACAGCGTGGGCATAAAGACGGCGGCAATCCCCAGCGAGCTATACACAGCACCGATGGATGCACCGTCGAATTTAAGGGTGACAAACATATATGAGCCGAGGGTGGTAAGCCAGCTTCCCCACAGGCAGAACTGCAGAAAGGAGAGGACTTTCAGCTGCAGCTTAAGATTCATGTTAATTTCCTCACACCATATAGCGGATGGATGTTTTAAAAGGCACATTTGCCGTTGCAATATGATGTGATTCTATCAATGAGGAAAGGGTATTTTTTGTTACCTGTGACAAATATTTGCAAACAATTTCTAATTGCAAAGCAAAAGAGTGATGGGGTTAACACTTTTCGGCCTTCCCGCCCCAGTGCGATCGGGGGCGGGAACGACGAGATTACTTCCGACGGTAGGATTTCTGGGTGGCATTGACCTTATACAGATAGCGACGCGATTCCGCAGAAGGATGCCGCGTGGTTAATGTCTGGTACACATCGCCCGGAGACATACTGTTGATAATGTTTGCCGCCTGAACCTTATCGTTAGAGAAAACGCGCAGCACGCTGCCTGCACCGCCGTTATAGGCGGTGATCACCGCGTAACGACGCGATGTTGGATTATCAATGCCGCCTAAATAGACATTGTTGAGCATCGCCAGATAAGCGGTGCCGGTATCAATGTTGCTGGCAGGATCGAACAGGAAACTGCGGCCTGGCGTGCCCGATTTCCCCTGTGAACGGAATACGTCTTTCCCGGCGGTGTGCTGTACTACCTGCATCAGCCCCAGCGCGTCGGAACGGCTGACCGCATACGGGTTGAAAGAGGACTCGGTTTGCATAATCGCCAGAATCAGCGACTCATCGACGCCGTATTTGCGTGAGGCCTGGCGAACCATGCCAACATATTTATGCGCACGTTTATCCAGGTGGTTCGGCACCAGATTGATCGTCACGCTGTAGATGATGCGCAGACCATTACTGCGACTCTTAAGACGCGTTTTCAGCAGATAGTCAGCGAAGTTGGTTGCGCGTCCCTCCCAGCGAATGGGTTGCCCGGTATTATCGACCACCTGACCATACAGGAACGGCTCTCTGGAGATCTGAATATCATCGACGTCGGAGTAGAGGTCGACCGAACCGGGATCGTCGCCCATTAACAGCGTCTTGATGATCGCGCGACGCAGGTGCGCGGCGGGCTCTGTTCCGGCAATGGTTTCGACGGTGATGGTACCGTCGTCAAAGTTGATGTGGCTGCGGGTCTGATACTGGTCAGTGTACTTCACGTAGTCCTTCGGACCCGCGATCAACACTTCCTTGAACCCCCACAGATTCTCAATGTTATGGGCAAACTGCCCCATCAGAATATCAAAACCGTTGGTATCCTTGACCCAGGCTTCGTTATAGGTATCGCCTTTTTTGGTCGAACTGGAGCAGGAGATGAGCAACGGCGCAACAAGAGCAAGCGCGAAAAATTTTTTCATCATTCCGGGAGTGCGTGTTGTGTTTGTTGTTGTATCGTTTTGCCGGATGGCGGTGCAAGCACCTTATCCGGCCTACGAGATTGCCAGCAAGAGATGCTTATTTTTTCTCTTCCGGCGTATAGCCTTCAATATGCACGTCTTTCCCTTCAAACAGGAAGTTGATCATCTCCTGCTCCAGCAGTTTGCGGTGCTCGACGTTCATCATGTTGAGTTTCTTTTCGTTGATCAGCATGGTTTGCTTATGCTGCCACTGCGCCCACGCTTCTTTAGAGATCTCGTTGTAGATGCGTTTCCCCAGTTCGCCCGGGTACAGCTGAAAATCTTGGCCTTCCGCTTCACGTTGCAGGAAAGTACAAAAAATGGTTCTGCTCATAAAAAATCCTCTTTATCGACCGGGGTGCTCAAACCGGCGCGCCGGTACGTAACTGCTGTAACAAACGCTCCACGGGGGCCGCCAGTCCGACCGACGGCGGTTGCGCTAAGTTATACCAGAGCGCGTTGCCTTCATCCATGCACTCGGTGAATGAAGACACGGGAAGCCACATAGGCACAATATCTAAGTGGAAATGGCTAAACGTGTGGCGAAAAGCATTAAGTTGACTGAGATTATCGGCCTGAATATGCCGTTGCGCCAGCCACTGACGCAAGCCATCTTCATCCTCAAACTGAGGAAAACAGTATAATCCGCCCCATAAGCCGCTCGGCGGACGCTGCGCCAGAAACACGTCGTCATTATGCTGCAACAGCAAAAAATAGCCTGTACGCTCCGGCAGCGTCTGTTTTGGCTTCTTGCCGGGGTACAGCGACCAGCTCTCGTTCGCGGCGGCAACGCAGCCATTCTGGAGCGGGCACAGCGAACATTTCGGCCTGGAGCGCGTACACACCATAGCGCCTAAATCCATCATCGCCTGGTTAAAACGCGCCACGCCGTTGGCAGGCGTAACCTGCTCGCTCAGATCCCACAGCCGTTTCTCAACCTCTTTTTTCCCCGGCCAGCCGCTGACAGCATAGCAGCGTGCCAGCACGCGTTTAACATTGCCGTCGAGAATCGGAAAATGTTTATCCAAAGAGAGCGAGAGAACCGCGCCGGCGGTGGAGCGGCCTACGCCGGGCAGGGCGGCGACCTCGTCGAACGTTTCCGGGAACCGGCCGCCGTGCAGCGTCGCCACCTGTTGCGCCGCCTTATGCAGATTGCGCGCGCGGGCGTAGTAGCCGAGGCCCGTCCACAAATGCAGAACCTCATCCAGCGGCGCGTTGGCTAAATCCGTCACCGTTGGAAAGTGCGACATAAAACGTTCGAAATAGGGGATAACTGTCGCAACCTGCGTCTGTTGCAACATCACTTCCGAGAGCCATACTTTGTAGGGCGTCTTGTCAATTTGCCAGGGCAGGGTTTT
The DNA here is from genome assembly GCF_030333595.1 of Citrobacter sp. CK181. Classification (NCBI taxonomy): domain Bacteria; kingdom Pseudomonadati; phylum Pseudomonadota; class Gammaproteobacteria; order Enterobacterales; family Enterobacteriaceae; genus Citrobacter; species Citrobacter sp. CK181. The sequence goes on along the minus strand of NZ_JAOWFN010000015.1, from coordinate 347,793 downwards.
CCGCCCGTATTTATCGTACCAGCCCAAAACCTGAGCCGAAAATTGAGACGCTTGCATGGTCACCGCTTTAAAATTGCTGGGGGCAAGATTGCAGCACAGAGGCAACGAGGTGTAAACCGGAACTTTCCTGTGATCACTCTCTTCCTTTACTTGCATCCGGCAACTAACTTTGGATAATGCCCGTTTTCGGAACTCAATCACAAGCAGACTTAACTTTTATGAAGAACGACGTCATTTCACCGGAATTTGATGAAAACGGCCGCCCGTTGCGCCGAATTCGTAGCTTTGTTCGTCGCCAGGGGCGACTGACGAAAGGGCAGGAACACGCGCTGGAAAACTACTGGCCGGTGATGGGCGTTGAATTCAGCGAAGAACCGGTGGATTTCGCCACGCTGTTTGGCCGCGACGCGCCGGTTACGCTTGAGATTGGTTTTGGTATGGGCGCCTCGCTGGTCGCGATGGCGAAAGCCCGCCCGGAACAAAATTTCCTCGGTATTGAAGTGCATTCGCCTGGCGTTGGCGCATGTCTGGCGTCTGCGCACGAAGAAGGCGTCGGGAACCTGCGTGTGATGTGTCATGACGCGGTTGAAGTGCTGCATAAAATGATTCCTGACAATTCTTTATCGATGGTTCAGCTCTTTTTCCCTGACCCGTGGCATAAAGCGCGTCATAATAAACGCCGTATCGTTCAGGTTCCGTTTGCCGAACTGGTGAAAAGCAAACTGAAGCTGGGCGGTGTGTTCCATATGGCGACCGACTGGGAAGCCTATGCGGAGCATATGCTGGAAGTGATGTCCTCCATCGACGGGTATAAAAACCTGTCAGAGAGTAACGATTATGTACCGCGCCCGGAATCGCGCCCGGTAACCAAATTTGAACAACGTGGTCATCGTCTTGGCCACGGCGTATGGGACTTAATGTTCGAGAGGGTGAAATAATGGCAAAGAACCGTAGTCGTCGTCTGCGTAAAAAAATGCATATCGACGAATTCCAGGAATTAGGGTTTTCGGTTGCATGGCGTTTCCCGGAAGGCACTTCTGAAGAGCAGGTTGATAAAATTGTCGATGACTTTATCAATGACGTTATTGAGCCAAATAAACTGGCGTTTGACGGCAGCGGTTATCTGTCCTGGGAAGGGCTGATCTGCATGCAGGAAATCGGCAAATGCACCGAAGAACATCAGGCGATTGTGCGTAAGTGGCTGGAAGAACACAAACTTGAAGACGTGCGCACCAGCGAACTTTTCGACGTTTGGTGGGACTAATAAAGCATACGGGGCCAGCATTTGCTGGCCCGATTTGTCTTGAGGGAAAGTTATGATGCGCAAAACGCTGCTGGCGGCAGTTCTTTCGTTGACGGCGATGGCCGCACACGCAGATTATCAATGCAGCGTCACTCCGCGTGACGATGTGATTCTCAGCCCGCAAACGGTTCAGGTAAAAGGCGAAAACGGCAACCTGGTGATCGCGCCGGACGGCAACGTGATGTTTAACGGCAAACAGTACACCCTTAGCGCCGCGCAGCGCGAACAGGCGAAAGATTACCAGGCGGAATTGCGCAGCGCGCTGCCGTGGATCGATGAGGGCGCCAGAAGCCGCGTCGAGAAAGGTCGCGTGGCGCTGGATAAAATCATCGCGCAGGAAGTGGGCGAAAGCAGCAATATGCGTGGTCGATTGACCAAACTTGATGCGCAACTGAAAGAGCAGATGAACCGCATCATTGAGCATCGTACTGACGGCCTGACCTTCCACTACAAGGCGATTGATCAGGTGCGCGCCGACGGCCAGCAGCTGGTGAATCAGGCGATGGGCGGCATTTTGCAGGACAGCATTAACGAAATGGGCGCGAAAGCGGTGCTCAAAGGCGGCGGTAATCCGTTGCAGGGCGTGCTGGGTAGCCTCGGCGGTCTGCAAACGTCGATTCAGAACGAATGGAAGAATCAGGAAAAAGACTTCCAGCAGTTCGGCAAAGATGTGTGCAGTCGCGTTGTGACGCTGGAAGACAGCCGCAAAGCGCTGGTGAGCAGCCTGAAATAAAACTCTTGTCTATGGCACAGCGCCTGCTGTGCCGTTTTATGTTGTCATACCCCGCCGTTTTGATATCCATCTCTAAAAACCACAAACGTAAAAAGATATTTATCTGGTTAATTGGAAGACGTCACATTATTCATCTTCGACATTGGGATAATGCGTCAAATTCACGTAACTGGAGAAATAACATGGAGTTTTTCAGGAAAACGGTACTCGCCGCTCTGGTAATGGGTTGCAGCGGCGCGGCGCTGGCTTTGCCGAATGTTACTATTCTGGCGACCGGGGGAACCATTGCTGGTGGCGGTGACTCCGCGACAAAATCAAATTATACGGCGGGTAAAGTTGGCGTCGAAAGCCTGGTGGACGCGGTGCCTCAGTTAAAGGATATCGCAGTTGTAAAAGGTGAGCAGGTCGTCAATATCGGTTCGCAGGATATGAACGATGAAGTCTGGTTAACGCTGGCGAAGAAAATCAATACCGACTGCGATAACACCGACGGCTTCGTGATCACCCACGGTACCGATACGATGGAAGAGACGGCTTATTTCCTCGACCTGACCGTCAAGTGTAATAAACCGGTAGTGCTGGTCGGGGCGATGCGTCCGTCCACGTCAATGAGCGCCGACGGCCCGTTCAACCTCTATAACGCCGTGGTCACTGCGGCGGATAAAGCGTCCGCGAATCGCGGCGTACTGGTGGTGATGAACGACACTGTGCTGGACGGCCGTGACGTCACCAAGACTAATACCACCGATGTCGCCACCTTCAAGTCTGTGAATTACGGGCCGCTGGGCTACATTCACAACGGTAAAATCGATTATCAGCGTACGCCAGCGCGCAAGCACACCACTTCCACGCCGTTTGACGTTTCTAAGCTGACTGAGCTGCCGAAAGTCGGGATTATTTATAACTACGCGAATGCGTCCGATCTGCCGGCGAAAGCGCTGGTGGATGCGGGGTACGAAGGGATTGTGAGCGCGGGCGTGGGTAACGGCAACCTGTACAAAACGGTTTTCGATACGCTGGCGACTGCTGCGCATAAAGGCACGGTTGTCGTGCGTTCTTCTCGTGTACCGACTGGCGCCACCACGCAGGATGCTGAAGTCGATGACGCGAAATACGGGTTTGTCGCTTCCGGTTCGTTGAACCCGCAAAAAGCGCGCGTGCTGTTGCAACTGGCGCTGACGCAAACCAAAGATCCGCAACAGATCCAGACGATGTTTAATCAGTATTAATCGGTGAAGGTGGCTGCGCTTATCGCCCTAACCCTGTAGGCCTGATAAGCGCAGCGCCATCAGGCAATTTGCCGGATGGCGGCTCAAGGCCTTATCCGGCCTACATTTTCACCCGCCATCACTCCGCCAGAAACAGCTCCAGAAGGGAGTTTAAAAACAGCTTGCCGTGTTGGGTAATCTGCCAGTGCTGCTCGCATTCGGTGAGATACCCCTGGGTGATGGCCTCGTCGAGCTGCTCACGAATTACCGCTTCGGCAAGCCCGGTATACTGCGTAAACTCCGCCCGGGGAGCCGCTTCCAGTAACCGAAAACGGTTCATAAAGAACTCAAACGGCTTGTCGGCCTGTTCGACATCACGCTGGCTTTCCAGATAGCGCCCCTGCATATAACCGCGCGGGTGACGCGTTTTAGTGGTCCGCAGGATGCGCCCGTCCGGGAAGGTCACTTTACCGTGCGCGCCGCAGCCAATTCCGAGATAATCGCCAAAGCGCCAGTAGTTCAGATTGTGCTGACACTGATAACCCGGCCTGGCATACGCGGAGGTTTCGTACTGCTGATAACCTGCCGCCGTCAGCAACTGGTGGCCTTGCTCGAAGATATCCCACAGTGCGTCATCGTCTGGCAATACCGGCGGGCGTGAGCCGAACAGCGTGTTAGGTTCGATAGTCAACTGATACCACGACAGATGCGGCGGATTGAGCGCGATAGCCTGGCGCAGGTCGCCCAGCGCCTCTTCCAGCGTTTGATCCGGCAGGCCGTGCATCAGGTCCAGGTTGAAGCTGCGCAGCCCCAGACTGCTCGCCAGATTCGCTGCCCGCTTCGCCTCTTCCGGGCCGTGAATGCGCCCGAGGCGTTTTAGCTTCGGTTCACTAAAACTCTGCACGCCGATGGAGATACGGTTTACCCCGGCGCGTTGGTAATCAACGAAACGGTCGGCCTCTACCGTCCCCGGATTCGCCTCCATCGTGATTTCTGCATCCGCCGCCAGCGGCAGGCGCGCCCGCACGCCGTCCAGCAGCGTTTGCATTGCCGGGCCTGAGAGCAGGCTCGGCGTACCGCCGCCAATAAAAATGGTCTTTACTTCGCGTCCCTGCGCATATGCCACGTTGGTATCGAGATCGCTCAGCAGGTGCTGAACATAATCATCGTGCGGCACTTCGCCTTTCAGCGCATGCGAGTTGAAATCGCAGTACGGGCATTTCTGCACGCACCACGGGATGTGAATATAAAGACTCAGCGGCGGCAGCTTAACCATTGCGTAAGGCGTCCAGCAGCAGCTTCAGCGCCTGCCCACGGTGGGAGATCGCGCTTTTTTCTTCACGGGTTAACTCGGCTGCCGTTTTACCTTCCGACGGAACAAAGAAAATAGGGTCATAGCCGAAACCGCCATTGCCCGCCGCTTCGCGGGTAATCATTCCTGGCCAGCTTCCGTGGCACACCAGCGGCGTCGGGTCTTCTGCATGGCGCATGTAGACCAGCACGCAGTGGAAGCGCGCCTGGCGCTTCTCATCCGGCACCTCCCGCAGGGTATGCAGCAGTTTTTCCAGATTACGCTGGTCGGTGGCGTCTTCGCCGGAATAACGGGCGGAGTAAATACCCGGCGCGCCGCCCAGCGCATCAACGGCCAGGCCGGAGTCGTCGGCAATGGCGGGCAGACCGGTAGCTTTTGCGGCATGACGTGCTTTCAGGATCGCATTTTCGATGAACGTCAGACCGGTCTCTTCGGCTGAATCAACGCCCAGTTCGGTTTGCGCGATGACATCAAGCCCAAAATCGCTCAACAGTGAGGCGAGCTCACGCACTTTACCGGCATTGCCGGTAGCGAGGACAACTTTTTGCATAGGATACCTAATCAGTTAACGCCGCGATTTCTGGCGGGATCTGTTGCGGATGAATGATTTTAACCTGTTTGTGGCGGCCCAGTTCGCCCTTTTCAATGACGACCTGGCTTTTCGCCACGCGGAATTGTTTGCCAAGAAACTTCACCAGATGGCTGTTGGCCTGGCCATCAACCGGCGGGGCGGTAATGGCGACTTTCACTTCGTCGCCATGTAAACCCACAATACTGTCACGGCTGGCTTTCGGCTGAATATAGAGCCGTAAAATCAGACCGTCAGCGCAGGGGGTAACGGCACTCATAGCGCCATCCACAGCCCCGGCAGCAGCATATTGCCCGTCGCCTGTAAGACTTCAGCGATGCCCATGTTGATAACATACAGCAGCAGAACCAGGATCATCGGCGAGAAGTCGATGCCGCCCATCGAAGGGAGCAGACGGCGAATCGGGCGCAGCAAAGGGTCCGCCAGTTGAAGCAGAACGTATTCAATCGGGCTTCGGCCCTGGCTCACCCAGCTCATGATCGCCATCACCAGCAGTACCCAGAAAATCAGCAGGCCGATGGTTTTCAGGACGATAAGTATGGCGGCGATCCAGATAATCGGCTGGAACGTCACGACCATGAAAAGCACTATCGCTTTGATAAAGCTCAGAATAAATGCCAACAGCATGGAGGCGCTATCAATCGGCCCCATTGGCGGAATAATACGACGCAGCGGCCCGATAATGGGTTGAGTCGCTTTCACCACAAACTGTGAGAAAGGGTTGTAAAAATCACAGCGAGCCCACTGCATCCATACGCGCAACAATAGCACCATGGTATACAGTTCAATTACCGTTGAGAGCAGGAAGGTCAACGTCTTCATGGCGTTCCTCAGTTTTCCTTAATTTTTTGTGTAATCACGCGCACCAAAAATAGCGGTGCCGATGCGCACCATCGTGCTACCTGCCGCAATTGCGGCGTCCATATCATCCGACATACCCAGAGAAAGGGTATCAACGCCAGGATAGCGCGTTTTCAGCCCGGCAAATGCTACAGCCATTTGGCGTGCAACTTCAAACTGCCTTACATAATCTGACTCAGGGGCGGGGATCGCCATCAGTCCGCGCAGCCTGATACCGGGAAGCTCAACCACGCTTGCCGCCAGAGCGTCCAGTTCCGTAAGCGGAATCCCGGACTTGCTGTTCTCATCGCTGATATTAATTTGAATCAGCACGTTCAGCGGCGGCAGACCTGCCGGGCGCTGTTCGCTCAGGCGGGCGGCGATACGCAGACGATCGATCGTATGGCACCAGTCAAAATGCTCTGCCACCAGACGACTTTTGTTGGACTGCAAGGGGCCAATAAAGTGCCATTGCAGCCCTTCGACGCCGCTTTCTTTGAAGTGGCGAATTTTCTCTACCCCTTCCTGAACATAGTTTTCGCCAAACGCCCGCTGCCCGACCGCGATGGCTTCTGCGATGGCGCTCGCAGGCTTGGTTTTACTCACTGCAAGCAGCGTAACTTCTTCTGAAGACCGCCCGCAACGCGTCGCGGCGGCTGAGATTTTGTCCCGGACATGTGCCAGGTTATGCGCGATATCGTTCATTTTCCGAGGATGTTCGTATGGATATGGAAGAAATAGTGGCCCTTAGTGTAAAGCATAACGTCTCGGATCTACACCTGTGCAACGCATGGCCTGCACGCTGGCGTAAACGGGGAAAAGTGGAAATAGCCCCGTTTAGCAGCCCGAATGTCGAGGTTTTGCTGTCACAATGGCTTAACGACGCGCAGCGCCGGGCGTGGCAGGCGGATGGTCAGCTCGACTTTGCGGTGTCGCTGCCGGGCGAACTGCGGTTACGCGCCAGCGCTTTTCATCACGAGCAGGGCGCATCGCTGGCGCTGCGGTTGTTGCCCACTACGTGCCCGCAACTGGACGCGCTCCAGACGCCTGCCGCGCTACCCGCGCTCCTTGGCGGCGAGAACGGACTGATTCTGGTGACCGGGGCGACGGGAAGCGGGAAATCCACCACGCTGGCGGCAATGGTGGAATACCTCAACCAGCATCTCGATGGTCATATTCTGACGCTGGAAGATCCTATTGAGTACCGCCATACCAGCCAGCGCTGCCTGATTCAGCAGAGGGAGGTTGGCGTACACTGCCGCTCCTTTGCCGCCGGGTTACGCGCTGCACTGCGTGAAGACCCGGATGTGATTTTATTAGGCGAACTGCGCGACAGTGAGACCATTCGCCTGGCGCTGACGGCGGCGGAAACGGGGCATCTGGTTCTGGCGACGCTACATACGCGCGGCGCGGCACAGGCGGTAGAGCGGCTGGTCGACTCCTTTCCGGCGCAGGAGAAAGATCCGGTACGCAGTCAACTTGCGGGCAGCCTGCGCGCCGTGTTGTCGCAGAAGCTGGAAACCGACAGGCAGGACGGACGCGTGGCGTTATTTGAACTGCTCATCAACACGCCAGCGGTTGGCAATCTTATTCGGGAGGGGAAGATTCACCAGTTGCCCGGCGTTATTCAGACCAGCCAACAGGCGGGGATGCAGACGTTTGCCCAGAGTCTGCAACAGCGGCAGGCGCAGGGCAGGCTTTAGCGAACGGTTGTGCCGGATGGCGGCCGATGGCCTTATCCGGCCTACAAGCGTGCCCGTAGCCCGTAGGCCTGATAAGCGAAGCGCCATCAGGCGTTGATATGGAAGCTAATTTGTCAGCCTTAACGCTGCGCGCCATCAGGCAATTCGTATCAGTAACCCTGCTCGAAATAGCTTTCGAGGATGATGACGGCCGAGGCGGAATCCACTTTGCCTTTGTTGAGTGCGCGATAACCGCCCTGTTCAAACAGGCCAGAGCGCGCTTCTACGGTGCTCAGGCGTTCGTCATGCAGCGTAACCGGTACGCCAAAACGGCCATGAATGCGGTTGGCGAACTTGCGGGCGCGAGCGGTGAGGGGCTGCTCTGTGCCATCCATATTGAGCGGTAGCCCGACAATAATTTCATCCGGCTGCCACTCTTTCAGCAAACGCTCGATAATGTTCCAGTCTGGCGTTCCGTCCTGCGCTTTTATCGCTGGCAGCGCGCGGGCGGTGCCGGTGATGCGCTGTCCTATCGCTACGCCGATACTTTTGGTGCCGAAATCAAATGCGAGTAAGGTTCCGCTCATCAGGCATGCCCCGCCACACCAGGCATGGTCAGAATATCAATTCCGATTAATTTGGCCGCGTCGCGCCAGCGGTCGGCAATCGGCGTTTTGAACAGAATATTGAGATCGGCAGGGGCCGTGAGCCAGGCATTATCCATCAGCTCTTGCTCCAGTTGACCTTTATCCCATGATGAATAACCCAGCGCCACCAGCACCTCAGAGGGTTGCTCCGGTGTGCCTAACGTCTCCAGCACGTCGCGGGATGTGGTGATCACCGTATTGTCAGAAATACGAATACTGGACGAAAAGCGGGAGGGCGGAGTATGTAAAATAAATCCCCGATCTTCCGCCAGCGGCCCGCCGAGCATTACGGCTTTATCCAGACGAATTGCCGGATCGCGCGGTTCAGGCGTAATCTTCAGTTTTTCCAGAATCCCTTCAATCTGTAGATTTTCCAGAGGTTTATTAATGATAATCCCCATTGCGCCATCTTCATTGTGTTCGCAAATGTACACCACGGAGCGGCGGAAAATTGGGTCCTGGAGAGCAGGCATGGCAATAAGAAAGTGATGCTGTAAATTCATTGTCAGAGGTTCTGTATCCGGGTTCAAAAAAGCAACAGCGTCCAGTATGTGAGGAAAGTGCGAAGATGTCACCCTCTGAAAATAGCTTTGCCGGATGGCAGCTTCGTCTTATCCGGCCTGTGGGGTGAAATTCCAGGCCGGATAAGACGCGAAGGCGTCGTCATCCGGTAACTAATTTACTTCTGCAAACGCGCCTCAATGGCATCCATCAGCATTCCGGTAATCGAAACCGGGAACTCCGCTTCAATTTCACGAATACAGGTTGGGCTGGTGACGTTAATTTCGGTAAGACGATCGCCGATGATATCCAGACCCACAAAAATCAGCCCTTTCGCTTTCAGGGTTGGGCCAATGCGGCGGGCGATTTCCCAGTCGCTGTCGGTAAGCGGGCGCGGTTCGCCGCGACCACCGGCCGCCAGGTTGCCACGGGTCTCGCCGCCCTGCGGAATCCGCGCCAGGCAGTACGGAACGGGTTCGCCGTCAACAACCAGCACGCGTTTGTCGCCGTCTTTAATGGCAGGCAGGTAGTTCTGCGCCATGCAATAGCGGGTGCCATGCTCGGTCAGCGTTTCGGCGATTACGCCGAGGTTGGGGTCGCCTTCCTTCACGCGGAAGATAGACGCGCCGCCCATGCCGTCCAGCGGCTTGAGAATGATGTCGCTGTGCTTCTGCCAGAAGGCTTTCAGTTGCGCTTTGTTGCGCGTGACCAGCGTTTCCGGCGTCAGGTCGGAGAACCAGGCGGTGAACAGTTTTTCGTTGCAGTCGCGCAGGCTCTGGGGCTTATTGACGATCAGCGCGCCTTTCTCTTCCGCGCGCTCCAGAATATAAGTGGCGTAGATAAATTCGGTATCGAACGGCGGATCTTTACGCATCAGGATGACGTCCAGATCGGCCAGCGGCAGATCCTGCTCGTCGTTGAACGTATACCAGTTGTCATAGTTCTGCTCTACGCTTAGGGTACGCGTGCGGGCGCGAGCCTCACCGTTGATCAAATACAGATCGGCCATCTCCATGTAATGAAGTTCGTAGCCACGACGTTGTGCTTCCAGCAGCATAGCGAAGCTGGAATCTTTCTTGATGTTGATGCTTGCGATGGGGTCCATCACGATGCCGAGCTTGATCATTGTTCTTCTCCGTTAGCCCAGATCGCCAAAACGCACCTGTAGCGCGGTAATGGCGGTGAGCGCAGTTGTCTCAGTACGCAGAACGCGAGGTCCTAACAGGATATCAGTAAACTGGTAGCGGGCGGTCATGGCGATTTCATCTGCCGACAAACCGCCTTCCGGGCCAATCAACAGGCGCACGCGTTCCACGGGGAGCGGCAGGGTGTTGATACTGGCGCTGGCGCGCGGGTGAAGGTTCAGTTTCAGCCCCTCGTCCTGCTCGGCGCACCAGGCTTCCAGATCCATTGCCGGGCGAATTTCCGGCACCCGGTTACGACCGCACTGTTCGCAGGCGGCGATAGCGATTTTTTGCCACTGCTGGCGCTTCTTGTTCAGACGTTCGCTGTCCAGTTTAACGCCGCAGCGCTCAGAAAAAAGTGGCGTAATGAGGCTTACACCCAGTTCGATCGATTTCTGGATAGTGAATTCCATTTTTTCGCCGCGCGACATCACCTGGCCGAGGTGAATATGCAGCGGGGATTCACGATCGTCGAGGGTGCCGCTGAGCACTTTTACATCGACGCTTTTTTTGCTGGCGTTGGTTATCTCGGCGTCAAACACCTGATTGCTGCCGTCAAACAGCTGGAGCGCCTGGCCTGGCCCCATACGCAACACGCGTCCGATATGGTTGGCGGCGTCTTCACACAGGGAGAACTGGCTGCCGGATGTGATGGGTTCAGGGTGATAAATGCGGGGAATGCGCATAATAGAAAAATCCGCGTCATCTCCCCACGCCATCTGATCGCGTGGGGCAGGGTTAAAAATATTCCCGCTAGTGTAGGTTAGCTCTTTTGCGCCTGGCAAGCGCGTTGCACGTATGGATTGTGGTTCCCTTGTACCCTGGCGATGCGTTCGTCGCGCTCGCACTCCCAGTCCGTGACCGGATACAGCTTGTTCCAGGCGTTGAAAAGCTGCGTTTGCTGACGGGAGAGCGTCAGATTGTACTGATCGCGCATATAAAAGTAGGTACGGGCGATTGCACCACGGGCGCGAGCAGGCGGTTCGGCGATTTTTTCCTTGAAATTGACCTTCATGGCGCACTGGCCGTACTGACCTTCGCCGCCATTCCACTGGCTGTACATGAAGTTGCCGCGATCGCCATTCACCTCGCCGACGGCGGGTTGCAGATTGTGCATGTCGCTCTCCATCTTGCGGTAGACAGGATCTTTCGCACAGTTTTTTCGCCCGCCGTCCTGCCAGCACTGACGCTGGTGGCCGAACTGCCAGGCGGGTACGACGTGTTCCCATTCAATGCGGCTGGCGCGGTTTTCATTTTTTCGGACTTTATAGCCGCAGGAGGCGAGATCCACGACGCCTTTTTTACCCTGCCAGTTAATTTTACACCCGCAGTAGAAATCGCCAGGAACATCGGCATTGACTTTTACCCCGGCGGTTTTGGCCTGAGAAAAACTGTTGATGCCTGTAGCCAGCACCTGCCCTGAGAGCATCATCGCCAACAACGCTGCGGCAAAAGAGAAATTACGGTACATCACGAACTCCGTGTCAAAACGAGCCCGCAACGTAGCGAAAGTTGTTCTTGTATGCAATCAGGCAGATCAGAAAAGTTCCTGATTATTCTGGCGATTAATCAGCAATGAGCGGTTCGCCGCAGTGAACGCAGCGGTAGGTGGCTTCACCGCGCACGATGCGATTATGGCGGCGCACGGTGAGCTGATGCTGCTGGCATTTACAGCGGTAGGTAAAGGTATTGCGGCGAACGGATTGCAGTTCAAACTGATGCGTGCGTCTGGCAGGGACGCCCAGTACGCTTTCCATCATCCATTTCCACTCTTTGCCGTGCGGCGCAACCCGGCCAAAATGTTTCCAGACCAGCAAATGCGCCAGTTCGTGCGGCACGACTTCATTGACGAACGCGTCGACGTTTTCCATCAATAGCACAGGATTGAGACGGATTTCGTAGGTTTGTAGCCATGCTGTTCCCGCAGCAGTTCCACGTTGTTGATAAACCAGCCTGGGTTCCGGGTAATGACGTTCCAGTTTGAGATTGGCCTGGGCGAGTTTTTCCCGCAGGCTGCGCATGACGGCTTGCTGGACAGCGATAGGGAGACGGGAGGTTTTCATAACGACAGAGGATAATGGGAGGTGATGGAGACTGCAAGAGGGACGCTTCACCCCGCTAAGTTTTGCCGGATGGCGGCCGACAAACCGGTCTGCGTTCAACTGAGGGCAGTAGGCCCGATAAGCTTGCGCCATCGGGCACTTACCGCTAATTATCAGCGTTAGTTGTGAGCGCCGATTTCGCGCAGCTTACGGCCTTTCATCAGGTTACGTTCAATGTGTTCCAGAGAGACGTGTTTGGTTTCAGGAACCAGCCAGATGGTCAGGATGATGAAGAACAGGTTCAGACCGGCATAGACCCAGAAGGTGTTTGCGTTGCCCAGCGTGTTGAGCATGGTCAGGAACGTTGCGCCGACGATCATATTGGCGATCCAGTTGGTGGCGGTAGAGCAGGTGATACCGAAATCGCGGCCTTTCAGCGGCTGAATTTCAGAGCACAGTACCCAAATCAGCGGACCGGCGCTCATCGCGAACCCGATGATAAACATCAGCAGCATGGCGATAGCGAAGTATTGCGCTGACGGCGAGTGAATGCCGATATGCATCATGGTGCCGAGAGTGCCCATGCCGATAGCCATGACCAGGAAGCCCAGCGTCAGCGTTGGTTTACGCCCCCAGCGGTCTACCAGGCCGATGGCGATAAAGGTGGCCAGCACGTTCGTCAGACCAACGATAACGGTGCCCCACATCTGCTCGGTGGTATTGGTATAACCTGCCAGTTCAAAGATTTTCGGCGCGTAGTACATGATGACGTTCATCCCGGTGAACTGTTGCATCACCTGCAAAAGCACCCCGAGGAACACCGCGCGACGGAAGTTGCTGTTCTCTTTAAACAGCGCCCAGCCGCTCTGTTTTACTTGCAGACTTTCACGGATCTCATCCAGCTCGCGTTTGGCTTCTGCGCTGGTATCGCGCAGGCGCAGCAGTACGCGTTCGGCATCAATAAAGCGACGTTTCGCCGCGAACCAGCGCGGGCTGTCCGGCAGGAAGAACACGCCGATCAGCAGCAGAATGGCCGGAATGATGATCACGCCCAACATCCAGCGCCATGCGCCGCTGTAGCTGAACGCGGTATCAGACAGATAGGCGCCAAGAATACCGATGGTGATCATCAACTGGTACATGGAGATCATACTGCCGCGAATTTTCTCCGGCGCGATCTCAGACAGGTACAGCGGGGCGGTGTAGGACGCGACGCCAACGGCCAGGCCTAACAGCACGCGGGAAACGATCAGCACCTCAACGTTAGGTGCGGCGGCGGAAAACAGCGAACCGGCCACAAACAGGATCGCGCCGATCATCAGGCTTTTCTTACGACCTAATTTGAAGGAGAGCCAGCCGCTGCCGACGGCACCGACGGCGGCGCCGAACATCATCGAACTGACCACCCACTCCTGAGTGTGCGCGGTAATCTGGAATTCGTCAGTGATGAAGGGTAAAGCACCGGCGATAACGCCGATATCCAGGCCAAAAAGTAATCCTGCCAGGGCTGCAAGAAAGCAGACAAAAAATGTCATGGCCTTGTTTGAACGCCCCTGTTTTTTATTGTCAGGCATGATGCCTCCGGTTGGGTTGCCAGTTTTGTTGATGCTAAGGGTAGGTGAGTGGCCCGCAAAAATATGTGATTAGAATCACGTTAGTGTAATCGTTTACACTAACATTTGATGGTGAAAGTAATTAATGCTTTGAAAACATAGAGGTAAGTGAGGCGGTTTGTATCGCGAATACGCACATTTAAGACTTAACTGAAAAAAATGTAACGTCAGAAGAAAAACGATCATGCAAAAGGATTATTTTCAACGCGTGGCTTATAGAATGGAGGGTAAACGGTTTCATTAATCGCCGGGTGACGGCTATGCCAAAACGACAGAACCCGTAGGCCCGTGCAAGCGAAGCGACTCCGGGCAAAAGATGCGCGCACAAATACAAAAGGCCAGCACGAGGCTGGCCTTAAAAAAACAACGTCAGTAAATTACTTCAGACCTGCGGCATCACGCAGCAGCTGCGCTTTGTCGGTTTTTTCCCACGGGAAATGTTCGCGGCCAAAGTGACCGTATGCAGCGGTTTCTTTGTAGATCGGGTGCAGCAGATCCAGCATCTGAATCAGGCCGTACGGACGCAGGTCGAAGAACTCGCGTACCAGCAGGGTCAGCTGTTCAGAAGGCACTTTTTCAGTACCGAAGGTTTCAACCATGATAGAGGTTGGTTCAGCCACGCCGATAGCGTAAGAAACCTGAATCTCACAACGGTCAGCCAGACCTGCGGCAACGATGTTTTTCGCAACATAACGCGCGGCGTAGGCTGCGGAACGGTCAACCTTAGACGGGTCCTTACCGGAGAATGCGCCGCCGCCGTGACGCGCCATACCGCCGTAGGTATCCACGATAATCTTACGACCGGTCAGACCGCAGTCGCCCATCGGGCCGCCGATAACAAAACGACCGGTTGGGTTGATGAAGAATTTCGTCGACGCGTTCAGCCATTCTGACGGCAGGATCGGCTTGATGATCTCTTCCATCACCGCTTCCTGAAGCGATTTCTGGTCAATTTCTTCAGCGTGCTGAGTAGACAGCACGACCGCGTCGATGCCGACAATTTTGCCGTCGTCATACTGGAAAGTGACCTGGCTTTTCGCATCCGGGCGCAGCCACGGCAGCGTGCCGTTTTTACGCACTTCAGCCTGACGCTGTACCAGACGGTGCGCGTAGGTGATCGGCGCTGGCATCAGCACGTCAGTTTCATTGGTCGCGTAACCAAACATCAGGCCCTGGTCGCCCGCGCCCTGTTCCAGCGGATCGGCACGGTCAACGCCCTGGTTGATATCCGGGGACTGTTTGCCGATAGCGCTCAGCACGGCGCAAGAGTTGGCGTCAAAGCCCATGTCGGAATGCACATAGCCAATCTCACGGACCGTGTTACGGGTGATCTCTTCGATATCAACCCATGCGCTGGTCGTGATCTCACCGCCAACTAAAACCATACCGGTTTTAACGTAGGTTTCGCATGCGACGCGCGCTTTCGGATCCTGTTCCAGGATCGCATCCAGCACGGCATCAGAGATTTGGTCAGCAATTTTGTCAGGATGCCCTTCTGATACGGACTCGGACGTAAAAAGGTGTTTTGCCATGTTTTATTTCACCTAAGGAGAATTTGGTTAGCTCAAACTGTTGTGTGGAATAGCCAAAGCAGAGGATTCTACCAAGGCTTGCAGGTTGATGACACTGGCAGTCTGAGTGTTAATCAGTATGGATGGATTAACATCTGGATGGCTATTTTAGGTCACTTCTTCACCCGATTTCCAGTTTTTTTTGAATCAACTCTCGTTGCGTTGAAAACACGACTGGAAATTTTTCAGGACACTGCTGGCAATGTGCGCATTTATGCTTTGCATTTTTCCCCTCTTGTCGGTATAAAACGCGGCGCGCGGCTCATACTAAAAAGCACACGACGGATTCCTCGTGTCGCCACTTCCAGCCGGGCTAAAACGTTGCTTTGGCTTAAAGGCTTGTCTTACGGGGCGGCCGTGGAGGTGATACGAGATAATGAACCGTTGTATTCTGCTGAATCTGTCGCACCGTTCTGGTGTGCGCATGTCCCCCGCAATCTGCATCTCTGCTTTGCATACCTGCCGATGTTATACCCATCTCGGCGCTTCTCAGGATTCCAGAGCCGGTCGGTAACGGAAGACTGAACAAGGGCGCTCTTGTTGAAACAAGAGTTTTCTCGTGGTTTCGCCGAACCGTCATACTTAAGTTCGGTTACGTGTTTTACAATGATATGAAAAAGAAACCGGTCGCGCAGGCGGAGCGTCAGCACTATCTGCTGGAAAATACGTCTGTTTATGGGTTGTTATCGCGTCTACGGATTGCGATAGTAGTCAACTGTTTTACACTTGTTAATAAAATTTGAGGTTCGCTATGTCTGACGACATGTCTATGGGTTCGCCTTCGTCAGCAGGCGAACAGGGTGTACTACGCTCCATGCAGGAGGTTGCAATGAGCTCCCAGGAAGCCAGCAAGATGCTGCGTACTTACAATATTGCCTGGTGGGGCAATAACTACTACGACGTCAACGAACTGGGACACATCAGCGTGTGCCCGGACCCTGACGTACCTCAGGCGCGCGTCGATCTCGCCAAACTGGTGAAAGCTCGCGAAGCGCAAGGCCAGCGTCTGCCTGCGTTGTTCTGCTTCCCGCAGATCCTGCAACACCGTCTGCGCTCCATTAACGCGGCGTTTAAACGCGCGCGTGAATCCTACGGTTATAACGGCGACTACTTCCTCGTTTATCCGATCAAGGTCAACCAGCACCGTCGGGTGATTGAATCGCTGATTCACTCCGGCGAACCGCTGGGGCTGGAAGCCGGTTCGAAGGCGGAGCTGATGGCGGTTCTGGCGCACGCCGGAATGACCCGCAGCGTGATCGTCTGTAACGGCTACAAAGACCGTGAATACATCCGTCTGGCGCTGATTGGCGAAAAGATGGGCCACAAGGTCTACCTGGTCATCGAGAAGATGTCGGAAATCGCGATCGTGCTGGATGAAGCCGAGCGTCTGAACGTGATCCCGCGCCTGGGCGTGCGTGCGCGTCTGGCCTCGCAGGGTTCCGGTAAATGGCAGTCTTCCGGCGGCGAAAAATCCAAATTCGGCCTGGCGGCGACGCAGGTGCTGCAACTGGTTGAAACCCTGCGTGAAGCCGGGCGACTGGACAGCCTGCAACTGCTGCACTTCCACCTCGGCTCGCAGATGGCGAATATCCGCGACATTGCCACCGGCGTGCGCGAATCCGCCCGTTTCTACGTTGAATTGCATAAGCTGGGCGTCAACATTCAGTGTTTCGACGTCGGCGGCGGTCTGGGCGTGGATTACGAAGGAACCCGCTCGCAGTCTGATTGCTCCGTGAACTACGGCCTGAACGAATACGCCAACAACATCATCTGGGCGATTGGCGACGCGTGTGAAGAACACGGTCTGCCGCACCCAACGGTGATCACCGAGTCTGGCCGTGCGGTAACTGCGCACCATACCGTGCTGGTATCGAACATCATCGGCGTGGAGCGTAACGAATATACGGTGCCCACCGCGCCTGCCGACGACGCGCCGCGCGCGTTGCAGAGCATGTGGGAAACCTGGCAGGAGATGCACGAGCCGGGCACCCGCCGCTCGCTGCGTGAATGGCTGCACGACAGCCAGATGGACCTGCACGACATTCACATTGGCTACTCTTCCGGGACGTTCAGTTTGCAGGAACGCGCCTGGGCGGAACAGCTTTATCTGAGCATGTGCCACGAAGTACAGAAACAGCTGGACCCGCAGAACCGTGCGCATCGTCCGATCATCGATGAGTTGCAGGAGCGTATGGCGGACAAAATGTACGTCAACTTCTCGCTGTTCCAGTCAATGCCGGATGCGTGGGGTATCGATCAACTGTTCCCGGTGCTGCCGCTGGAAGGGCTGGATCAGGTGCCTGAGCGCCGCGCGGTGCTGCTGGATATCACCTGTGATTCCGATGGCGCGATCGATCACTACATCGACGGTGACGGTATCGCCACCACTATGCCGATGCCGGAGTACGATCCAGAGAACCCGCCGATGCTCGGTTTCTTTATGGTCGGCGCCTATCAGGAGATCCTTGGCAACATGCACAACCTGTTCGGCGACACCGAAGCGGTTGACGTGTTTGTCTTCCCGGATGGCAGCGTGGAAGTTGAGCTGTCTGACGAAGGGGACACCGTGGCGGATATGCTGCAATACGTACAGCTCGATCCGAACACGCTGCTGACCCACTTCCGCGATCAGGTGAAACAGACCGGTCTGGATGATGCGCTGCAACAGCAGTTCCTCGAAGAGTTTGAGACGGGGCTGTACGGGTACACTTACCTGGAAGACGAGTAGCCGCTGATGCCCGGTGGCGCTGCGCTTACCGGGCCTACGAATGTAGGCCGGATACGGCGAAGCCGCCATCCGGCAGAATGCTATACTCACTTGAACCCGTATGAATTAACGGCGATAATTCGCCCCAATAAGCGATTTACGAATCAATCCCTTCCTCGTCGGGTTTAACGACGCGGAGGGGATTTTTTTTCATCTGTTTTTAATGTATCGACTTTAAAAGAGGTCAGGACATGAGCACTTTAGGTCATCAGTACGATAACTCCCTGGTTTCCAACGCCTTCGGCTTTCTGCGTCTGCCGCTGAATTTCCAGCCTTATGACAGCGACGCCGACTGGGTTATCACCGGCGTACCGTTTGATATGGCGACTTCCGGTCGTGCGGGCGGCCGCCACGGCCCGGCGGCAATCCGTCAGGTTTCCACTAACCTGGCCTGGGAGCACAACCGCTTCCCGTGGAACTTCGACATGCGCGAGCGCCTGAACGTTGTGGACTGTGGTGACCTGGTCTATGCGTTTGGCGACGCGCGCGAGATGAGTGAAAAATTGCAGGCGCATGCGGAGAAACTGCTGTCAGCCGGTAAACGTATGCTCTCCTTCGGCGGCGACCACTTCGTGACCCTGCCGCTGCTGCGCGCTCATGCAAAGCACTTTGGCAAAATGGCGCTGGTGCATTTTGACGCGCATACCGACACCTACGCGAACGGCTGCGAGTTTGACCACGGCACCATGTTCTACACTGCGCCGAAAGAGGGGTTGATTGACCCGAACCACTCCGTGCAGATTGGTATTCGTACTGAATTTGATAAAGACAACGGTTTCACCGTGCTGGATGCCTGCCAGGTGAACGATCGCGGCGTGGATGACATCATCGCGCAGGTTAATCAGATCGTTGGCGATATGCCGGTCTACCTGACCTTTGATATCGACTGTCTGGACCCGGCGTTCGCACCGGGCACAGGGACGCCGGTGATCGGCGGCCTGACTTCCGATCGCGCCATTAAACTGGTGCGCGGTCTGAAAGATCTGAACATTGTCGGGATGGACGTGGTGGAAGTGGCTCCGGCTTATGACCAGTCCGAAATCACCGCGCTGGCTGCGGCGACCCTGGCGCTGGAAATGCTCTACATTCAGGCGGCGAAAAAAGGCGAATAAGTGCTTCCCCCTCTCCGTCATCAGGAGAGGGGGTTTAACTTAAAAGATGTTAAACGGATATTCCACGTAAGCGCGAATCTCGTTGCCGCTGACGTTATAGTCGCTGGCGTTGCTGGACACGCGTAATACGGAATAGCGCAGCTTCAGTTTCAGGTCTTTCGCCATGCCGTCCTGAACCTGGTATTGCACCTGGTTGAACCACTCGTGCTCTTTGCCGTTGCTGGTTGCCGATGTTTTGATGTTATCGCCGCGAACATAAGCGGTTGTCCAGCTCAGCCCCGGTAAACCGAGACCGGCAAAATCCAGTCCATATGACGCCTGCCAGGAACGTTCGTCTTCACCGTTAAAATCAGACCAGTAAGAGTTCGCCAGCCAGATGGTGTTGCCGCCATCGCCGACGCCGCCCTGATCGCGATAGCTGCCGTAGTGATAACCGGTGCTGCCGCTGCTTTGCTGATACGCCACTTTAAAGGTATGAATATCCCAGATATAACTTGCCGCCAGGCTCCAGATGCTGTTGCTGCGGCCAGTATTCAGGCTATCGGCGTAACCGGAATCCAGACGTGAGTTGTAGCCGTTGAAGTCCAGCACCAGCTGCTGTCCGGTGCTGAAAGGCTGTTTGAAGTTCAGCCCCAGATACTGTTTGTTCAGCACATCTTCGACGTGCGAGGCATACAGGGCGCCGCTGAACTGATCGTTAAACTGGTAGCTCGCGCCGCCGAAAGAGAGGCTTTTCAGGCCGCTGTTGTGGCGGTCGTCGCTTTTGCGCTGCTCGTCGGTGAAATAACCGGCATTAATCTCCAGACCGTCGATC
Organism: Citrobacter sp. CK181; assembly: GCF_030333595.1. Taxonomy (NCBI): domain Bacteria; kingdom Pseudomonadati; phylum Pseudomonadota; class Gammaproteobacteria; order Enterobacterales; family Enterobacteriaceae; genus Citrobacter; species Citrobacter sp. CK181. The sequence goes on along the minus strand of NZ_JAOWFN010000015.1, from coordinate 327,875 downwards.
TCTCTGGAGGTCAACATGGTGCCGGTGAAGCTTTCAAACAGCAGACGGGAATCGTCGGCGTAGACGATCGGGAGCTGCGGACGCTGGTTGCCGTAGCTCAGGACGGTGTTGGAGATGCGCATTTTGGCGGTTGCGCCAAATTTTGCCAGATCGGATTTCGCGCGGCCGTCGCTGTCTTGTTTGAAGAAGTCGATACCGCCTGCGCCACTGCGGCCACGGCCGCCGTCCAGACGCACGCCATACTGCGCAATACCGTCAACGCCAAAGCCGATCAGACCTTCGGTATAGCCGGATTCAAAGGTGGCGACAATGCCCTGGCCCCATTCGGCTTTGTCCTGTACGCCGCCCTGATAGTCGCGGTTAATCCAGGCGTTACGTAAAAAGAGATTTAAATGGCTGTCATTAACAAAACCCTGGCTGTCGGATTGTTGGCTGGCAATGGCAGGCAATGCGGCGAATAAACTTAATGCGATTAACGATATTTCTTTTTTCACTGAGGGAACTTCTCTTTATGGATAATATCAAATTGAATTGCTGCGTTACGGATAGTTACCTGAATAATTATTGATTGCAAACATTTTGTGACAAAGGCTTACAGCCGTTGGCGTACCGGCCATATTGGGGCTGGACTATTTTATATTTTGTCTGCGGCGTTAAAAGAAGTGATAAAACATGCCGGGGAATATAAATACTAAAATAATCCTCTATCAGAGAATAAAACGTCGAATATATCGCTACTGTTTATATTCTGATATTTAACGTTCTGTGCGCTTAAGTTATCAATTTATGCGTTATAAGAATGGGGTAATTACCATTTGAGCGCTATTCTGTCTGCCGGGAGAATATTTAGCCAGGAAGATTGTTTCCGTTCACCTGATGTTCAACATTCCTCTGAAAACTTAGTACCCGTGAACGTGCAAGGGAGGCTCGTCGCCGCCTCCCTTGCAACCCAGGCTCTCCGGCAAGGAAAATCGCCGCTGCGCGGTTCATTCGCCTTATTCCGTCTGCCTTTCGGGTCGGGGCCGAGCCTGCGTCCCGGCAGGCCGTCCCCTCCGCCCGCGTCCCTGCGGGCGGACCCGGTCAGCCGTCAACGTCTCATCGATTTTCAGCCGGAACAGGGGCATTGCTGCAATGCTCTGATTTTCAGTTGCACCGGTTTTGCTGTTAAAAAAACAAACCGTGGAAATGGTCAGGTGTGGGCGGGTCCGGCTGAAAATTGCCGACGTGTTTCCGTAAGGCCGGAGGAACCCGCATGGATGCGGGTTCAGGGCGCGTTTTGCAGGGACGCTACCTCGCGCCCGCCCCGGTAGCCTGGAGGAATAAGCGGAGGGTATTGCGAAGCAACAATTTTCCCGCCGGGAGCCAGGATTGTTAAGGAGGCGGCGACGAGCCTCCTTAACACGTTCGCAAATGCTATGGTTTCAGACAGGTAACGAACATAAGGCGAACGGAACAGCTAACAAGAGCTACATGTTGCTCTCGTTTTTATTTAATACCGTCTGCCACCATTCGGTCGCGAATATGCTGGGCGCGTTCGGCGGAGGCCGGGTGATCGTCAAACATGGAGCTTTGACGTCCCGCTTCCAGCTTCGCCAGTTTCTCAAAACTGGTTGCCAGCCCGGCCGGACTGATGCCGCGTTTGCGCAACAAATCATAGGAGTAATCATCCGCCTCGGACTCCTGGCGCTGGGAGAACTGTGAGTTCACCAGTTTCTCGCCAAGATCGCCCAACTGCGACTGCGACAGACTGCCGACAATACCGCCAGCGGAAGCGGCTGCGGCGCGAACCGCGTTAGTCCCCAGCGCAACCTGCATCCCTTTCTTCACATGGCCGAGCGCAACGTGTCCCATTTCGTGGCCGATGACCGCCTCCACTTCGTTATCGGTCATGATGTCCATCAGGCCGCTATAGACGCGGATACAGCCGTTCGCCATTGCAAACGCGTTAACGTCTTTCGCCACATAGACTTTGTAATTCACCGGCTGGCCGTTGATATTGTCGCCGAGCGCAGAGGCGATTTTGGTCAGTCGCTTCGCGTATTCGCTGCTAGCCGGGGCGATCGTCGCCTTGCTGTCCATTTCCGTACATGCCTGGTCGCTGAGCGCTTTTACTTGCTCATCACTGAGGCTGTAAGCCTGAAAAGCGCCTGCACCTGAAGCGAGCAGTCCATTGGAGTCCATATTCTGGCAACCGGTCAGAACCGTCGCCATGCTCATAGCAAGCAGTAAAGCGCGAATTTTCATGTTTTCTCTTCCGCACGAAATCAGGATTGTTCTAAAAGTGCGCCTTGTGTCGATGAACCAGCGCCACGCTAAGTATAAAGAAAAGAACGACAAGGGGGTGAGCAGATTGCGCAACATGCGAACACGATCCGGAGATTTCTGAAGCGGCGAAAGGATGCTCCATGTACATGGCTCGCGGCTTGGGTTACATTGTTGGCACTTTTTTCCGGCGTAGCCCAAAACGCGCTGTCGTCAAGTCGTTAAGGGCATGGCCTTCATCATCCGATCTGGAGTCAAAATGTCCTCACGTAAAGAGCTTGCCAATGCTATTCGTGCGCTGAGCATGGACGCAGTACAGAAAGCCAAATCCGGTCACCCGGGTGCCCCTATGGGTATGGCTGACATTGCCGAAGTCCTGTGGCGTGATTTCCTGAACCACAACCCGCAGAACCCTTCCTGGGCTGACCGTGACCGCTTCGTGCTGTCTAACGGCCACGGCTCCATGCTGATCTACAGCCTGCTGCACCTCACCGGCTATGACCTGCCGATGTCTGAGCTGCAAAACTTCCGTCAGCTGCACTCCAAAACGCCGGGCCACCCGGAAGTGGGTTACACCGCGGGTGTTGAAACCACCACCGGCCCGCTGGGCCAGGGGATTGCGAACGCGGTCGGTATGGCGATTGCGGAAAAAACACTGGCGGCGCAGTTCAACCGTCCAGGCCACGATATCGTGGATCACTTCACCTATGCCTTCATGGGCGATGGCTGCATGATGGAAGGTATCTCCCATGAAGTCTGCTCTCTGGCAGGAACGCTGAAGCTGGGCAAACTGATCGCGTTCTACGATGACAACGGTATCTCTATCGATGGCCACGTTGAAGGCTGGTTCACTGATGACACCGCTAAACGTTTCGAAGCCTACGGCTGGCACGTTGTGCGCGGTATCGACGGTCACGATGCTGAAGCGATTAAACGCGCGGTTGAAGAAGCGCGCGCCGTTACTGACAAACCGTCCCTGCTGATGTGCAAAACCATCATCGGTTTCGGTTCCCCGAACAAAGCGGGTACGCACGACTCTCACGGCGCGCCGCTGGGCGATGCTGAAATCGCACTGACCCGCGAACAGCTGGGCTGGAAATACGCGCCGTTCGAAATCCCGTCTGAAATCTATGCGCAGTGGGATGCGAAAGAAGCCGGTCAGGCAAAAGAAGCGGTCTGGAATGAGAAATTCGCCGCCTATGCAAAAGCCTTCCCGCAGGAAGCCGCTGAATTTACCCGTCGTATGAAAGGCGAAATGCCGTCTGACTTCGACGCGAAAGCGAATGAATTTATCGCTAAGTTGCAGGCTAACCCGGCGAAAATCGCCAGCCGTAAAGCGTCTCAGAATGCGATTGAAGCGTTTGGGCCGCTGCTGCCTGAGTTCCTCGGCGGTTCCGCTGACCTGGCGCCAAGTAACCTGACTCTGTGGTCGGGTTCTAAAGCCATCAACGAAGATGCTGCGGGTAACTACATCCATTACGGCGTGCGCGAGTTCGGTATGACCGCCATCGCTAACGGCATCTCCCTGCACGGTGGTTTCCTGCCGTACACCTCTACCTTCCTGATGTTCGTGGAATATGCCCGTAACGCGGTGCGTATGGCTGCGCTGATGAAACAGCGCCAGGTGATGGTCTACACCCACGACTCCATCGGTCTGGGCGAAGATGGCCCGACTCACCAGCCGGTAGAGCAGGTGGCTTCTCTGCGCGTAACGCCGAACATGAGCACCTGGCGTCCGTGTGACCAGGTTGAATCCGCAGTGGCGTGGAAATACGGCGTTGAGCGTCAGGACGGCCCGACCGCGCTGATCCTCTCCCGTCAGAATCTGGCGCAGCAGGAACGTACCGAAGAGCAGCTGGCGAACATTGCGCGCGGTGGTTATGTGTTGAAAGATTGCGCCGGTCAGCCGGAACTGATCTTCATCGCAACCGGTTCTGAAGTTGAGCTGGCCGTTGCCGCATGGGACAAACTGTCTGCCGAAGGCGTGAAAGCGCGCGTGGTCTCCATGCCGTCTACCGACGCGTTCGACAAGCAGGATGCCGCTTACCGTGAAGCCGTACTGCCGAAAGCGGTTTCCGCTCGCGTGGCAGTGGAAGCGGGTATCGCTGACTACTGGTTCAAATACGTGGGCCTGAATGGCGCTATCGTCGGCATGACCACCTTCGGTGAGTCTGCGCCTGCTGAGCTGCTGTTCGAAGAGTTCGGCTTTACCGTTGATAACGTTGTCGCGAAAGCAAAAGAACTGCTGTAATCACGATACAACACCGAACGGGTCGCTCAGGCGGCCCGTTTTTTATAAAGAGATTATAACTAATTTCGTTCAGACAAGTGGCTATATATGATCTAATTCACATATTTGATATTTAGTGATTTGATGTAATTGTGATAAATAGCACATAAATACAGTTGCTTTTTATTTTTATGTTTTTAACTGTCTGTTTTTATTGGGTTCTAAAAAAACACTTTCTCCTTCTTCGCATTTTTCCCCTCGATTGATTTCGCTTTGCCGCGCGAGTATTTTGTTTTTAACGATAAGCAGTACCCTATATAAATAAGGATAATTTATGCGGCTGATTGATTATTTCCCTGAATCGTCAATAGCAATAAAAAATGCAGCGACTGACTGGCGCGAAGCAATTGATTTTTCCATGTCCTCTCTGCTTTCTCATGATTATGTTAACTCACAGTATATTCAGGCCATTAAAGAGTCCACATTAACCAATGGACCTTATTATATTCTGGCGCCAGGCGTCGCAATGCCGCATGCGCGCCCTGAATGTGGTGCTTTAAAAACGGGGATGTCGTTAACACTCCTCCGGCAAGAAGTGAAGTTTACAAAAGATGATCCGATCAAACTATTAATCGGTTTATCCGCCGCAGATGCGGACTCTCACATTGGCGCTATTCAGGCGTTAAGTGAATTATTATGTGAAGATGAAATTCTTACTGAGTTGTTAACAGCGACATCTGAAAAACAGCTAGCGGATATTATTGCTCGCGCATAATTAATTTCTCCTCTACAGGATATTATTATGGAACACAAGTCTGCTCGTGCAAAGGTCCAGGCTTTTGGGGGCTTTTTGACTGCAATGGTCATTCCCAATATCGGCGCATTTATTGCCTGGGGGTTTATTACTGCCTTATTTATTCCAACCGGTTGGCTACCGAATGAACATTTCGCCAAAATAGTTGGCCCTATGATCACCTATTTGCTGCCAGTTATGATCGGTTCCACTGGCGGCCATCTGGTGGGTGGGAAACGAGGCGCGGTGATGGGGGGAATTGGTACGATTGGCGTCATTATCGGCGCGGATATTCCTATGTTCCTCGGCTCAATGATCATGGGGCCACTTGGTGGACTGGTGATTAAACATATCGACCGACTGCTGGACAAGCGTATTCCCGCTGGCTTTGAGATGGTGATTAATAACTTCTCTCTGGGTATTGCCGGGATGCTCCTGTGCCTGCTGGGGTTTGAGGTGATTGGCCCGGCAGTGCTCATCGCGAATAATTTTGTGAAAGAGTGTATTGAATCGCTGGTGCATGCCGGTTATCTGCCGCTGCTGTCGCTTATTAACGAACCCGCGAAAATTCTCTTTCTGAATAACGCGATTGATCAGGGCGTCTATTACCCGTTGGGGATGCAACAGGCGTCGGAGACGGGGAAATCGATTTTCTTCATGGTGGCCTCTAACCCTGGCCCGGGATTAGGGCTGCTGCTGGGCTTTACCTTCTTTGGCCGTGGTATGAGCAAAAAATCCGCGCCGGGAGCGATGATCATCCACTTCCTGGGGGGGATTCACGAGCTGTACTTCCCGTATGTATTGATGAAACCGTTAACGCTGATTGCGATGATCGCTGGCGGGATGACGGGAACCTGGGTATTTAATCTGTTAGGCGGCGGACTGGTTGCAGGCCCAAGTCCGGGTTCGATTTTCGCGTACCTTGCGCTGACGCCGAAAGGATCTTTCCTGGCTACGATCGCGGGTGTAACGGCGGGAACGCTGGTGACCTTCATCGTGACTTCGATCATCCTGAAAATGGAAAAGAGCGTTGAAACGGAGAATGAAGAAGACCATTTCGCAGAGTCTGCGAAAGCCGTGAAAGCAATGAAACAGGAAGGCGCATTTTCTTATAAGAATATTAAACGTATCGCTTTTGTCTGCGATGCCGGAATGGGTTCCAGCGCGATGGGGGCAACGACATTCCGTAAGCGTCTGGAGAAAGCCGGTCTGGTGATTGCGGTGGCTCATCATGCTATCGAAAATGTTCCTGATGACGCCGATATTATCGTGACGCATGCCAGCCTTGAGGGCCGCGTTAAGCGTGTGAGTAATAAGCCCACGGTGTTAATTAAAAATTACATCGGTGACCCACTGCTGGATGAATTATTTAAAAAACTCATCGCGGATTAGCATCATCAATTTTTCGGAGTAACTATGAAGACCAAAGTAGCTGCTATTTATGGTAAGCAGGATGTTCGCATCCGCGAGTTTGAATTGCCTGAAATTACAGATAATGAACTGTTAGTGAGTGTAATATCAGACAGCGTGTGTTTATCGACATGGAAAGCCGCCACGTTAGGTAGCGAGCATAAACGTGTGCCTGATGACTTAGAGAATCACCCGGTTATTACTGGTCATGAGTGCGCAAGTATTATTGTTGAGGTGGGGAAAAACCTGACCGATAAATATAAAAAGGGACAACGTTTTGTGTTGCAACCGGCGATGGGGTTGCCCAGCGGATATTCAGCGGGATATAGCTATGAATATTTTGGCGGCAATGCGACGTATATGATTATTCCTGAGCTGGCGATTAACCTCGGCTGTGTTTTACCGTATCACGGCTCTTATTTCGCGGCGGCGTCACTGGCAGAACCCATGTGCTGTATTATCGGCGCATACAATGCGAACTACCACACGACGCCTTATGTTTATGAGCACCGTATGGGGGTGAAACCCGGCGGTAATATTGCGCTTCTGGCGTGTGCCGGGCCGATGGGGATCGGCGCCATTGATTATGCCATCAACGGTGGTATCCAGCCTTCGCGAGTGGTGGTGGTCGATATTGATGAAGCCCGTCTGTCACAAGCGAAAAAACTGCTGCCGGTCGAGCTGGCGGCGGCGAAGGGGATTGAGCTTGTTTATGTGAATACCTGCGGCATGGAAAACCCGACGGCAAAACTGCGTGCGCTAACGGAAGATGCGGGTTTCGATGACGTTTTCGTTTACGCCGCCGTCCCGGCGGTGGTGGAAATGGCCGATACACTGCTGGCTGAAGACGGTTGTCTGAACTTTTTCGCGGGCCCAACGGATAAAGATTTTAAGGTTCCGTTTAACTTCTACAACGTGCATTACAACAGTACCCATGTTGTGGGAACATCCGGCGGTTCGACCGATGACATGAAAGAGGCCATTGCGTTGAGCGCCACAGGGCAACTACAGCCTTCATTTATGGTAACGCACATTGGCGGGCTGGATGCCGTCCCGGAAACGGTGCTTAACCTGCCCAATATTCCGGGCGGGAAAAAACTCATTTATAACGGTGTGACTATGCCGCTGACCGCTATCGCCGATTTTGCCGAAAAAGGAAAAACCGACCCGTTATTCAAAGCGCTGGCGCGTCTGGTTGAAGAGACGCACGGCATCTGGAATGAAAACGCGGAGAGATATTTGCTGGCGCAGTTTGGCGTAGATATTGGGGAGGCGGCGGCATGATGTCTCTGGCGTGGCCGCTTTTTCGGATTACGGAACAGGCAGCGCTTGCTGCCTGGCCGCAAACCGGATGCGGCGATAAAAACAAAATCGATGGACTGGCGGTGACAGCCATGCGTCAGTCATTAAATGAAGTCGCCATGCGGGGCAAAATTGTTATCGGCGAAGGCGAAATCGACCATGCACCGATGTTGTATATCGGTGAAGAGGTCGGAACCGGGACAGGGCCGAGCGTGGATATTGCCGTCGATCCGATTGAGGGAACGCGCATGGTGGCGATGGGGCAGAATAATGCGTTGTCCGTGATGGCGCTGGCGCCGCAGGGGAGCCTGCTGCATGCGCCTGACATGTATATGCGCAAACTGGTGGTTAACCGTCAGGCGAAAGGGGCGATTAACCTCGCGTTATCGCTGGAAGAGAACCTGCGTAATATTGCCGCTGCGCTGAATAAGCCGCTCACGTCGTTGCGTATGGCGACGCTGGATAAACCGCGCCATCAGGCGGTTATTCAGCAGGCCGCGCAGCTTGGCGTCAAGGTGTTTGCCTTGCCGGATGGCGATGTCGCCGCCAGCGTATTAACCTGCCAGCAACATCATCCGTTCGATGTGATGTACGCTATTGGCGGCGCGCCGGAAGGGGTGATATCAGCCTGCGCCGTGAAGGCGCTTGATGGTGATATGCAGGCTGAGTTGATTGACTTTTGTCAGGCGAAAGGTGAAACGGCGGAACACCGATTGATCGCGAACGATGAGTTACGCCGCTGTAAGCAAATGGGTGTCGCGGTGAACCGGGTTTATACGCTGGATGAACTTGTGGGAAGCCAGGATATTCTGTTCTCAGCAACGGGTGTAACGGGAGGCGATCTGTTACATGGCGTGCAGAAAACGGAAAATGGCGTCAGTACGCAAACATTACTGATCGGCGGCATCGATCGAACGTGTAATATAATAGACTCTCTGCATTGCTGGTGATTTATCGAGAAACGCATGACGACGTTGACAGAAGATGATGTACTTGAGCAACTGGACGCTCAGGATAATTTACTTTCGTTTATGGCAACCGCAAATGACATCCTGTTGCAGGCCATCAAAAATTTTCTGCCGTCATTATTCGTCAATAACGATGAAGAAATCGTCGAATATGCAGTGAAGCCGTTACTGGCTCAAAGCGGCCCGCTTGATGACATTGATGTGGCAATACGTTTGATTTATGCGTTGGGAAAAATGGATAAATGGCTGTATGCCGATGTGATTCACTTCTCTCAGTTTTATCAGTATTTACGTGAACAGCGTGAAATCCCCCGTTTTTCTGATGATATCACCTGGGATTTTATGAGTAACGTCAATAGCATAACAACGAATGCCACACTCTACAATTCGTTGAAATCAATGAAGTTTGCCGATTTCGCCATCTATTCAGAAATACGTTTTGTCACCATGATCAAAACCGGGCTGGCTTTAGCGGTAACGACGATATTAAGGGAATTAACACCGTGAAAATATCGCTCCAGATTAATGGGCTGATGACCGACGCCTGGTATGATGACGATGAAGTAGAAAATGTCCATAAACCGCTGTTACGGCATCTGGCAACATTAAACGCGAAAACACCTGAGCGCCGCACCGTTATTTTTCTGAGTGCTCCGCCAGGAACAGGAAAGTCAACGCTCACCACCTTCTGGGAATATCTGTCGCGTAACGATCCAGAATTACCGACGATCCAGACGCTGCCGATGGATGGCTTCCATCATTATAATCGCTGGCTGGATGAGCATGAACTGCGCGCCGCTAAAGGTGCGCCTGAAACCTTTAACGTTGAAAAACTGGCGAGTAATTTACGTCAGCTCCATGAGCAGAATGCAACCTGGCCTCAATATGATCGCCAGCTGCATGACCCTGTCGAAAATGCCATTCAGGTGACAGCGCCTGTCGTTATTATTGAAGGAAACTGGCTGTTGTATAACGCGCCGTCCTGGCGCGAGCTACGGCAGTATTGCGATTATTCACTGTTTATCCGCGCGCCTGCCGATGTGCTGCGCGGACGTTTAATCGCACGTAAACAGGCAGGAGGACTGAGCGAAGAGCAGGCGCAGATATTTTTTGACCGTACCGACGGGCCTAACGTTTGTCGGGTGCTGGAAAACAGCTTACCTGCGAGTCTTACGTTAGAGATGACGGCAAAGGGCGAGTATCGTCTTGCATAGACGCTGGCTCACGTACTTCCTGATATAAATCAGGATTTGTGACGCGGCAACGAAAAGATATTGCTACGCTTATTCGCCATTCTGGAATATGGAATAAATCGGGCGCTGAAGGGGGTGAAAGTGTGATGCAGGTCAGATAACTGGCTTCTTTGACTGGACAATCATTCCTTTTATTCCTCGTTTCGCTTATTCTAGCTGAAGCGTTTCAGTCGATTAAATGTTCGACAAATAATCAATCAGTCGCAGTTTGCGACAGGTAAGGTTTTCCTCGACGATTTGCTGGATTACTCTGTCAGCCTCATCTGAATCGGGATAGCCTTGCAGGAGACCTATGACCGTACGCGTAGCGATTAATGGCTTTGGTCGCATCGGGCGTAACGTGGTTCGTGCTTTGTATGAATCAGGACGCCGGGCGGAAATCAGCGTGGTGGCAATCAACGAACTTGCGGATGCTGCGGGCATGGCGCATTTGTTGAAATATGACACCAGCCATGGACGTTTTGCATGGGATGTTCGCCAGGAGCGCGAGCAGCTCATCGTCGGTGACGACACGATTCGCATTTTGCACGAGCGAACGCTGGATGCGCTGCCCTGGCGCGAACTGAGTATTGATGTCGTGCTGGATTGCACGGGCGTGTACGGTAATCGTGAACACGGCGAGGCGCATCTTGCCGCTGGCGCGAAAAAAGTGCTCTTTTCACATCCCGGCAGCCACGATCTTGACGCCACCGTCGTGTTTGGCGTGAACCAGGAGCAATTGCGTGCGGAACACCGCATCGTATCGAATGCGTCCTGTACCACGAATTGCATCATCCCCGTCATTAAATTGTTAGATGATGCATACGGCATTGAGTCGGGAACCGTCACGACGATCCACTCCGCCATGCACGATCAGCAGGTGATCGACGCGTACCATTCCGATCTGCGACGCACCCGCGCCGCCAGCCAGTCGATTATTCCGGTTGATACCAAACTGGCGGCGGGCATTACGCGAATTTTCCCGCAGTTCAACGACCGTTTTGAGGCGATTGCGGTACGCGTACCGACCATAAATGTGACGGCGATCGACTTAAGCGTGACGGTGAAAAAGCCGGTAAAAGCCAATGAAGTCAACCAGTTGCTGCAAAAAGCAGCACATGGGGCATTTCATGGTATAGTTGACTATACGGAATTGCCGTTGGTCTCGATAGATTTCAACCACGACCCGCATAGCGCCATCGTTGATGGCACCCAGACCCGGGTCAGTGGCGCCCACCTGATCAAGACATTGGTCTGGTGCGATAATGAATGGGGCTTTGCTAACCGAATGCTCGACACGACGTTAGCGATGGCCGCAGTTGGTTTCAAGTAGGACATTCCATGCGCAAAATCCTTCAAAAGGATGAAGCGCATGACGTCTGCAAAACTTTATGAATCAATGAGAGGATTCACCATGTCTGTAATTAAGATGACCGATCTGGATCTTGCTGGTAAACGTGTTTTTATCCGTGCGGATCTGAACGTTCCAGTTAAAGAAGGGAAAGTAACCAGCGACGCGCGTATTCGCGCTTCCCTGCCGACCATCGAACTGGCCCTGAAACAGGGTGCGAAAGTGATGGTTACTTCCCACCTGGGTCGTCCTACCGAAGGCGAGTACAACGAAGAATTCTCTCTGCTGCCGGTTGTTAACTACCTGAAAGACAAACTGTCCAATCCGGTTCGCCTGGTAAAAGATTACCTGGACGGCGTTGAAGTGGCCGCCGGTGAACTGGTGGTTCTGGAAAACGTTCGCTTTAACAAAGGCGAGAAGAAAGACGACGAAGCCCTGTCTAAGAAATACGCTGCGCTGTGCGACGTATTCGTGATGGACGCTTTCGGTACTGCGCACCGCGCTCAGGCTTCTACCCACGGTATCGGTAAATTCGCCGACGTCGCTTGCGCAGGTCCGCTGCTGGCGGCAGAACTGGATGCGCTGGGTAAAGCGCTGAAAGAACCGGCTCGCCCGATGGTGGCTATCGTTGGCGGTTCTAAAGTGTCTACCAAACTGACCGTTCTGGACTCCCTGTCCAAAATCGCTGACCAGCTGATCGTTGGCGGCGGCATCGCAAACACCTTCGTTGCCGCTCAGGGCCACAATGTGGGCAAATCCCTGTACGAAGCTGACCTGGTTGACGAAGCGAAACGCCTGCTGACCACCTGTGATATCCCGGTTCCAACTGACGTACGCGTAGCAACCGAGTTCTCCGAAACCGCTACCGCGACCCTGAAATCTGTTAACGATATCAAAGACGACGAGCAGATTCTGGACCTGGGCGATACCTCCGCTGAGAAACTGGCTGACATCCTGAAGAATGCGAAAACCATTCTGTGGAACGGCCCGGTTGGCGTGTTCGAATTCCCGAACTTCCGTAAAGGCACCGAAATTGTTGCCAACGCGATCGCAGACAGCGAAGCGTTCTCCATCGCAGGCGGCGGCGACACTCTGGCGGCAATCGACCTGTTCGGCATTGCTGACAAAATCTCCTACATCTCCACTGGCGGCGGCGCATTCCTCGAATTCGTGGAAGGCAAAGTGCTGCCAGCAGTAGCAATGCTCGAAGAGCGCGCTAAGAAGTAATCGTTACGGGCAGGGATTCCTGCCCGTTGATTTATTGCCGTGCTGACATTCAGGGCGGCCCGTGTTTTTTCTAAGGCCCGACGATACAGGACAACGAAACATGTCTAAAATTTTTGATTTCGTAAAACCAGGCGTAATTACTGGTGATGACGTACAGAAAGTGTTCCAGGTAGCAAAAGAAAACAACTTTGCTCTGCCAGCAGTTAACTGCGTGGGCACCGATTCCATCAACGCCGTTCTGGAAACCGCTGCGAAAGTTAAAGCGCCGGTCATCGTCCAGTTCTCCAACGGTGGCGCTTCCTTTATCGCGGGTAAAGGCGTGAAAACCGACGTTCCTCAGGGCTCGGCAATCCTGGGCGCTATCTCTGGCGCGCATCACGTTCACCAGATGGCTGAACACTACGGTGTTCCGGTAATTCTGCACACCGACCACTGCGCGAAGAAACTGCTGCCGTGGATCGACGGTCTGCTGGACGCGGGTGAAAAACACTTCGCTGCGACCGGTAAGCCGCTGTTCTCTTCTCACATGATCGACCTGTCTGAAGAGTCTCTGGAAGAGAACATCGAAATCTGCTCCAAATACCTGGCGCGCATGGCCAAAATGGGCATGACTCTGGAAATCGAACTGGGTTGCACCGGTGGTGAAGAAGACGGCGTGGACAACAGCCACATGGACGCTTCTGCACTGTACACCCAGCCGGAAGACGTTGATTACGCATACACTGAGCTGAGCAAAATCAGCCCGCGTTTCACCATCGCGGCTTCCTTCGGTAACGTACACGGTGTTTACAAACCAGGTAACGTGGTTCTGACCCCGACCATCCTGCGCGACTCTCAGGAATATGTTTCTAAGAAACACAACCTGCCGCACAACAGCCTGAACTTCGTATTCCACGGTGGTTCCGGTTCTACTGCTCAGGAAATCAAAGACTCCGTAAGCTACGGCGTAATCAAAATGAACATCGATACCGATACCCAATGGGCGACCTGGGAAGGTGTTCTGAAGTATTACAAAGATAACGAAGCGTATCTTCAGGGTCAGCTGGGCAACCCGAAAGGCGAAGATCAGCCGAACAAGAAATACTACGATCCGCGCGTATGGCTGCGTGCCGGCCAGACTTCCATGATCGCGCGTCTGGAACAGGCTTTCAAAGAACTGAACGCGATTGACGTTCTGTAATTCAGCCTGCTGATTGTAAAAATGGCTTCCTTCGGGAAGCCATTTTTTTTGCCGGATGGCGACTACGATTGGCAACCGTGCTTCCCGTAGGCCGGATAAGATGCTTTCGCGTCGCCATCCGGCAAAAAGAGGTTTACCGCGTCACGCAGGTGCCTTTTTCCCCCGCCAGAATCTGTGGCGCATCTTTTAGCGCGCCGATAAACGCAGTGTTCCCGGTCTGTTTAACAAACTGCATCACCGCTGCGGCTTTGGGGCCCATCGCACCATCGGGGGCGGCAAACGGCGCCAGTTCTTCTACCGTTGCATGGCGCAGCGCGCGCGCCTGTGGCGTTCCCCAGTTCTCATACACAGCGTCCGCATCCGTCAGGATCAACAGATGATCGGCGTGGAGAGACTGCGCCAGCACCGAGGCCGTTAAATCTTTATCAATGACCGCTTCGACTCCCTGGTATCCCTCGTCTTGTGCGATAACCGGAATGCCGCCGCCACCGCAGCAAATTACCGTATGTCCGGCATCTATCAACGTTTGTATTGCGTCACTGTCGAGAATTTTTAATGGCGTCGGAGAGGGAACAACCCGACGAATATAGTTGCCATCGGCTTTCATCAGCCAGCCGTAGCGCGCTTCCAGCTCCGCCTGCTGCGCTGGTTGATATACCGGGCCGATATACTTGCCGGGCGTTGCAAAGGCGTCATCCCGCGGATCGACCGCCACGCGGGTCATCAGCGTTGTGACGGGCGCGCCGCCAGTGTATGACGCCAGTTCCTGAGCGATAGCAAAACCGATCATTCCCTGGCTTTCGGCGACCAGAATATCCAGCGGCCAGGCGGGGGAGTCTGTACAGGCCGCATTCTGTAACGCCAGCAGACCCACCTGCGGGCCGTTGCCGTGAACAATCACCAGTTGATAATCCCGGGCCAGTACGGATGCCATTCTGGCGAATACCTGAATGCTACGCTGCTGATTTTCCGCGCTGAGAATTTCTCCGCGCTGTAATAACGCATTGCCGCCAAGGGCAATGACGATTTTCTTTTTCATGATGACCTCATTGTGCGAAATATCTCGCGGTAAAAATATCGTCTTGTTATTTTCATAATGTGATGTAACCGACAGCTCATTTACCCACAAAAATATCTCGCTAATCCTTAGCGTTTTTATCTCTTTTATTTAAATTGTTTTAAAAATGATTATTAGACTTTTTTTAATAATGCGGCGGTCAGTTCCCAGGAATTTATAACAATGGATTTTGTGTGATTTTGTTCAAATGAAATGGATTTTTCCCCCGATAAGGTAGCCTCAGTTAAAACATCAAACCTCACGTATCATGTCAGATAGCATGAGGTGTTCAGCGGTAAATATTACCGGGAGATTGCTTATGTCTGGATCATATGAAGTGACTGAGGTCACGAATAAAAGAGGAATACCGGCCTGGTGGGTCACCGTTTTCCTGTTCTGGTTAGGGTGGATTTTTATGTACGCTGACCGCACGATACTCAATCCGGTAATGGGAGAGCTGGAAAAAGAATTTGGCTTAAGTGGTACGCAATTAGGTATTCTTAATTCAGTTTTCTATTTTTCTTATGCTTTGCTTCAGGTTCCGGCAGGCATTCTGGGCGATAAGATTGGCAAAAAGAAAGTGCTGGTGCCGGGGTTTATTCTTTTTGGCGTATTCACCGCCGTCACAGGTTGGGCGAAAAGCTGGTATACGCTGCTGTTTGCCCGCGTGGTAACGGGAGCGGGAGAAGGGACTTACTATGGCCCGCAGTATGGCTTGTCTTCCGAGCAGATCCCCAAAAAATACCGTTCGCTGGGCAGCGCCATCATCAATAGCGGGATGGCCTTCGGTATTGCGCTGGGCCTGATGACCTCCAGTTGGCTGGTGTACGACCAGGGGTATTCGTGGCGTATGCCATTTTACGCGATGGCGATCCCCTCCGTGCTGGTTGGGATTGCGATCTGGTTGTTTGTGAAAGAGAAGAAGCGCACGGCCGAAGCCGATGGCAAACCGGTAAAAAAAGGGAATTTCAGCGACCTTCTGAAAAACCGTAATTTAATTATCACCTATATTATGGTGTTCTGTAGCCTGTTTGGTTTCTTCGTTATTCTGACCTGGCTTCCCTATTATCTGCAAAGTGAACGTGGCATCGCGGGCAGTGAAACCGGATTTATTTCTTCGCTGGTGGCGTGGATTTCAATTCCTGGCGCGCTGTTATTCTCCAGCCTGTCTGACAAACTGGGTAAGCGTAAACCATTAATTATGTTCCTGGTGCCCGTCGCCATTCTCAGCATGCTGTCAATTATCTGGATGCCAAATATGACCGGCGTCATTATCGCTTTGTGCGTTTATGGCCTTGTCGGAAAACTGGCGCTGGACCCGGTGCTGGTCGCTCTGGTGGCGGATAGCGTCGATGAAAATAATTACAGCACGGCATTTGGCTTATTTAATTTTATCGGCATGAGTTCCTCCATTCTGGCACCCATTATTGCAGGCGCGGCGCGTGATATCACCGGAAGTCTGGCTTCCAGTTTCTATGTTTCAGCCGCGCTGCTGGCTGTCGGTTTATTCGCCATGTTGTTTTTAAAAGAAAAACGCACATAAAGAGGTAGCGGTAATGATTTACGCCTTTATTAAAAAGGGAAGTTTTCAGGACTCCGTCAGCCTGATGATTATTTCCCGAAAACTCAGTGAACGCCCGGAAGTTGATCAGGTCTCGGTGATGATGGGCACGCCAGCGAATAAGTCGATGCTGGATTCAACCGGGTTCTGGCATGACGATTTTGCCGATGCCACGCCAAACGATATTTGCGTGGCGGTGCGAACCGAAGGCGAACAGCCCGGCATTCTGGATTTGATTCGTGAGCAACTGGAGAAAGAACTGAATGCGATGACGAATGCCTCGGGCAGCGCGCACCAGTTGATCAAAGCGCGCCGCTGGGAGAGCGCATGTCAAAAATTACCCCAGGCCAATCTGCTGTTAGTTTCCGTTGCCGGGGAATATGCCGCATCGGTTGCCAGAGAGGGGCTGCTGGCGAATAAAAACGTGATGCTGTTTTCCGATAATGTGCCGCTGGAACAGGAGGTCGAGCTGAAAACAATGGCGCGCGAGCGGGGGCTGATTGTGATGGGGCCTGACTGCGGCACGGCGATGATTGCCGGAAGTCCGCTGGCGTTTGCCAACGTACTGCCTGAAGGCGGGATTGGCGTAATTGGCGCATCGGGGACGGGGATTCAGGAAGTGACGTCGCAGATTGCGCTGCATCAGCAGGGAATCAGCCATGCGATAGGTCTGGGCGGGCGCGACCTGAGCGCGGAAGTGGGCGGCATCAGCGCGCTGACCGCGCTCGACATGCTGGCCGCGGATGACGCCACGCGGGTGATTGCTTTTGTCTCCAAACCGCCGTCGCTGCAGGTGCGAACCCGCATCATTGCGGCCATGCAAAATGTGGGGAAACCGGTGGTCGCGTTGTTCCTCGGGCGTCAACCGGAACAGCGCCGTGAAGGTAACGTCTGGCTGGCGAACTCCTTGTCGGATGCCGCCCAGCTGGCGGTGCTGCTGATGCGCGTGGCGCAACAGCGACGGATTCAGCCGGAAGTGACAGGGAAAGGTATTTATGGCCTGTACGCCGGGGGCACGCTGGCAGCCGAAGCCGCCATGCTGCTCTCCGCCGGGCTGGGCGTCCCCGTCAGCGAAAGCCACGACCAGGGCGTGATGCTGGAGGCTGACGGCCATCGCATTGTCGACCTTGGTGATGACAGTTACACCCTGGGCAGACCTCATCCGATGATTGATCCAACTACCCGCAGTATTGAAATTGAAAAACTGACCGCAATGCCGGCAGTGGGCGTGCTGCTGCTGGATGTGGTGCTGGGCTATGGCGCTTGTGCCGACCCGGCGGGAGCGGTCGTCGAGGCGATAGAGCAAGTGCGCGCCAAACGCGCCGCCCCGCTGGTGGTGATTGCCACCCTGACCGGTACTGATGTCGACCCGCAGGGGCGCAGCGGGCAGGCGGAAAAACTTCGCGAGGCCGGGATTGCGGTGGTGGAAACGCTGGAAGAAGCCGTCCTGCTCGCCATCAGTCTTACACGCCATCAGGAGCGCGGCATACCGCAAGCACATAGCGCGCTTCTTGATGGCGTGCAGGTCATCAACGCCGGGTTGCGCAGCTTCGCGCTGGATCTGCAAAGCAGCGGTACGCCGGTTGTGCATTATCAGTGGGCGCCCGTTGCCGGTGGCAACGCCCGTCTCGCCAGTCTACTCAAACAGTTACATTAAGTTCAGAGGTATGGATATGTATTCATCTATTGCACAGGCCAACGAAGCCATTATTGAACGAATCAAAGCCGCGCGCCCACATTGGGTTGCGGTACGCCCGGCGAAAGACGCGGTGGCCGAATTAGCGTCTGGACGTAAATTACTGCACGCCGGCCCGCCGATCGCCTGGGAAGAGATGACCGGCCCGATGCGCGGTGCCTGTATCGGCGCGTCGCTGTTTGAAGGCTGGGCGGCCAGCGAGGAAGAAGCCGTACGCATGCTGGAACAAGGTGAGGTGGCGTTTATTCCTTGTCATCATGTGGGCGCGGTGGGGCCGATGGGCGGTATCACCTCCGCCAGTATGCCGGTGCTGGTGGTACGTGACGTGGTGCATGGCAACTCGTCCTGCTGCAACCTTAATGAAGGGATCGGCAAAGTGATGCGTTTCGGCGCTTACGGCGATGACGTCCAGAAACGCCTGCGCTGGATGCGTGATGTGCTGGCGCCGGTGTTGCAGGAAGCGCTCTCGCGGATGGAAAACGGCGTCGATCTGACGGCGCTGATGGCGCAGGCGATCACTATGGGGGATGAGTTCCACCAGCGTAATATTGCCGCCTCTTCTTTGCTGCTGCGCACGTTGTCGCCGGTGATCGCCGGACTGGATCGTCCGAAGGCTGAAATCATTGACGTGCTGCAATTCCTCAGTGTCACCGACCAGTTCTTCCTCAACCTGGCGATGGCCTACAGTAAAGCGGTGATGGATGCGGCGGCGGAAATTAAAGCCGGATCGGTCGTTACGGCCATGACGCGTAACGGTCGCGACTTTGGTATTCGCGTAAGCGGCACCGGCGACCGTTGGTTTACCGCGCCGGTGAATACGCCGCAGGGGCTGTTTTTTACCGGTTACAGCCAGGCCGATGCGAACCCGGATATTGGCGACAGCGCCATCACGGAAACGCTGGGGATCGGCGGCGCGGCAATGATTGCCGCGCCTGGCGTAACGCGTTTTGTCGGCGCAGGCGGTATGGGGGCGGCGCTGGAAACGTCGGAAGAGATGGCTGAAATCTATCTGTCCAGCAATCCGCTGTTCCAGATTCCGTCCTGGGATTTCAGGGGAGCCTGCCTGGGGCTGGATATTCGCCGCGTTGTTGAAACGGGGATCACGCCGCTGATTAATACCGGTATTGCCCATCGTGAAGCGGGAATTGGGCAGGTGGGGGCGGGAACCGTACGCGCTCCGCTGCTTTGCTTTGAAAA
This sequence comes from Citrobacter sp. CK181, assembly GCF_030333595.1. Taxonomy (NCBI): domain Bacteria; kingdom Pseudomonadati; phylum Pseudomonadota; class Gammaproteobacteria; order Enterobacterales; family Enterobacteriaceae; genus Citrobacter; species Citrobacter sp. CK181. Next base: position 308,409 of record NZ_JAOWFN010000015.1, on the reverse strand, counting down.
AGCGCTGGAAGCGCTGGCGGAGTTGCATCACATCACGGCGTAATCGCTTTGCCCGGTGGAGCTACGCTTACCGGGCCTACGGTCTGGCAATGCTGTAAAGGCGTTTACGCCGCCATCCGGCATACTGGAGTGTACTGATGAGCATTATCAATCCCCTGGCCTGTGCCGGACTTTATCGACTTCCCGATGGTGAGTGGTCGTTACACAGCCGCTTCTCGCAGGCGATTAACTTTTGCCATTCCGGTGGCGAGCTGTTGACGCTGTTTCGCTATGGGAAAGGAATGGGGCCGACGGGCGTGTTACTGAGCACCGCGCAGTTTTCCCGCGTGGCCCATGTTGAACGACTTATCAAACAGGGGAACACCCTGTGGGGGCAGGGCATAATGCTTGACCCTCGTCGCATACTTCGTGTGTCGCTGAGTTCTGCTGCTGTCGCTCCTGTCGATCTCTCATTCTGTACGCAACGCAGCGGCTTCTCCGGGGCGTTAAATCAACCGCTGACGGCTATGCCGCACTATCCTGAAATAATTAAGCAGCTTGCATACTGGCATCATGGCATGATGCCGGACTGGCGCTGGCTTATCGGATGCGGGCCAGGACTGACGCCCAGCGGCGATGATATGCTGACGGGTATGCTTGCCGTGCTGTATGCCGCCGGGTTTTCTGTGCGGCTGGGGCATTTCTTACCTCCGGCGGATCAGCTTGCGCAACTTACAACATCGGTAAGTTGCAGTTATCTGAACAGCGCCAGAATGGGGGAGTTTTCAATACCGGTGCTGAAGGTGATGCGCCGTTTACAGTCAGGGCGCGACCCGCAGCCCGCGATTCAGCGTTTGCTCGCGGTTGGACACACTTCAGGCGCCGATACATTACTGGGGATAGCAATAGCGCAACGGTGGTTACAGATGGTCGACTCAAGGGGAAGGCATGCTCGATCAGGAAACAATACGCACATTTATTCGGGTTGCGGAGACGGAGAGCTTTTCCCGCGCGGCCAGCTCGCTACATAAAACGCCAGCGGCGATCAGCTATCGCATAAAAACGCTGGAGGAGCAGGTGGGAACGCAGCTCTTTTTACGCACAACCCGATCGGTCAGCCTGACTCTTGCCGGGCAGCACCTGCTTGAGCATTGCCGCCAGTGGCTTAACTGGCTGGATGCAATGCCGGACGAGCTTCAGCAGATCAACGCAGGCGTTGAGCGGCAGGTAAATATTGTTATCAATAACCTGCTGTATCAGCCGCAGACCACGGCGGACTTACTGACGTGGTTACATCAACAGTTTCCGTTTACCCGTTTTCAAATTTCCCGTCAGGTCTACATGGGCGTGTGGGATTCGCTTTTGTATGACGACTTTCAGTTAGCGATTGGCGTGACGGGCTCGGAGTCGCTCTCCAATAACATCTCTCTGCTGCCGCTGGGGGATATCAGCTGGCAGTTTGTGGTGGCGCAGAGTCATCCTTTGGCGAGCCATCCTGCACCGGTATTGTCTGACGATATGCTGCGCCGTTACCCCGCCATTAATATTGAAGATACTTCGCGAACGCTGACGCGCCGTGTTGCCTGGTTGCTGAGCGGACAAAAGGAGATCAAGGTTCCTGATCTCAGCACCAAGCTGGCCTGCCATTTAAGCGGCCTCGGCGTCGGTTTTTTACCGGAGCGATTGTGCCGTCCGTATGTCGAGTCCGGGGCGCTGGTTGCCCGCTCAGTGGTCAATCCACGCCAGCCTTCGCCGCTTTCTATCGCCTGGAAGAATGCGGGCAGCGGAAAAGTGGTGAGTGAAATCGCCGACGTATTTAAGCAGAAGAGTGCATTAGTGAGCGGATTTATCAGAATGGTCGATCGACCTGCGGAGTATTAACGCTGCGCGTTTCCTTGATGGGATCATGTTGAAAAATGGCATATTCGACTGTTTTTGTTTACCTTTAAAAGGTCGTTTTCGTGAGAATGATCTCATTTGCGTTTTTTTGATATGACCAAGGAATATTGAATGGAAGATTTGAATGTTGTCGACAGCATAAATGGTGCGGGCACCTGGCTGGTGCGCAACCAGGAGCTGCTGCTGAGTTATGCGGTTAACATCGTTGCGGCTATCGCTATCATCATCATCGGGATGATCGTGGCGCGTATTGTTTCCAATACCGTTAATCGCCTGATGCTGGCGCGCCATATTGATGCGACCGTGGCTGACTTCCTGTCTGCGCTGGTGCGTTACGGCATTATTGCCTTCACGCTGATTGCCGCGCTGGGGCGCGTTGGCGTACAAACGGCTTCCGTTATCGCTGTGTTGGGTGCCGCCGGTTTAGCGGTCGGTCTGGCCTTACAAGGCTCTTTGTCTAACCTCGCGGCAGGCGTACTGCTGGTGATGTTCCGTCCTTTCCGCGCGGGAGAATATGTCGATCTCGGCGGCGTCGCGGGTACGGTACTGAACGTACAAATTTTTTCGACCACCATGCGTACCGTGGACGGCAAAATTGTGGTGATCCCGAATGGCAAGATTATTGCCGGAAATATCATTAACTTTTCCCGTGAGCCGGTGCGTCGTAACGAATTTATCATTGGCGTGGCGTATGACTCTGATATCGACCAGGTGAAAAAAATCCTGACCGATATTATCCAGTCCGACGAGCGTATTCTGAAAGACCGTGAAATGACGGTGCGCCTGAATGAGCTGGGCGCCTCCTCCATTAATTTCGTGGTGCGTGCATGGAGTAAAAGCGGCGATCTGCAAAATGTTTATTGGGATGTGCTGGAACGCATTAAACGTGAGTTCGATGCCGCAGGCATCAGCTTCCCGTATCCGCAGATGGACGTGAATTTCAAACGAGTGAAAGAGAACGCGGAATAAGCCGTTTCGCCCGGTGGCGCTGTCGCTTACCGGGCCTACAGGTTGTTTTGTAGGCCGGATAAGGCGTTAGCCGCCATCCGGCATTTCCTTCCCCCTTTATTAATTCCCCTAATCTGCGATTAAAATTATCAATTTCCGCTAATGATTCTCTCGCGCTATAGTCTGCGCTTAAGAGAAACAGTTCGGAATAATTATCGTGATATCTTATTATTTTCAAGGTCTTGCGCTTGGTGCAGCCATGATCCTGCCACTCGGCCCGCAGAATGCGTTTGTGATGAATCAGGGGATTCGTCGGCAGTATCACATCATGATTGCGCTGCTTTGCGCGATCAGCGATTTAGTGCTTATCTGCGCAGGCATCTTTGGCGGCAGCGCATTGCTCATGCAGTCCCCCTGGCTGATGGCGTTAGTGACCTGGGGCGGTGTGGCGTTTTTATTGTGGTACGGTTTTGGCGCGTTAAAAACGGCAATGAGCAGCAACCTGGAACTGGCCAGCGCAGAGGTGATGAAGCAGGGGCGCTGGAAAATCATCGCCACGATGCTGGCGGTGACGTGGCTGAATCCGCACGTTTATCTGGATACCTTCGTGGTGCTGGGTAGCCTGGGCGGGCAACTGGAGATGGAGCCGAAGCGTTGGTTCGCTTTGGGAACCGTCAGCGCCTCTTTCTTGTGGTTCTTCGGTCTGGCGCTGCTGGCCGCCTGGCTGGCACCGCGACTGCGTACCGCCAAAGCCCAGCGTATCATCAATACTCTGGTAGGGCTGGTGATGTGGTTTATCGCTTTTCAACTGGCAAAAGAAGGGGTTGCACACGTTCACGCATTGTTCAACTAAGCGTTGTCTGATGGACAACGCGCAGATACCCGCTAAGCTTGCCTGCATGCGCCCTGAGTTTCAGGGCGATTAACGTAACATGGAGGAGCGACAGTGAAGTTCAAAGTGATGGCCCTTGCGGCATTAGTCGGATTTAGCGCAATCCCGGTACAGGCAAATGAGTTGCCGAATGGACCGCACATCGTGACTTCCGGGACGGCAAGCGTGGATGCGACGCCTGACATCGCCACCCTGGCGATTGAAGTCAACGTGTCGGCAAAGGATGCCGCTTCCGCCAAGAAACAGGCCGATGAGCGTGTTGCGCAATACCTTTCTTTCCTTGAACAAAATCAGATTGCCAAGAAAGACATCAGCTCTGCAAACCTGCGCACTCAGCCGGACTATGACTACCAGAATGGTAAAAGTGTGCTGAAAGGCTACCGCGCGGTGCGAACCGTTGAAGTTACGCTGCGCCAGCTGGACAAACTCAACTCTCTGCTGGATGGCGCGCTGAAAGCGGGTCTGAATGAGATCCGGTCGGTGTCATTAGGCGTTGCGCAACCGGATGCCTATAAAGATAAAGCGCGTAAAGCGGCGATTGACGACGCGGTTCACCAGGCTGAGCAACTGGCAGCGGGCTTTAACAGCAAGCTGGGGCCGGTTTATAGCGTGCGTTACCACGTTTCTAATTATCAGCCGAGCCCGGTGGTGCGAATGATGAAAGCGGACGCGGCGCCTGCGGTGTCGGCCCAGGAAACCTATGAGCAGCCGACAATTCAGTTTGCTGATCAGGTCGATGTGGTGTTCCAGTTAGAACCAGCAGCAGAGACAAAAGCACAGTAAGCGTTGTTGAAACGTCTTATCCGGCCTACAAACCATCGTAGGCCCGGCAAGCGCAGCGCCCCGGGCAAATTGCCGGATGGCGGCGTAAACGCCTTATCCGGCCTACAAAATAACCTGTAGGCCTGATAAGCGTAGCGTCATCAGGCACGGCGCGTTAATCCTGCCTTAAAACCTTATGCCCATACTCCAGCAGCGCGTCAGTCACGTTGCGCATCATACGGCTTTCCGGCGCAAAACGGTGCCAGTAGAGCATCCGACGCTGGAACAGGCCAGGCGTTAAATCGATCAGCTCACCGCTCTCCAGCTCTTTCTCGATCTGCAAATGCGGGATCATACAGCAGGTGGTGCCCTGACGCGCGAGCTGTACGAAGGCTTCGGAAGAGTTAACGATATGGCACGGCACGCTGCCCGGCGGTAAATCGAAGTTCTGCTGTAAAAAGGCCTGGTGCATGTCGTCCAGATGGTCAAACGCCACTGCGGGCGCTTTCAGCAGCGCGGAACGGGTGACGCCGTTGGGGAAGTAGCGCTCGGCGAAGGGTTTTGATCCCACGAACAGATAGTCGAGTGCGCCAAGTTTGTCTACCAGGCAGCTTGGCAGCGCCTGGTGCTGAATACTCACCGCGCCAACCACTTCGCCGCGACGCAGACGTTCCTGGGTGCGGGTTTCATCTTCCACCTGCAAATTGAGGCGAATAGGCGAGTCGGCCAGAACCGGCGCCAGCGCCGGAAGCAGCCAGGTCGCCAGACTGTCGGCGTTGACCGCCAGCGACAGCAGCAGCGGCGTGGAGCCGGTTTGCTCATCGCCAAGCCACTCATCTTCCAGTAGCTCTACCTGACGCAGCAACGCCAGCAATTTTTGTCCTTGTTCGGTAGGACGCGGCGGAACGGTACGTACCAGCAGCGGTTGCCCAAACATATTCTCAAGCTGTTTTATGCGTTGTGAGACAGCGGATTGTGTGATGCACAACTTCTGTGCGGCGCGTTCAAATCCCCGTTCACGAATCACCGCATCCAGCGCTTGTAGTGTTCTGTAGTCTGGACGTTTCATTGCTCTGAGGTACTCCTGAAATTTTTCTTATCCCGCACTATGACATAAATTTCACTCAGGTACAGACGAAATCCGCCGCTTGCGAGCGGGGCCGGAGGGATTTTTTCGCACAATGATCTATAATGCGCCTGAATTTTCACACCACAGGCGAAACGATCATGACGCAGGATGAACTGAAAAAAGCAGTAGGATGGGCGGCACTTCAGTATGTACAGCCCGGCACCATTGTGGGCGTAGGTACCGGTTCAACAGCCGCGCACTTTATTGATGCGCTGGGCACAATGAAAGGTCAGATTGAAGGGGCGGTGTCCAGCTCGGATGCATCTACTGAAAAACTCAAGAGCCTCGGCATTACCGTTTTCGATCTGAATGAAGTGGACAGCCTGGGCGTCTATGTTGATGGCGCGGATGAGATCAACGGCCACATGCAGATGATTAAAGGCGGCGGCGCGGCGCTGACGCGTGAGAAAATCATTGCTTCGGTGGCGAAGAAATTTATCTGCATCGCGGATGCCTCCAAAGAGGTCGATATTCTGGGTAAATTCCCGCTTCCGGTGGAAGTGATCCCGATGGCGCGCAGCGCTGTCGCACGCCAGTTAGTGAAGCTGGGCGGTCGTCCTGAGTACCGTCAGGGCGTAGTCACTGATAACGGCAATGTGATCCTCGACGTATACGGCATGGAAATTCTTGATCCGATCGCGATGGAAAACGCGATTAACGCCATTCCGGGCGTCGTGACCGTCGGCCTGTTCGCCAACCGTGGCGCGGATGTGGCGCTGATTGGTACGGCAGACGGCGTAAAAACTATCGTAAAATGATCTGGCGAGGGTGATTCATCCCGCGTTAAAAAAATTTGGCAGGGCAAATTTGGTGACTTGTGTCACGTTTTGGATGTTGCCCTGCCGATCTCTCCAAAGAAAATCTTATCCCCAGCATTTTCCTCTGCCATTTCACGCTGAATGATATTTCTTCAGAGTGGCGACGCAAACGTTCATATTGCCGCAATAGTTTTTTTTGATATGTTGAAAGGCGGATACAAATCCACATACAACACATCAGTTTCGATAAAAAGACAGGGTCGGGGAAATGGCAAAGGTATCACTGGAGAAAGACAAGATTAAATTTCTGCTGGTTGAAGGTGTGCACCAAAAGGCACTCGAAAACCTTCGCGCGGCAGGTTATACCAACATCGAATTTCACAAAGGCGCTCTGGATACTGAGCAGTTGAAAGAGTCCATCCGTGATGCCCATTTCATTGGCCTGCGATCCCGAACCCATCTGACCGAAGATGTGATTGACGCCGCAGAGAAACTGGTGGCGATTGGATGTTTCTGCATCGGCACCAACCAGGTTGATCTGAGCGCAGCGGCAAAACGCGGAATCCCCGTGTTTAACGCGCCGTTCTCCAACACGCGTTCTGTTGCGGAACTGGTGATTGGCGAGCTGCTGCTGCTGCTTCGCGGCGTGCCGGAAGCGAACGCGAAAGCGCACCGTGGCGTGTGGAACAAACTGGCGGCCGGTTCGTTTGAAGCGCGCGGCAAAAAGCTGGGGATCATCGGTTACGGCCACATTGGCACGCAGTTGGGCATTCTGGCGGAATCGCTGGGCATGCACGTATTCTTCTACGATATTGAAAATAAATTGCCGCTGGGCAACGCGACCCAGGTACAGCATCTTTCCGATCTGCTGAACATGAGCGACGTTGTGAGCCTGCATGTGCCGGAAAACGCCTCCACCAAAAATATGATGGGCGCGACGGAAATCGCACTGATGAAACCGGGCGCGCTGCTGATCAACGCGTCTCGCGGTACGGTGGTGGACATCCCGGCGCTGTGCGATGCGCTGGCGAGCAAACACCTGGCGGGCGCAGCTATCGACGTGTTCCCGACGGAACCTGCGACCAACAGCGATCCGTTTACTTCTCCGCTATGTGAATTCGACAATGTGCTTCTGACGCCGCATATCGGCGGCTCTACCCAGGAAGCGCAGGAGAACATCGGCCTTGAAGTGGCGGGCAAACTGACGAAGTATTCTGATAACGGCTCTACGCTGTCTGCGGTGAACTTCCCGGAAGTCTCCCTGCCGCTGCACGGCGGTCGTCGTCTGATGCACATCCATGAAAATCGTCCGGGCGTGCTGACCGCGCTTAACCAGATTTTTGCCGAGCAGGGCGTTAACATCGCCGCGCAGTATCTGCAAACGTCTGCCCAGGTCGGTTACGTGGTGATTGATATCGAAGCGGATGAAGATGTGGCGGAGAAAGCCCTGCTGGCGATGAAAGCGCTACCGGGTACGATTCGCGCTCGTCTGCTGTACTAATTTGTATACTGTGCCGGGTGGGTGCTATGCCTCACCCGGCCTGTGAGATCGGTTCGTAGGCCGGGTAAGCGTAGCGCCATCAGGCAATTCACTGCGGCCACTCCCACACTTTTGACGGCGTCACCACCGCAGGCAGCGGGATATCCCACTCTTCGACAGGCAACTTTTCCACTAACTGACAATCGTGCGCATAACCCACCGGTTGGATCTTATGCTGTCGCCAGTTCTGCAACGTTCTGTCGTAGAACCCGCCGCCCATTCCCAGACGCTGGCCGTCTTCGTCGAAAGCGACTAACGGTGTAACCAGCACATCTAACTGAGAGAGCGGCAGCACGTCGCGCACGTCCAGCTTCGGTTCCTGAATTTTCAGACGATTCATCACCAGCGAGCTTTGCGGATGATAATGCAGAAACAATAAATTGCCGGGGCTGAACGGATGGAGAACCGGTAAATACACGCGTTTTCCCGCGCGCCAGAGCTGCTCAATCAAGGGTTGCGTGTCCAGCTCGCCATCAAATGAAAGAAACACCGCGACGGTGTGGGCAAGAACCACGGGAGGATAAGCAAGCATTCTGGTGGCGGCCTGTTGACCGAACGCGGTTTGCTGTTGAGACGTCAGCGTACGGCGACGTTGCCGAATCATCTGGCGGATTTCTTGTCGGGATAAAAGAAGTTCAGGAAGTTGCGTCATGGCTGTCGCCAGGTAGAAGGGGAATCTCCGAGATGCCGCCGCAGGCTGTAACCCTTGAACCCTTGGTTCAAGGTGAATGCGTCGTCACGGTTTTAAGGCTTCTCGGACTAGCCGAGCATGCTCACCAACCATGGAGCGCCACATTCTTGTGGTATGAAATATCGGCTCAGGGGACTGGCCCGCTTGCAAACATCTCAGAGAAATTTTGTCTTCACGGTCACTCTACCATAGTAAACCGAAAAGTGTTATTCAAAGTTTTGGCCCGTTTTTTCGGTTATGCGACCCTGATCAAGCAACGCCTGTTCAATGGTCTGTTGAAGCATCCGAATTCGTTGTTCCATGCTCGCCGCGTAGTCGCGGGTCTTCGCTTTTTCCTGAGTTAATTCATAGCTGATGTTCAATGCGGCAATGAAAACCAGCTGCTCAGTATTTGTGACTCTAGTGCGAACTTTTAGATCTTGCAACCGCTGATTCAGATCGTCCGCAGCCTGATTCAACGCATCCCTTTGTTCAGGCGGGCAATTCACGCGGAGTGAACGGCCAAAAATTTGGATATCGACGGGTTGTGCAGACATGCCACCTTCCTGCTGATTGACTGCGCTGCCTTCGCCTCCAGACCCTGGGTCGGCGAAGGGGCGACACTATAGCTACCCCGGTGTGAAGATACAAGCCCTTTTCTGGTTCACCAGGGTCCAAAGTGGTAGCATATCATGAATATCCTCCCTTTGATGACGAATGCTTATGTCTATACAGAACGAAATGCCTGGTTACAACGAAATGAACCAGTTTTTGAACCAACAGGGGACGGGATTAACCCCGGCCGAAATGCACGGTTTGATCAGTGGGATGATTTGCGGCGGCAACAACGACAGCTCATGGCAGCCGCTGTTGCACGACCTGACGAACGAGGGGCTGGCCTTTGGTCACGAACTGGCGCAGGCGCTGCGTAAAATGCACGCGGCAACCAGCGACGCGCTGGAAGACGACGGCTTCCTTTTTCAGCTTTTTCTGCCTGAAGGCGACGACGTGAGCGTGTTCGATCGCGCTGATGCGCTGGCCGGCTGGGTTAACCACTTTTTACTGGGGCTTGGCGTCACGCAGCCTAAGCTGGATAAAGTGACCGGCGAAACTGGTGAAGCCATTGACGATCTGCGCAACATCGCCCAGCTCGGTTATGACGAAGACGAAGATCAGGAAGAGCTGGAGATGTCGCTCGAAGAGATCATCGAATATGTGCGGGTTGCGGCGTTGCTGTGCCACGACACCTTTACGCGTCAGCAGCCGACGGCGCCGGAAGTCCAGAAACCGACTCTGCACTAAGAACGTAAACGCAATGGAGAGTGTTATGAGCGATATATCTCAGCAGGAGTATCAGCGTCGCCGCCAGGCATTACTGGCGCAAATGCAGCCGGGCAGCGCCGCGTTGATTTTTGCAGCTCAGGAAGCCACGCGCAGCGCGGACAGTGAATATCCGTATCGCCAGAGTAGTGATTTCTGGTATTTCACCGGTTTTAACGAGCCGGAAGCGGTGCTGGTGCTGATTAAAAGCGATGACACTCATAACCACAGCGTTTTGTTTAACCGCGTTCGCGATCTGACGGCGGAGATCTGGTTTGGCCGCCGCCTGGGGCAGGACGCCGCGCCGGAAAAACTGGGCGTGGATCGCGCGCTGGCGTTCAGCGAAATCAACCAGCAGCTTTATCAGTTACTCAATGGCCTTGACGTGGTTTACCACGCGCAGGGCGAATATGCGTATGCCGACGAGATTGTTTTCGCCGCGCTGGACAAACTGCGTAAAGGTTCCCGACAGAACCTGACTGCACCGGCGACGATGACCGACTGGCGGCCAATGGTGCACGAGATGCGCCTGTTTAAATCGCCGGAAGAGATTGCCGTCATGCGTCGCGCGGGCGAGATCAGCGCGCTGGCGCATACCCGCGCAATGAAAAAATGCCGTCCGGGGATGTTCGAATATCAACTGGAAGGTGAAATTCACCACGAGTTTAACCGTCACGGCGCGCGCTATCCGTCTTATAACACCATTGTTGGCAGCGGTGAGAACGGCTGCATCCTCCACTACACTGAAAATGAAAGCGAAATGCGCGACGGCGATCTGGTGTTGATCGACGCCGGATGCGAATACAAAGGTTATGCTGGCGACATTACGCGTACTTTCCCGGTGAACGGCAAATTTACGCCCGCTCAGCGCGAAATCTACGATATCGTGCTGGCGTCGCTGGAAACCAGCTTGCGCCTGTTTCGCCCGGGAACGTCTATTCAGGAGGTCACGGGAGAAGTGGTGCGCATCATGATCGCGGGGCTGGTTAATCTGGGCATTTTGCAGGGTGACGTGGAGCAGTTGATCGCGGAAAACGCCCATCGTCCATTCTTTATGCATGGTCTTAGCCACTGGCTGGGGCTGGATGTACACGATGTCGGCGTTTACGGGCAGGATCGCTCACGCGTGCTGGAACCGGGCATGGTGCTCACCGTTGAGCCGGGTCTGTACATCGCGCCGGACGCCGACGTGCCGGAAGCGTATCGCGGCATCGGCATCCGTATTGAAGATGACATTGTCATTACGGAAACGGGCAACGAAAACCTGACCGCCAGCGTGGTGAAAAAAGCGGACGATATTGAAGCCTTAATGGCGGCGGCGCGTCAGCTATGAGCGTGATTATTGTTGGCGGCGGTATGGTGGGCGCGACGCTGGCGCTGGCCCTTTCTCAGCTTAGCCACGGCAAACTGGCCGTGCACCTGATTGAAGCGAGCGCGCCTGAAGCCGCCGCGCATCCCGGGTTCGACGCCCGGGCGATCGCGCTGGCGGCAGGCACCTGTCAGCAACTGGCGCGGATTGGCGTCTGGCAGGCGATTGCTGATTGCGCAACGGCGATCAACACGGTACATGTCAGCGATCGCGGCCATGCCGGTTTTGTCACTCTGGACGCGCAGGATTACAGCATCGCTGCGTTGGGGCAGGTTGTGGAGCTGCATGATGTCGGTCAGCGCCTGTTTGCGCTGTTGCGCAAAGCGCCGGGCGTGACGCTGCATTGCCCGGATCGCGTTGCCAGCGTGGCGCGAACGCAAGAAAAGGTGAATGTCACTCTGGAAAACGGCGACGTGATTTCTGGTCATGTCGTGGTGGCGGCCGACGGTACGCACTCCGCCCTGGCGACCGCCTGCGGCGTGGACTGGCAGCAGCAGCCTTATGAACAACTGGCGGTGATTGCCAATGTTGCGACCGCTACCCTGCATGACGGACGTGCGTTTGAACGCTTTACCCAACACGGCCCGCTGGCGATGTTGCCGATGTCCGAAGGTCGCTGTTCGCTGGTGTGGTGCCATCCGCTTGAACAGCGCGATGAGATCATGCGCTGGTCGGATGAACGCTTTTGCCATGAGCTACAGTCGGCGTTTGGCTGGCGGCTGGGACGAATCACCCATGCGGGTAAGCGCAGCGCTTATCCGCTAGCGCTCACCACGGCGGCCAAAGCGATAACCCATCGCACCGTGCTGGTCGGCAATGCGGCGCAGACGCTGCATCCTATCGCCGGGCAAGGGTTTAACCTGGGGCTGCGCGATGTGATGAGCCTTGCCGAAACGCTGGTGCAGGCGCATGAGTCTGGGGCGGACGTCGGCGAGTACGGCGTGCTTTCTGAGTACCAGTCGCGCCGTCAGGCTGACAGAGAGGCGACGGTTGGCATAACGGATAGCCTGGTGCATCTGTTTGCTAACCGCTGGGCGCCGCTGGTTGCCGGGCGCAACGTCGGCTTAATGGCGATGGAGTTATTGCCCCCCCTTCGCGACACGTTGGCAAAACGGACGTTGGGCTGGGTCGCACGATAATTTACCGGTAGGTCGGAATAAAGAAGTAGGCCTGATTAGCGCAGCGCCATCAGGCAATGCCGCGGAAGTAATATAATGCCGGATGGTGGCTTTGCCTTATCCGGCCTACGGTTTTTGATTGTCCTATTTTCAGGAGTACACAGTGCAAAGTGTTGATGTAGCCATTGTTGGCGGAGGCATGGTAGGCCTGGCTGCCGCCTGCGGTTTGCAGGGCAGCGGTTTACGCGTGGCCGTTCTGGAACAGCGCGTTCCACAGCCGCTGGCGAGCGACGCTCCCCCGGCATTACGCGTGTCGGCTATCAATGCCGCCAGTGAAAAACTGCTTACGCGTCTTGGGGTCTGGTCAGACATTCTTGCTCGCCGCGCAAGCTGCTACCACGGTATGGAAGTCTGGGATAAAGACAGCTTTGGCCGCATCGAGTTTGATGACAAAAGCATGGGATACAGCCACCTGGGGCACATCATTGAAAATTCGGTGATCCACTACGCGCTATGGCAAAAGGCGCAGCAGTCAGCGGATATTACCCTGATGGCGCCGGCTGAATTGCAGCAGGTCGCCTGGGGAGAAAATGAAACCTTCCTGACCCTGAAAGATGGCGCGATGCTGACGGCAAGGCTGGTGATTGGCGCAGACGGCGCGAACTCCTGGCTGCGCAACAAAGCGGATATTCCGCTGACCTTCTGGGATTACCGTCATCATGCGCTGGTGGCGACCATCCGCACCGAAGAAGCGCACGGCGCCGTTGCGCGTCAGGCGTTTCATGGCGAAGGCATCCTGGCATTCCTGCCATTAAGCGATCCGCATCTGTGTTCCATTGTCTGGTCGCTGTCTCCGCAGGACGCTGAGCATATGCAGCAGGCGAGTGAGGATGCGTTCAACCGGGCGCTGAACGTCGCGTTTGATAACCGCCTCGGCTTATGCCGCGTTGAGAGCGAACGCCAGGTGTTCCCGCTGACGGGACGCTATGCGCGTCAGTTTGCCGCACACCGGCTGGCGCTGGTGGGCGACGCCGCACATACCATCCATCCGCTGGCGGGGCAGGGGGTGAACCTCGGCTTTATGGACGCCGCAGAGTTGATCGATGAACTCAAACGTCTGCAACGTCAGGGCAAAGACATTGGTCAATACCTCTATTTGCGTCGCTACGAGCGCAGCCGTAAGCACAGCGCCGCGATGATGCTGGCAGGTATGCAGGGTTTTCGCGAACTGTTTGCCGGAGAGAACCCGGCGAAGAAATTGCTGCGCGATATTGGTCTGAAACTGGCCGATACTCTCCCGGGCGTAAAACCGCAACTGATTCGTCAGGCGATGGGATTGAACGATCTGCCTGAGTGGCTCCGCTAAGCATTTCCCTCCTGCTTCTGAGAGTTTGAAACCCGTCACATTTTCCTCTCCCGGCCTTCGCGCCGGGACGCTTTCCTCATTTGAAATAATCTAATTTCACCTCTCTTTTCGCATTAGTTTTTTTAATATTACGATTTTCAACTATCGTCATTTTTGACATTTTTTCCACATTTAATATTGATGTGTGCGGGGTGGTTGCGTATTTGATTATCGTTTATGGAGGTTTTTTGTTTATTTCATGGTTTTTTATGCTGAGGCGGGTTTGGCGTTTTTTGGTCATAAGCTAATGTGATGGTTAATTTTGCCTTATGGTTTAGCGTCTGCTTCGGTGGTAAGTTCAGGTAAAAGAGAACGTTTGCGTCGAAGCCCTGGAGTGGCTGCGACGCCGGGTTTCGTGGCGAAGATTTCACCATGAAATGGTTGTAAGCCCCGCTTATTCAATGAGGACAAGATGGCTCAACAGACTCCTTTATACGAACAACACACGCTTTGTGGCGCGCGCATGGTGGATTTCCATGGCTGGATGATGCCGCTGCACTATGGTTCTCAACTTGATGAGCACCATGCAGTTCGCACTGATGCCGGTATGTTTGATGTGTCGCATATGACCATCGTCGATCTACGCGGCAGCCGCACCCGGGAGTTTTTGCGTTATCTGCTGGCGAATGACGTGGCGAAACTCACAAAGACCGGTAAAGCCCTCTACTCTGGCATGCTCAATGCCTCGGGCGGCGTGATAGATGACCTGATTGTCTATTACTTCACTGAAGATTTCTTCCGCCTCGTTGTAAACTCCGCCACCCGCGAAAAAGACCTCTCCTGGATTACCCAACACGCCGAACCTTACGCCATCGACATCACCGTTCGTGACGACCTGTCGCTGATTGCGGTACAGGGGCCGAATGCGCAGGCGAAAGCGGCCACGCTGTTTACTGAAGAACAGCGCAAGGCGGTGGCAGGCATGAAACCGTTCTTTGGCGTGCAGGCAGGCGATCTGTTTATTGCAACAACCGGTTATACCGGCGAAGCAGGCTATGAAATTGCGATGCCAAACGAAAAGGCGGCGGATTTCTGGCGTGCGCTGGTGGAATCCGGCGTGAAGCCGTGTGGCCTGGGCGCGCGCGATACGCTGCGTCTGGAAGCGGGTATGAACCTGTATGGTCAGGAGATGGATGAAGGCGTCTCTCCGCTGGCGGCGAACATGGGCTGGACCATCGCCTGGGAACCGGCCGATCGCGATTTTATTGGCCGCGAGGCGCTGGAAGTCCAGCGTGAAAAAGGCACCGAACAACTGGTGGGTCTGGTTATGACCGAGAAAGGCGTACTGCGTAATGAACTGCCGGTACGCTTTACCGATGCCCAGGGGAATCAGTTGGAAGGCGTTATCACCAGCGGCACTTTCTCTCCAACGCTGGGCTACAGCATTGCGCTGGCGCGCGTTCCGGCGGGTATTGGCGAGACGGCGATCGTGCAGATCCGCAACCGCGAAATGCCAGTAAAAGTCACTAAACCTGTTTTTGTGCGTAACGGCAAAGCCGTCGCGTGATTCATCCTTTTTTGGAGATTTATTGATGAGCAACGTACCTGTAGAACTGAAATACAGCAAAGAACACGAATGGCTGCGCAAAGAAGCAGACGGTACTTACACGGTTGGCATCACGGAACACGCTCAGGAATTGCTGGGCGATATGGTTTTTGTCGATCTGCCAGACGTCGGCGCCACCGTTGCGGCGGGCGATGACTGCGCGGTAGCAGAATCGGTAAAAGCCGCTTCTGACATTTATGCGCCGGTGAGCGGTGAGATTGTGGCGGTAAACGACGCGCTCAGCGACTCCCCTGAACTGGTCAACAGCGAGCCGTATGCGGGTGGCTGGATCTTCAAAATCAAAGCCAGCGACGAAAGCGAAATCGACTCGCTGCTGGATGCAACCGCATACGAAGCATTGTTAGAAGACGAATAAATACGCTTAATCCTTCACGCAGCAGGTGTGTTGGCTTCCTCGCTCACCTCAGTCACTTACTTATGTAAGCTCCTGGGGATTCTCTGCGTCGCCGCCGCCCTGCAACGTGAATGATTTTGCGTATTCGTTTTCGCACGCGTAGGCCCGGTAAGCGTTAGCGCCACCGGGCAATTGAGCCAGAGACAATCACGATTCACTGCACGTTTCAGGAACCATCGCCCATGACACAGACGCTAAGCCAGCTTGAAAACAGCGGCGCTTTCATTGAACGCCACATTGGACCGGACGCCGCACAGCAGCAAGAGATGCTGAATACCGTTGGCGCCGAGTCGTTAAACGCGCTGATCGGCCAGATTGTGCCGAAAGACATTCAGCTTGCCACGCCGCCGCAGGTAGGTGAAGCGGCGACGGAATACGCCGCGCTGGCAGAATTAAAAGCGATTGCCGGTCGCAACAAGCGCTTCACGTCTTACATTGGCATGGGTTATACCGCGGTGCAGTTGCCGCCGGTTATCCTGCGCAATATGCTGGAAAATCCGGGCTGGTACACCGCGTATACGCCTTATCAGCCGGAAGTTTCGCAGGGGCGTCTGGAAGCGCTGCTGAATTTCCAGCAGGTGACGCTGGATCTGACCGGGCTGGATATGGCCTCCGCTTCGTTGCTGGATGAAGCAACCGCTGCCGCAGAAGCGATGGCGATGGCAAAACGCATCAGCAAACTGAAAAACGCCAACCGCTTCTTTGTCGCCTCTGACGTTCACCCGCAAACGCTGGACGTCGTGCGCACCCGCGCGGAGACCTTCGGTTTTGATGTGATCGTCGATGACGCGGAAAAAGTGCTGGATCACCAGGATGTGTTCGGCGTGCTGTTGCAGCAGGTTGGCACCACCGGTGAAGTCCACGACTACAGCGCGCTGATTAGCGAACTGAAGTCACGTAAAGTTATCGTCAGCGTGGCCGCCGATTTTATGGCGCTGGTGCTGCTGACGGCGCCGGGTAAACAGGGCGCGGACATTGTGTTCGGCTCTGCGCAACGCTTCGGCGTACCGATGGGCTACGGCGGCCCACACGCGGCGTTCTTTGCCGCCAAAGATGAATTCAAACGTTCCATGCCGGGCCGTATTATCGGCGTATCGAAAGATGCGGCGGGCAATACCGCACTGCGTATGGCGATGCAGACTCGCGAGCAGCATATCCGTCGCGAGAAAGCGAACTCCAATATTTGTACTTCGCAGGTGCTGCTGGCCAACATTGCCAGCCTGTATGCCGTTTATCACGGTCCGGTTGGGCTGAAGCGCATTGCTAATCGCATTCACCGCCTGACCGACATTCTGGCGGCGGGCCTGCAACAAAAAGGGCTGAAACTGCGCTATGCGCATTACTTCGACACCCTGTGCGTAGAGGTGGCCGATAAAGCCGCCGTCCTGGCGCGCGCGGAGGCCGCAGAGATCAACCTGCGCAGCGACATCCACAACGCTGTCGGCATCACGCTGGATGAAACGACAACCCGCGAAAACGTGCTGCAACTGTTCTCTGTACTGCTGGGCGACGACCACGGTCTGAACATTGATACGCTGGATAAAGACGTGGCGCACGATAGCCGCTCTATCCAGGAGAGTATGCTGCGTGATGACGCGATCCTGACGCACCCGGTGTTCAACCGTTACCACAGCGAAACGGAGATGATGCGCTACATGCACTCGCTGGAGCGTAAAGATCTGGCGCTGAACCAGGCAATGATCCCGCTGGGTTCCTGTACCATGAAGCTGAACGCTGCGGCGGAGATGATCCCCATCACCTGGCCGGAATTTGCGGAACTGCATCCGTTCTGCCCGGCAGATCAGGCGGAAGGGTATCATCAGATGATCAACCAGCTTTCTGACTGGCTGGTGAAACTGACGGGCTATGACGCCGTGTGTATGCAGCCGAACTCCGGCGCGCAGGGCGAATACGCGGGTCTGCTGGCGATTCGTCATTATCATGAAAGCCGCAACGACGGGCATCGCGATATCTGTCTGATCCCGGCCTCCGCTCACGGCACCAACCCGGCTTCCGCACAGATGGCGGGTATGCAGGTGGTGGTGGTCGCATGCGATAAGAACGGCAACATCGATCTGGCGGATCTGCGCGCTAAAGCCGAGCAGGCGGGTGACAATCTCTCTTGCATCATGGTGACTTACCCATCCACCCACGGCGTGTACGAAGAAACCATTCGTGAAGTGTGCGAGATCGTGCATCAGTTCGGCGGCCAGGTATACCTCGATGGCGCAAACATGAACGCGCAGGTTGGCATTACCTCTCCGGGCTTCATCGGCGCGGATGTTTCACACCTCAACCTGCATAAAACCTTCTGCATTCCGCACGGCGGCGGCGGCCCGGGTATGGGGCCGATTGGCGTGAAATCACATCTGGCGCCGTTTGTTCCGGGTCACAGCGTGGTGCAGATCGAAGGGATGCTGACCCGTCAGGGCGCGGTGTCCGCCGCACCGTTCGGCAGCGCATCCATTCTGCCGATCAGCTGGATGTACATCCGCATGATGGGCGCGGAAGGGCTGAAGCAGGCGAGCCAGGTGGCGATTCTGAACGCCAACTATATCGCCAGCCGCCTGAAAGACGCGTATCCGGTGCTGTATACCGGTCGCGATGGCCGCGTGGCGCACGAGTGTATTCTCGACATCCGCCCGCTGAAAGAAGAAACCGGCATCAGCGAGCTGGATATTGCCAAGCGTTTGATCGACTACGGCTTCCACGCGCCGACCATGTCGTTCCCGGTGGCGGGAACGTTGATGGTTGAACCGACGGAATCTGAAAGCAAGATGGAGCTGGATCGCTTTATCAATGCGATGCTGGCGATTCGTGCGGAAATCGATCGCGTGAAAGCTGGTGAGTGGCCGCTGGAGGATAACCCGCTGGTTAACGCGCCGCACACGCAGAATGAGCTGGTCGCGGAGTGGAACCACGGATACAGCCGTGAAGTCGCGGTGTTCCCGGCGGGGGTAGCGAACAAGTACTGGCCGACCGTGAAACGCCTTGATGACGTTTACGGCGACCGTAACCTGTTCTGCTCCTGCGTACCGATGAGCGAATATCAGTAATCTCTCTGCCATGCTGTAGGCCGGGTAAGCGCAAGCGCTACCCGGCTTTTTTTATTCGGAGACAGAACTTGTCGGCCGGATAAGGTATTAGCCGCCACCCGGCAAAAAATTACAGCTTCTCGCCGTTGCTGGAGATAACCTCTTTATACCAGGTAAAACTTTTCTTCCGCGAGCGCGCCATATCGCCGCTGCCGTCGTCATGCTTGTTCACGTAAATAAAACCGTAACGTTTGCTGTATTGTCCGGTCGTGAATGACACGCAGTCGATGCAGCCCCACGGCGTATAGCCCATCAGATCCACGCCATCATACGTCACCGCTTTCATCATCTCTTCTACGTGAGCACGCAGATAGTCGATGCGGTAATCGTCGTTGATGCTACCGTCTTCTTCCACTTTGTCGTAGGCGCCAAACCCATTTTCCACAATAAACAGCGGCTTCTGATAGCGTTCATACAGCTCGCACAGGGAATAACGCAGGCCGACCGGGTCAATCTGCCAGCCCCAGTCGGAAGCTTTGACGTGCGGATTCGGCACGCTGCCCTCGAAGCCGGAAATGGCATCGCCGCTACCGCCTTCTGCTTTTACTGCGTTAGTCATGTAATAGCTGAAGCCAAGGTAATCGCAGGTGCCTTCGCGCAGAATCTCCGCGTCGCCAGCGTCCATGTTGATGTTAAAGCCGCGACGTTCCCATTCGTTCAGTACATAAGACGGGTAGTAGCCGCGTAGCTGAACGTCGGTAAACACATAGCGCTCACGCATGGATTCCTGCGCGAACATGACATCTTCCGGCTTACAGGAAAACGGATAGAGCGCGACCATCGCCAGCATACAGCCGACCTTCATCTCCGGGTTGATGCGGCGTGCCGCCTTCACCGCCAGCGCGCTGGCGACGAACTGGTGATGCAGCACCTGATACATGGTTTCTTCCGGGTTTTCATGCTCGGTATACACCACGCCGGAACAGCAGTAGCCAAACAGCGGCGCGCGCCAGTTGCGCTGGTTGTTGATCTCGTTGAAGGTCATCCAGTATTTGACTTTGTGCTTGTAGCGCTCAAATACCACCTCCGCGAAGCGGACGAAGAAATCCACCACTTTACGGTTGGTCCAGCCGCCGTATTGCTGTACCAGATGCAGCGGCATTTCAAAGTGGGAGAGGGTGATGACCGGTTCGATGTTGTATCTGAGCAACTCATCGAACATATCATCGTAGAATTTCAGCCCTTCTTCGTTCGGCTGCGTCTCGTCACCCTGCGGGAAAATGCGGGTCCAGGCGATGGAGGTGCGAAAGCATTTAAAACCCATCTCGGCGAACAGCTTAATGTCTTCTTTATAGTGACCGTAAAAATCGACCGCTTCATGGTTCGGATAATATTTACCCGCTACGACTTGTCGGGTGATTTCACGCGGTACGCCATGCGCTCCGCCGGTCAGCACATCACAGATGCTCGGCCCTTTGCCGCCTTTGTTCCAGCCGCCTTCAACCTGATGAGCGGCAACTGCGCCGCCCCATAAGAAATCTTTTGGTAAGGTGAGTTTTTTCATTGTTGCTCAATCTCAAATTAATACAATCTGGTTTTGAGTCTAACAAAGGAAGGCAAAAAGTCACGATATAACAAAATAGCGCTGGTGTAATTTGTTACGCCCAAAAAACAATTTGTTTTTTTACGCTAATTTTTTCGCCAGCTTACGGCCTAATGATTCAAGAATATAGATAACGGGGATCTGCGTTGTAATATCATAAACGCCAGCAATACGGGTTTGTGGTACATGCCAGGAGAGATTAAAATCGGCCAGCTTTGCCAGCGCCGAATGTTCATGGCTGGTAATCGACAGCACTTTGCAGTTGTGCAGGCTGAACTGGCTGGCAAAGCGCAGGATCTCCGCAGTCTCTCCCGATACTGAAAGCACAATCGCCAGCGCGTTTTTTGCCATATCGTTGGTGACCGGAAAATAAGGATCATCAATATGATTACTGAATTTCCCGACGTTAGAGAAAAAACGTGCGCCATATTTTGCCAGCGCGCCGGAAGTTCCTGCGCCGACAAATATAATACGTTCGGAAGATAAAATGATATCGACAGCCTGATCGAGTAATTTATCAAACTCATCGTTATTGACGCTTTTAAAGAAACTGATAATTTCGCTGGCGCCAAAATTAGCCTGTTGCGGCTCATCCTGCTCTAAATATAATTTAAAGCGCACGCGGAATTCAGAGTAGCCGTCACAGTGAAGTTTGCGACAAAAGCGCAGCACGGTGGTGGTGGAAACGCCCACGGCATCAGCCAGTTCGCGAATGGTCATGTACATGACTTTGTCACGGTTTTTGATGACATAGTTGTAGACCAGCATCTCAAGATTGTTGAGACTGGCGATGGCAGCGTGGGAGAACATACTCACAATGGCAAAACTCACTCATCAGACTTCATCTATAGGGAATAATAACATGCAGCCAAATGACATCACTTTTTTTCAGCGTTTCCAGGATGACATTCTGGCCGGACGCAAAACTATCACCATTCGTGACGAGTCTGAATCACACTTCAAAGCCGGGGATATTCTACGGGTTGGACGCTTCGAAGATGAGGGTTACTTCTGCACAATTGAGGTTGTTGGCACTTCAACCGTCACGCTGGACACGCTGACGGAAAAACATGCCCGGCAGGAAAACATGACGCTTGAAGAACTTAAACATGTGATTGCCGGGATTTACCCGGATCAGACGCAATTTTATGTGATTGATTTTAAATGCCTTTGATTTTAATGAACAACTGTTAGTTGAAAAATAAGTTTCAACATCATGATTTAAAAAGATTAATCTTAAGTTGATATTTATTTTAGCTAACAGGTGTTCACTGGAACCATTCTCAGTTACGCTAGAAACGCTATCACGATTGTGAACGTTCTTTGGAGTAAGCTATGGTGCAGAAACCATTAATCGCACAGGGATATTCGCTGGCAGAGGAAATTGCCAATAGCATCAGCCACGGTATTGGGTTGGTGTTTGGTATTGTCGGTCTGGTGCTGTTACTGGTTCAGGCGGTAGACGCGAATGCCAGTGCAACGGCCATTACCAGCTACAGCCTGTACGGCGGCAGCATGATCCTGCTGTTTCTTGCTTCAACCCTCTACCACGCGATTCCGCATCAGCGGGCGAAGATCTGGCTGAAAAAATTCGACCACTGCGCTATCTATCTGCTGATTGCCGGAACCTATACGCCGTTTTTGCTGGTGGGGCTGGATTCGCCGCTGGCGCGTGGGCTGATGATTGTCATCTGGAGCCTGGCGCTGCTCGGTATTTTATTCAAGCTGACTATTGCCCACCGGTTTAAGGTTCTCTCGCTGGTAACGTATTTAACGATGGGGTGGCTGTCGCTGATTGTGGTTTATCAACTGGCGATCAAACTGGCGGCGGGAGGCGTGACGCTGCTGGCGGTCGGCGGCGTGGTCTATTCGCTAGGCGTGATTTTCTACGTCTGCAAACGCATTCCCTATAACCATGCAATCTGGCACGGGTTCGTGCTGGGCGGCAGCGTGTGCCACTTTCTGGCGATCTATCTGTATGTAGGGCAGGTCTGACACACTGTTGCCGGATGGCGGCTACGCCTTATCCGGCCTACATGGCGTACTGAACCGTAGGCCTGATAAGCGCAGCGCCATCAGGCGTTATTCTTTTCACTCTTCCAGCGAATAGGGCAGCGGTACGATGTGCAGAGTATTCGCATCATCGCGTACGCGAAATACGCTGTCAGCTTCCATATCGTTGTTCATGACCACCTGCACCAGAACCTGGCCGTCATCCAGTTGCACTGCCGCAAGAACGGTGCCGGTACGACGCCAGTTCTCACCCATCTGCAACTCCAGATCTTCTCCGGCTTCCGGTACGCGGCTGGCTTTACCCGCCAGAGACCAGAGCGCGCGTTTGTTCGCACCGCGGAATTTTGCCCGGGCGACCATCTCCTGCCCGCTGTAGCAGCCTTTCTTAAAGCTGATGCCGCCCAGCGCCTGTAGGTTGGTTGCCTGCGGTATAAATTGCCCGCTGTTCGCGGAGTCAATGACCGGAATGCCCGCTTCAATATCCAGCGCCAGCCACTGCTGGCTGTTGTTCAGCGCCGCTTCGCCACGCAGTTTTTCAGTCAGGGATTCAGCCGTGGCGACATCCGTAATCAGCAGAAAACGTTCCGCCGGATGTTCAAACCAAAGCAGGGTGGACGCTCCTTCGCTCACGACCTGTTTTTCGCTGTTCGGTAACTCGCTAAAGATATTCGCCAGCGCTGCGCGAGCCTGAAAACCAGCGATACCGAGCAGAACACGCTCATCGTCAGGCGCGATCGCGACTTTAGAGAACACGGCGTATTTTTTCAGCTCGGTCAGTTGGGCCTCGCGCAGACTGCGGCGTTCGATCCAGGCAAAACCGTCGCCGTCGCGGAACAGACGCAGGTTGCTCCACATCTTCCCTTTTGCATCGCAATGGGCGACCAGTAAGTGTTGCTGTTCGGTAAGCTGGTTGACGTCCGCGGTGACCTGACCTTGCATATACTTCTCGCTGTCGGCGCCGGTGATCGAGGCCAGCGCCCAGTCATCGAGAGTGATCAGCGTCAGAGGCAAACGGGCTGACGCGGACGGTTGACGAGGAGGAAAAGGTGTAAAAGCCATAATAATGTCCTGATTTGCTTAACGCAGTAATAGTGACTAATGGTAAAAGAGCTATAGCCCATTGCAAGCGGTTTAAACATCCCATTTGTGCCTTATCGCCCGCTTTGCGAGGCGCGATGCAAAATCGATGAACCCTTTGACTTAATGTGGTTTTATTTGCCGATCATGCTTCCGTTTATGGAGATTCCCGTAAAAGAACATGAAAAACACGTTACAATAGCCGGGTACTTCATTTTCGCGAGACAGGAAGAAGAACATGGATATTAATAACAAAGCACGTATTCATTGGGCATGCCGTCGCGGTATGCGTGAGCTCGACATTTCTATCATGCCGTTTTTCGAACATGAGTACGATAACTTAAGCGATGAAGAAAAATGCATCTTTGTTCGTTTGCTGGAATGCGACGATCCTGATTTATTTAACTGGTTGATGAACCACGGTAAACCGGGTGATGCAGAGCTGGAACAAATGGTGAAACTCATCCAGACACGGAATCGGGAACGTGGTCCTGTGGCAATCTGATTTACGCGTCTCCTGGCGCGCACAATGGCTCTCTTTGCTCATTCATGGGCTTGTCGCCGCATTGGTTTTATTGATGCCCTGGCCATTGAGCTACACGCCGCTCTGGCTGATATTGCTTTCGCTGGTGGTGTTCGACTGTGTGCGCAGTCAGCGGCGGATTAATACCCGGCAGGGCGAAATTAAACTGCTGATGGATGGGCGTTTACGTTGGCAAGGGCAAGACTGGACGATTCAGGGGCCGCCCTGGATGCTTAAAACTGGCATGATGCTGCGTTTGCGCGCCGACAGCGGGAAGCGTCAGCACTTGTGGCTGGCGGCAGACAGCATGGATGACGCCGAGTGGCGGGATTTACGGCGGTTAATGTTGCAACAGGCGACGCAGGGGTAACGCCAACGAAGGCCTGATGGCGCGCAGCTTTAAGGCCTACGGTTCGGTGCGCCATGCAGGCCGGACAGGGCGTTCACGCCGCCATCCGGCAAAACGGTCAGCAGGAATAGTGCTCTGCCATCTCACCGAGAATTTGCTCGCACCAGGCCTGGATGCGCTCATCGCTGAGATCGTACTGGTTGGTTTCATCCAGCGCCAGGCCGACAAAAAGTTGCCCATCGGCAATGACCGGTTTCGGGCTGGTGAACTCATAGCCTTCGGTAGGCCAGTAGCCGACAAATTTAACGCCTTTGGTGACAAGTTTGTCATGCAGCATACCCAGCGCATCCAGGAACCACTCGCCGTAGCCTAACTGGTCGCCCATGCCGTAGAGCGCGACAATTTTGCCTTCCAGCTTGAGATCGTCCAGTTGATTCCAGACGGCTTCCCAGTCTTCCTGTATTTCACCAAAATCCCAGGTCGGAATGCCTAAAATGAGCACATCGTACTGCTCCATTAAGGTCGGAGAGTCATCCTTGAGGTTGTGTAATGTGACCAGTTCCGGGCCAATAATGTCGCGAATTTTTTCCGCTGCCATTTCGGTATAGCAGGTGCTGGAACCATAAAAAAGGCCGATATTCATGACGTACTGCTCTCGATTCTTGCGATGACGATGCGGCTAGTGTACCAGAAAGGCGTCGGCTTCAGGCATAATGGCGTTGATTTAACACGCAGAGGGGCCCGAGATGGATAAGGATCTGGCGCGTATCGAGCAGTTTCTCGATGCCCTGTGGCTGGAGCGTAATCTGGCGGAAAATACGCTGAGCGCGTATCGGCGCGACTTGTCGATGGTGGTCGAATGGTTGCATCATCGTGGAAAAACGCTGGCGACGGTGCAGAGCGATGATTTACAAACGCTGCTGGCGGAACGTATGGATGGCGGGTATAAAGCCACCAGTTCCGCACGGTTGTTGAGCGCCACGCGGCGCTTCTTTCAGCATCTGTACCGTGAAAAATTTCGTGAGGACGATCCGAGCGCGCAGCTCGCGTCGCCCAAACTTCCGCAGCGTTTGCCAAAAGATCTCAGCGAAGCACAAGTTGAGAGATTATTACAGTCGCCAGTTGTTGACCAACCGCTGGAATTACGCGACAAAGCAATGCTGGAAGTGCTGTATGCGACGGGCCTGCGCGTTTCTGAGCTGGTCGGGCTGACCATGAGCGATATCAGCCTGCGCCAGGGCGTCGTGCGGGTTATCGGTAAAGGCAATAAAGAACGTCTGGTGCCGTTGGGCGAAGAGGCGGTGTACTGGCTGGAGACGTATCTGGAGCACGGGCGCCCGTGGCTGTTGAACGGCGTGTCGATTGACGTTTTGTTTCCCAGCCAGCGGGCGCAACAAATGACGCGTCAGACCTTCTGGCACCGCATTAAACACTATGCCGTGCTGGCGGGAATCGACAGCGAAAAGCTGTCGCCGCACGTTTTGCGTCACGCTTTCGCCACCCATTTGCTGAATCATGGCGCTGACTTACGCGTTGTACAGATGCTGCTTGGGCATAGCGATCTCTCGACCACACAAATTTATACTCATGTCGCAACGGAGCGCTTGCGTCAACTTCATCAACAGCATCACCCGCGAGCGTGAGTGCTGACAGGAAAGGATAGGTTATGAAAAAACGTTTTATGATGTTCACCCTGCTGGCGGCATTTTCGGGAATGGTTCATGCGGACGATGCAGCCATTCGCCAGTCGCTGACTAAGCTGGGCGTGCAGAGCACGGAAATTCAGCCCGCGCCGGTTGCAGGCATGAAAACCGTGCTGACCAACAGCGGCGTGCTGTACGTCACCGACGATGGTAAGCATATTATTCAGGGGCCGATGTATGACGTCAGCGGCGCGTCGCCGGTAAATGTCACCAATCAGTTGCTGATGAAACACCTGAATGCGCTGGAAAAAGAGATGATTGTTTACAAAGCGCCGCAGGAAAAACACGTCATCACCATCTTTACCGACATCACCTGCGGCTACTGTCACAAGCTGCATGAAGAGATGAAAGACTACAACGCGCTGGGGATTACCGTGCGTTATCTGGCCTTCCCGCGCCAGGGGCTGGAAAGCCAGGCCGAGCAGGATATGAAGTCCATCTGGTGCGCGAAAGACCGAAACAAAGCCTTTGATGACGCGATGGCGGGCAAAGGCGTGAAAGCCGCCACCTGCGATATCGATATCGCCAATCATTATGCGCTGGGCGTGCAGTTCGGCGTGAGCGGCACGCCAGCGATTGTGCTGAGCAACGGCTATGTGGTGCCTGGCTATCAGGGGCCGAAAGAGATGAAGGCGTTCCTTGACGCGCACCAGAAACAGACCAGCGGTAAATAATTCGCGTGAAACAACAGATACAACTTCGTCGGCGTGAGGCCGACGAGACAGCTGAGCTGCCAGCCGACCTGCCGCCGCTGCTGCGCCGTTTATACGCCAGCCGGGGTGTACATAGCGCGCAGGAGCTGGAGCGTAGCGTAAAAGGGATGCTGCCGTGGCAGCAGCTTAGCGGCGTCGAAAAGGCGGTTGAGATCCTCTATAACGCGTTTCGCGAGGGGACTCGCATCGTCGTCGTGGGCGATTTTGACGCGGATGGCGCCACCAGTACGGCGCTTAGCGTCCTCGGTATGCGTTCGCTGGGCTGTAACAATATCAGCTACCTGGTGCCAAACCGTTTTGAAGACGGCTACGGATTAAGCCCGGAAGTGGTCGAGCAGGCGCATGCTCGCGGCGCGCAGCTGATTGTGACGGTGGATAACGGTATCTCTTCTCATGCCGGTGTGGAACATGCCAGAGCGTTGGGGATTCCGGTGGTGGTGACCGATCACCACCTGCCGGGCGATACGCTACCTGACGCAGAAGCCATCATTAACCCGAATCTGCGAGATTGCGATTTCCCGTCGAAGTCGCTGGCAGGCGTTGGCGTGGCGTTCTATCTGATGCTGGCGCTGCGCACTTTCCTGCGTGATAAAGGCTGGTTTGATGAGCGTGGCATTACGCCGCCGAATCTGGCGGAACTGCTCGACCTGGTCGCGTTAGGCACGGTGGCGGACGTGGTGCCGCTGGACGCCAATAACCGCATCCTGACGTGGCAGGGGCTGAGCCGTATCCGCGCCGGGAAATGTCGCCCAGGCATTAAGGCGCTGCTTGAGGTGTCGAACCGCGATCCGCAGAAGCTGGCGGCCAGCGATTTAGGCTTTGCGCTGGGGCCGCGTCTGAATGCCGCAGGGCGGCTGGATGATATGTCCGTCGGCGTGGCGTTGCTGCTGTGCGATAACATCGGCGAAGCGCGGGTGCTGGCGAATGAGCTGGATGCGCTGAACCAGACGCGTAAAGAGATCGAACAGGGGATGCAGGCGGAAGCGCTGACCCTGTGCGAGAAACTGGAACGCAGCCGTGAAACGCTGCCTGGCGGCCTGGCGATGTACCATCCAGAATGGCATCAGGGCGTGGTCGGCATTCTGGCTTCGCGCATTAAAGAGCGCTTCCATCGCCCGGTGATTGCCTTTGCGCCCGCCGGTGACGGTACGCTGAAAGGTTCCGGTCGTTCCATTCAGGGGCTGCATATGCGCGATGCGCTGGAGCGTCTGGATACGCTGTATCCGGGGATGATGCTCAAATTCGGCGGCCATGCGATGGCGGCAGGATTGTCGCTGGAAGAGGCGCAGTTTGAACATTTCCAGCAGCGTTTTGGCGAGCTGGTGACCGAATGGCTCGACCCATCTCTGCTACAGGGCGAAGTGGTTTCTGATGGCCCGCTGAGCGTGGCTGAGATGACGATGGAAGTGGCGCAACTGCTGCGTGACGCAGGGCCGTGGGGGCAGATGTTCCCGGAACCGCTGTTTGACGGACGTTTTCGCCTGTTGCAGCAGCGGCTGGTCGGCGAACGCCACCTGAAAGTGATGGTCGAACCGGTTGGCGGCGGCCCGCTGCTGGACGGCATTGCGTTTAACGTTGATACCGCCTGCTGGCCGGATAACGGTGTACGCGAAGTTCAGCTTGCCTATAAGCTGGATATCAACGAGTTTCGCGGCAACCGTAGCCTACAGCTGATCATTGATCACCTCTGGCCAAATTGACAACAGTATATTGTATATTAATGAGAGCGCGAATCCGGTAGAATTCCGCTCTTATCACTGCATTTTGACTAGTCCAATAAAAGAAATCAGACCATGTTTGAAATTAACCCGGTAAATAACCGCATTCAGGACCTCACGGAACGCTCTGACGTTCTTAGGGGGTATCTTTGACTACGATGCCAAGAAAGAGCGTCTGGAAGAAGTAAACGCCGAGCTGGAACAGCCGGATGTCTGGAACGACCCCGAACGCGCGCAGGCGCTGGGCAAAGAGCGTTCCTCCCTTGAAGCGATTGTCGACACCCTCGACCAAATGACTCAGGGTCTGGAAGATGTTTCCGGGCTGCTGGAGCTGGCTGTAGAAGCCGACGACGAAGAAACCTTTAACGAAGCCGTAGCTGAACTCGATACGCTGGAAGAAAAGCTGGCGCAGCTGGAATTCCGTCGTATGTTCTCCGGTGAGTATGACAGCGCGGATTGCTACCTCGATATTCAGGCAGGTTCCGGCGGTACTGAAGCGCAGGACTGGGCAAGCATGCTGGAGCGTATGTATCTGCGCTGGGCAGAAGCGCGCGGCTTTAAAACTGAAATTATTGAAGAGTCTGAAGGTGAAGTCGCGGGGATCAAATCCGTCACCATCAAGATTTCCGGCGAATACGCCTATGGCTGGCTGCGTACCGAAACCGGCGTTCATCGCCTGGTGCGTAAGAGCCCGTTCGATTCCGGCGGTCGTCGTCATACCTCGTTCAGCTCCGCGTTCGTCTACCCGGAAGTTGACGATGATATTGATATCGAGATCAACCCGGCAGACCTGCGTATCGACGTTTATCGCGCATCCGGCGCGGGCGGTCAGCACGTTAACCGTACAGAATCTGCGGTACGTATTACGCACATCCCGACCGGGATTGTGACGCAGTGCCAGAACGACCGTTCCCAGCACAAAAACAAAGACCAGGCCATGAAGCAGATGAAAGCGAAGCTTTATGAACTGGAGATGCAGAAGAAAAATGCCGAGAAACAGGCGATGGAAGATAACAAATCCGACATCGGCTGGGGCAGCCAGATTCGTTCTTATGTCCTTGATGACTCCCGCATTAAAGACTTGCGTACCGGGGTTGAGACCCGCAACACGCAGGCGGTGCTGGATGGCAGCCTGGATCAATTTATCGAAGCAAGTTTGAAAGCAGGGTTATGAGGAACCAACATGTCTGAACAACACGCACAGGGCGCTGACGCGGTAACCGATCTTAACAATGAACTGAAAACGCGCCGCGAGAAGCTGGCTAGCCTGCGCGAGCAGGGTATTCCGTTCCCGAATGATTTTCGTCGCGATCACACCTCAGACCAACTGCACGCTGACTTCGACGCGAAAGAGAACGAAGAACTGGAAGCGCTGAACATCGAAGTGTCCGTTGCGGGCCGTATGATGACCCGTCGTATTATGGGTAAAGCGTCTTTCGTTACGTTGCAGGATGTCGGCGGCCGTATTCAGCTGTACGTTGCCCGTGACGATCTGCCGGAAGGCGTTTACAACGAGCAGTTCAAAAAATGGGATCTGGGCGATATCCTCGGCGCGAAAGGGAAGCTGTTCAAGACCAAAACCGGTGAGCTGTCCATCCACTGCACCGAACTGCGGCTGCTGACCAAAGCGCTTCGTCCGCTGCCGGATAAATTCCACGGCTTGCAGGATCAGGAAGCGCGCTATCGCCAGCGTTACCTGGATCTCATCTCTAACGATGAATCCCGTAACACCTTTAAAGTCCGTTCACAGATTATGGCGGGTATTCGTCAGTTCATGGTGGGCCGCGGCTTTATGGAAGTGGAAACTCCGATGATGCAGGTGATTCCTGGCGGTGCGGCAGCGCGTCCGTTTATCACCCATCACAACGCGCTGGATCTGGACATGTACCTGCGTATCGCGCCGGAACTGTACCTGAAGCGTCTGGTAGTTGGTGGCTTCGAGCGTGTGTTCGAAATCAACCGTAACTTCCGTAACGAAGGGATCTCCGTTCGTCATAACCCAGAGTTCACCATGATGGAACTCTATATGGCGTATGCGGACTATAAAGACCTGATCGAACTGACTGAATCGCTGTTCCGTACGCTGGCGCAGGATATTCTGGGCAAAACTGAAGTGCCTTACGGCGATGAAGTGTTCGACTTCGGCAAGCCGTTCGAAAAACTGACCATGCGCGAGGCTATCAAGAAATACCGTCCTGAAACGGATATGGCCGATCTGGATAACTTCGACTCCGCCAAAGCGATCGCTGAATCTATCGGCATCAAGGTTGAGAAAAGCTGGGGTCTGGGCCGCATCGTAACTGAGATCTTCGAAGAAGTGGCGGAAGCGCACCTGATTCAGCCGACCTTCATTACCGAATATCCGGCAGAGGTTTCTCCGCTGGCGCGCCGTAACGACGTGAACCCGGAAATCACCGACCGCTTTGAATTCTTCATCGGCGGCCGTGAAATCGGTAACGGCTTTAGCGAGCTGAACGATGCAGAAGATCAGGCGCAGCGTTTCCAGGATCAGGTTAACGCGAAAGAAGCCGGTGACGACGAAGCGATGTTCTACGACGAAGACTACGTTACCGCTCTGGAGCACGGCCTGCCGCCGACAGCGGGTCTGGGAATTGGTATCGACCGCATGGTAATGCTGTTCACCAACAGCCACACCATCCGCGACGTGATTCTGTTCCCGGCGATGCGTCCGGTAAAATAAGACGTGAGATGCCGGATGGCGGCTTTGCCTTATCCGGCCTACGTTTTGCACCTCTGTAGGCCCGGTAAGCGTAGCGCCACCGGGCACAAAGCCAGTAAATTACCCCTGGTTATACTCCCGCAACAACTCACGCGCTTGGTCGTCAGACGCCTGCAACACCATCCACGGACTGAACGCCCACGGCGCCGCGCTCAATGCTTGCAGTACGGTTTCCAGGCCGCTCCACTGGTAGTCCATCACTTCATCCGGGTTTACCTGTAGCGCGCTGGTCACCTGCGCGGCGTATACCGGACAGACCTCATTTTCCACGATGCCATTCGGGTCAGTTGCCCGATAGCGAAAATCTGGATAGACGGGCGTCAGGTTGGTAATTTCGACGCCAAGCTCATAACGGCTGCGTCGGATAATTGCCGCTTCAGTGCTTTCTCCCTGCTGTGGGTGTCCGCATACTGAGTTGGTCCAGACTCCCGGCCACGCTTTTTTACTGAGCGAGCGGCGAGTGACCAGCAATTGCCCCTGCGCGTTAAACAACCAGCATGAGAAGGCGAGATGTAAAAGGGTATCAGAGGTATGAGCCGCATATTTCTCCAGTATGCCGTCAGGATTACCCTGCTCATCCAGCAATATGACATGTTCCCCGGTCATAAAAACTCCTGAATATGAAAATAGCCGCATACTGCTGCAAGCCATATACTCTGGCAACTAGCGTAGTCTATATAGGGTGGAAAGGCATTACCAAAAGTAGCGGTGGCAAGAAGGAGATATCGTGACACCGATGGCAATACATTGGGCATCTGGCTTTTGGCTGCTATGATAAGGCGTTTGAAATGTTGCGAGGAATAGTTTTGAGTGCAGGACGCCTGAACAACAAGAGCCTGAGTATTGTGATGCTGCTTTGTGCAGGCTTGCTTTTAGCGGGCTGCTCCAGCAATCAATCTTCTGATTCGGGTTCCGTCTATACCGTTAAGCGGGGAGATACGCTCTACCGCATTTCGCGCACGACGGGAACCAGCGTGAAAGAACTTGCCCGCCTGAACGGTATTTCCCCGCCTTACACCATTGAGGTAGGGCAAAAACTGAAACTGGGCGGAGGGGCAAAGCGTTCCGGTTCATCGCGTGCGACCACGGCGAAATCCTCTACGAAAACGGCGGCAGTCAGACCGTCCTCTTCTGTGCCGCAATCTTCCTGGCCTCCGGTAGGGCAACGTTGCTGGCGCTGGCCTGCCAGCGGCAAAGTCATTTTGCCTTATTCAACGGCGGAAGGCGGCAACAAAGGCATTGATATATCCGCCGCGCGCGGCACGCCGATTTATGCGGCAGGGGCAGGGAAGGTGGTTTATGTCGGCAACCAGTTACGCGGTTACGGGAACCTCATCATGATTAAACATAATGAGGATTACATCACCGCTTATGCCCACAACGACACGCTGTTAGTTAACAACGGGCAGAGCGTGAAAGCCGGGCAGAAAATTGCCACAATGGGGAGCACTGATGCGGATTCCGTTCGCTTGCACTTCCAGATTCGCTACCGCGCAACAGCGATTGATCCGCTGCGTTATTTACCGCCGCAGGGGAGCAAACCAAAATGCTGACGGTGAATTAATCGCCAGTCAGTGAGCAAGCACCTTGTCAATAAGAGCGTAAGGTTTATAATGCCTTACGCATCTCGAAGCGGGCGTAGTTCAATGGTAGAACGAGAGCTTCCCAAGCTCTATACGAGGGTTCGATTCCCTTCGCCCGCTCCATGACCATTCTTAAAGTCTACTAACTTACTGAATCCTAAGGGATACGGCTTAAAGCCTTCCAATAGTTTTACTCACTGTAACCAACACTGTGACTAACTTTGTTGAAGTAGTGAGCAGACCTAAGGTCTCAGTACATGCTCAATTCAAGAACCTACCTTTATCAGCGTAACGGTGTCTTTTACATCCGTCTTAGGATGAAGACCACGGGTCGCCTGACCGCTTCGCTTCCTTCTCACAACCGTTATAAACTAGCGTCAGTATCACTACGGACTAAGGACAGACGCACCGCTATGGCTCACTCTCGGCACATCAAGTCAGCACTGAAGGCAATACACGCAGACAACCCTAGCGCGTCCTATGAGGAACTACGGGAGCACCTGAAGACCATTGTTGAGTGGGAACTTAGTGTCAGCCGTGATGACCTGAACGACCCTGAGTCCTACCAGCTTTACGTTGACCAGTACGATGACATTAAGTCCAACCTTCGGGAAGCTGTAGCGACTGAGCGTCTGACTGTAGACCAGCATCGCTATATCAATGACGTTATCGGTGTGCTTAAGGCCTGTCAGGATAGACTCAAGGGTGATAGCTCTGGCCTGTTGTCTTACCTTGAGCCTGAGACCAGCAGTCTAAGACCGTCCGTATCCCTATCTGTATTGGCTGAACCAGAAGTCCCTGAGCCTAAAGCTCTGACCCTCGCGTCTCTCATTGAGCAGTACGAGCAGGAGAACGCCCAGAACTGGAAGCCAGCGACCCTAAGCGAGAACCGAGCGTCTCACTCTACGTTAATCGAGATATTCGACTATCTGGATATTCAGGACGTCAGCAAGGCGACCCGTGCAGATATGCTTAGGGTCCGTGAAGTCCTCCAACTGTTACCGAAGAACCGCAAACAACGCTTTAAGGCTATGCCGCTGTCTGACCTGCTGAACCGGGAGTCTAAGACTGACTGTCTGGATGTCGTTACCATCAACAATAAATACCTTATCAAGATGGCTGCTGTGTTTAAGTGGGCGGTACGCAACGACCTGATAGCTAAGAACCTGACAGAAGGTCTTGAGCTGAAAGTCCCGCAGCGTAAAGCCTCCGACGCTCGTGATGCGTTCAGTCCTGAGCAGGTCGGGCAACTACTGGTAGCCGCTAAAGCTTACTCTCAGAAGACCTCAGGTAAGCCATACCATTATTACGTCACCGCTCTGGCTGCGATTACAGGTGCAAGACTTAACGAGGTGGCCCAACTTCAGGTCAAAGACGTCAGGGCTACTGAGGCCGGGACCGTGTATATCCACATTAACGAAGACGACAGCAGCCTGCCGGGTAAGAGTATCAAGAACGCCCATAGTGACCGCTGTGTCCCGCTGGTCGATGGCGCTTATGGTTTTGTATTGGCTGACTTTATGTCACTCGTAGAAGACCGTAGAAAGACTGAGGGTGATAATGCTATGGTATTCGATGGCCTCAAGCTGATGAAGAACGGCTACGGTGAGCAGGTTAGCAAATGGTTTAACCGGACGTTGCTACCTAAAATCCTCGCTGACCGTAGCGGCTTAGCTTTCCACTCGTTTAGACATACGGTTGCGACCCAGTTAAAACAACATGGAGTCGAGTTAGCGTATGCTCAGGCGATTATGGGTCATAGCTCTGGGTCTATAACTTACGACCGTTACGCGAAAGAGGTCGAGGTAGATAGATTGGTTAATGTGATGGCGGGTGTTTATAAGGAGACTGGAGTAAATGGCTGAGTATTATCCGGCGGTGTTTGGGAGCAAGCGTTTCAATTGCCCAAGTTGTGAGGTGTACGCACAACAGCACTGGAAAAAACTGATTTATAGACCTATGGAGGGTTACGCTAATACTGAGGAAACTCCGATGTATATAGCGATTTGTGAACATTGTGATGAAATGAGCTACTGGCTCGCGAAGCAAATGATTCTCCCTGCGTCTTCAAATATTGAAATGCCTAATCCTGACATGCCAGAAGACTGCAAGTCCGACTACATGGAAGCAAGAAGCATCATAAATCTTTCCCCTAAAGGCGCTGCCGCACTCCTCCGTCTTTGCCTCCAGAAGCTTATGGTCCACTTGGGCGAACCGGGGAATAACATTAATGCTGACATCCGGTCACTCGTCCAGAAAGGACTACCTGTACGCATCCAGCAGGCAGCAGACATCTGTCGTATCGTTGGCAATCAGGCAGTCCATCCCGGAGAGATTAGCCTTGATGATGATCCGCAGTTGGCACATGGGCTTTTTAAGCTGCTGAACATTATTGTCACTGAGCAGATTACCAGACCGAAAGAAATTGAGGCTATGTTCCAGAGTATGCCTGAGGGTCCACGCCAAGGTATTGAGAATCAGGATAAGAAGGCGAGGGAACAGCAGCAGGCCGCTAACGAGTAAGACTGGTCGGTCAGATTGAATATACCCTCACTATAGGGGGAGACCTAAGTCCCCCATCTTAATAGCAGTCACGACCCGCACACGCATTCATTAAGTCTCAGGCTTCCGGCAGCGGACCCGATTGGAAACCATCCGCAGACGCCTAGTGTTAAATCACCTGGTCTGAGACCATTCTCCTTTAACGTAGCAATCTCTCTCCTTTGACAGGCGGAGAACATCAGACCTCAGCGGAACTTCCGTCTATGAGACCATCGGTGTGCGAGATTGTGAAGAACCAAGACGTCATTGCTGAGGTCTGCCATCCATTTGTGGACAGGCGGAAACTCAAAGGGGTTAGACCAGTGGTGGTGTCTGAGGTTGGAGCTTTGAGTCCTGACCAGCAGGCTGGAGGAGACTATGAGTTTATCTTGTTATGGATTGTGTTATCACAACTCCAATAAAGATAACTTTGAGTCCTGCCAGCCAAAGTAAATATGGTCGCAAATCTTATACCCTCACTATAGGAACGACACAGATAAAATACTTATTCCTGCCTCTGGTCTTGATGCGTCAAGTCATGCGGAAATATGCTGATGTCCTTTCGCTTTAAATAAGTGTCACCGCCGACACTAATCATCAAATCTCAAAGTCATTCTATCTGCGTCTTGTTGCCTGCCGTCTCCCTATCGTTGGGGACTTTGAGTAGGCGGCAGGATGCGGCTTCAGGATGCAGATAAAAGGGGTACAACGATATGTTTCAACAAGAATACACCATCCATATCTTCGGTCAGGACCTCACCAGTCAGGACGGATTGTTTCGACTGGATGAAATTCGCCGGGTCGGTATCCAGATTGGTAAGGTAGAAGACACTGAGAAGACAATGGTTAAGCGTTTTGCTCAGACCAAAGTCGGACGCTATCTTATGGGGCAGAAAAACCGCCGCATAAAGAAAGTCAATATGGGGCGCCTCGGTACGTCATGGCTTGCTGACCCCACGTCCGCCGTGAAGTTTGGCGAGTGGCTGGACTTTGAGTACGGAATAGCTGTGGCGGATGCCTTTGTGTCTATGACCTCCAGTGCCAGCGTACAGGCCGCTGTAGCATCTTCGGATGACATCACGCCGGACTCTAAGGCATTCATTAAGAAGCACACGGTATCGCACTACAGGGCTGGACAACTCGTCTCGAAAGAGGAGTTTGAGGAGCTACGTGTCGGTCGCTGTGAGTGGAGACTTTAACAATGGCTATGATTGACCCACGCACTCCCGAAGGCCGTTTGACCCTGCGTTACCGTGGTCTCCGTACTTCACTACTTTTGTCGATGCTTGGTTTGGATAAAGACGCCACGGATAACCGACCGTTTTATTCTCGTAATGAGCTAATAGAAAGATTGGTTATCCGTGATATGGAAATTAACCGAGGAAATAAGTAAGGAATCCTCTGGTCACTGCGTCAGTAAATCCCACAAGTAATGCGATAGCCGAAGGGATGATATTAATTGCTGCGACAGAAAGTGATTTTATTATTCTCTGTTCTTTGGATGCCTTTATTAAAACCGCAAAGATAAACACTGGAATGAATGCAAGTAGGGCTACGGTGATTATACGTTCAAGCATATACAGTGTGTGCCAAGTTATCCCACCTGTTATATATCCAGCGCCGTATCCAACTGCATAAAAGCAGGCCAAGTAAAGCAATAAGCTAATAGCTAATTTGGGCATAAATCATTCCTGAGTGTCTTAGTGAAAGATGGGCGTAGCTTAGCAAATAGCCATATCCCTATTGATCGTTTGTTCCAATCATAATGTCTTCAATTGATCGTTCAGAGTGATCAAACCTAACCCTATTTAACCTTTTGAGATGACCGATGCGGGGAGACGCCGCAGGACTAAACACGCCTGTAGCAGACCGATAGTCTCAACTCTCAAGAGGAGAATTACCTATGATGTTCAACAACAACAACTGGAAGCTGTCAGTCACCGACATCAACCTTTATGAAAACACTGTGAGTCTGGACGGTCAGTCCTATCCGTTGTCGCTCGCGATCAAGACCCTCATTCCGGGCTACCTGTCCGGCCTGCCAGCCACCAGTCGCGAATCAATGGAACTGTTAGAGAAGCTGGCTGAAGCTGGCGTGACAATCGGTAACTTCTTCAGTAATGACCTGATGAACGCCTACCAACGCCGCCAGCAGAACAAGCGAGCCGAAGCTGAGCGTATCGCTAAAGAGCAGCGCATTCAGGCCGAGCGTATGCGTGAAGAGAACATGACTGATGCAGAGTGGCAGAAAGAGCTACAGCGCCGCGAACAGGTCAAAGCTGAACGCCGGACATATGGTGAGAACCTCCGCAGCGCTACCCATTCTGCTGGTCGTTCCAAGGCTTCAATTATGGCTGACCTCGATAGTGGCGCTAACTGGATGGATTCCATCTAAGAACACACGGTCCCTGACTTACCGTTAGGGACTTCAAGTATTTGACTTAAGGAGATTAATTATCATGACTATGACTAAAGACGCTTTCCAGTTCGGCATTGAGCCTGTTCGTATCACCGACACCGACAACCTTCAGATTAACGAAGGTTTGCCAACTAACGCAGACCCTCAGGTCTATGCCTTCAAGTTAGCTAAGCTGGTGAAGACCATGCTCAATTCTGTGCTTAAAGACGCTCAGGATAACATCCCGTTCCCGGTAGAAGTCCTGCCGACCCGTAACAGCTTACCGACGCCAATCATTGCTCACACTCTGGCTGACCGCTCTGTGGTCGTTCCTGTCCGTGGTGGTAAGCGACCTGAAGTCGTTACCGTTCCGTCCGGTCAGGAGATTGTGGTCGAACCGATTGAACAGGCTATTCTCATCTCTGAGCAGACTAAACTGTGGGACGCTAAGTCGACTACTGGTTTCACTCAGGGGACGCTCCAGCAAGATGCGTTGAACATTTGTGAGAATGTGGTCCGTACTATTAACTCTAAGATGGTTGACGTTCTGGAGTCCTCTAAGCTGTTGAAGACAGTAGAGCTTCCGGTTCTGACTGGCAGCCTGACCGCTAAGGCAGACACTATCATGGACGCGTTGTATGAGAACACTGAGTCTTCTTTCGGTTCTGAGGTTACTGATTACGGTATCATCGCCCATGAGTCACACCTCAAGGCTCTCTCTCGTCTGGCTGCTAAGCAGGGCTTTGGTGGTGAAGACGCTATTGTCGATATGCTGGGGACAGACATCGCCTATTACAACGGTGAAGACCGTGGCGTCTTCATGATGGCTAAGCGCTTTACGGCTCTGAGCTTCGGTTGCTTCCGTCACGATGGTGAGAATATTACTGTGGTCTTATCCCGTGATGGCGACTCTCAGTCCCATGACCTTGAGATTCTCGGTAAGGTATTCGTGGTCGCTGAGGCTGCTACGACCCTCAAGATGGGTACTGGCTCGGCTACTGCTGTCCTGCCTGTGGTCAAACGCCTGAGTTTCACTAAAGACAGCTAGGATTACTAGCGACAAGCTAACTAACAATAACGACTATTGGTCAGACTTCCGAACTGGATGTCTGGCCTTTATTTTGTACTAGTAATCTAGTTCATGGGTACGGAAAGAGGAGGACCTAATGGACCTACACAAAGTCTATCTCGGGGTCTTCCTGCTAAAGTTAGCGCTTGTTGTTTGGCTGATGGCTATTAGACGATGAGTTTTGACTGAAAAATGTGAGACCCTATCTAATACAATGAGCCTGACGATTTACCCCATAGCCCGACCCTCAGTCAGACCAAAGGGCCGGGTAGTCAGTGACTGTGTTCTATTCCTTTTGTGGGAATGTTACGTACTTCAAGTCTTGACCTTCAGCCTCTCCATGTGTAACCATCACTGTAACCACTGGATTCATCAGTCTTTAAGAAACAAGAAGTTAGCTAGTTGTCCTCGGCTCCCTTCGCCCGCTCCAGATCTCTCCCCTTGTGGCAAAACTTCTATAAAACTCGTTTTTCTTTCAACAACTTACTTAACATAAGCTGTCGTGATCGTTCTACCATTGAACGACGAAGTACCAACAAGAGGTACATTGTCTCTTACACCAGACTGATCACACGCATTCAAGCCCGATGTGCGGCCTTATGAGCCACGTAAACAGGTTTATGGTGTAACGTGCCTACAAACGACATGTAGGCTCTATCAGCGTTTCAGCCACGCTCCCGCAAGGGTACACGGTTATTCTGATAAGGTGTGATCCCTCTGACAGTCTGATGAAGTCGCTACGCTTGCTGCTGTATCACTAACGGGGCTTTATGGCTGCTATTGTCTGAAAATCAGAGGCTTCTCGGAAGAAAACCTTCCTATGTCCAATTGCTTAGGAGTACGATAAGCCAACAAATCATTATAGATAAAAGGGTTATCTGTGGCTCTACATGGAAAGTTCGTAATTAATGATGCGTACTACTCCCCTTTATCGTTTCCTGGTGTAGGCACGTTTTTAGCTTTCTCTGGTAATGGTGCTTACCGTAACCGTGGGGCATGTGGAATGATCCCCAAAGAGGGCCAGTACCAGCGGGTAAATACTGGATTGTTGACCGCCCTCAAGGTGGACTCAAGTCACAGCTAAACGCAGGGGTGAGAGACATTTATAATCACTTCACCAGTGGCGCAACATTCAAACATTCCGAATGGTTCGCATTATGGCGTGATGATTGGGGGAACGACGATTACACATGGATTGAGAGCGTTAAGCGTGGCAATTTCCGTTTGCATCCAGGCGTACTATCAGAAGGTTGTATCACTCTCCCACATGATTCTGATTTTGCCATGTTGCGTAATGCTCTGTTGAGAACCCGAAAAATAGATGTTCCTTGCATGAGGAAGCTACAGGCATACGGCACGATTGAGGTGATCGCCAATGGCAAAACATGCCCTTAGTTTGTTCATCAAGATAGTGCTGTTCGCTGTTGTTATGCTGATCGTTGCTAAAATGGTTCCGTATGAGGGATTAGTTAATTCTATTACGGGGCTTTTCGATTTCCAGAGTGCCGACAAGTTTACCCGCTTCATTTTGGGTGAACCTGATTTAGAAGTTTGGGAATCATTAGGCGACTATTTTAGCATCTTAATTAACACATTAATCAGCGTACCTGTCATGAGCGCCATTATCACGGCGTACAGTGGCGTGACACACAAAGTTAGTCCAGCAGGTATCCCCAGAGAGTGGGGCAGTTCTACGTTGCGGCGGTTAGCTAAAATCTTCGGGTTTACCTTCCTGTTTTGGGCGTTGTTTCACTTGCTGCCTTATCAGTCTTTATTCCCAGATCAAACGTATTCAAATTTCACAATGGCGGCGATTGTGGGCTTTCAGTTGCTCTTGACGATTGTTTGCTACTGGTTCATCACGAAGAAAATCACAACTAAAAGGCGTTTGTAAAATGCCTATTCCGGCTTACATGTGGCTTAAAGACGATGGCGGCGCAGACATTAAAGGATCTGTAGACGTTCAGGATCGTGAGGGGAGTATAGAAATTGTT
This sequence comes from Citrobacter sp. CK181, assembly GCF_030333595.1. Classification (NCBI taxonomy): domain Bacteria; kingdom Pseudomonadati; phylum Pseudomonadota; class Gammaproteobacteria; order Enterobacterales; family Enterobacteriaceae; genus Citrobacter; species Citrobacter sp. CK181. The sequence continues at coordinate 267,600 of NZ_JAOWFN010000015.1, read as the reverse complement.
GGCTTTAGTCATGGTCTGAACATTCCAGTAGACAGTGCCAACGGTAGGATCACTGGCAAGCGTTCACATTCTCCGATGATGATTGAAAAGGAGTTTGATAGCTCCAGCCCGTATCTATACAAAGCCGTTGCCACTGGTCAAACGTTGAAAAGTGCGGAGATTCGCTGGTATCGAATTAACCATGCAGGACAAGAAGAGTGTTACTTCGTCATGACCATTGAGGGCGTGAAAGTGATGGGCATTAATCCAGGGATGCCAAACGCTAAAATGGCAGGGAACTCGCAGATCAACCACATGGAATCTGTTTCCCTGATGTATGACAAAATCACCTGGCGTTATGTTGATGGTAATGTCCAGTATACGGACGATTGGAACGTAAGAGCGTAACATGCACCAAGTCTTTGCTAATAAATCCATGGGATTACGAGAACTTTGGAGCGAGGGTGATTTCCCTTCGCCCGCTCCAGCTTCAAGTTTCCTGAACTCCGCATTCAACTCCCAACAGGATTAACTGCCCGCTATTATGGCGTCCATGCCAGTAGTGCGGTCATTAACAGCCGTATCAACAATCTTCAATAATCAGATATACCGCCTTAACCGGGCCATGCACGCCGACCACCTTGATCAGTTCGATATCCGCCGTTGAGCTGGGGCCACTGATGATGTTAATACACGATGGCATGCGTTCACCGGCCTGCGCTTTCTGATGCAGTTTTTCCGCCAGTTGCGCCACGCGTGGCAGGATAGTGCTCTTGCGCAGCACGAAAATCGAGGACTCCGGCAGCAGGCTTAATGAACGCCCGCGCTCCGGCGCGGAAAACAGCACCACTCCGCCCGATTCCGTTAAGCCATATTCGGCATACACTACGCCGACTTTCGCTTGTTCGGCTTGGGTAACATTTTCTGCTCCCCGGGCCGGGGCCCAGACCACGGCGTTGCATTCCTGTTGCAAGCGTTCGGTGATGCCCAGTTCAACCAGTCGGCTATCGCCGCTGAGCACCACCGATTTATGCCCCAGTTCTTCACACAGGCGTAACGCCGCTTCCGGCGCCTGCGCTTCGCTGGTCAGTTCGCAGCGTACCAGCATGACATCGCTCGCAAACTGGATAAACGCGTCGCAGCGCTGCTGCTGGCTAAGTTCGGTCAGTCGCTCGTTCGCATAGTTGTTAACCGGCAGCGTATCTGCCTGCGGTTCGAATCGCAGCGGGCGGCCCAGCGCCTGGGCGATGGTGTTTAAAAACTCGCTACGGTTATCCATTCTTTTTCTCCTCTGCCTGATGTTTCTTAAACCAGCTACGGAAACTCTCTCCGTCAGCATCAGGGAGATCTCGCGCCTCCATCCAGTCACCAATAGCGCCGACTTTAAGCGGCGTTTTACCGCCATTAATAAACCAGCTTGCCGCATGGGCGCCCGCCATCATCCCGACTTTCCACAGCCCAGGATGGCTGTTGGCATAAGCGAACATTTTGATCGCCCGTCGCTCGGCTTTCGGGGTAATGCCCTCTTCGGCCATTACTCTGCGATGGCGCAGGATCAGTTTTGACAGCGGAATGCGCACCGGGCAGACGCTGTCGCAGGCCGTGCATAATGAACAGGCATATGGCAGATCTTTAAAATCCTTATAACCGCCGAGCAGCGGGGAAATCACCGCGCCGATAGGGCCGGGATAGATTGAGCCATAGCCGTGTCCACCAATGTGGCGGTATGCCGGGCAGGTGTTCATACAGGCTCCGCAGCGAATGCAGCGCAGCACGTCGCGAAATTCAGAACCGAGTACCTGGGAACGCCCGTTATCCACGATAACCAGGTGGAACTCTTCTGGCCCGTCAACGTGGCCCGCCTCGCGCGGGCCGGTCAGCCAGGTGTTGTAACCTGTCAAACGTGCGCCAACGGCGCTGCGCGCCAGCATGGTGATCAGTACGTCCACCTCGGCAAAGGTGGGGGCGATACGCTCCATCCCCATCACCGCAATGTGCGTTTTCGGCAGCGTGGTACACATCCGCGCATTGCCTTCGTTGGTCACCAGGCACACCGATCCGGTTTCCGCCACGGCGAAATTACAGCCGGTAATACCGATTTCAGCGCTGAGAAAATCTTCGCGGATCTTCTGGCGGATGAATAAGGTCATCGCTTCTGGCGTTTCCGGGCCGTCATAGCCCAGACGTTCATGCAGCACGCGGCGGATCTGATAGCGATCCTTATGGATTGCCGGAACTACAACGTGTGAAGGCGGGTCCTGATCCAACTGGAGAATATATTCGCCCAGATCGGTTTCGATCACCTGAATTCCGGCATCCTGCAACACATGATTGACGCCAATCTCTTCGGTCACCATCGACTTGGACTTCACTACCTTGCGCGCGTTTTTACTTTGGGCGACCTGTAAAATGTAGCGGGTGGCTTCTTCTTTGGTTTTGGCGAAGTAGACGTGCCCGCCGTTTTCCGTCACTTTCTCGGTGAGTTGGTACAGGTAAGCGTCGAGATTACTCAGAACGTGATCGCGGATCTGGCTGGCACGGTCACGCCATTCGTCCCAGTGCCCTAACTCATCGACCATTTTTTGCCGATTCGCGCCGATTCGCTCCTGCGCATTGGCCACGGCTTTGCGCATGATCGGATCTTCAATTTGCTGACGAATGCGCAGTTTAAATTCTACATCGCTGGTTTTTATCGACATCTCTTTCCCCTCAGCGGCTCATCAGCACTTCAGCAATATGCATCACTTTGACCGGCTGGCCTTCCCGTTGCAGTCGACCGCCAATGTTCAGCAGGCAGCTGACGTCTGCGCCAATCAAATATTCAGGCCGGGCATCCATCAGGTGTAAGACTTTCTCTTTCACCATCTCGCCGGATATTTCGGCCATTTTGACCGAGAACGTCCCGCCAAATCCGCAGCAGGTATCCTGATCGGCAAACGTCAACAGCTCCAGCCCGCGCACATTTTTCAGTAGCGTGAGCGGTTCTTCCTTCACTCCCAGCTTGCGGGTCAGGCTACAGGATGGGTGATAGACGGCTCTGCCCTGAAGGCTGGCTCCCACATCCACCACACCCAGTTTATTAACGATAAAGGAGGTGAGATCCTGCATGCGCGCGGCGACCTTTTCCGCACGTAACGCCCATTCAGGTTCATCGACCAGATATGTCGGGTAGCTTTTTACCGCGTAGGTACAGGAGCCAGCAGGAGAGATAATCGGGTCGTCGTTGTCTTCCAGCGCTGCGATCAGGTTTTTCATCCCCGGGATCGCTTCTTTGATGTAGCCGCTGTTGATGGCTGGCTGGCCGCAACACCCTTGCTTCTCGGGGAAATTAACGCGGCAGCCCAGTTTTTCCAGCAGCAATACGGAGTCTCGGGCCATCCGTGATTTCAGCGCGTCACCAATACAGGTAACAAAGAAATTTACATTCACAATCAATGCTCCATTGCTTCACTTCTATTTAGCCCCGATGGCAACCAGCCACCGGGTCATAAATCAATAATAAAAACGACCATTGTTTTTCGGTTTATCCTACTCTACGTTCATTTGTATGACAAAATAGAATAATCCACCAATCAATACCCATATGCAATACCCGGGTTTATTTATTTCGGCATCGCTCACATTTTTATAATGAAAACCACAGCGATGTGAACGTCCGAAAAATAGTTTCAAGTGATTACTAATCTCGTCAATATCATTATTAAACAGGTTGTTAAATAACTATTTATAGGTATCTGTCTTGCTCTTAAGTATATTTGCCTGGCATTGAATTTTAATTAAAAGATTACAATAGTTACAAAACTACAAATCATAATTACTTTATTCACTGAAGCGATTCAGTTTACATATTTCATTTGGCCAGCAATGTAGCCTCCCCTCCATAAATATAAATCAGGTTTAATGAACCAATCAGGAATAGTAATGAACGAATATTTTATGTTTGCCCTGGCACTCTCTCCTTTGCTGCTTATGGTATTTTTAATTCTGAAATTGAAAATGCCCATCCATTATTCAGTTTTGATTTCGCTGGCATTCACTGCCGCGCTGTCTGCAATATTCTGGGACACGCCAGTACAAAATCTTAAAGCCTCGATGGGTTATGGCGCACTGAAAGGATTATGGCCGATTGTGATTGTGATCCTCGGCGCTATATTCAGTTATAACGTCATGCAGGCGACCAAAGCGCTGGATATTCTCCGCGATATTCTCGCCAGTATTAGCGAAGATAAGCGTATTCAGGTACTGCTGATTTCGTGGTGTTTCGGTGGATTCCTTGAAGCGGCTGCCGGGTACGGTACGGCGGTCGCGATACCTATCGGTATTCTCATCGCGCTGGGATTTAACCCACTGAAGGCAGCAATTGCTTCACTTGTGGCCAACACCGTCCCCACGGCGTTCGGGGCGGTTGGTATTCCGGTCTCTATCCTGGCTGAACAGGTTAATCTGCCGGTTTACACCTTAGGCGGAACGATTATTCTGCAATTAGCCCTTTTTAATATCCTGCTGCCGTTTGTCATAATTTGCATTATTGGCGGTGGCCTGAAAGCCATTCGCGGCGTGTTCCTTATTACGCTGCTTTGCGGTATCACAACGCTTGTTCCGCAGTATTTTGTCGCCATACATCTCGGGGCAGAATTACCCGCCTTTGCCGGCAGCCTGGTCAGTCTTTTTGCCGTCGCAATTGCCAGCCGCCTGCGCAAAGGGAAAACAGATCCCGAGTGGCGCATTGAAGTCAGCCACACCCGTGAAACGACGCCGCGCTCGGCGAAAGTGCTGTTCCGGGTGGGTTCTATCTATCTGTTTATTTTTGTCTTTATTCTGCTGTGCTCGCCGTTATTTCCAACGATAAAAGCGGCGGCTTCTCAGTTGGCTTCGGTGCTGCATTTTACGCTGGCCGATGGCAAAACGCTGGCGCTGAAAGTCGAATGGGTCACCACGCCCGGAATGTTGATTATCTTTGCGACCATTATTGGCGGTTTTATTCAGGGGGCATCGGCACGCGGTATGCTGGAAGTGTTTGTCAAAACCGTATTCCAGCTTAAAAATTCCATTGTCGCGATTATGGCGATCGTCGCTCTGGCAACGGTAATGGATCTCAGCGGTATTATCTCCACGCTGGCCCAGTCGATTGTCGATCTGACCGGAAGCTCGTACGTTTTTCTCGCTCCGGTGATTGGTGCGCTGGGAACGTTTGTTACCGGCAGCGACACCAACTCGAATATTCTGTTTGGCAAACTACAAACCATTGCCGCCAGTAAATTAAATATTGATCCAAACTGGCTGGCTGCGGCAAATACCTCCGGCGCAACAGGCGGGAAAATGATTTCACCGCAAAGTATCGCCATTGCGGTTTCGGCAACCAAAATGGAGGGACAGGCGAATCAGATAATGTCCGGCACTATGAAGTACTGCTGTGCCTATATTGTGATCCTTGGATTAAAAGTTGGTCTCTTTTATTACTGGTTTATGACTTAACGTTATTTTGCGCAACGACGACTGCTCATCAACTGGCAAATGCTTCTGTTTTCCTGTAGCCACGCCACTTTGACGGGGCTATGCTTACTAGCGAAAACATAACAATTACAGAGGCAATGTCATGGATCAGGAACTACTGGATGCGGGTTACCGGGCCTATACCGGCGAGAAAATCGATGTCTATTTCAATACGGCCATTTGTCAGCACTCGGGTAATTGCGTGCGCGGTAGCGCGAAGCTCTTTAATCTGAAACGTAAGCCGTGGATCATCCCGGATGAAGTGGATGTGGCAACGGTTGTGCATGTTATTGATACCTGTCCGAGCGGCGCGCTGAAATACCGCCAGAAATAAGTGAGGAAATGATGGAGATACTCGAAGGCCACAACAAATTTTATGTGAATGATGCTGCGGGTAATCAGGTCGCCGAAATCGTATTTGTACCGACGGGCGAGCATCTGAGCATTATTGAGCATACGGATGTCGATCCCAGCCTGAAGGGGCAGGGCGTCGGTAAACAGCTTGTCGCGAAGGTGGTTGAAAAGATGCGCCAGGAGAACCGCAAGGTTATTCCGCTTTGTCCTTTCGCCAAACATGAGTTTGATAAAACGCGCGAGTATGACGATATCCGCGCCTGATGCGTTTTACCGGTCATCGCCGTGGGTTTCTGCCCACGGTCTTTTCCGGCGCCCCGCTGTTTATTATCGGTTTCTCATAAACCCAGCGATTACCGTGGTCGTTGATAAGCTCGTACCTGACGGTACGACAATGTCCCACTTTCCCGGGTAACGCTAGCGGTTGTGAAGACAGCGGAGCGATCATCAGCGGCGTTGCGCTGGTGTTGTCGCACGCCAGCGCTGCCAGCGTGATGTACCACGGCGTCGGGTTATTAACATAAAGCTGCGCCTCCTGCGGCTGGAATGTGAAGGTCAGCCGTTCGCCATCCTGCTCTCTCAATGGCCCAACGCCCTGTGGACGAATAAACACTTTCATGCGGATGCGCAGCGGCAGAACGAGTTTTTGCCGCGTTTTCGCGTCCTGATCGGTCATCGGCGGGATCTGGTAGATATTCAGCCAGTAAAGCGACTCCCGCTCGCGCGCTAACCCAGGCTTCTCTGCGAGCTGTAACTTTACCGTCCGAATTTCCGTTGGCTGCATTTTGAATACGGGCGGTATCGCGACGATGGGCGTGATGGTCTCAGCAGGCTGACTCAGCGGATCGCCTTCATCCGTCCAGATTTGAACCAGGGCAGGGTGCTGCGCTGAATTTGCCAGCGCCAGCGAATAATGGCTCTCCCCGGCGTTAAAAATAACGCGGGTCACTTCCGTATTGACCACGGCCCGTGCGGGAGTCGCCGTCCATCCTGTCCAGACGATAAGAAGCGTGTATGTGGGCCAGTTACTGAAAACTGACCACCACCTGGAGCTGTGCATAGACCGTTCCTGCTGTCACGTTTTCCCCCGGAATCGCTTCCAGAGAGGCGGTAAAGTCACCGCTGTAGAGGCTGGTTGAGCCGCTGGCGGTTTGCGTGGTCAGATCCTGATAGCCGTACCAGCCGCCCGCGTTGCCCGTGGCTGTGGCTATTTGGTTGGGCAGAAGATTCAGCGCATTGCCATTTTGCTTGTCGCTGTAGAGGCGAATGCCAACGCCTGATGCAACGCCGTTTACGCCATAATGATTGTCGAGTAGCCATGTATAAGCGCCGGAACCGGTCTTGAGGCCCAACTGAGAGGCCGCATTGGCTGCGGTGGGATTGCTGACCAGGAATCCCATCGCCACATATGCTCTTAAGCTGGTGGACGCCGTCGTGCCGGACAACGCCCCGGTTTCGCATTCAACGCTAATGCTAAAAGGAGCCTGACTGCTGCCGCCGCTGATGAGTTCGCCAACGCTGGCTGGCGGTAACCTGACAATGGCGGGATAGTCGTTGACCCGGCAGGCGGCGCCGCGCACGAACACGGTCTGGCTGGTTAACGTCCAGCCGCCGGGCCACTGCGCTGCGCCCCAGCCGCTATAGTTGGTTCGGCTGTCAGCGCCCTCGAAAAGCCCTGAACTCATGCCGCCGCCGTGGAAAGCGATATAGCCTGCCGGTCCCGCGTAGGGATAGGTATAACGGTTGGAACCATCAACGCCTCTGGCGCTGTCATCAACCCGAAACAATTCAACAAATACGTCGCTAAAGGCGCTGGCTGGGATGTAGATATAGGTGCCGTCATTGAACATTTCACTTTCCGGGATTGCGCGCGCTTTCCAGTAACGGGAGTAATATTCTCCGGTTTTTAGATTGGTCAGCCTGACCGCCACGTTTTTAACGTAGGTGTAGTAAGCGCCGTCGATTCCCGGTACGTCGACCATGCCTCCCCAGTAATCGTCGCCGTTGGTGGCGTAGTATTCATATACCTGGCCGATTTCGGAAACGGTACAGCGAAACATAATCTGATTGGCCGTGACGCCCTGCGTTCGTCCATTGGGGACGAAACTGGCAGCGGCGCTGCCCAGCAACGTGCCTTCGCTCTGAAATCCCGTCCCGTTGCTTAAGGTAATGACGCCGGGCAAGCCCAGTTTCCCTTTTACATCGCCATCCCCCACGCCGCCCCAACTGGCGCCCACATAGCCTGCGTCTTTCGCCGCCTGAGAAAGGGGGCTGGCTGACGTGACCTTGATGCAGGCGGACAGGGCAGGATGCGCAACCATGCCGCTGAATAACAGGCCGTAAAAGAGCTGTCTGATTTTCATACGTTATTCCTGACGACAAGGTAGTGTGAGCTGGTACAGCGGCGTATGCGTTTTAGCCGGTAGTTGATACCAGACCTGGCATCGCTGCGTGGATTTTTGCCCCCACTGTACGAACAGCACGCCGGATTGTTCCGCCAGTCGGGCGTAAATTTGCCCGCCCTGGCCGACCATTCCCACTGATTCGCCGTGGCCGTCCGTCACGTCAGCGCCCATCGGTGGCTGGTCGCCATCGGGAAGCGTTGTGTTGATGAGTGCCGCTTTACCGCTGGTGGTCATGAATTTCACGCGGGAAATCGCGCCGGCGTAGGGCACGATGCGCTTGCTGCCGCTCTGTAGCTCTACTTCGGCATTCATGTTTCCGCTGTCCAGGCTTACGGTGTTATAGCGATAGGGGGTCATGGAAGGGAGCAGGGCATAGCCGAAATAATCGACCGTTGCGCCTTGCCCGTTACGTACCGCCGCGCCGCGTGCGCCTGGCGCTTCGATAAGCGCAAATGTATCGCTGGTGTAGGGGCCAGCGGTGATCCCGCCGCGGTGCGCAACCAGCGTGCCGGACATCCCCAGACCATATTGCTGGTAATCGCTGCCGCGGGAGGCAAAGCCGCGAAACGCGCCGACGGCGGTTCGTTGCTCCACGTTGCCGCCCCAGGTTGCGCTGCTGCCGTCGTGCTTATCTCGCTCCAGGCCGCTATAAACGGCCCAGGATGTGGCGCTGTTCTCGCCCGTGGCGCCGCTTATCCCCACCGTGGCGGTGCGAACGTCGCGGCTGCGATTCATATCCAGATTTAGCTGCGTGCGGCTGGCGCCAACATCGAAGGGGATGGAGATCCCCAGTGAAAGCGTGTTTTCGGTGTATTTACGCTGGTTTTCGCGGTCAAAATCCCGGTCGTTTACGCTGGTGTCGTAGCGGCTGGCATAACTGCTGCGCTGTCTGGCGGCGCTAAGATTAAAGGTGATGTTGCGCCAGCTGTTGCTGTAGCCAAACTGGAGTTGGGTGATGCGCGACGCGTCGCTGTAGTAATCTGACGTACTGCCGGTGAAGCTAACCATGCCCCAGTCGCCCATCGGCTGGCTGAGCGTAGCGGAAAAGTTATTACGCTGGTGCAGCGTATCCGAATAATACGCCACGCTGTTTTTCTGCTGACGGCGCACGCCCAGCACATCCTGTAAATCACGATAACCGCTGGTGGAGTAACGGTAGGCCGCCAGCACCAGATTTGTGCCGGTGGTAAACGTTTTGCTGTAGCTGGCCTCAATGCGCCAGCCCTGCTCGTTATCGTCGTTTTCGACTCTGGCGTTTGAGTAAACGGTATTGAGGCCGAATGCCCCGACGGATGTTGCCATTACCCCGCCCAGCAGAAACGCCTGATAATCATCGGCCAGCCGTGAACCCAAATTGGCGGTTAGTGTGTTGCTCATCCCGCGCTGCAAAACGCCTTCGACAAATTTATTCTCCACGCTGTAGTAGTGGCGAACGTAGCCCATTGCCAGCTCATAGTTCCAGTTTCCCGGTCGAACGGAATCAGGAACCGCCGAGTAGGGAACGGTAAAACTTGAGATTTGCCCGTTCGCTTCGATGACATCGACGGCCAGATCGCCCTGGCCACGGGTATTGTAGAGATCGTTAATAACAAAAGCGCCGGGCGCGACGGTGGTTTCGTAAATCACTTTACCCTGCTGGCGTACCACCACGCGGGCGGTTGTGGTCGCCACGCCGCGCACTTCCGGCGCATAACCGCGTTTGCCCTGCGGCCACATCCGTTGATCGGTGTTCAGTTTTATGCCGTTGAATGAGAGGCTACCGAACAGGCTGCTGTTGGTGTAATTGTCCCCAAACGCTATCACGCTCTCAAACTGAGGAAGAGGGCGCTGAATCGCGGTCGCTACCGCATTGTATTTGTAGTGGCTACCCGTCTGGTTGTCATCGGCATAGCGGAGGTTCCCCTGATGGCGAAATTGCCACAGCCCGATGTTGAAACCGCCATTGATATTGCTCCACAGGTAGTCGTAGCGCAGGCGTGAGTCTGTATTTTCCGTATGATAAAAATTGGTATTGTGGCGCAAAAACAGCGCGGTTTCTCCGGCGTCCCATTCGGAAACGGGAATATACCCCCGGGGAGCGTGGTAAAGCCCGGCCTGAGGAATCGTCATATTCAGGCGCAGCTTCGCCATATCCACTTGCCAACTGATTTTTTGCCCGGTCTCGCTGATGCGCAGACAGTGCGGCGTTGAAGACGCCGCAGAGGAGCGTGTGCGAATCGCGCTGGCGCGAACCACCTCAAACGGCAGACAGGGTTCGACGGCGTTATCCGGCGTGGCGGATGCAATAAGTTCGATCTTTTCCTGCTGGCGAATCAACTGGTTATTAAGATAAATATCCAGCACGTATTCACCCGCAGGCACGCTGTCTTGGGTATGATTAAAGCGCTGGAGATCCAGACCATGACCGTATGCGGACCCCTGGAGCAGCGCGGGATCAAAATAGTAATCAGCCCTGGCCGCAGCGGAAAATGCCGTAACGCATACCATCAGGCCGAAACCCGCCGGGCGATTAAAGAGGAAAATCTTCACTGATTCTGGCTCCCTGATCGTTAATCAACGTGATGCGAACACGCTGATTTGCAGCCGATCGGGCGTCGGTAAAGACATAACGCTCACTGCTGAAAGGGGCAATCATGCCTGCTTTTTGGGCGCGGGTTTCTGAGGCATTGATCAACTGTAGCCCGGCAATGGTGATGTAATAAGGCTGATTATTTTTAATGGTGATGCCGGTTTGACCCGTTCGCGTGACCTGAAGGTTCGTCAGCATTTTTTGTGGATTACCGTTTAATTCAGCCGGACGATAAAATAACTTCACCCGGTTGCGTAGCATGATCAGCAGGCTGTTTTGATTGCCCTGATCCGGGCTACGTTGGCCCACATTCGCGGGCGGAACCTGCATAAAATTAAAATAGAACAGAGATTCCCTGTCTTGTGGCAGGGACTGGGCCGCCGTAAAAACAATCCGAATAATTTGCCCTTCGCCGGGTTGAATACGAAATACCGGCGGCGTGGCGATAAAGGGAAGTTGAGCTGATTTCTCCGGCCCGTCTGCCATATTGCCGTTATCGAACCAGGTTGAGACCACATAAGGGAAGGAATCTTTATTCTTTAAATGAACATCGACAGAGTTGGCTGAACCATTATAAATAATTCGCGTCCCGGTCATGGTAATACTGGCGGCGACGTGTTCACTCCAGAGTGTAAAAAAGATAAACAGAAACCCCGCGAGAGAATACAGGGCGTCGCGAATGGGGTTCATTTATTACTCCCTGGTCGAAAGAGGGCGGGACGAAATTCCCGCCTGGGTTAAATTACTGGTAAGAAACCGCGTATTGCATGGAGGCCTGCACCGTACCGGTGGTTGCTGCGCCCCCTGAGTAATATTGGGCCTTGTAGGTTGCCGTGGCTGATGTCTCATTTGCCGCCAGCGCTAAATCTCCGCCGCCATTAAACGCGTTGCGAAAATCGATCTCTGTATCGCTGGTGTCGAGGATCTGAATTTCAACATCGCTCGCCGAGCCATTGCTGGCCAGGTTTCCGGTCGTGGCGCTGATGTTATTTCCGACGAAGACGGTTGAAATATTGATCCCGGAGGCTGAGCCGGTGCATCCGCTGACGCCGATGTCGAAGGTCGTTTGTCCTGCAACCTGATTGGTGTTCAAGGTGTTTACCGTGACGGTAGGCAGTAAGACGACAGGTGAGGCCTCAGAACCATTTACCGATACGGAACAGGTTTCATCAGAAACTTCTCCCATAAATGTAATGGTATTATCAGAAGCCAGCGCGCCCGCAGAATAGATCGCGGAGATCACCAGCGCCGGAATTAGGGCACGATTCAGTTTCATAACTAAACTCCATTTTCATTCAGTCGTGTTGATTTACCCTGAGAATTCAGGGTGTTCCCAATGCTCAGGGACATTCATAAAAATGGCACTGTGCTGGAATGTTGCTGTATTAAGTCAGTGTTGGCGAAAATATTGGTATTAATCCTGGTGTTGAGGCGTTGAAATAGGAAAATGTGCTGCTGCACGCGCCTTCTCAGTTTTTATTCAACAATGCGTCCCAGGCGACAAATAGCCCATCTGAAAATATATCTTTTTTCTTATGCCGGAATTTTAACGACAGTAATCTTAAATATGAAAATCGTTTAAAACATCCGAATAAATCTTTTGCAATAGGCGCTGGCTATTAAAAACTGGAAATAGATCGGTTGTGTCGATATTAAGATAATTAGATATTCGCTTTATTGGTATTAATGATTTAGCCGTAAAGTCGTTCCATGCCGGTGAGTTAATTAATTGAATGTGTGATGTAAACAGATACCGGTTTTATAATAATCATCAGCATCGCTATACTGTTTCTGTTACTGACTATTAGGTGCGTACTCTTTACTTTAGGAATTTTATTTTATTTTGTTGGATCTTTTGGAGCTTAAAAGGCTTAGTTTCCAATAAACCCCATTTGATTAAGATCAACAATTGATGCAATCGTATTTAAGTTGCCAGTTGATATAGTGCGTTTTGTTCGCATGAAGCGTGTTTTCTGCGCGGAATTATGCTGATGTTGAGCGTGGGAGAGAACAATTTTTCCGCAATAAATCCGCAATGCCTGCGCGCTTGTCGCAAAAGCGCAGAACTGCAATACGCGTCGGGTAATAGCATCGAATTATACGGCCAGGCGACTTTCTGGAAAGATTCGTTAATGCGCTTCACTCATCAGAGCGGCTTACCGCCCGCCTACGGTCTGCTCATGGCTTGCGAAAAATTGATATGAACGGACGTGCAGCACTTGGGTCGCTGCACGTTTGTGGAAAAAGGCGGGGAACAATTAGCGGATAATGCCCAGATAACCATGCATTCCCATATAAAGCCCCACCAGACCGATCAGTATGCTGGAGAAATAGGGGGCTTTTCTCGCCAGGGTATTAAATCCGCTCCAGCGTTTTGCGGCCTGTTGCACGCTGATGGCTGCGCCCACGCCAACGGCTACCAGCGTTAACGCCAGACCAATGCTGAAGCACAGTACCATCGTGGCTCCCAGCGTGAAGGCTTTAAGCTGGATGCAGATCAGCAATACGGTGATGGCTGCCGGGCAAGGGATCAGGCCGCCCGTCAGGCCAAACAGTAAAATCTGTCCGTTTGTCACTTCCCGGTCGTGAAAGCGGCGCTGAATATCGGTTGCATGCGCCCGTTCATGGGCATCCTGCCAGGCGTGCGATCCGTCCGTTAGCCCCTTCAGGGAAATATGAACATGCTGGTGGTCGTGGTGATGGTCGTGGTCGTGGTCGTGGTCGTGATGGTGGTGCTCATGGTCGTGATGGTGGTGAGTGTGGGCAGGAAGCCTGTTAGCCAACCCGTCCCGCTCCCCTTTCCAGGTACGCCAGAACATCCAGAACGCCGTGCTCAGAATAATGATGGCGGAGACCAGCTGTAGCCAGGGTTCCACGGATTCTGCGGTAAACGCTCTGCTGACGTACATGCCGCCCAGGGCGATAAGCCACACAACGGCGGTATGTGAAAGCGTGGCTGCCAGCCCCAGCATCACAGCCTGCTTAATCGTCCCTTTGATGGCGATGATAAACGCCGCCATCATCGTTTTGGAGTGCCCGGGTTCCAGCCCATGTAATACGCCCAACAGAATGGCGCTGGGAATGAAGAACCAGGCGTTTCCTTGCTGAAGTAATGTTGAAAATTCGCCCATGAGAATGATTCTTAGTTGTCTTATTTCCCCGCATTCTACTCCCCCCCAGTACCAAATACTACCCCCCAGTAGCGTCACAATGCTATAATCCATAATGATTTATGTTAATAAGGCGTTGTTATGTCACATACGATCCGGGATAAACAAAAACTTAAAGCTCGCGCCAGTAAAATCCAGGGGCAGGTTGTCGCACTGAAAAAAATGCTGGATGAGCCTCACGAGTGTGCCGCGGTATTGCAGCAAATCGCGGCGATACGCGGCGCGGTGAACGGATTAATGCGTGAGGTGATCAAAGGGCATCTGACCGAACACATTGTTCATCAGAGCGATGAAGTGAAGCGCGAAGACGATCTGGAAGTGATCCTGAAGGTGCTGGATTCCTATATAAAATAGCCGGGACCGGTGCCCGACTGTTGTCTTCAATGTTAACGCCGTCTTTGCAGATGAATAAGCGAGCCTTTGCATTCCTTTGTGATCATTGGGAATGCGGCTTTTTCATTGGAGAGTGGATGCGAATGAATAAACAGCGTGTTTATCTTCCCGCCCATTCTTTTCTCGATCCTCTGTTTATAAGCATAGACGCTGCGGATATCCATACTCAGCAACTCGGCGATTTGATGCGGATTTTTCCCTGCAACCATGTTACCCATAATGATGAACTCCGTCTGGGTCAGGGTATTTCCTTTTGTAAAAGACAGATGTCGCCCAATAAATACTTGTCTGATTTTTTCATTGGCAACCGCCAGTCCATCATCGTGATAAATGACGACAGAAACCGCCGGATGATGTTTACGCCAGTAGTTGGCTAACGACTGCATGTTCCGATCGCTCACCAGTACAATACCCATACGTGTGCTGGCGAGATAATCAATCCACTGTTTGTCGAGAAACAGCCGCAAAAAGCTGATAGAGAAATCGACAAAAATATAACCATTTAATCGGGCATTATGATTATTATTTAAAATGCCCTCAATAACACCTCTGTTAAAGTAGATACTTTCTTCCGGCCACATACAAAAACATGCGTTAGCACAATATTGTAAACGAGGTGATTTTTCTGGCATTATTTTACAATGTAAAGAACAACTACTGCACGTAAGGTTTTTTAATTTAACATCCAGCTCCATACAGGAACCTCCCTATCCGTAGATAATTTCATAATTTCATCCGTTTTTAAATATGTCAATACTTTGCCAGACGGCGATTAGCGTGCGTAAAAAATCGATGTATATCACTTATTGCTATTTTTCTTAAAGCCTTGCGATGTATTTATAATAGTGGCTATTTACATGCTGCTTATTTTCCTGGAGCGACGTCTCGTCAGAGACAGAAACAATTTAGCATCCAGGACTTTTATAGCAAAATCCAGGAATAGTTATATTGCAAAAATGTTTAAGATATTTTGTTAAATGGCATTTATGGACAAAAGTTGCATCAATGTTAATTACTGTATCTTAATTGTAAAATCGCTATTGTTTTTCATAATTAATAAATTATGTATTTGTGTGCTTTTTAAGCTTATCGTAATAATATCAGGAGAGCATGAAAATGCTTTAAAAATAGTCTTAATTAAGAACAAATGATCTTTTTTGACTTAAGGTTTTTGATTTATAAGTAATTTTACCGCTGGCGTTTGACAGTAATCGCATAATCAAATATTTATAGTGATCTCGATATAAGAATTTTGTAGCATGGCATTCATCATGTGAATGCCAGAAGGAATACTGTGTCGGATTTGTTAAAACACGCCAGATGTTACACAATTAATAACCTGGTTGACTTTCACCCTGGAAACCGGGCGTTATCGAATAGCGCAATGCAGAAGACCGTAACGTTACAGAGTCCTGCAAGCCTTATCCTTTTATATCTTATTCAGCATAACAACACGGTGGTTTCTCAAAACCAGCTGATTACAGCGGGTTGGGGAGAGAAGAATCATGTTACCTCGGCGAATACTTTTTATCAGACGATTCTCATTCTAAGAAATGCGTTAAGTTATATTGGGTTACCGCGCGATCTTATAAAAACCATTGCCCGTCGCGGTATGATGATTTCAGCGAATATTCAGACGGATGAGATAACCGCAAAAGCATCAGCGACCGAAGCGCCGGCGCAGATTGTTGCACCCCAAATGGAGCCGAAGGGAGACACGCCAATAAAAAAGCGCCATCTCTCGTTGCCTGCGGCGCTTTGCGGACTGGCGCTTCTGGTGGTGATGATAAGCATTGCCGCCAGCCTGTTTTATATGTCTCCAGAGTCGCTGCTGTCGTCTTATGAGGTTCTGGACTCCGAGACTTTTTCATCCTGTACCGTCCTGCAAAAAGGGAATGATGTGCTGGAGCTAAATTATATTCGCTTTATGCACAAACATCGCGAGATTTGCGATAACAATAACTATGTGTTTCTCTCAGGAATGAGCAGCGCAAAAAATATCACGGCGATTATATGCCCGGAGGATGCCAGAGAAAATCCGTCCGTAAAGTGTATAACCTACTATTCGATAAATGATGAAAATTAAAATACTGGCAGCGGCTATTATTATCACGATCTTCATTGTGGGTGGCGGAGGATTCTGGTATGCGCACAGCATTAATCCGAAAATTGATTGCAGTGGTTATGCCGTCTGGGATATTGATCATGAACTTTTTGCTGGTGATATTACCTACCAGATGCATAATCATCAGGGGATCGTGACATTAACCGGCGTGTTGAATACGCCTGACGCTCATTCTTATAAAATTAGCCGGATTATTTATTTTACGTACCAGAAGTTGCAGCAAAACTATATTATTACGACGCATAATCTGGTCCGATATCCGTCTGACGAATTGCAGGGCAGCCATGAACGCAAGGCCATGCCGCTTATTTATTTATCAAAGGACGCGACGTTCTCGTTTTTGATACAACCCTGGCGGGAAGGCTGGACGTTTACGACAGTCGGGTCGCCCTCACTATTATGCCGATAGATTAAAGACTGAGTAAAACGGCTCGCCCCTCTTCAGGTGGATGAGCCGTTTTGTATTGAGATTAGCCAAAAAACATCACGGACACGCAAAGCAGACCCACAATCAGGGTAAGCAGATTTCCCAGAGAGCGGTATGGTTTGAGCGCGGGGATCAGATAGGTCGACAGCGTCGGCATGATAAACAAAATCATGGCGATAAGCGGGCCGCTGATCGCATAAATCATCGAAATGGCGTTGGGATTAATGCAGCAAACGACAAAGGTAATCAGCGAGACCAGCATGATAGACAGGGCGCGATTAAATGCCCGGCTTTTCTTCACGCCAGTCTGAAGTAACGCCGTTCGTACTATCTCTGTCGCCCCTTCAATCACCCCAAAATAGGTGCCCAGAAACGATTTTGACATTGCGACAACGGCGACAATAATCCCTGAAATGGAGAGCCATGCCGGTGCGGCTGGCATCATAGACAGCGCTGACAGGATGGTCACGCCTTCATGTTTCGCGGCTTCAATATAGGATGGCGGAATGGAGAGCAGACAGCTGAAAACGAAAAACAGCACGCTCAGGCAAATGATCAGATAAGCCACCTTCATGATTTTTTTGCATTTACCCATGGCCTGCTCGCCGTATCTTTCACGTCTGTCGATCGCAAACGTGGAGATAATGGGCGTATGGCTAAAAGCGAAAACCATCACCGGAATGGATATCCATACCTGATGAAGTGTGTGCCGATCGAAAGACATCTGGCTGGTCAATAACGCGGGCTGCCAGCTTCCGGTCAAATAAAGCGACAGAAATAAGAAATAGGCGATAAGCGGAAACACTAAAAAGCCCATCACGCGGATAGTCGCATGTCGTCCCATCAGGAAAATCAGATTCAGAATCAATACGACGCCCAGGCTGACCAGAACACGCACCCGCAGGTCTACCGTCATCTGCTTTGCCAGCTGTTCCGTCAGGGAATTGGTTATCGCCACGGCGTAAATCAGGACCACCACGAAAAACGCAATAAAGTATAGCGAGGTGATGAGACTGCCGATCTTCTTGCCGTAGTAATGCGTTACCGCACCGGTGATCCCTTCGCCAGCGGAGGTTTTCGAAGAGAGGATAAACTGGCACAGCGCTTTATGAGGCCAGTAAGTCAGAGGCCAGGCAACCAGTGCGGTAATAAACAGCACGATGGCCCCCGCGGAGCCCAACTGAATGGGGAGGAAAAGGGTGCCTGCGCCGACCGCAGTCCCATATAGTGCAAAACTCCAGAGAGTTTCTTCTTTTGACCAAATTTTCGACATTATTTGAACGTATCAACTATAAAATAAACAAAAAGAAGCGCAATTTACCATAAATGGCATGAGGCTGGGGAAACTAAAGCGGTGTGCGAGGGCAGGCAGGAAGCGCCGGAACGGGGAATGTTCCGGCTAAACAGAGCATTATCAGGCAGTAACGCGCTGCTGGCGGCGTCTTACTACGCGAAGACGCAACGTGTCATAGGCCCAGTTGTAGAACATGGTGTATGGCAGGAAGAAAAGGAAGAAACCAATTTCCAGCGTGAAGGCCTGCAACAGGCTGACGTTCAGCGCCCAGGCGACAATACTTACACCAATAACGATAAAGCCGCTTTCAAATCCCAGCGCGTGCAGTGCGCGAACTTTAGCGGTGCGCGTCACTACGTGTGACGGCCAGAAGCGGTCAAACAGCGCGTTATAGATGATATTCCAGATCATCGCCGTGGTTGCCAGCAGAATGGTTAAGCCTCCCATTTCCAGCACTGAGCGCTGCATCAGCCAGGCGGTAGTCGGGGCCAGAATGGCGGTGGCAATGCCTTCGAAGCAGACCGCATGGAAAATGCGTTCGAGTAGCGAACGGCGTTGGACTAAATCATGTTGCATAGGATCAAACCTTTTTTTTCATCTCCGGGAAAACGGAATGTCAGGCATTTTATCGTTTAATATGATATCTAAAAGATAGAATCCATCGATAAAGTAGATAGTTTATGCGCTACTCTCCCGAAGCATTGATCGCATTTGTTGAGACGGTCTCCTGCGGCTCGTTTTCCGCTGCGGCGCGCCGGTTACGGAAAAGTCAGTCCACCGTCAGTACGGCGATTGCCCACCTGGAAGCCGATCTGGGGTTTTCACTGTTTGATCGCTCTTCACGACAGCCAGTGCTGACGGAAGAGGGCAAGCGGGTGCTCAGCTATGTGCAGGCTATTCTGTCAGCAAGCGATCGTCTGGATGAGGTGGCGTTATCCCTGTCTGGCGAAACGGAAACCCGTCTGACATTCGTGCTATCCGACACCCTGCATCCAGACGTTCTGGAAGAATTAATGGTGCAGTTCGACCGCCAGTTTCCCCATACAGAATTTGAATGTCTGATCGGCGAAGATGAAGATGTCATCGATCTCCTGCAAAAGGGACGCGCGCAGGTCGGGCTGATTGAAGCGCGCAATCATTACCCTACCGAGATGGGGGTGACGCGTCTGCCCATGCAGACCTGGATGGGACTCTACGTGGCGGCCTCGCATCCTCTGGCCGCGCAGAAAACCCTGCAATGGGATCAGCTGCATACCTGGCGTGAACTGCGGCTGAATACCTATCTGGAAAGTGGCGCCAGCGTGGCGCGCGGCCCGGCCTGGTCTGCACCTAACTATTTGTTATTACTGAGTATGGCGGTACAGGGATTTGGCTGGTGCGCATTGCCTTGCGCGCTGGTGGAAGAGTTCGCGGCTGAAAAACCGCTGGTGCAACTGGATGTGCCCGGCTGGCCGAAGGCGATCTCGATTGATCTTCTCTGGAACAAGAAGTCGCCGCCGGGCGCGGCGGGAAGCTGGCTCCGCGATCATTTACAGCAGGGGCGTATACCGGCTGATTAAAATAGCTGCAATTTCCTTTGTGATAAAACTCACCATTTTTAAACAAGCAGGATAATTATCTTTAACAATCCTCTACTATTGCGGTGTTATTTTGCGCTGAGGTGGTGATGAAAGAGGTTGTGATAGTTGGGGCTTTACGTACGCCGATCGGATGCTTCCAGGGAACGCTGTCCCGCCATTCTGCCGTTGAACTGGGCAGCATGGTGGTAAAAGCGTTGATGGAGCGTACCGGCGTTGATGTACATGCTATCGATGAAGTTATCCTCGGTCAGGTGCTCACGGCGGGCGCAGGACAAAACCCGGCGCGGCAGTCAGCCATCAAAGGTGGGCTGCCCAACACCGTTTCCGCTATCACCATCAACGATGTCTGCGGCTCCGGCCTGAAAGCGCTGCACCTGGCTACGCAGGCAATTCAGTGCGGCGAGGCGGATATTGTCATTGCCGGCGGGCAGGAGAACATGAGCCGGGCGCCGCACGTTCTTACCGACAGCCGCACAGGGGCGCAGCTCGGTAACAGCCAACTGGTGGACAGCCTGGTTCACGACGGCTTGTGGGATGCGTTTAACGATTACCACATGGGCGTTACCGCTGAAAATCTGGCGCGGGAATACGGCATCAGCCGCGAATTGCAGGACGCCTATGCCCTCAGCTCCCAGCAAAAAGCGCGAGCGGCCATTGATGCCGGGCGTTTTAAAGCTGAGATTGTCCCGGTTGTCACCCAGCGTAACGGCCAGCCTGTCGTTGTCGATACTGATGAGCAGCCAAGAACCGATGCCAGCGCGGAAGGATTGGCCCAGTTGAACCCGGCATTTGATCTCCTCGGCTCGGTCACGGCGGGCAATGCCTCGTCAATTAACGATGGCGCGGCTGCCGTCATGATGATGAGCGAAGCCAAAGCGCAGGAACTGGATTTACCCATACTGGCGCGTATTCGCGCTTTTGCCAGCGTCGGCGTCGATCCCGCACTGATGGGTATCGCGCCCGTTTACGCCACCCGACGTTGTCTTGAACGGGTAGGCTGGCAGCTGGCGGATGTGGATCTTATCGAGGCTAACGAGGCCTTTGCTGCGCAGGCGTTATCCGTCGGCAAAATGCTGGAGTGGGACGAACGCCGGGTGAACGTTAACGGCGGAGCGATTGCGCTCGGTCATCCCATTGGCGCATCCGGCTGCCGGATTCTGGTGTCGCTGGTGCATGAGATGGTTAAACGCGATGCGCGAAAGGGTCTGGCGACGCTCTGCATTGGCGGCGGGCAAGGCGTGGCGCTTGCTATCGAACGAGATTAAGACCGCCTTCATTTTCCGCTTCCCCGTGCTGGCGCTGCCAACCGTGCCAGCCGCAATATGTGCTGATATTTCCCCTCCCTGACGCCGCGGGTTGCAGCAATCCGGCGTTTCTTTTCAGGAGCACACGCTGCTCCCATATCCACCTGATAAACCTATCTTATTGTTTTTAATTTTATTTTAAGTATCTCAGCCTGTGCCTGCTAAAGGGAAATCTCGCGCTGACGTGATCGCAATTACACTTTTGATAATAAGATGCAGAAAAACTGAAACAACGTTTTATTTGTAATTGAAAACCCGTTTCTGGAGGGATATCATTACCGCATAAAGTAAAACGGAACGGTGTTTCGCCTTCCGTTCTGACATTCACGGTCGGTTTATTATTGGAGGTTGATGTGGACGTAAGACAGAGCATCCACAGCGCGCACGCTAAAACGCTGGACACCCAGGGGCTGCGCAACGAATTTTTGGTCGAGAAAGTGTTTGTTGCTGATGAATACACCATGGTTTACAGCCACATCGACCGCATTATTGTCGGCGGCATCATGCCGGTAGCGAAAACGGTTTCCGTTGGCGGTGAAGTTGGTAAACAGCTGGGCGTTACCTACTTCCTGGAGCGTCGTGAACTGGGGGTGATCAACATCGGCGGGCCGGGCACGATTGCTGTCGATGGTCAGTGCTATGAGATCGGCCACCGCGATGCCTTATATGTCGGTAAAGGCGCGAAAGAAGTTGTTTTCGCCAGCGTTGATGGCGCAAATCCGGCGAAGTTCTACTACAACTGCGCGCCGGCGCATACCACTTATCCGACTAAAAAAGTGACGCCAGCCGATGTCGCGCCGGTCACTCTGGGCGACAACCTCACCAGTAACCGCCGCACCATTAACAAATACTTCGTGCCGGACGTACTGGAGACCTGCCAACTGAGCATGGGTCTGACCGAACTGGCGCCCGGCAATCTGTGGAACACCATGCCTTGTCACACCCATGAACGCCGTATGGAAGTGTACTTCTATTTCAACATGGAAGAGAACGCCTGCGTCTTTCATATGATGGGGCAGCCTCAGGAAACGCGTCATATCGTGATGCATAACGAGCAGGCGGTTATCTCCCCAAGCTGGTCTATTCACTCCGGTGTCGGCACCCAGGCCTATACGTTCATCTGGGGGATGGTGGGTGAAAATCAGGTCTTTGATGATATGGACCACGTTGCAGTAAAAGATCTGCGCTAGTCGCGGACGGCAATCATGTCTGTCCGTGACAGGCACTAAGAAAATAAGGATTAACAATGATTTTGAATGCATTCTCTCTTGAAGGTAAGGTCGCGGTAGTCACAGGTTGTGATACCGGTCTGGGTCAGGGGATGGCGCTGGGTCTGGCGGAAGCGGGCTGTGATATTGTCGGGATCAACATTGTTGAGCCGACGGAAACCATTGAACGCATCACCGCGCTGGGCCGCCGTTTTTTAAGTCTGACGGCGGATTTGCGTCAGATTGACGGTATTCCAGCCCTGCTTGAACGTGCGGTGGCGGAGTTCGGCCACATTGATATTCTGGTGAATAACGCCGGTCTGATCCGCCGTGAAGACGCGATCGACTTCAGTGAAAAAGACTGGGATGACGTCATGAACCTGAACATTAAGAGCGTGTTCTTTATGTCTCAGGCTGCGGCGAAGCACTTCATCGCCCAGGGTAACGGCGGCAAAATTATTAATATCGCCTCTATGCTCTCCTTCCAGGGCGGGATTCGCGTTCCTTCCTACACCGCGTCTAAAAGCGGCGTTATGGGCGTAACGCGCCTGATGGCGAACGAATGGGCGAAACATAACATCAACGTGAACGCTATCGCGCCGGGTTACATGGCGACGAACAATACTCAGCAACTGCGTGCTGATGAGCAGCGTAGCGCGGAAATCCTCGACCGTATTCCGGCGGGGCGTTGGGGGCTGCCGAGCGATCTGATGGGGCCGGTGGTGTTCCTGGCATCCAGCGCATCTGACTATATTAACGGCTATACCGTTGCGGTAGATGGCGGCTGGCTGGCGCGTTAATTCTGATGTCGTAAAAGCCTCGCCCCGGTGAGGCGATAACATCCGGCCTGCGCAGGGTTTCCTGTACAGGCCGGATGCGTATGGCTTACGCGTTGAGGAAATCTTCGCGTACTGGCGTGAAGGTATCCAGCAGTGTCCCCGGTTGTAAACACACGCAGCCATGCATGATATTGGGCCGTTTATATAGCGTGTCGCCGGCGCGCACCACATGCTTTTCTTCACCAATAGTAAACTCAAATTCACCGGACAAAACGTAAGTCAGCTGTTCATGAGGATGATTGTGCAACGGCCCGATTGCGCCTTTTTCGAAATTCACCTCTACCGCCATCATGTTGCCGTCGTGAGCCAGAATACGCCGGGTAACGCCATTTCCCAGATCCTCAAGCGTCGTCTCATTATGAAAAATAAACATGCGGTGATCCTGTTATTTATTGAAACAATGTTTCAACTAAATTAGTTCATACCGGGGAAAAAGAAAATGGCAGACCAAATGAACTGGAAACTTGATCACAAGTTTGCTTCACTGCTGTCATCAAGGTGAGAAGGAGAAGGTAATGAAAACGATTGGACTGCTGGGCGGCATGAGTTGGGAATCGACGATCCCCTATTACCGTTTGATTAATGAAGGAATCAAAACACGGCTGGGCGGTTTGCATTCCGCCAGCCTGTTGCTGCATAGCGTTGATTTCCATGAAATTGAAGAGTGTCAGCGCCAGGGCGAGTGGGATAAAACGGGAGATATTCTGGCGCAGGCCGCACTGGGTTTGCAGCAGGCGGGCGCAGAAGCGATAGTGCTGTGTACTAATACCATGCATAAAGTGGCGGAGACGATTGAGTCGCGCTGTTCACTGCCGTTTTTACATATTGCGGATGCGACAGGGCGGGCGATTGCGCGCAAAAACATGACGCGCGTGGCGCTACTGGGGACGCGCTACACGATGGAGCAGGATTTTTATCGCGGGCGTCTGGAGCAGCGATTTGCGATTGAAACCCTGGTGCCGGAAACTGACGACCGTGCGCAGATCAACCAGATAATCTTTGACGAACTGTGCCTCGGCGAGTTTAGCGAACGCTCCCGCCAGTATTATTTGCAGGTGATCGAACGTCTGGCGGCGCAGGGCGCTCAGGGCGTGATTTTCGGATGTACTGAGATCGGGTTGCTGGTGCCGGAAGCGCAGAGCGCGCTGCCGGTGTTTGATACTGCGGCGATCCATGCGGCTGACGCCGTGGAGTTTATGCTTTCTTAACCGGCTCCAGAATGGCCTCCAGCGGATCGACAAGACGCGGAAGGCTGGTTTGCAGGTGCTCGCTGAACGCATCCACCAGCGCGGATGATGGCCGGTGCAGCGGGCGGATCAGACTGACGGTAAACGGAACGTCGACACTGAACCGCCGCACGGTCACTCCGCTGGCGGCATAATCCAGCGCGGTGAGCGGGTTAACCACCGAAAGCCCGGCGCCCGCGCGCACCATCGCGCAAACCGACGCCGCGCTGTGGGTTTCCACGACCATCCGGCGTTTAACCTGGTGTTCGTTAAACAGCGCATCCAGCAGCTGGCGATAGCTGTCGGTGCGCGACAGGCTGATGTAATTCTCTCCCTGAAAGTCGCCCGGCGTCAGCACGGATTTGGTCGCCAGCGGGTGGCCGGGCGGCAGCACGCACACTTCATTTAGCGTCAACAACGCGGTGCGTTCGGTGCCTGCCGGGGTATGCAACGTCTCCGTCAGGCCGAGGTCGTGGCGTTGGGCGGAAAGCCACTCTTCCAGCAGCGGCGACTCCTGCGGCACGATGTTCAGGCTGACATCAGGATAGCGGGCGAGAAACGGTTGCAGCAGCGTGGGTAAAAAGGACTGGGAGAAAACGGGCAGGCAGACAATCGACAGCTCGCCCTGGCGGAATTCACGCAAGCTCTCAGCTGCGTTTACAATGCGATCCAGCCCATACCAGGAACGCTGCACCTCTTCGAATAGCCGTAATCCTTGCACCGTCGGGTGCAGGCGTCCGCGCGTGCGCTCAAACAGTTTAAGCCCCAATACTTTTTCGAACCGCGCCAGCTCCCGGCTAACGGTGGGCTGCGAGGTATGCAGCAGGCGCGCCGCTTCGGTCAGGTTTCCGGCGGTCATTACGGCATGAAAGATTTCAATGTGGCGCAGGTTCACGGCTGCCATCGTTGGCTTTCCCCTCAGTGGATATCATCCATATCATTTTTGCATAGACTCGCCATAAAACGATATTTTTTATTCCCTTCAGTTTGTGGCGTAATCATAAAAAATGTCTTGCCCGGAGTCTGCTATGCCACATTCACTGAATTGCACTGATACTGATCTCAACGCTGAAAATCTGCTCAGACTACCGGCGGAATTCGGCTGCCCGGTATGGGTCTATGACGCGCAGATTATTCGCCGTCAGATCGCGGCCCTGCAACAGTTTGATGTGGTGCGCTTTGCGCAAAAGGCCTGCTCGAATATTCATATTTTGCGCCTGATGCGTGAGCAGGGCGTAAAGGTGGATTCCGTCTCGCTGGGTGAAATTGAGCGCGCGCTGGCGGCGGGATACGATCCGCAAAACCACCCTGATGATATTGTCTTCACGGCTGATGTTATTGACGCCGCCACGCTGGCCCGCGTCAGCGAACTGCGCATTCCGGTGAATGCCGGGTCGGTGGATATGCTGGATCAACTGGGGCAGGTTTCGCCGGGTCATCGCGTCTGGCTGCGTATCAATCCCGGTTTTGGTCACGGGCACAGCCAGAAAACCAATACCGGCGGCGAGAACAGCAAACACGGCATCTGGCATACCGATCTGCCTGCCGCGCTGGCGGTGATGCAGCGCCATCGGCTTCAGCTTGTCGGGGTTCACATGCACATTGGTTCCGGCGTTGATTACGGTCATCTGGAGCAGGTATGCGGCGCGATGGTGCGTCAGGTTATCGATTTTGGGCAGGATCTGGAGGCGATTTCGGCGGGAGGCGGGCTGTCGATCCCTTATCACGAGGGGGAAGAGGCGGTCGATACGCAGCATTACTTCGGACTGTGGAACGCCGCCCGCGAGCAAATCGCTCGCCATCTGGGGCATCGGGTGAAGCTGGAAATTGAGCCGGGACGTTTTCTGGTGGCGCAATCCGGCGTGCTGGTGACGCAGGTACGCAGCGTGAAAGAGATGGGGCGCCGTCATTTTGTGCTGGTGGATGCCGGTTTCAACGACCTGATGCGCCCGGCAATGTACGGCAGCTATCACCATATTACGGCGCTGGCGGCGGACGGTCGCTCGCTTGAACATGCGCCGCTGCTGGACACCGTGGTGGCGGGGCCGTTGTGCGAATCTGGCGATGTCTTTACGCAGCAGGAAGGCGGTAACGTGGAAACGCGTGCGCTGCCTGCGGTCGCGCCGGGGGATTACCTGGTTCTGCACGATACCGGCGCGTACGGCGCGTCCATGTCATCAAATTACAACAGCCGACCGCTGCTGCCGGAAGTGCTGTTTGATAACGGTAAAGCGCGATTGATTCGCCGCCGCCAGACGATTGAAGAGTTGCTGGCGCTGGAAGTTTTTTAACCGGCAGGCCGGATAAGATTCCTTTGCCTGATGGCGCTACGCTTATCAGTCCTACAGTATCGTAGGCCGGATAAGGCGCTTGCGCCGCCATCCGGCAAACCATCAGCAATCCGACTGAAAAAATGGCCCGGTGGTCACTGATTCACGCAGCACTAATGTTCCTGTAAACGGTGGGATCGGCTCCAGCTCCTCGCCGCTCGCCAGCCGAATCGCCTGATCGATTGCGGTGGTGATCATACTGTCGATCGGCAGATAAACGGTGGACAGCGCCGGTTCCAGCCACTTCGCGCTGGGCGCGTCATCGAAGCCAAACAGCGAAATATCCTGCGGTATCCGCAGCCCGGCCTGATGCAGCGCCTTTGATGCGCCAAGTGCCATATCGTCGTTACAGGCAAAGAGCGCGGTAAAGGCGATCCCTTCCTCCAGCAGTTCACGGCACGCTTCGTACCCGCGTGTCATACTGGAGTCGCCGTATTTCACTTTCGCCGGGTCCCAGGCGATCCCGTTTTTCTCCAGCGCCTTGCGGTAGCCCGTCAGACGGGATTTTCCCGTTGGCGTGTGATTCGGTACGGTAATGCAGGTGATATCCCGATGGCCCTGTGAGATCAGGTAATCCACCGCCTGAAACGCGGCATCTTCCTGTTCAAAGAATATGGCGCGATCGCGGGCCAGACTGACATCGCGGTTGATCACGACCAGCGGCGTCTCTATGGTATTAATCAACGAGATGATCGTTTTTTCGCTCATATAGCGGGTATAGAGAATGATCGCGTCGCACTGCCTGTCGGCCAGCATCTGCACCGCCTCTTGCTCGCGTTCCGGCGTGTCATGGCCATCGGTCACGATAAGCTGCTTACCGTGCGACTCCGTCTGGCGTGACGCCTGTTGCAGCAAGCGCCCGAAGTAAAATCCGTCAAAGGTCGAGACAACAAGCCCAATGCTGTTACTGGTGCGGTTCGCCAGCGATCGCGCCAAAAAATTGGGTCGGTAATCTAACGCCTGCATCGCTTTGAAGACTTTCTGGCGCGTGCTCTCTTTCACCTGTCCCGTTCCGTTCAGCACGCGAGAAACCGTCGCTTTTGATACGCCCGCGCGACGTGAAACATCCAGCATTGTTGTCATGATGCTATCCTGATTAATCGTTTGACGAAGAATTCCCGGTTTCCGACGGCGTCGAAACGGAATGCCGACGTACCAGAGTAGGGCTAAAGACATGGGTGATTTCGGGTACAGGCCGTTTTTCCGCCAGCGCGAGCGCCAGTTCGGCGGCCTGGGTCGCCATGGTCACGATCGGGTAGCGTACCGTGGTCAGACGTGGACGCACGTAGCGCGAGACCAGCACATCATCGAAACCAATCAGTGAAATTTCGCCCGGCACGTCAATACCGTTGTCGTTTAATACGCCCATTGCGCCTGCGGCCATCGAATCGTTGTAACAGGCGATCGCCGTGAAGTTTCTTCCGCGACCTAACAGCTCGGTCATTGCCTGTTCACCGCCGCTCTCATCCGGTTCACCAAATGTGACCAGCCTGTCGTTAGCCGGAATATGGCTCTCTTCCAGCGCGTCGTAATAACCTTTGAGCCGGTCTTCCGCATCAGAAATCGAATGGTTGGAACAGATATAGCCGATGCGGGTATGGCCCTGCTGAATTAAGTGACGCGTTGCCAGCCAGGCGCCGTAACGGTCATCTAACGCCACGCAGCGCTGCTCAAACCCTGGCAGGATGCGGTTAATCAGCACCATGCCAGGCATCTGTTTCATTAATGACGCCAGGTCCGCGTCCGGGATCATCTTGGCGTGTACGACTAACGCCGCGCAACGATGGCGGATCAGTTGTTCAATCGCCTGATGCTCTTTTTGTTCATTGTGGTAGCCGTTGCCAATCAGTAAGAAATTACCGGTGTGGTAGGCCACCTGCTCGACCGCTTTAACCATCGCGCCAAAGAAAGGGTCGGAGACATCCCCCACGACTAAACCAATTGTCTCCGTGGATTGCTGTGCCAGCGCTCGCGCATTGGCGTTGGGGTGATAGCTGAGCGATTCCATCGCGCTGGTGACCGCGAGGCGGGATGCTTCGCTGGCTTTCGGGGAATCATTAATAACGCGAGAAACGGTGGCGACTGAAACACCAGCCAGTCGGGCTACATCCTTTATGGTCGCCATGACAGTACCTATAGTGGGTAAACGCTTACATTTCGTCAGTGTTACGGAAAATGGCTATCTGTTCAAGCAGATTGCCTGACGGGAACGCGCAAATGTGAGCGCACGCCGGGGAAGTAAGACAGAAAAGGGAGAATGCAAACCTTTGGTTACACTTTGCGAAGCGCTGTTGCGATTGTTCGCTGGTGAGGGCGTCGGGCGGATTGCTAGAGTTGAGATCCCAGAGGTATTGATAGGTGAAATCAGCTTTCGGGTTGATCACAAGAATTACACCAACCTGCGCATCATGTGCAGGTTTTTTTTTGCGCTTACACCAATCTGTAACAGTAACCGATAATTTACACAACTCGTTGCATTTGTGTTCATTCCTTTGCGTTTTGCTGGTGGCGCGCAGCGTCGCCGGAGACCACAATCAAGATCCCAGAGGTATTGATTGGTGAGATTATTCGGTACGCTCTTCGTACCTGTCTCTTGCACCAACCTGTGCGGATGCGCAGGTTTTTTTTCGTCCTTCCATTTACCTGTCGCGCCTGTTCCCCATCTCGTATAATCTGCAACCATGCATCTTTACCGAACTGTGAGCAAAGGGAGTTGACATGCTTTTTGGATTTTTTCGCAACCTGTTCCGCGTGATTTATCGTGTACGCGTCACCGGGGATGCCAGGGCGCTACAGGGTGAGCGCATCCTGATCACGCCAAACCATGTCTCTTTTATCGACGGTATTTTACTCGCCCTGTTTTTACCGGTTCGCCCTGTTTTCGCGGTCTATTCCTCTATCAGCCAGCAATGGTACATGCGCTGGTTAAAGTCGCTGATTGATTTTGTGCCGCTCGACCCGACGAAGCCGATGGCGATTAAGCACCTGGTACGCCTGGTAGAGCAGGGCCGCCCGGTAGTTATCTTCCCGGAAGGGCGAATTTCGGTGAGCGGTTCGTTGATGAAAATCTACGACGGCGCCGGGTTTGTGGCGGCGAAGTCTGGCGCAACGGTGGTGCCGGTTCGTATTGAAGGCGCAGAGCTTACGTACTTTAGCCGCCTGAAAGGTCTGGTAAAACAGCGCTTTTTCCCGCGCATTCACCTGCATATCCTGCCGCCTACTCATTTGCCGATGCCGGAAGCGCCGCGAGCGCGTGAGCGCCGCAAACTGGCCGGAGAAATGCTGCATCAAATTATGATGGAAGCGCGCATGGCGGTGCGCCCGCGTGAAACGCTGTATGAATCACTGTTAGCCGCGCAGTACCGCTACGGGGCGGGTAAAAACTGTGTTGAAGATATTAACTTCACGCCGGACACTTATCGCAAATTGCTGACAAAAACGCTGTTTGTCGGCCGCATTCTGGAAAAATACAGCGCGCAGGGTGAAAACATCGGCCTGATGCTGCCAAACGCGGCCATCAGCGCCGCCGTCATTTTTGGCGCGGTTTCTCGTGGCCGTATCCCGGCGATGATGAACTACACGGCGGGCGTGAAAGGGTTGACCAGCGCCATTACCGCTGCGGAGATCAAAACCGTATTCACCTCCCGTCAGTTTCTTGAGAAAGGCAAACTCTGGCATCTGCCGGAGCAACTGACGCAGGTTCGCTGGATTTATCTCGAAGATTTAAAAGCTGATGTGACGCTCGCCGATAAGCTCTGGATTTTTGCGCATCTGCTGATGCCGCGCCTGGCGCAGGTCAAACAGCGGCCGGAAGAGGCGGCAATGATCCTCTTTACATCCGGTTCGGAAGGGCACCCGAAAGGCGTGGTGCACAGCCATAAAAGCCTTTTGGCGAACGTTGAGCAGATAAAAACCATTGCCGATTTCACGGCGAACGACCGCTTTATGTCAGCGCTGCCGCTGTTCCACTCCTTCGGCCTGACCGTCGGCCTGTTGACGCCGCTGCTGACCGGCGCTGAGGTGTTTCTCTATCCCAGCCCGTTGCACTATCGCATTGTGCCGGAGCTGGTCTATGACCGGAACTGCACGGTGCTGTTTGGCACGTCGACGTTTCTGGGCAACTACGCGCGGTTTGCCAACCCGTATGACTTCTATCGTCTGCGCTATGTCGTCGCCGGCGCGGAAAAATTGCAGGACAGCACCCGACAGCTCTGGCAGGACAAATTCGGCCTGCGCGTTCTGGAAGGTTACGGCGTGACCGAATGCGCGCCGGTCGTGTCGATTAACGTACCTATGGCGGCGAAGCCGGGCACCGTTGGGCGCATTTTGCCAGGCATGGATGCGCGCTTGCTGGCGGTTCCGGGCATTGATGACGGCGGGCGTCTGCAACTCAAAGGGCCTAATATCATGAACGGCTACCTGCGGGTTGAAAAACCGGGCGTGCTGGAAGCGCCTGCGGCGGAAAATGCGCTGGGCGACGTTGAACAGGGCTGGTACGACACGGGCGATATTGTGCGTTTCGATGAAAACGGTTTTGTGCAGATCCAGGGGCGAGCGAAGCGCTTTGCGAAAATCGCCGGAGAGATGGTTTCGCTGGAGATGGTCGAACAGCTGGCGCTGGGCGTCTCGCCAGATAAAATGCACGCCACGGCGATTAAAAGCGACGCCAGCAAGGGCGAAGCGCTGGTGCTGTTCACGACAGACAGCGAGCTGACGCGTGAAAGCCTGCTGCAATATGCCCGCACACACGGCATTCCTGAACTTGCCGTACCGCGTGATATCCGCTATCTGAAACAACTTCCGTTACTGGGCAGCGGCAAACCGGACTTTGTGACGCTGAAAAGCTGGGTTGATGAACCGGAAAAACAACATGCGTGAGTCAGTACATACTAACACCTCGATCTGGTCGAAAGGGATGATGTCGGTTATTGCCGCGCAGTTTCTCTCTGCGTTTGGCGATAACGCGCTGTTGTTTGCGACGCTGGCGCTGCTGAAGGCGCAGTTCTACCCGGACTGGAGCCAGCCGATCCTGCAAATGGTGTTTGTAGGCGCTTACATTCTTTTTGCCCCCTTTGTCGGGCAGGTGGCGGACAGCTTTGCCAAAGGTCGGGTGATGATGTTCGCCAACGGCCTGAAACTGTTGGGCGCTGCGAGCATCTGTTTTGGTTTTAATCCCTTTGTCGGCTATACGCTGGTGGGGATTGGCGCGGCGGCTTACTCTCCGGCGAAATATGGCATTCTTGGCGAGCTGACCACGGGCGACAAACTGGTGAAAGCCAATGGTCTGATGGAAGCCTCCACCATTGCCGCGATTCTGCTGGGATCGGTGGCAGGCGGCGTACTGGCAGACTGGCATGTGATTGCGGCGCTGGTCGCCTGTGCGTTGGCCTATGCGGGCGCAGTCGTCGCTAACCTTTTTATTCCGAAACTCGCGGCGGCGCGGCCAGGCCAGTCCTGGCATTTGCGTAAGATGGTGCGCAGCTTCTTCTGCGCCTGCATGTCGCTCTGGCGTAACGGGGAGACGCGTTTCTCGCTGGTTGGCACCAGCCTTTTTTGGGGCGCGGGCGTCACGCTGCGTTTTCTGCTGGTGCTGTGGGTGCCGGTAGCGCTGGGAATTACCGATAACGCCACGCCGACTTACCTGAACGCAATGGTGGCGATCGGTATTGTTGTGGGCGCGGGCGCTGCGGCGAAGCTGGTTATGCTGGAGACGGTAGCGCGTTGTATGCCTGCGGGTATTCTGATTGGTGTGGTGGTGCTGATTTTTTCTTTGCAACACGCGTTGCTTCCGGCCTATGCGCTGTTGACGCTTATTGGCGTGCTGGGCGGCTTTTTCGTGGTGCCGCTCAATGCGTTATTGCAGGAGCGCGGCAAGAAAAGCGTCGGCGCGGGCAACGCGATTGCGGTACAGAACCTGGGGGAGAACAGCGCGATGCTGTTGATGCTGGGTCTCTATTCGCTGGCCGTACTGGTGGGTATTCCGGTCGTGGCGATCGGCATTGGTTTTGGCGGACTGTTTGCGCTGGCGATTGCGGCGCTGTGGATTTGGCAGCGCGGCCAGATGTGATTGTTGCGCCGTCTGTAGGCCTGATAAGCGCAGCGCCATCAGGCAGAAGCGCCGGATGGCGGCACAAGCGCCTTATCCGGCCTACGGTATGGTGCTGTCGGTAGGCCTGATAAGCGTAGCGCCATCAGGCAGAGGAGCCGGATGGCGGCGCAGGCGCCTTATCCGGCCTACGGTATGGTGCTGTCGGTAGGCCTGATAAGCGCAGCGCCATCAGGCAAAGGTGCCGGATGGCGGCACAGTGCCTTATCCGGCCTACGGTATGGTGCTGCCGGTAGGCCTGATAAGCGTAGCGCCATCAGGCAGAAGTGCCGGATGGCGGCACAGGTGCCTTATCCGGCCTACGGGTATGGTGCTGTCGGTAGGCCTGATAAGCGTAGCGCCATCAGGCAGAAGCGCCGGATGAACGCATTACGGTGCCGGGTAGGTATAAACCTGATGCACCGCTTCGATCTCCGCCAGCACCTCTTCGCTTAACTCCAGATGCAAACTCTCAACGTTGGTTTTTAACTGCGCCATCGTCGTTGCGCCCAACAGGGTGCTGGCGACGAACGGCTGACGACGCACAAACGCCAGCGCCATCTGGGCCGGATCGAGGTTGTGGCGTCTGGCGATGTCGACGTAGGCCGCAACCGCCTTTTGCGCCTGCTCGCCGCTGTAGCGCGTAAAGCGGCTAAACAGGGTGTTGCGCGCGCCGGCGGGTTTGGCGCCATTCAGATATTTACCGGTCAACGTACCGAATGCCAGGCAAGAGTAGGCCAGCAGCTCGACGCCTTCATACTGGCTGACTTCCGCTAATCCCACCTCATAACTGCGGTTCAGCAGGCTGTAAGGGTTCTGGATAGTAACAATGCGCGGCAGGTCATGTTTATCCGCCAGATGCAGATAGCGCATGACGCCGAAGGCCGTTTCGTTAGAGACGCCGATGTAGCGAATTTTGCCCGCGCGCTGGAACTCCGTCAGCGCATCCAGCGTTTCGAGCAACGTGACAACCGGTGCCGAATCCGTCCAGCTGTAGCCCAGCTTGCCGAAGCAGTTGGTCGGGCGCTGCGGCCAGTGAACCTGATACAGATCCAGATAGTCGGTTTGCAGGCGTTTGAGGCTATCGTGTAAGGCCTCACGGATATTTTTACGATCCAGCGCCTGATTGGGGCGAATTCCGCTGTCGTTATTACGCGATGGGCCGCTTACCTTGGAAGCGATAACCAGCTTCTCACGGCTGCCGTGTTTAGCAAGCCAGTTACCGACATAGGTTTCTGTTAGTCCCTGGGTTTCCGGGCGTGGAGGCACCGGATACATTTCGGCGACGTCGATCAGGTTAATGCCCTGATCCACGGCGTAATCGAGCTGTGCATGTGCGTCGGCTTCGCTGTTTTGTTCACCAAACGTCATTGTGCCCAGCCCCAGTGTACTTATTTCAAGCGAGCTGTGGGGTATACGGTGATAGTGCATAGCCGTTTCCTTCTTATTATGAAGTCAGTAAATCCCGACAAAGGAATATAAAAATGGCAGAGGGAAGAGAAAAGGGAAAGAGAAAATTCTAAGGCCAGCAGGGCTGCTGACCTCAACAATTAGCGTTCAATGATCTGAGAGACTTCGTCACGATTGATTTGCATCGCGTTGCCTTGCTGATCGTGGTAGCTCACCAGACCCGTATCATCGTCAATTTCTGGTTTACCGTCGGTCAGAATCATCCGACCATCTTTGGTCGCCATTACATAATCGCTGCTACATCCAGAAACAGCAAAAGCCAGTCCTACAGCGGAAATCACAACTGCCCATTTTTTCATCCATTTATCCTCACGTGGCCTGCGTCTGATAATAGTCTAGTAATAACCTGAAGTTATGTCTGATAAAAGCAGTAAAATCTTAAACTGTGAGGAACGGGAGCGGCATTGCGGGTATTCGCTCCCCTTACAGGGAGCGAAAGAGTGAATCAGAGAGGGTTCTTTTTATTGCGCATCAGGTTCAGGCTCTCTACCGCGATAGAGAAGAACATGGCGAAGTAGATGTACCCTTTCGGAACGTGTACATCGAAACTTTCCAGAATCAGGGTAAAGCCGACCAGAATCAGGAAAGAGAGCGCCAGCATTTTTACGGAAGGGTGGCGGTCAACAAACTCGCCGATAGGGCGCGCCGCGAACATCATCACGCCGACGGCAATCACAACTGCTGCCATCATGATAAACAGATGATCCGAGAGGCCCACCGCCGTGATGACGGAGTCAAGGCTGAAAATAATATCCAGCATCATGATCTGGACAATCGCGCCCAGGAAGGAGGAGACGCGCGTTTTCAGCCCTTCTTCCTCGCCTTCAATCGATTCGTGAATTTCTTTACTGGCTTTCCAGATCAGGAACAACCCACCCAGCAGCAGGATCAGATCGCGGGCGGAAATCGCTTCGCCGAAAACCTCGAACAGCGGGTTTGTCAGGCGTGTGACCCAGGCGATAGAAGCCAGCAAAGCCAGGCGCATCACCATCGCCGCCGCCAGCCCAAGGCGTCGGGCGTGATTCCGTTGCGCTGTAGGAAGTTTCGCCACCACCAGAGAGAGGAAAATAATATTGTCGATCCCAAGAACGATCTCCAGCAGCGTCAGCGTACCGAGCGCGAGCCAGGCGTTAGGATCGGTTACCCATGCAAATAACATCGAACAAAGTCCTGCCAAAAAAAAGAAGCGCTAATTATAGGCGCGCAATGCGGCAGGTGAAAGTCCAGTCTGTGCCTGTTAGCCCTGTAACAGGAAATGGCGGGCCAGCAGCGTGCGAGTGAAGTTCTTTTTCAGATAAAAGCCGCGCGGTAGCGTCAGAATGGTCTCTCCCTGCGCGCCAATTGCTTCGGTAAGGGCTTTGGCATTCGCCGCTTTTGGCCGCAGTTGTAAAAATTCGCCATGCCGGGCGGTGATACGCTCAACCTGACCCAGCACAATCATGTCCATCAACTCTTCCCAGTCGAGGCGAAGCTGCTGATCTTCTTCTTCATTTGGGCTCCACAACAGTGGGGAACCGACGCGCCGATCGGCTAACGGAATACTGCGATCCCCCTCTACGGGAACCCATAACACACGTTTTAATTTGTGGCGGACGTGACTTGTTTCCCACGTCACGCCGCTGTTGCCGGTTAGCGGTGCGACGCAGACAAACGTGGTTTCCAGCGGGCGGCCAAGGCTATCGACGGGAATGGTTTTCAGCTCCACGCCAAGCGCGGCGAAATCTTGTTCCGGTTTGCTACCGGCGCTGGCGCCGAGCCAGATCTCCAGCAGCACGCCAATCCAGCCTTTATCCCGTTTCAAATCTTTGGGGGCCACTAAACCGGCCAGCGCCGCCAGTTCGCCCAGCGAGTAACCTGAAAGCTGCTGCGCCTGGGCAAGCAAAAGGGCTTCAGATGCTGGCGGAGAAAGTAGCGGGCGGAGTCCGGGCATGACGTTATACCTTAGGCGAAAAAGTGAACAATGATTTTATACCGTATGAACAGAGTTTAACGATTTCCACACGCGATGTTCAATCGCATGATTTATATTGGTTTTTAGGATCTGATCCTGCAAGTTGCGCAACAGAGAAATGGGTTTTCCAAATCTGGTCACTGAAAATAAACAGGATCTTACACCATGTTATCCACAGAAAGATGGGATAACTGTGAAAAACCGCCACTACTGTTTCAATTTACAGCCTTGACGTGCGACGAAAATCGAATTTTTACACAAATTGTGCCTAACTTATTGGCACAATCTGTGGATAAAAGCGACGGT
This sequence comes from Citrobacter sp. CK181, assembly GCF_030333595.1. Taxonomy (NCBI): domain Bacteria; kingdom Pseudomonadati; phylum Pseudomonadota; class Gammaproteobacteria; order Enterobacterales; family Enterobacteriaceae; genus Citrobacter; species Citrobacter sp. CK181. The sequence goes on along the minus strand of NZ_JAOWFN010000015.1, from coordinate 231,092 downwards.
GGTTGATCTTTCATCAGCCTGACGATCTTCAATGTGATGGCTGTCACGATTTAGCACGAATGGTCGCAGGTTTTGCATTTAACTTAATGAATTTACGAGGCTATTTTTTGATGGTGTTTGCCGCCCAATTCAGACTGTTCCGGGTTTTCCCGTAGTAATTCCGTACTTCTTCACAACTATATCCACAGAAAAGGTGAATAAAATCGTCTGTGAACACACCTCTCTGTTTATAACTCGGCTATTTGCTGTGAGTTATTCAATTGTTATTAGTAGCGCGTACGCCTAACAGAGTGGTTTACCGTCTCTCTGGAGTGTGAAACAATCATTCATATATAAGGTTTATGTTGAGGTAGTCCGGTGATTGATGACGATGGCTACCGCCCAAATGTAGGTATCGTAATTTGTAATCGCCAGGGGCAGGTTATGTGGGCCCGGCGATTTGGTCAGCACTCCTGGCAATTCCCGCAAGGCGGGATAAATTCAGGGGAGTCAGCAGAACAAGCGATGTACCGGGAACTGTTTGAAGAAGTCGGGTTGAGCCGTAAAGATGTGCGGATACTTGCTTCTACTCGCAACTGGTTGCGTTACAAGTTACCGAAACGTTTGGTGCGTTGGGACACGAAGCCGGTTTGTATCGGCCAGAAACAAAAATGGTTTCTTCTGCAATTGATGAGCGCTGATGCGGAAATCAATATGCAAACCAGCAGCACCCCTGAGTTTGATGGCTGGCGCTGGGTAAGTTACTGGTACCCGGTCAGGCAGGTGGTGTCATTTAAACGCGATGTCTACCGCAGGGTGATGAAAGAGTTCGCAAGTGTCGTGATGGCGCTTCAGGAGAGTACGCCGAAGCCACAAAACGCACCTGCCTGGCGACGTAAAAGAGGTTAAAGCTACGCAAATTATGCTCACCCGCCTGCGCGAAATAGTGGAAAAGGTGGCCAGTGCGCCGCGCCTTAACGAGGCGCTGAATATTCTGGTCACTGATATCTGTCTTGCGATGGATACAGAGGTCTGTTCGGTCTATCTGGCCGATCACGACCGACGTTGTTACTACCTCATGGCGACGCGAGGGCTAAAAAAACCGCGTGGCCGTACTGTCACACTCGCATTTGATGAAGGTATCGTCGGCCTGGTTGGCAGGCTGGCGGAACCGATCAACCTTGCCGATGCGCAGAAACACCCCAGCTTTAAATACATCCCGTCAGTAAAAGAGGAGCGTTTCCGCGCTTTTCTGGGCGTGCCGATTATTCAGCGCCGCCAGCTACTGGGGGTGCTGGTGGTACAGCAGCGTGAACTGCGCCAGTACGATGAAAGCGAAGAGTCTTTCCTCGTTACGCTGGCGACCCAGATGGCGGCTATCCTTTCGCAGACGCAGCTAACCGCGTTATTTGGTCAATACCGCCATACGCGCATCCGTGCGCTGCCCGCCGCGCCCGGCGTGGCGATAGCGGAAGGCTGGCAGGATGCAACGTTGCCGCTGATGGAGCAGGTCTATGAAGCCTCCACCCTTGACCCGGCGCTTGAGCGCGAGCGGCTGACCGGCGCGCTGGAAGAGGCCGCTAACGAATTTCGTCGTTACAGTAAGCGCTTTGCCGCTGGCGCGCAGAAAGAGACGGCGGCGATCTTCGATCTGTATTCACACCTGCTTTCTGATGCCCGACTGCGTCGTGAACTGTTTGCCGAAGTCGATAAAGGCGCGGTGGCGGAGTGGGCCGTCAAAAAAGTCATCGAAAAGTTTGCCGAGCAGTTTGCCGCCCTGACGGATGGCTACCTCAAAGAGCGTGCCGGAGATTTACGCGCGCTGGGCCAGCGTCTGTTATTCCACCTGGATGACACCATTCAGGGGCCGAACACATGGCCCGAGCGTTTTGTGCTGGTGGCGGACGAACTCTCAGCCACCACGCTGGCGGAACTGCCGCAGGACAGACTGGCCGGCGTCGTGGTTCGCGACGGCGCGGCTAACTCGCATGCGGCGATTATGGTGCGCGCGCTCGGTATTCCGACCGTGATGGGCGCGGATATTCAGCCTTCGGTTCTTCATCACCGCACGCTGGTGGTGGATGGCTATCGCGGGGAGCTGCTGGTCGATCCTGAACCGGTATTGTTGCAGGAATATCAGCGACTTATCAGCGAAGAGAATGAACTAAGCCGGCTGGCGGAAGATGATGTCAATCTGCCCGCGCATCTGAAAAGCGGCGAACGCGTTAAGGTGATGCTTAACGCAGGGTTAAGCCCGGAACATGAAGAGAAGCTGGGCAGCCGTATCGACGGTATCGGGCTTTATCGCACCGAAATTCCGTTCATGTTGCAAAGCGGTTTCCCCTCGGAAGAAGAGCAGGTAGCGCAGTATCAGGGGATGCTGCAAATGTTTAACGACAAACCGGTGACTCTGCGTACGCTGGATGTCGGCGCGGACAAGCAACTGCCCTATATGCCGATCAGCGAAGAAAACCCGTGCCTGGGCTGGCGCGGCATTCGTATTACGCTCGATCAGCCGGAGATCTTCCTGATCCAGGTGCGCGCGATGCTGCGCGCCAACGCCGCGACCGGCAACCTGAGCATTTTACTGCCGATGGTCACCAGCATTGATGAAGTGGATGAAGCGCGACGCCTGATTGAGCGTGCCGGGCGTGAAGTCGAAGAGATGATCGGTTACGCGATCCCCAGACCGCGCATTGGGATCATGCTGGAAGTGCCGTCGATGGTATTTATGCTGCCGCAACTGGCGAACCGGGTTGATTTTATCTCCGTTGGCACCAACGATCTGACGCAGTACATCCTGGCGGTTGATCGCAACAATACGCGTGTGGCCAGTATTTACGACAGCCTGCACCCGGGGATGTTACGTGCGCTGGCGATGATCGCTCAGGAAGCCGAAAAGCAGGGGCTTGATTTGCGGCTATGCGGTGAAATGGCGGGCGATCCGATGTGTGTGGCGATCCTGATAGGCCTGGGATTCCGCCATCTGTCGATGAACGGTCGCTCCGTCGCGCGTGTGAAATACCTGCTGCGGCACATTGATTATGAAGACGCGCAAACGCTGGCGCAGCGCAGTCTGGAAGCGCAAATGGCGACGGAAGTGCGTCATCAGGTGGCGGCGTTTATGGAGCGCCGTGGCATGGGGGGCCTGATACGCGGGGGGTTGTGACAGGCGCAGTGCCCTTGATTGCCGGATGGCGGCGCACGCGCCTTATCCGGCCTACGGCGCGGTGCCGTCTGTAGGCCTGATAAGCGTAAGCGCCATCAGGCAAAGGTGTTGTGCCGTCTGTAGGCCTGATAAGCGTAGCGCCATCAGGCAAAGGTGTTGTACCGTTTGTAGGCCTGATAAGCGTAAGCGCCATCAGGCAAAGGTGTTGCGCGGTCTGTAGGCCTGATAAGCGTAAGCGCCATCAGGCAAAGGTGTTGCGCGGTCTGTAGGCCTGATAAGCGCAGCGCCATCAGGCAAAGGTGTTGCGCGGTCCGTAGGCCTGATAAGCGTAAGCGCCATCAGGCATTCCTGGGATTGTCATTGATAGCCTATACAGATCTTTTACATCTTCCCGGCATCACCGATGCACCCCTTGTGCTATCATTCGCTCCTTTGGAGCGCCTGTGAACGGCTGGCGCGCATATCAATTGCTGTCTATTTTCAGCGAAATAACAAGAACTTGTGGTGACAGATGACCAGTAGCTATCTGCATTTTCCGGAATTTGATCCGGTCATTTTCTCAATTGGGCCCGTTGCGCTGCACTGGTACGGCATGATGTACCTGGTCGGTTTTGTCTTTGCAATGTGGCTGGCGATTCGCCGGGCAAACCGTCCGGGCAGCGGCTGGACCAAAAACGAAGTTGAAAACTTACTCTATGCCGGTTTTCTCGGCGTTTTCCTCGGTGGCCGTATTGGTTACGTTCTGTTCTACAACTTCCCGATGTTCCTGGAAAATCCGCTCTATCTGTTCCGCGTCTGGGATGGCGGCATGTCCTTCCACGGCGGCCTGATCGGCGTCATTCTGGTGATGGTGATCTTCGCCAGACGCACTAAACGTTCTTTCTTCCAGGTATCCGATTTTATCGCGCCGCTGATTCCTTTTGGTTTAGGCGCAGGGCGTCTGGGGAACTTTATCAACGGTGAGCTGTGGGGGCGTGTCGATCCGAGCTTCCCGTTTGCCATGCTGTTCCCGGGCTCTCGCGCGGAAGATATCGCGCTGTTGCCGTCAAACCCGCAGTGGCAGTCGATCTTTGATACCTATGGCGTTCTGCCTCGCCACCCGTCCCAGCTGTATGAGCTGGTGCTGGAAGGTATCGTGCTGTTCATTATTCTTAACCTGTTTATCCGCAAGTCGCGCCCGATGGGGGCTGTCTCTGGCCTGTTCCTGATTGGCTATGGCGCGTTTCGTATCATTGTTGAATTCTTCCGCCAGCCGGATGCGCAGTTTACCGGCGCATGGGTACAGTACATCAGCATGGGGCAGATTCTCTCTATCCCGATGATTGTCGCTGGTGTGATCATGATGGTTTGGGCTTACCGCCGCAGCCCACAGCAACACGTTTCCTGAGGAACCATGAAACAGTATTTAGAACTGATGCAAAAAGTGCTGGATGAAGGCACACAGAAAAACGACCGTACCGGAACCGGAACGCTTTCCATTTTTGGTCATCAGATGCGTTTTAACCTGCGGGAAGGATTTCCGCTGGTGACGACGAAGCGCTGCCATTTACGCTCCATCATTCACGAGCTGTTGTGGTTCCTGCAAGGCGATACCAACGTCGCTTACCTGCATGAAAACAATGTGACGATCTGGGACGAATGGGCCGATGAAAACGGTAATTTAGGCCCGGTATATGGCAAACAGTGGCGCGCATGGCCTGCGCCGGACGGTCGCCATATTGACCAGATCACCACGGTCATGAACCAGTTGAAAAATGACCCGGACTCCCGCCGTATTATTGTTTCCGCCTGGAACGTCGGCGAGCTGGATAAAATGGCGCTGGCGCCGTGTCATGCGTTCTTCCAGTTCTATGTTGCGGACGGCAAGCTCTCCTGCCAGCTGTATCAGCGCTCCTGCGACGTTTTCCTGGGGCTGCCGTTTAATATCGCCAGCTATGCGTTACTGGTGCATATGATGGCGCAACAGTGCGACCTGGAAGTGGGCGACTTCGTCTGGACCGGCGGCGACACGCACCTGTACAGCAACCATATGGAACAGACGCACCTACAGTTAAGCCGCGAACCGCGCGCGCTGCCGAAACTGGTGATCAAACGTAAGCCTGACTCTATCTTCGACTACCGTTTTGAAGATTTTGAGATTGAAGGCTACGACCCGCATCCTGGCATTAAAGCGCCGGTCGCTATCTGACCTGAGCTCATCCTGTCATAACCGACGCCCTTGCGCGTCGGTTTTTTTTATCCCGTACGCCATTCTTCGGCGCAGATTCCCGAATTTTTGCAACGTGCTGTAATACGATAACTATTTCTCGTAACGCGCCGAATAATCTGCATTCTTGCCTCGTCATTTTCTCCGCCCCCGGCATACTGCCGCTATGAAAAAACAACAGGGCTATACGCTCATTGAAACAATGGTCGCAATGCTTCTTATGGTTAGCCTTAGCGCCACAGGGCTCTATGGTTGGCAGCGTTGGCAACAGCAGCAACGGTTATGGCAAACCGCCAGCCAGCTGCGGGATTACTTGCTGCAACTGCGTGAGGATGCGAACTGGCACAACCGGGATCACATTGTTCAGGTCATCAGAGAACGCGGCGGCTGGTGCTTTGTCAGCGCTGCTTCGGCGCAAGGTGCCTGTACGCCAGACGCGCCGTTTGTCTTTATTCCAGCATGGCGCGATATAGACATGGTGGAGATCACCCCCTCGCTGGCGTTTTTTGGTCTGCGCAATACCGCCTGGGCCGGGCATATCCGCCTGAAAAACGCCGCGGGCGAATGGCGTCTGGTGGTTTCGTCCTGGGGGCGAATCCGGCTCTGTGAGGGACGCGAGGCCGAAGCATGTCGATGAACGAGCGCGGTTTTTCTCTGCTGGAGGTACTTATCGCGATGGCGATAAGCAGCATGCTACTGCTCGGCGCGGCACGATTTTTACCCGCGCTACAGCGTGAGATTCTACAGACCACGCGGCAGCTGTTGCTGGAAGATGAGATCTGGCAGCGTGCTTATACCGTGGCAAAACACCTGCAACGCGCGGGATATTGTCGGGGAAACTGCACAGGGAAAGGACTGGTGATTGCCGGGCAGGGGGAGTGCGTTATCGTACAGTGGGACGCCAATAATAACGGGCGCTGGGAGACTGCGCCGGGAAAAGAGGCCGAACAGACCGGGTTTCGTTTAAACAATAAAACGTTGGAAACACTGCGTGGGGCAACATCATGCGCAGATAAAGGGTGGGATAAAATGACCGATCCCGATACGGTACAGATTGAGGCATTTAACGTTGAGCGTCAGGAGATGCCCGGTTTTGCGCCGGTACTGACGCTGTCTCTTCAGGGGCGCAGTAAAGCGGCTTCTAAAACCGCTGTTAAGGCGCAATACAGCGTCACCGGGTTTAATCTGTGAAGCGTGAACGGGGTGTGTCTTCTCTGGCGATGGTGCTTTTGCTGCTGGTATTGGGCAGCCTGCTGCTTCAGGGGGCAAACCAGCAGCAGGCGAGTTTTTCCACTCTGGTGGCGACAGAAAGCCGGGCCTTGCAGCGTCAGGCGGTGGCGCAGGCGGCGCTGGAATGGGGAAGGATGCAGTCATGGTCGGCGCAGGCTGCGGTTGAGTGTCGGCAATACACCACGCCGAATGCCCGCGTTTGCCTGCGCCTGCTCGCGAACAACACCGCTTTATTGATTGCGCAGTATGATGGCGCATCGGTCTGGCGTCTGGGAGCGCGGGAGGAAAGCGGCGTTGTATTTTCTCCGCATGGATGGAGCGATTTTTGCCCGTTGAGTGAGGTGGCGTTATGCCAGATACCCTGAACAGGCAGCGTGGTTTTAGTCTGCCGGAAGTGATACTGGCGATGGCGCTGCTGGTGATAACCGTCACTGCGTTATCGGGTTATCAGCGGGCGTTGATGACGAGTCTTGTCGTCAGGGCGCAATACCAACAGCTCTGGCGGTACGGCTGGCAGCAAACGGCGCTGTATTCATTTTCACCTCCCGAAAGCTGGCAGGCCAACCGAATGCAGACAACACAAGCGGGATGTGTCAGCATCAGCGTTAAACTCATTTCCCCTTTGGGCAGGCAAGGCCAGATGTCGCGCTTACACTGCCCGAAAAGTCAGTAGTCAGGAGTTGCTATGTTAAGGGTCTACCACTCCAACCGTCTGGACGTGCTGGAAGCGTTAATGGAATTCATCGTTGAGCGCGATCGGCTTGACGATCCCTTTGAACCCGAAATTGTGTTGGTTCAAAGTACCGGTATGGCGCAGTGGCTGCAAATGACCCTTTCGCAGAAATTTGGTATCGCCGCGAATATCGATTTTCCGCTACCCGCGAGTTTTATCTGGGATATGTTTGTACGCGTGCTGCCTGATATCCCGAAAGAGAGCGCGTTCAGCAAGCAAAACATGAGCTGGAAGCTGATGACGCTGCTGCCGCAACTGCTGGAGCGTGAGGATTTTACGCGACTGCGCCACTATCTGACGGACGACGCTGATAAGCGCAAACTATTCCAGCTTTCCTCGCGTGCCGCCGATCTTTTCGATCAGTATCTGGTCTATCGCCCCGACTGGCTTACCCAGTGGGAAGAGGGGCAGATGGTTGACGGGTTAGGGGAGGCTCAGATCTGGCAGGCGCCGCTGTGGAAGGCGCTGGTGGAATACACGGCTGAACTGGGGCAGCCGCGCTGGCACCGTGCGAATGTGTATCAGCGTTTTATCCAGACGCTGGAAAATGCGACAACCAGCCCGACGGGGCTGCCTTCGCGCGTCTTTATTTGTGGTATTTCCGCGCTGCCGCCGGTGTATCTCCGGGCCTTACAGGCGCTGGGAAAGCACATCGAAATCCATCTGCTGTTCACTAACCCCTGCCGTTATTACTGGGGGGATATCAGAGATCCTGCCTGGCTGGCAAAACTGGTGGCTCGTCAGCGTCGTCACAGCTTTGAGGAGCGCGACTTACCGCTGTTTCGCGATAACCAACGCGCCGGGGAGTTATTTAATAGCGACGGCGAGCAGGATGTCGGGAACCCGATGCTGGCGTCCTGGGGGAAACTGGGGCGGGACTACATCTACTTGCTTTCCGAACTGGAAAACACACAGGAACTGGATGCGTTTGTCGATATTCCCCCGGACAATCTGCTTCATAACATTCAGGCGGACATCCTTGAGCTGGAAAGTCGCGCCGTGGCTGGGGCGAACCTCGAAGAGTACGCCCGAAGCGACAACAAGCGTCTGCTTGACCCGAATGACGCCAGCGTGACCTTTCACGTATGCCATAGCCCGCAGCGTGAAGTGGAGATCCTGCACGATCGTCTGCTGGCGATGCTGGAGGCCGACCCGACGCTGATGCCGCGCGATATTATCGTCATGGTGGCGGATATCGACAGCTATAGCCCCTTTATTCAGGCCGTATTTGGCAGTGCGCCTGCCGAACGCTATTTACCTTATGCTATCTCCGATCGCCGGGCGCGTCAGTCGCATCCCGTTTTGCAGGCGTTTATCAGCCTGCTGTCGTTGCCGGACAGCCGTTTTGTCTCTGAAGATGTGCTGGCTCTGCTGGACGTGCCGGTTCTGGCGGCCCGATTTAACATCAACGAAGAAGGGCTGCGCTATCTTCGCTTATGGGTCAATGAGTCGGGTATCCGCTGGGGGATTGATGACGACAACGTGCGCGAGCTGGCGCTTCCTGCAACGGGGCAGCATACCTGGCAATTTGGTCTGACGCGTATGCTGCTGGGTTACGCGATGGAAAGCGCGCAGGGCGAATGGCAGTCCGTGCTGCCTTATGACGAGTCCAGCGGGCTGATTGCGGAGCTGGTCGGGCATCTGGCGTCCCTGCTTATGCAGTTGAACCTCTGGCGTCGCGGGCTGGCGCAGGCGCGTCCGCTGGAAGAATGGCTCCCGGTTTGCCGCGACATGCTCAATGACTTTTTCCTGCCCGATGCGGAAACGGAAGCCGCGATGACCCTTATCGAGCAGCAATGGCAGGCGATTATCACCGAAGGGCTTGAGGCGGAGTATGGCGATGCGGTGCCGCTGTCTCTGTTACGGGACGAGCTGGCGCAAAGGCTGGATCAGGAACGCATCAGCCAGCGTTTTCTGGCGGGGCCGGTAAACATCTGTACGCTCATGCCTATGCGTTCTATCCCCTTTAAGGTTGTGTGTCTCCTTGGTATGAATGACGGCGTCTATCCGCGTCAGCTGGCGCCGCTCGGTTTTGACCTGATGAGTCAGAAACCGATGCGCGGGGATCGTAGCCGTCGCGATGATGACCGCTACCTGTTCCTTGAGGCCTTAATCTCTGCGCAGCAGACGCTCTATATTAGCTACATCGGGCGCTCTATTCAGGATAACAGCGAACGTTTCCCGTCAGTCCTGGTGCAGGAACTGATGGATTATATCGGGCAAAGTCACTATTTGCCGGGAGATGAAGAACTGACCAGCGATGAGAGCGAGGCCCGCGTGAAAGCGCATATCGCTCGCCTGCACACGCGGATGCCGTTTGATGCGCAAAACTATCTTCCCGGTGAACAGCAAAGCTACGCGCGCGAATGGCTGCCTGCTGCAAGTCAGTCAGGCGAGGCCCATTCTGATTTTGTACAGCCGTTGCCCTATGAACTCCCTGAGACGTTGACGCTGGAAAAACTTCAGCGCTTCTGGGCGCATCCGGTGCGGGCGTTTTTCCAGATGCGGCTACAGGTGAATTTCCGCGCGGAAGAGAGTGAAATTCCCGATACGGAGCCGTTCATTCTGGAAGGGCTAACCCGCTATCAGCTTAATCAGCAGTTGCTTAATACGCTGGTCGAAGAAGAGGATGCCGGGCTTTTATTCCGTCGCTTCCGGGCGGCGGGCGATCTCCCGTATGGCGCTTTTGGCGAGATCCTCTGGGATACGCAGCGTCAGGAGATGCAGTCGCTGGCGGACAGGATTATCGCGTGTCGTCAGCCGGGGAAAAGTATGGAAGTTGATCTGCTCTGCAATGGCGTGCAGATCACGGGGTGGTTGCCGCAGGTGCAGGAAGACGGTTTGTTGCGCTGGCGCCCATCTTTAATAAGCGTTGCGCAGGGAATGCAACTTTGGCTGGAACACCTTGTCTATTGTGCCTGTGGCGGAAAAGGCGAAAGTCGTTTGTTCCTGCGTAAAGAGGGAGAGTGGCGCTTCCCGCCGTTAGAGGCTGAACAGGCGTTAACTTACCTCGCACAGCTGATTGACGGTTATCGGGAAGGGATGTCATCCCCACTGCTGGTTCTTCCTGAAAGCGGCGGCGCATGGATAAAAGCTTGTTATGACGCGGCGAATGATGCCATGTTAGATGATGCTGACACGCTGCAAAAAGCCCGGACGAAGTTCTTACAGGCTTATGAAGGTAACATGGTGATACGCGGAGAAGGGGATGATATCTGGTATCAACGGTTGTGGCGACAGCTGGAGCCGAAGACGATAGAGAGCATTATTTCTCAGTCTCAACGTTATCTGTTACCGCTATTTCGTTTTAATCAGTCGTGAGGGTTGTATAAAAATTGCGCAATTAAATGGCTTCATTTATGATGCGTTTTCTGTCACGGACTGATTTTACAATAAGAGATGCTGACTCGTTTAGCACACAGTTTTGTCCTGCTCAATAAGCGCCAGCGTCGCGCTCGCGCTTCACCTGAGCGGGAAAGAAAGTTAATGATGAGGTTCGTGAATGCCCCGCAGCACCTGGTTCAAAGCGTTATTGTTGTTTGTCGCCCTTTGGGCACCCTTAAGTCAGGCAGATACCGGTTGGCAGCCTTTGGCGGAAACCATCCGTAAAAGCGAGAAAGATACGCGTCAGTATCAGGCGATTCGTCTGGACAATGACATGGTGGTTTTGCTGGTATCCGACCCGCAAGCGGTAAAATCGCTTTCCGCGCTGGTGGTGCCTGTTGGATCGCTGGAGGACCCCGATGAACATCAGGGGCTGGCGCACTATCTCGAACATATGAGTCTGATGGGATCTAAAAAATATCCCCAGCCTGACAGCCTTGCCGAATACCTTAAAATGCACGGCGGCAGCCATAATGCCAGCACCGCGCCGTATCGTACCGCCTTCTATCTGGAGGTGGAAAACGACGCCCTGTCAGGTGCGGTCGATCGCCTTGCCGATGCCATTGCCGCCCCGTTGCTGGATAAAAAATATGCCGAGCGTGAGCGCAATGCGGTCAATGCCGAACTGACGATGGCGCGTACGCGAGACGGTATGCGTATGGCGCAGGTCAGCGCAGAAACCATCAACCCGGCGCACCCGGGTTCGCGCTTCTCTGGCGGCAATCTGGAAACCTTAAGCGACAAACCGGGCAATCCGGTTCAGCAGGCGTTGCAGGCGTTTCACGAAAAATATTATTCAGCGAACCTGATGAAGGCGGTGATTTACAGTAACAAACCGCTGCCGGAACTGGCGCGTATTGCGGCTGAAACCTATGGCCGGGTGCCGAATAAAAATATCAAAAAGCCGGAAATTACCGTGCCGGTAGTAACGGACGCGCAAAAGGGCATCATCATTCATTATGTGCCTGCTCTGCCGCGTAAAGTGCTGCGCGTAGAGTTTCGTATTGATAACAACAGCGCGCAGTTTCGCAGCAAAACCGACGAACTGGTGACCTACCTGATTGGCAACCGGAGCCCGGGAACGCTCTCCGACTGGCTGCAAAAACAAGGATTAGTGGAAGGCATTCGTGCGGACTCTGACCCGGTGGTTAACGGTAACAGCGGCGTACTGGCTATTTCCGCTACCCTGACGGACAAAGGGCTGGCGAACCGGGACGACGTTGTCGCCGCCATCTTCAGCTATCTCAATCTGTTACGTGAAAAAGGCGTGGATAAACGTTACTTCGATGAGCTGGCGCATGTGCTGGATCTCGACTTCCGTTACCCCTCTATCACCCGTGATATGGATTACGTCGAATGGCTGGCGGATACGATGATTCGCGTTCCGGTGGAACATACGCTGGATGCGGTGAATATCGCCGATCAATATGATGCGGCGGCGGTGAAATCACGCCTGGCGATGATGACGCCGCAGAATGCGCGTATCTGGTACATCAGCCCGAAGGAACCGCACAACAAAACGGCCTATTTTGTCGACGCGCCTTATCAGGTGAATAAAATCGACGACAAAACGCTCGCCGACTGGCAGCAAAAAGCGCAGGGCATTGCGCTGTCATTACCGGAGCTTAATCCCTATATTCCAGACGATTTCACGCTGATCAAACCGGAGAAGGAATATCCCCACCCGGAGCTGATTGTCGATGAACCGGATTTGCGCGTGGTTTATGCGCCGAGCCGTTATTTTGCCAGCGAGCCTAAGGCGGATGTCAGCGTTATTCTGCGTAACCCGAAAGCAATGGACAGCGCCAGAAACCAGGTGATGTTTGCGTTAAACGATTATCTCGCGGGGATCGCGCTCGACCAGTTAAGCAACCAGGCATCGGTTGGCGGGATTGGCTTTTCCACCAACGCCAACAATGGTCTGATGCTTAACGCGAACGGTTACACGCAGCGCTTGCCGCAGCTTTTCCAGGCATTGCTGGAAGGGTATTTCAGCTACACCGCGACGGAAGAACAGCTGGAACAGGCGAAATCCTGGTATGCACAGATGATGGATTCCGCAGAAAAAGGGAAGGCCTACGATCAGGCGATTATGCCGGTACAGATGCTTTCTCAGGTGCCTTACTTCCAGCGTGATGAACGCCGTAAGCTGTTGCCTTCGATCACGCTGAAAGAGGTCATGGCTTACCGCGATACGTTAAAAGCAGGCGCGCGACCGGAGTTCCTGGTGATTGGCAATATGCGCGAAGCGCAGGTGAAAATTATGGCGCGGGATATCCAACAGCAGCTTGGCGCCAACGGTTCAGAGTGGTGTCGCAATAAAGACGTACTGGTGGATAAAAAGCAGTCGGTCATCTTTGAGAAGGCGGGAAGCAGCACTGACTCCGCGCTGGCGGCGGTATTCGTTCCAACCGGTTACGATGAATATGCCAGTTCAGCCTACAGCGCGATGTTAGGGCAAATCGTTCAGCCGTGGTTCTATAATCAGTTGCGTACTGAAGAACAGTTAGGTTATGCGGTGTTCGCTTTCCCGATGAGCGTCGGGCGTCAGTGGGGGATGGGTTTCCTGCTGCAAAGCAGCGACAAGCAACCGTCTTATCTCTGGGAGCGTTACAAAGCATTCTTCCCAACGGCGGAAGCGAAGCTGCGGGCGATGACGCCGGAAGAGTTTGCGCAAATTCAGCAGGCGATCATCGCGCAGATGTTGCAAGCGCCGCAAACGCTGGGCGAAGAAGCGTCGAAATTAAGCAAAGATTTCGATCGCGGCAATATGCGCTTTGATTCACGTGATAAAATCGTGGCTCAGATTAAACTGCTGACGCCGCAAAAACTTGCCGATTTCTTCCATCAGGCGGTGGTTGAGCCGCAAGGCATGGCGATACTGTCACAGGTTTCCGGCAGTCAGAACGGGAAAGCAGAGTACGTGCGCCCGGAAGGCTGGAAAGTGTGGGAGAACGTCAGCGCGTTGCAGCAAACCTTACCCCTGATGAGTGAAAAGAATGAATGATGCCGCTGAGTCCCTTGATCCTTTACGCTTGCCCCTTACGGGCGAGCGTCTGATTGAAGCCTCTGCGGGCACTGGCAAAACGTTTACTATCGCCGCGTTGTATCTGCGCCTGCTGCTCGGATTGGGCGGCTCTGCCGCCTTTCCCCGACCGCTGACCGTGGAAGAACTGTTGGTCGTGACGTTTACCGAGGCGGCCACCGAAGAGTTACGCGGCCGCATCCGCAGCAACATCCATGAACTGCGCATCGCCTGTCTGCGTGAAACTACCGATAACCCGTTATATGCTCGCCTGCTGGAAGAGATCGAGGATAAAAAGCAGGCGGCGCAGTGGTTACTGTTGGCGGAAAGACAGATGGATGAGGCGGCAGTATTCACCATCCACGGTTTTTGCCAGCGCATGCTCAGCCTGAATGCGTTTGAGTCCGGCATGCTGTTCGAGCAGCAATTAATCGAAGATGAATCCCTTCTGCGCTATCAGGCCTGCGCCGACTTCTGGCGGCGTCACTGTTATCCGCTGCCACGCGAAATTGCCCAGGTTGTCTTTGAAGCGTGGAAAGGCCCCCGGGCGCTACTGAAAGATATCGATCGTTATTTGCAGGGCGAAGCGCCGGTCATCAAAGCACCGCCGCCGTCAGACGAGACGCTGGCGTCTCGCCACGAACACATTTTGTCGCGTATTAACGCCCTGAAGCAGCAATGGTGCGCGTCCGTTGATGAACTGGATGGGGTGATAGAGTCGTCGGGAATCGATCGCAGAAAATTCAATCGCGGCAACCAGACGAAATGGATCGAGAAGATCACGGCGTGGGCGCAGGCGGAAACGCAAACCTATCAATTACCCGACGCGCTGGAGAAATTCTCCCGGCGATTCCTGGAAGAGAGAACCAAAGCGGGCGGCATAACCCCGCAGCATCCGCTGTTTGTTGCCATTGAGGAACTGCTGGCTGAACCGTTGACGATAAAAGATCTGCTGATCACCCGTGCGCTGGCGGAAATCCGCGAGACGGTTGCGCAGGAAAAACAACGCCGGGGTGAATTAGGTTTTGACGACATGCTGAGTCGTCTGGATGTTGCGCTGCGTAGTAATAGCGGCGATGCGCTGGCAAGCGCAATTCGTGGCCGTTTCCCGGTGGCGATGATTGATGAATTTCAGGATACCGACCCGCAGCAGTACCGCATTTTCCGCCGCATCTGGCGGCATCAGCCGGACACCGCGCTGTTGCTGATTGGCGATCCGAAACAGGCGATTTATGCGTTTCGCGGCGCGGATATCTTCACCTACATGAAAGCCCGCAGCGAGGTCAGCGCCCATTATACGCTGGATACCAACTGGCGTTCCGCACCGGGCATGGTCAACAGCGTGAATACGTTGTTCAGTCAGATGAACGACGCCTTTATGTTCCGCGAAATTCCATTTGCGCCGGTTAAATCGGCCCAGAAGAACCAGTCGCTGCGCTTTGTGCTGAACGGCGAGACGCAGCCCGCCATGAACATGTGGTTGATGGAAGGGGAAAGCTGCGGCATTGGCGACTATCAGAGTTACATGGCGCAGGTGTGCGCGACGCAAATTCGTGACTGGCTGAAAGCCGGGCAAACTGGCGATGCGCTGCTTGTTAGCGAGAAAACCTCACGCCCGGTTCGAGCCTCGGATATCAGCGTGCTGGTGCGAAGCCGCCAGGAAGCGGCGCAAATTCGTGATGCGCTGACGCTGTTGGCGATTCCGTCCGTTTATCTCTCCAACCGCGACAGCGTATTTGAGACGCTGGAAGCGCAGGAGATGCTGTGGATCTTACAGGCCGTCATGACGCCTGAGCGTGAAAATACGCTGCGTAGCGCGATGGCGGCCTCGATGATGGGGCTGACCGCGCAGGACATCGAAACGCTGAATAACGACGAAAATGCCTGGGATGCGGTGGTCGAAGAGTTCGACGGTTATCGTCAAATCTGGCATAAGCGCGGCGTCATGCCCATGCTGCGCGCGCTGATGTCAGCGCGGAATATTGCCGAAAACCTGCTGGCGACGGCGGGAGGCGAGCGCCGCCTGACCGATATTCTGCACATCAGCGAATTGTTGCAGGAAGCCGGTTCGCAGCTGGAAAGCGAGCATGCGCTGGTGCGCTGGCTGTCGCAGCATATTCTTGAGCCGGGCAGCAATGCCGCCAGCCAGCAACTGCGGCTGGAAAGCGATAAACATCTGGTGCAAATCGTCACCATCCATAAATCAAAAGGGCTGGAATACCCGCTCGTCTGGCTGCCTTTTATTACCCATTTCCGCGTGCAGGATCAGGCGTTTTATCACGATCGCAATTCGTTTGACGCGGTGCTGGATCTCAGCCACGCCGAGGAGAGCGTTGAACTGGCGGAAGCAGAGCGTCTGGCGGAAGACCTGCGTTTGCTTTATGTGGCGCTGACCCGTTCGGTGTGGCATTGCAGCCTCGGCGTTGCGCCGTTGGTGCGTCGTCGCGGAGATAAGAAAGGCGATACCGATGTACACCAGAGCGCGCTCGGGCGCCTGCTGCAAAAAGGTGAGCCGAAAGATGCCGCCGGGCTTCGCGCCTGTATTGACGCGCTTTGCGGGGAGGATATCGCCTGTCGGACGCCAGCCGAACCGGACAGCGAACGCTGGCAGGTAACGGAAGCGTCGCGTGCGGCGCTAAGCGCCAGAGCGTTACGCCGAACGCCTGCCGACAACTGGCGAGTAACCAGTTATTCCGGCTTACAGCAGCAAGGCCATAGCGTCGCCCAGGATTTAATTCCGCGTCTGGATGTGGATGCCGCCGGGGTGGGGGATGTGGCGGAAGAGCCGGAGCTGACGCCGCACCAGTTCCCGCGAGGGGCATCGCCGGGTACATTCCTGCATAGCCTGTTTGAAGACCTCGACTTTACGCAGCCCGTTGACCCGGCCTGGGTGCGGGAAAAACTGGAGCTTGGCGGTTATGACGCGCACTGGGAGCCGGTTTTAACGCAGTGGCTGGACGCTGTTTTGCAGGCTCCCCTGACCGAACGCGGCGTGAGTCTGCGTCATCTTTCCGCCCGTGAAAAACAGGTGGAGATGGCGTTTTATCTGCCGATCGCACAGCCGCTTATCGCCAGTCAACTGGATGCGCTGATTCGCCGGTTTGATCCGCTCTCGGCGGGCTGCCCGCCGCTCGACTTTATGCAGGTTCGCGGCATGCTGAAAGGGTTTATCGACCTGGTGTTTCGCCATGAAGGGCGGTATTACCTGCTCGATTACAAATCAAACTGGCTGGGCGAAGACAGCACGGCCTACACTCAGGAGGCAATGGCCTCAGCGATGCAGACGCATCGCTATGACCTGCAATATCAGCTGTATACGCTGGCGTTGCACCGCTATCTGCGCCATCGCATCGCCGATTATGACTATGAACGTCATTTCGGCGGCGTGATCTACCTTTTCCTGCGCGGCGTTGACCGTGAATATCCACGGCAGGGCATTTTCTCGACCCGGCCGGACGGCGAACTGATTGCGTTAATGGATGAGATGTTTGCAGGCGTTGTAGCGGAGGAGGCGCAATGACAATTCAGAAGCGATTACTGGAGGCCGTAGAACAAAAGCTGTTGCGGCCATTAGACGCTCAGTTTGCGCTGGCGGTTGCCGGGCAGGACGATCCATGCGTGACGCTGGCCGTTGCATTGCTCAGCCGCGATGCCGGGGAAGGGCATGTCTGTATGCCGCTTTCGCGCCTGGCGATAACGGAAGAGTCGCATCCGCTACTGGTCTCCTGGTTTAGCGAGAGGGACGCGCCTGAAGACTGGGCATCGTGTCTGCTGGCTTCCGGGGCGGTCAGTCGGGGAGAGCGGCCAACGCCGTTGATTCTGCATGAAGATCGCCTTTACCTGAACCGGATGTGGAGTAACGAGCGCACGGTAGCCCGCTTTTTTAGCGAGGTTAACCAGGCGATCGCGGTAGATGAACAGCAACTGGCCCGCACGCTGGATGCGCTTTTCCCGCCGACGGATGACGTCAACTGGCAAAAAGTGGCGGCGGCCGTGGCGTTGACGCGCCGTATTTCCGTCATTTCCGGCGGGCCTGGCACCGGTAAAACCACTACCGTGGCGAAGCTGCTGGCCGCGTTGATTCAGATGGCGGACGGCGAGCGATGCCGTATACGACTGGCGGCGCCGACGGGGAAAGCGGCGGCGCGTCTGACCGAGTCGCTTGGCGCGGCATTGCGCCAGCTTCCGCTCACGGATGAGCAAAAAAAACGCATCCCGGATGACGCCAGTACGTTGCACCGGCTGTTGGGCGCACAGCCCGGTAGCCAGAGGCTGCGCCATCACGCGGGAAACCCGCTGCATCTGGACGTGCTGGTAGTGGATGAGGCATCAATGATCGATTTGCCGATGATGTCGCGGCTAATTGAGGCGCTGCCGCCGCACGGACGCGTGATTTTTCTCGGCGATCGCGATCAGCTGGCTTCCGTTGAGGCGGGGGCGGTGCTGGGCGATATCTGCGCCTGGGTAAATGCCGGATTTACCGCCGGGCGCGCACAGCAGCTGAGCCGACTGACGGGAAGCCCCATTCCTGCGGGCGCAGGAATGGAGGCGGCCTCTTTGCGCGATAGCCTGTGTTTGCTGCAAAAAAGCTATCGCTTCGGGCATGATTCCGGCATTGGTCAACTGGCGGCAGCCATTAATCGTGGCGATAAAGCGGCGATGAAAACGGTCTTTCAGCAGGGATTCGGCGATATTGAAAAACGAACGCTACAGAGCAGCGAGGATTACGCCGCCATGCTCGACGAGGCGCTGGCCGGTTATGGGCGTTATCTGGCGCTTGTTCGCGAGGGCGCGGAGCCGGGGGCGATTATTCAGGCTTTCAATGAGTACCAGTTGCTGTGCGCGCTGCGTGAAGGGCCGTTTGGCGTTGGCGGTCTGAATGAACGCATCGAACAGGTTATGCTGCAAAAGCGCAAAATTCAGCGTCACCCGCACAGCCGCTGGTATGAAGGGCGTCCGGTAATGATTGCGCGCAATGACAGCGCGTTGGGGTTGTTCAATGGCGATATCGGCATTGCGCTCGATCGCGGCCAGGGGTTGAGGGTGTGGTTCGCCATGCCGGATGGCAGCATTAAGTCGGTGCAGCCCAGCCGTTTGCCGGAGCATGAAACAACTTGGGCGATGACGGTGCATAAATCGCAGGGATCGGAGTTCGATCATGCGGCGCTGATTTTACCCAGCCAGCGCTCGCCGGTTGTGACCCGCGAGCTGGTGTATACCGCCGTGACGCGCGCACGTCGTCGCCTGTCTCTCTATGCCGATGAACGGGTTTTGAGCGGGGCAATTGCGACGCGCACGGAACGACGTAGCGGACTGTCCGCGTTTTTTAATAACGGGCTGTGAGGTAAGTTGCCGGATGGCGCCTGCGCTTATCCGGCCTACAGCATCCCCGTAGACCCGATAAGACGCTTTAGCGTCGTCGTCAGGCAAAATGGGTTATCCCAAATCTGCCATCAACACCTTTGAACGACGCTGATAGTTGTACATCTCTTTTTTGCTCTCGGGCAGCAGTTCGATATCCACCGGCGTAAACCCACGTTCCTGGAACCAGTGAATACTGCGCGTTGTCAGCACAAACAGCTTGCTGAGGCCCATCTGTCTTGCCTGCACGGCGATCCGTTCCAGCAAGACTTCGCCACGCGATGAACTGCGATAATCTGGATGTACCGCCACGCAGGCCATTTCGCCGATTTTTTCTTCGGGGAAAGGGTACAGCGCGGCGCAGGCGATGGTCAGATTATCTCGCTGGATAATCGTGAATTTGTCGATCTCCATCTCCAGTTGTTCACGGGAGCGGCGCACCAGAATCCCCTGTTGTTCCAGCGGGCGAATCAGCTCCAGGATCCCGCCGATATCGTTAATGGTGGCGCGACGAATCTGCTCGGCGCTCTCCATCACGATTTGCGTCCCTATCCCGTCGCGTGAGAACAGCTCCTGCAATAGCGCGCCGTCTTCCTGGTAGCTAATCAGATGGCAGCGACGCACGCCGCTGCGACAGGCTTTCACCGCGCCGCGCAGGAACCGCACGGTGCCTGAATTGTAATCACCTTTTTCTTCCTGTGCTTCAACGCGTGCCTGCGCTTCGTTCGGGAAAAGTTCGGAAACGATGTCGCCTTCGTCGTTAGTTACCCCTTGCGACGAACAGAAGCCGATCATCTTCTCCGCCTTCAGTTTGATGGCGAGCTGCGTGGCGATCTCTTCTGAGGTCAGGTTAAAACTTTCGCCTGTGACGGAAACCGCGACCGGCCCCATCAGCACAATTGCGCCGCTGTCTAACTGGCGATGAATTGCCTCTTCATCAATACGGCGAATGCGTCCGCTGTGGCAGTAATCCACGCCGTCATCCACGCCCAGCGGCTGTGCAATAATAAAATTGCCGCTGACGACGTTGATGTGCGCGCCCTGTAAGGGGGTGTTGTTCAGGCTCATCGACAGACGGGCGGTGATATCCAGCTGCAACGTGCCTGCCGCTTGCTTAACCAGTTCCAGCGTTTTGGCGTCCGTCACGCGGGTATTTTTGTGGTACAGCGGCTCATGATGATGTGCGGCAAGGTTCGCGTCGATTTGCGGACGCGCGCCATACACCACCACCAGGCGAATGCCCAGACTGTGCAGAAGCCCGATGTCATTGACGATACTGGAGAAATTTTCATGCTCAATGGCCTCACCGCCAAGCATAATGACAAACGTTTTTCCCCGATGGGTATTGATATAGGGAACAGAATGGCGGAATCCCTGTACCAGTTCGGTTCTACGTTCCTTCACCACGGCACACCCTCATTGCATGATTATTCGAAATTAATGTATTTTTATTCTGTTTTTCCGTCGTGCGCAAGCGCAAATTTTAATCCCGCTGAAGTTTTCTCTCAGTAATACCGTGAATACAAAAAGAAAGTTTACCCTTTTATAGATGACAGATTATGCGTCATTCGCTAAAGTTTCCGGTCAATTTAGACGTTTTGTACATCAGCACCGTTAAGTTTGTTTTGCTCGGGAGAAGCATGTCGGGATCCAACTCAGCAATCAGTCGCCGTCGTTTACTACAAGGGACGGGCGCCATGTGGCTATTGAGCGTAAGTCAGGTCGGTTTGGCTGCCGTCAGCCAGGTCGTCGCGGTACGCATCTGGCCTGCGTCCAGCTATACCCGCGTCACGGTGGAATCGAACCGTCTGCTGAAATACAAACAGTTTGCCCTGAGTAACCCTGAGCGCGTGGTGGTGGATATTGAAGGTGTGAATCTGAACTCGGTGCTTAAAGGCATTGGCGCGCAGATCCGCGCGGACGATCCGTATATCAAGTCAGCGCGAGTGGGGCAGTTTGATCCACAGACGGTGCGGATGGTGTTTGAGCTGAAGCAAAACGTGAAACCGCAGCTGTTTGCCCTTGCGCCGGTGGCGGGCTTTAAAGAACGCCTGGTGATGGATCTCTACCCTGCCAATGCGCAGGATATGCAGGATCCGTTGCTGGCGCTGCTGGAAGATTACAACAAAGGCGATCTGGATAAGCAGGTGCCGCCTGCGCAGAGCGGGCCGCAGCCGGGCAAGGCGGGCCGCGATCGCCCGATCGTGATCATGCTCGATCCCGGTCATGGAGGGGAAGATCCCGGCGCCGTGGGGAAATACAAGACGCGCGAAAAAGACGTGGTGTTGCAGATTGCCCGCCGCTTGCGCGCGTTAATTGAGAGAGAAGGCAATATGAAGGTCTACATGACGCGTAATGAGGATATCTTCATTCCGCTGAAAGTGCGCGTGGCAAAAGCCCAGAAGCAGCGCGCCGACCTGTTTGTCTCTATCCATGCGGACGCGTTTACCAGCCGACAGCCCAGCGGTTCATCTGTTTTTGCGCTCTCGACGAAGGGCGCGACCAGTACGGCGGCAAAATACCTCGCGCAAACTCAGAACGCCTCGGATTTGATCGGCGGCGTGAGTAAAAGCGGCGATCGCTATGTCGATCACACCATGTTCGACATGGTGCAATCGTTGACCATCGCCGATAGCCTGAAGTTCGGTAAAGCGGTGCTCAACAAGCTGGGAAGAGTTAATAATCTGCACAAAAATCAGGTCGAGCAGGCCGGCTTTGCGGTGCTGAAAGCGCCGGATATTCCCTCTATTCTCGTGGAAACCGCCTTTATCAGTAATATTGAAGAGGAGCGTAAGCTCAAAACGGCGAAGTTCCAGCAGGAAGTGGCGGAGTCGATTCTGGCGGGTATTAAAGCCTACTTTGCCGATGGGGCGACGCTGGCGAGAAGGGGATAATAAAAAAGCGCTGAAAGGCGCTTTTTTTACGGGCCGCAGAAACGAAAAAACACCCGTTAAGGTGTTTAATATTGGTTGCGGGGGCCGGATTTGAACCGACGACCTTCGGGTTATGAGCCCGACGAGCTACCAGGCTGCTCCACCCCGCGT
>NZ_JAOWFN010000015.1:95451-208911 GCF_030333595.1 Citrobacter sp. CK181 | reverse complement strand
CCACCCCGCGTCCGTCTTTCTGCTTCGTATTTCAAACCACATCTGCGTTGGCTTTCCTCGTTCACCTCAGTCACTTACTGGAGTAAGCTCCTAAGGATTCACTGCGTCGCCGCCTTGTTGTGATTCGAACTACTTTGCAAAATATTACATCATATTTCAATTGGTTGCGGGGGCCGGATTTGAACCGACGACCTTCGGGTTATGAGCCCGACGAGCTACCAGGCTGCTCCACCCCGCGTCCGTCTTTCTGCTTCGTATTTCAAACCACATCTGCGTTGGCTTTCCTCGTTCACCTCAGTCACTTACTGAAGTAAGCTCCTAAGGATTCACTGCGTCGCCGCCTTGTTGTGATTCGAACTACTTTGCAAAATATTACATCAGATTTTAATTGGTTGCGGGGGCCAGATTTGAACTGACGACCTTCGGGTTATGAGCCCGACGAGCTACCAGGCTGCTCCACCCCGCGTCCGTGGATGCGCACTATACTCTGCTAACATTTTCATGCAACCCTTTTTTCACCCGGATCACGAAATTGGGATGATTGTGTGCAAAAACAACGCACTTTGGTACGTTTTTTGTGCGTAATTTGCGTCAGGGGAGCGCTTCGCATTTCATTAGGTTCGGGGGTTTGTTATCTTCATAGCGCAAGATTTACAGCTAAAAGACGAGAACTCATGAAAGGACGTTGGGCAAATTACCTTCTTATGGGGGCGGTGGTTGCAATGCTTGCCGCCTGTTCCTCTAAACCGACCGATCGCGGCCAGCAGTATAAAGACGGGAAGTTTACCCAGCCTTTCTCACTGGTGAACCAACCTGACGCCATTGGGGCGCCTATCAACGCAGGCGATTTCGCCGAGCAGGTCAACCAAATCCGCAGCGCGTCGCCGCGTCTGTATGGCAACCAGAGCAACGTCTATAACGCCGTGCAGGAGTGGTTACGTTCCGGTGGCGATACGCGAATGATGCGCCAGTTTGGTATTGATGCCTGGCAGATGGAAGGGGCGGATAACTACGGCAACGTCCAGTTTACCGGCTACTACACGCCGGTTATTCAGGCGCGCCATACCCGTCAGGGCGAGTTCCAGTACCCTATTTATCGCATGCCGCCAAAACGCGGCCGCTTACCGTCTCGTGCCGAGATCTATTCCGGCGCGCTGAGCGACAGCTACATTCTGGCGTACAGCAACTCGCTGATGGATAACTTCATCATGGACGTTCAGGGCAGCGGCTATATTGATTTTGGCGACGGTAGCCCGCTGAATTTCTTCAGCTATGCCGGGAAAAACGGCCATGCTTACCGCAGTATCGGCAAGGTGCTGATCGATCGCGGTGAAGTGAAGAAAGAAGATATGTCGATGCAGGCCATTCGCCACTGGGGAGAAACCCACAGTGAAGCGGAAGTGCGCGAGCTGCTGGAGCAAAACCCGTCATTCGTCTTCTTTAAGCCGCAATCTTTTGCCCCGGTGAAAGGCGCCAGCGCCGTGCCGCTTATCGGCCGTGCGTCTGTGGCTTCCGATCGCAGCATTATCCCGGCAGGAACAACCCTGCTGGCGGAAGTCCCGCTGCTGGATAACAACGGCAAGTTTAACGGCCAGTACGAACTGCGCCTGATGGTGGCGCTGGACGTGGGCGGCGCGATTAAAGGCCAGCACTTTGATATTTATCAGGGGATAGGCCCGGACGCCGGGCACCGCGCAGGCTGGTATAATCACTATGGGCGCGTCTGGGTGCTGAAAAACGCCCCGGGAACCGGTAACGTATTTAGCGGCTGATTGCCTGATGGCGGCTTCGCTGAAGATTTAAATCGTAGGCCTGATAAGCGTAGCGCCATCAGGCAAATCATGCCGGATGGCGTCGCAAGCGACGTATCCGGCCTACGATCGTATTACCCCTTTTTAATTCTGAGGTCGTATGTCTGTTGTAATTAGTGATGCCTGGCGCCAGCGTTTTGGCGGCACCGCCCGTCTGTATGGTGAAAAAGCGTTGCAGCTGTTTGCCGGTGCGCATATTTGCGTGGTCGGGATCGGCGGCGTCGGCTCCTGGGCGGCAGAGGCGCTGGCGCGTACCGGCATTGGCGCGATCACGCTCATCGATATGGATGACGTATGCGTCACCAACATCAACCGGCAAATTCATGCGCTACGCGATAACGTCGGTCTGGCGAAAGCCGAGGTGATGGCCGAGCGTATTCGTCAGATCAACCCGGAGTGCCGGGTGACGGTGGTGGATGACTTTGTCACGCCGGATAACGTCGCGGAGTATATGAGCGCAGGGTTTTCGTATGTCATTGATGCCATCGACAGCGTGCGGCCAAAAGCCGCGCTGATTGCCTGGTGCCGCCGAAATAAGGTTCCGTTAGTCACCACCGGCGGGGCGGGTGGGCAGATAGACCCGACCCAGATTCAGGTAACGGATCTGGCGAAAACCATCCAGGACCCGCTGGCGGCGAAACTGCGCGAACGGCTGAAAAGCGACTTTGGCGTGGTGAAAAACAGCAAGGGCAAACTGGGCGTGGACTGCGTGTTCTCAACGGAAGCGCTGGTTTATCCGCAGGCTGATGGTTCCGTATGTGCGATGAAAGCGACGGCGGAGGGGCCGAAACGAATGGATTGCGCCTCTGGATTCGGCGCAGCCACGATGGTAACTGCGACCTTTGGCTTTGTTGCTGTGTCTCATGCGCTGAAGAAGATGATGGCGAAGGCGGCGCGTCAGGCTTGATTGTGTCGGATGGCGCTATGCTTATCCGACCTACGGTTCGTGCGGTGTTGTAGGCCGGATAAGACGCATCAGCGTCGTCATCCGGCTTGCTGGGCAGCCTCAAGAATCGCGTTATTCAGCGCATGCAGCCCCTGGCTGCGCGATGCGCTAAGTTGTGTTGTTAAGCCTAACTCATCAAACAACCCCAGCGGCGAGTGCGCCAGCAGTTCCGCCGGGGTCTTTCCCTCTACCGCCGTGAGTAAAACCGCCAGCAAACCGCGTACAATACGCCCTTCGCTGTCACCGAAAAAGTGCAGCGTTCCCTTCTCTGACAGGGTATGCCCCAGCCAGACGCGGTTCTCACATCCTGCGATCTCTTTTGCCTGCGTTTTTAGCTCATCCGGCAATGCCGGGAGTTGCTTACCCAACAGAATAAGCTGGCGATACTTGTCCTCCCACTGCGAGAGCGGGATAAAGAGAGCGCGTAACGTCTCTTCCGTTACGGTCGTGCCAAACGGGTGTCCGGCAAAAAGAGGGCTTGTCATTAATCCACCAGTATTTCCAGCGCGCGGTCAACGGCGCTGACCAACGCATCCACATCATGCTTTGTATTATACGGCGCAAAAGAGGCGCGCAGGGTGCCCGTTACGCCAAGCGCCGCCAGTAGCGGCTGCGCGCAGTGCTGCCCGGCGCGCAGGGCGATGCCGTATTCGGCCAGTAACGTCACCATATCGCTGTGATGAACGCCGGCAAAATCGAAGGCCAGCAGGCTGGAGTCCTGGCAACGGAAAGAGCGGAAACCCGGACGCTTCGCCAGCGCGTCTTCCGCCAGCGTCGCCAGACCGCGACTCCAGCTTTCGGCCTGCGCCATATCCACTTCCGCCAGCCACTCCAGCGCGGCGCTAAGGCCAATAACTCCAGCCACGTTTGGCGTGCCGGCTTCCAGACGCCAGGGAACGGCCTGGGTTGTGAATCCTTCAAAATTGACTTCAGCGATCATCTTGCCGCCGCCGAGCCACGGGGACATCTCTTCCAGTAAGGCCGGTTTGCCGTACAGCGCGCCGATGCCCGTCGGGCCGTACAACTTGTGGGCGGAGAAGGCATAAAAATCAATATCCAGCTGCTGTACATCGGCGGGGAAATGCACCGCGCCTTGCGCGCCGTCAACCATCACCACCATCCCTGCCGCGTGCGCCAGCGTGATAGCGCGCGCCAGGTCCGGGCAGCCGCCCGTGACGTTCGACATCTGTCCCAGCGCCAGAATCCGGCTGCGTGGCGTGATGAGTTCAGGCAGACGCTCCACGTCGGGGAGGAAAAGGGCATTCAGGGGCAGTTTGACGATTTTTGCGCCCGTCTGCTGAGCGACCATCAGCCAGGGAACGAGATTCGCGTGATGCTCCGCTTCACTGACGATTATCTCATCGCCGGGTTGCAGGCGCGGGCGGGCATAGCATTGCGCCACCATATTGATGGCTTCCGTGGTGCCGCGTGTCCAGACAATCGATGCATCATCAGGCGCGTTCAGCCACTGCGCCACTTTGCCGCGCGCCGCTTCATAGCGTGCGGTTAGCCGCTGTGCCTCGGCGAACTGGCTGCGATGGACGTTTCCGGCGCTCAGGCTGTAGAACTGATGCGTGGCGTCGATCACGGCCTGAGGCTTAAGCGCCGTCGCGGCGCTGTCGAGATAAACGCCCGCATCGGTAAGGGCAGGAAATTGCGCGCGAAACTGCGCAGGATTGAAAGCGTTCATGGTATTCCTCAATTCAGTATACCGATCGTGGCGCAAAAAGGGCTGTGATACAAGGTTTGTCCTAACCATCGGAATTGTCTGGTTATCCTGGTGAAGTCAGGGAAGCAGGTTATGCTAAATAGTGTTAGGCGAATGTTTTTGCCTGTTACGGAACCCGTTTTATTTAGCATAAACAGCTTTAAGGAGAAGAAGATGAAAATGAAAAAGACTGCCGCAATGATCTCTGCATGTATGCTGACTTTTGCCCTGAGCGCCTGTTCCGGTCCGAATTATGTGATGCACACAAATGATGGCCGTACTATCGTGTCAGACGGTAAGCCAAAAACCGATGATGAAACCGGCATGATTTCTTATAAAGACGCTAACGGCAACAAACAGCAGATCAATCGTACTGACGTTAAAGAGATGGTCGAACTGGATCAGTAACCGGTCGGTCATGGACAAAAAAAAGCACCGCAATTGGCGGTGCTACATTAATCACTATGGACAGACAGGGTAAATGTACAGGAAGTGAAAAAGGGTAGCTTCGCTACCATGGTCTGAATCGCAGACCAATTGCAAACACAACAACACAACATCACAACCGTAAGCCAAAAGCCCATCAGAACACGCATTCCGATAAAACTTTTCGTTCCGGCTCAGGAAGTGTCGCCACTATAGGTATTTGCTGGTAGAACCTCAACGGACAAATTATAATGGCTCAGATTAAAAAAACTAATAGGTTACACAGGGTTACCTAATTGTTAAATTTATTTAACATCAAAGTCTAAAAGCCATGTCAAAACGATTACCACCCTTAAATGCATTACGTGTTTTTGATGCCGCAGCGCGGCATTTAAGCTTCACTCGCGCAGCAGAAGAACTTTTTGTGACACAGGCCGCAGTAAGTCACCAAATCAAGTCACTTGAGGATTTTTTGGGGCTA
Source organism: Citrobacter sp. CK181 (assembly GCF_030333595.1). Lineage (NCBI taxonomy): Bacteria > Pseudomonadati > Pseudomonadota > Gammaproteobacteria > Enterobacterales > Enterobacteriaceae > Citrobacter > Citrobacter sp. CK181. Next base: position 203,539 of record NZ_JAOWFN010000015.1, on the reverse strand, counting down.
AAACTGTTCCGTCGTCGCAATCGTTCGCTTTTGCTCACGGAAGAGGGGCAGAGCTATTTCCTCGACATCAAAGAGATTTTTTCGCAATTAACCGAAGCGACGCGTAAACTTCAGGCGCGGAGTGCAAAAGGCGCGCTTACGGTCAGTTTATTGCCCAGTTTTGCGATCCAGTGGCTGGTTCCTCGACTCTCAAGCTTTAACTCAACTTATCCGGGAATCGATGTCAGAATTCAGGCCGTGGACCGTCAGGAAGATAAGCTGGCTGATGATGTCGACGTCGCTATTTTTTATGGGCGTGGCAACTGGCCAGGCTTGCGCGTCGAAAAATTGTACGCAGAATATTTACTGCCGGTGTGTTCACCGTTATTACTGACGGGCGATAAGCCGTTAAAGACGCCGGAAGATCTGGCAAAACATACATTACTGCATGATGCTTCGCGAAGAGACTGGCAGACCTATACGCGTCAGTTGGGGCTGAATCATATTAATGTGCAGCAGGGACCTATTTTCAGCCATAGCGCAATGGTGCTACAGGCTGCCATCCACGGACAGGGGGTTGCGCTGGCGAACAACGTCATGGCGCAATCAGAAATTGAAGCCGGGCGTCTTGTCTGTCCCTTTAACGACGTTCTGGTCAGTAAAAATGCTTTTTATCTGGTTTGTCATGACAGTCAGGCAGAACTGGGTAAAATAGCCGCCTTTCGTCAGTGGATTCTGACCAAAGCGGCCGCTGAACAAGAAAAATTCCGCTTTCGTTACGAACAATAATTTATTTAGGGTACTACCATGACCAGCCGTTTTATGCTGATTTTTGCCGCGATAAGCGGCTTTATCTATGTTGCTCTGGGTGCCTTTGGGGCGCATGTCCTGAGCAAAACTCTTGGTGTGGTTGAAATGGGCTGGGTCCAGACCGGCCTGCAATATCAGGCGTTTCATACGCTGGCTATTTTTGGCCTGGCGGTTGCGATGCAGCGACGCATTAGCATCTGGTTTTACTGGAGCAGCGTTTTTCTGGCGTTAGGTACGGTGCTGTTTAGCGGCAGCCTGTATTGCCTGGTGCTGTCTCATTTACGCCTGTGGGCGTTTGTTACTCCTGTCGGCGGCGTGAGTTTCCTGGCAGGCTGGGTGCTGATGTTAATTGGCGCCATCCGTTTGAAACGTAAGGGCGTTGGTCATGAATAAGGTTGTATTGTTGTGTCGCCCTGGTTTTGAAAAGGAGTGTGCTGCTGAAATAACGGATAAGGCGGCGCGTCGGGAAATCTTTGGCTTCGCTCGTGTTAAAGACAATGCCGGGTACGTCGTCTTTGAGTGCTATCAGCCGGACGATGCTGAAAAAATAGTAAAAGAGTTGCCTTTTTCCTCGCTCATTTTTGCGCGTCAAATGTTCGTCGTCGGCGAGCTGCTGCGCGACCTGCCGCCGGACGATCGCATTACGCCGATTGTCGGGATGCTACAGGGCGTTGTGGAAAAAGGCGGCGAGCTGCGTGTTGAAGTCGCAGACACCAATGAAAGCAAAGAGTTGATGAAGTTTTGCCGTAAATTTACGGTGCCGCTGCGGGCCGCGCTGCGCGACGCGGGGATTCTGACAAACTATGAAACGCCAAAGCGTCCGGTGGTGCATGTTTTCTTCATCGCGCCGGGCTGCTGTTATACCGGGTATTCGTATCCTGACAACAACTCGCCGTTCTATATGGGGATTCCGCGGCTGAAATTCCCGGCCGATGCGCCAAGCCGTTCGACGCTGAAGCTGGAAGAAGCGCTGCATGTTTTTATTCCGGCCGATGAGTGGGATGAACGTCTGGCGAACGGGATGTATGCCGTGGATTTAGGCGCCTGCCCTGGCGGTTGGACCTACCAGTTAGTGAAGCGCAACATGTGGGTTTACTCTGTCGATAACGGCCCAATGGCGCAGAGCCTGATGGATACCGGGCAGGTGACCTGGCTGCGCGAAGATGGATTCAGATACCGTCCGAATCGCAATAACATCTCGTGGATGGTGTGCGATATGGTGGAAAAGCCTGCTAAAGTTGCCGCGCTGATGGCGCAGTGGTTAGTAAACGGCTGGTGTCGCGAGACGATCTTCAATCTCAAGCTGCCGATGAAAAAACGCTATGAAGAGGTGTCGCAGAACCTGGCATACATTCAGGCGCAGCTTGATGAACACGGCATTAACGCGCAAATTCAGGCGCGACAGCTGTATCACGATCGTGAAGAAGTGACCGTGCATGTCCGTCGGCTGTGGGCCGCCGTGGGCGGGCGTCGCGACGAGCGGTAATACGATGGATTGCCGGATAGCGGCGTAAATGCCTTATCCGGCCTGCGCCGGGTATTTGTTGGCCTGATAAGCGGCAAGGCTATCAGGCATGAATTACCCCCTGGCGCTCATCGGAAATGATGTGCGTCACATCATCCAGATGCCCGATGCAGGCCTCTCCCGAGCGGTTGAGCTTACTCTTGTCGATCAACAATAAAGACTGTGATGCGCGCTTAAGCAGCGTGGATTTGAAATCCGCGTTGATCGTATTTGAGTCCCAGAGCGCGCCGCCGCGGTCGATCCCCTCGCAGGAAAAAATAAACAGGTCAATGTCGAGCGGCTTAAGCTGAGAGATAAGCGACGGATTGACGTAGCAGCCATATTTACGCTCAAGCTGGCCGCCGGAACTGATGAGCTGAATATGCTCGCGTTTGCCCAGCTCCTGGCAAATCGGGTGACTGTTGGTAAAGACGTGAATATCAATGTCCGGCAACTGGCGGGCCAGATACCAGCAGGTTGAGCTGGCGTCCAGAGCGATCACCATGCCCGGTTCTATCCATGCCAGCGCCTCCCTGGCGATATCCGCCTTATGCGCATAGTGGCTTTTCAGCCGGATGTGGAACGGGTCGCCGCTGTCCTGGTTTTCCCGGTGAATATACTTGGCGCGCCCGTGATTGCGCAGCACTTTTCCCTGCGCCTGTAGCTCGCTGAGATCGCGGCGAATGGTCTCTTTGCTGACGTTAAGCTGTACTGACAGCGCCTCGGTGGTCAGACTTTTATGGTTGATCAGCAGGTCTACTATCGCTTGTTGGCGTGCCGCTTTCATCTTTTCTCACCCCATCATTCGATGAACGCCCGCATCATGCGGGCGCACCGGCAAGAGATTACGGCGTTACCCCTTTTTTTAAAAGAATATTCCCGTACTTCGCGCACTCTCCTGTGATAACGATCGCAAAGGCTTTTTGCGCCCGCTCATAAAACGCATAGCGGTCGATGCGGACAATCTCCGGGCACGGCGTCTGTAATGAGAGCGCATCGCGATAACGTGCTTCAACCGTCGGGTCGAGCGAATCGCCCTCTACGGCGGCCATCATCACCAGCGGCGGCGCGTAGCTGTCCAGTTCAAACAGCGGGATAATCGCCCGGAGCAGATCGCTGACTTTCAGACCATCTGCGCGAATAATCTGCGGTCCCATGCTGTGCGCGGGAAAGTGGGCATCGGAAAAAATAATCTCATCCCCGTGCCCCATTTCAGCCAGCACTTTCAGTAACTCAGGGGATATTAATGGCGAAATAGTTTTTAGCATCTCACACTCCCTCAATAAATTCGGGTTCAGTTTGCGGCCAGAAATAGCGGTACTGATAGCGTACCTGGGCTCGGGCCTGTTCCGGGCTGGCAAATTCGCCTACGCCATACCAGCCGAACATGGCGGCCCCGGCGACGGTGGTTTCCGCGTCATCCAGCACCTTAATCGGTATATCAAGCAGATTGGCTTTGATTTGATTCCACAGCGCGTTGCGGCTTCCGCCGCCAACCAGCAGAAGCTCAGTTGCCTGGAAGTGACCAATCTTTTCCAGCGTTTGCAGATTACGTTGCAGTTGCGCCGTGAGCCCTTCCAGCGCGGCGCGGTAAAAATGACCACGCGTTGTGTTCAGCGTCACCCCCTGCCAGCCCGCGTTTTGACAGGTGAGGAGATCGCACTGCATCTTCACGCCTTCAGCTCCCGGCGGAATGGCGTGCGCCTCGTCAATCAGCGTCTGCCACGGCGTTTCTGGCGTCCAGAGCAGTTTGCGCACCCATTCGAGCACGCCGGAAGCCAGCCACTGCATGCCTGGGTTATAAAGTCCGGCCTGGCTGTCCAGTTCACAGGTGGAACCGGCGTAATGGCTGAGCAGCGGCGTGTTCACCTGCGCGCTGCGTACCATCAGGATTTCCCACGTACCGGACGAGAGTACCGGTTCATCCTGTTCTGCGCCGGCGCCAAAGAGGGCAAACTGCGTGTCATGCCCGGCGGAGATCACCGGAATACCCGCCTCAAGCCCAAGCAGGTTTGCGGCGTCGTTTTGCAGCGTGCCAATTCGTTCACCCGCCTCAACTAACCGTGGAAACAGACGGCGGGGTAAACCCGTGGCCTGTAAAATCTCCGGGCTGAAATCCCGCTGGTGGATATCCAGCATCTGGCTGGTGCCCGCCATGGTGATATCCGTGGTGAATTCACCGGTTAAACGGTGGTTGATCAGCGATGAAATAAACAGCCAGGCGTGCGCCTGTTCGAGCAACTGCGGGTGGTTCTCTTTCAGCCACACCAGTTTATACAGCGTATTAAAGGCGAATGCGCCGACGCCGGAGATCGCCTGCAACTGCTGCGGCGGCATAAAGCGGCCGATGTTTTCCATGACGGCAAGGGTGCGAGGGCATTTCCAGCTGATGATCGGATAGCGTAACTGACCCTGTTCATCAACCAGCGCACCGTCTACGCCGAACGTCGTGACGGTGATGCCGCGAACCCGGCAGGCCGCCAGTTCCGTCTTCAGTTGCTGACAGCAGTCCGCGAAGCGTTGCAGAATGGCCGCCAGCGACCACTGATGCCAGGCGCTATTTTCCGTGGCGATGTCGCTGGCATTCGCTGTTGATGCGCGGGCGACAATGTTTCCCTGACGGTCAACGGCCATTGCCCGTACGTTGGTGGCGCCGCAGTCGAGAACCAGAATGACGTCTTGTTTCATAGTAGCTCCGAAACGTTGCCGGATGGCGCTTCGCTGATCCGGCCTACAAAATGCGAAATTGTAGGCCCGGTAAGCTTACGCCACCGGGCAAAGAAGTGACGCATTAACGTTTGTACAGCGGCCCGTAGTTCTGGCAGGCGCGATAATCCTGGCCTTCAATATCCATACCGTGCGCAGCCCAGGCGGAAGGACGGTAGATTTTCGCATCGTCCACGTTGTGCATGCAGACCGGAATACGCAGCATGGCGGCGAGCGTGATGAAGTCAGCGCCGACGTGGCCGATGGTCAGTACGCCGTGGTTAGCGCCCCAGTTCGCCATCACCGAGTAAACGTCGGTGAACGGGCCTTTACCGGTAAGACGTGGCGCAAACCAGGTGGTCGGCCAGGTCGAGTTGGTGCGGGCGTCGAGCTGATCGTGCATCTCTTTCGGCAGTTCCACGCTCCAGCCTTCAGCGATTTGCAGTACCGGCCCCAGACCCTTGATGATGTTCACGCGGGTCATGGTGAACGGCACGCCGCCTTCGGTCAGGAAGCGAGAGGAGTAGCCGCCGCCACGGAAGTATTCGTGGATCGCCGGGCACCATTCGGTGGCGGCCAGGCAGGCGTCCGCTTCCTGTTGGCTGATTTCCCAGTGCGGCTTCATGGTCGGTTTGCCTTCGCTATCGCGCTGCTTGCAGGAGCCGTCCAGCGCCGCAGAGCCGGAGTTGATCAGGTGAATGATGCCGTGCTCCGCAAGGCCGGTGAGCGGCTGGCCTGTGACGCGCTCTACCGCTTCCGGCGACCAGTAGGTTCGCACGTCGGCAAAGACCTGCGCGGTTCCGGTGAGTTGGTGGCCCAGCAGCATCGCTACGCCGTTGAGGCTGTCGTTTTCGGTAGCGACGACAAACGGTTCGCGCACGCCGTTCCAGTCAAAGGAGCTGTTCAGCAGCGCTTCGGCGGTGTCGCCGTTCGGGTATTGATCGGTCCAGTGGCGCTGGCCCTGGAAGCCTGCCGCAATAGCGTTATAACCCAGCGACTCTTCGACCAGCCCTTTTTCCGCCAGCTTGTTGTTGCCCTGCATCATGTCGCGAATGCACATCGCCATCAGCAGGCTCTCTTTCAGCACCGCGCGGCTTTGTTCTTCATTACGTTTGTACTGCTGCGCGTTCTGATCCTCGCCATAGCGGAAGTTTTTATCCGCCCACGCCAGCGCCATCTCCAGTTCGGCTTCGTCATAGATTTTCTGGTCGATGCGACGGCGCAGCTCGGTCATGTCCACCGCCTGCACTTTCATCCCCAGCCAGGACTCAAAGAAGTTGTGATCGACGATGGAACCGGCAATCCCCATTGAGACGCCACCCACAGAGAGATAGCTTTTGCCTTTCATGCTGGCGACCGCCAGACCCGCGCGCGCAAAGCGCAGCAGTTTTTCTTCAACGTCGGCAGGGATCGAGGTGTCGTCGGCATCCTGTACGTCATGACCATAAATAGAGAATGCCGGAATGCCTTTCTGGCTGTGCGCGGCCAACGCGGCGGCCAGATAAACGGCGCCGGGACGTTCCGTACCGTTGAAGCCCCAGATGGCTTTCGGGCGCATTGGGTCCATATCGATGGTTTCGCTGCCGTAGCACCAGCACGGCGTCACGGTAATTGTTACGCCAACATTCTGGCTGCTGAATTTCTCTTCACAGGCGGCGGATTCCGCCATTCCGGCAATGCAGGTATCCGCAATCACGCACTCAATCTGCGCGCCGCAGGCATGGCGGAGTTTTTCGGTGATAAGCGCAGCGGTGGCTTTCGCCATATTCATGGTCTGTTCTTCCAGCGACTCGCGTACCCCCATGCGACGTCCATCAATAACCGGGCGAATGCCAATTTTCGGTAAGCTGATTTTTTTCATTACAGGTTCCTCACGTTATTCGGAAAAATGTTCAGTTAGTTGCCGCTTGTGAACGGAAACGGGCAAAGATGAAGATGACGGCAAAGCAGAGCGCCGGGACCAGCTCAGCCGTTGGGATGTTGCCAGCCGCATCGCTGACAAAACCCATGACCGGCGTGACGATGCCGCCGCCAATGATGGTCATGACGATGAATGACGAGCCGTATTTGGTGTCCTGTCCCAGATTTTTAATACCCAGCGAGAAGATAGTGGGGTACTGAATCGACATAAATGCGCTGCACAGCGTCAGGGCCAGCAGACCGATATGGCCGCCGCTAAAGGCTGAAACCAGACACAGGATCATGGAGAGCAGGGCATAGGCAGCCAGCACTTTATGCGGCGCAAAGCGGCTGATAAGCCAGGTGCCGGAGAAGCGGCCGATAAAGAAGCACACCATCGTGCCGGTCAGGTAGTTGGCGGCAAAGCCAGGCGTCATACCGGGGATCTCTTCGATAGCGTAACGGATCAGGTAGCTCCAGCAGGCGGTTTGCGCGCCGACGTAGCAGAACTGCGCCAGCACCGCCCAGCGCCAGTGGCGAATACGCACCAGGCGGGCAAGCGAAGCGGTGAATGAACTTTGTTGGGCGTCACTGTGATCGTCGCTCTGTAGCGCCGGGAATTTGGTCAGCATGATCAGCAGGGCAACCAGTAAAACGATAGCCACGATGATCATATAAGGCGTCTGTACCGACAAAACCAGGCTGTGTTTATACGTACTCAATTGCTCAGGCGTCATTTTATCGAGCACGTCCTGAGATTGATGTGGGACGTTAGACAAAATAAGACTTTGCCCGAACACCACGGCGATAATAGCGCCGAAAGAGTTAAATGTTTGCGCCAGATTGAGACGGAAATGGCCACCGCTTTCTGGCCCTAATACCGTAACAAAAGGGTTCGCGGCGGTTTCAAGACAACCAAGTCCTGCGGCAATAATAAAAAGACCAATCAGAAACAAGGTGTAATTCATCACTTCAGCAGCTGGCCAGAATAATGCTGCGCCAAAAGCATATAAGAATAGTCCGGTAATTATCCCTGCTTTATAACTCAGCTTTTTCATCAAAATACCCGCGGGAATGGGAATAACAAAATAGCCGAAATAAAAAGCAGACTGAATCAAACCTGCCTGGAAATTAGTTAACGTAAAGGCTTGCTGAAATTGTGGTAATAAAATGTCATTCAGGTTATTGGCAACCGCCCAAAGGAAAAACAGTGAGCAGAGTAAAGCGAACGGAATGATATAGCGTTTGCTTTGCCCTGTATCCACCGCACGAAAACTCTGCGTCTGTATTGTTGTGTTTCCCATAGCATCCTCATTGGCTCAGAAGCGTGTTCAACATTTTAGAAGTACGACCGGTGTTTCTCACCAGATCGACAAACCAGGCGAGTTCCTGTTATCTGCCAGAGAAAATTGGCTGTTGATGGTGAACTCATGAATTCATTTTCAAATAAAAAACGCTGTTTAATATGATGGTGGTCACATTTAGCACCTGGAGGGTGGCTTTATGTGATTATCATCACTTTAATTTCTGAAAAATGATGCCCGTTTGAGTAAATAAAATTAAAAACCCACAGCGTTGATGACCGATTTAATTTATTACTGCGAAAACGGGCATTTGTTACAAATATTATGAAAATGCCCGTTTGGATAAATAATATTAAGGGCGGTCATTTTGGCGAGAGTGAATCCGGCGAAAACGGTATTTAACTGACGTGATTAATTGATGCGTATCACAAAATAAAGTCATGTAAATTCCTTTATCGCTATTCAATATGATGATGGTTACCAAATGTTCAATTAATTCAGCAGAGCAACGTGCTGTTCTGTTGTCGCGTTTTGAATGACTGAGAGAGGTAACTAATGGAACGAAACACACTGGCCCGCCAGATTATCGACACCTGCCTGGAGATGACCCGGCTGGGGCTGAACCAGGGGACCGCAGGCAATGTGAGCGTGCGTTATCAGGGCGGGATGCTGATCACGCCAACGGGCATTCCGTATGACAAACTCACCGAATCACATATCGTCTTTATTGATGCAGAGGGTCAGCATGAGCAGGGAAAATTGCCTTCCAGCGAGTGGCGTTTCCATATGGCGGCCTACCAGACGCGCCCGGATGCTAATGCTGTCGTCCATAACCATGCCGTTCACTGCACGGCGGTGTCGATCCTCAATCGTCCTATTCCAGCCATTCATTACATGATTGCGGCGGCGGGGGGGAACTCCATTCCGTGTGCGCCTTACGCCACGTTCGGCACGCGTGAACTTTCTGAATACGTTGCCGTTGCGCTCAAAAATCGCAAAGCGACCCTGCTACAGCATCATGGGTTGATCGCCTGCGAAGAGAACCTGGAAAAAGCGCTGTGGCTGGCGCATGAAGTGGAAGTGCTGGCGCAGCTGTACCTCAGTACGCTGGCGATTACCGATCCGGTGCCTGTACTGGATGATGAGGCTATCGCCATTGTGCTGGAAAAATTCAAAACCTACGGATTACGTATCGAAGAGTAATTTCGCACAGCGAAGGAGACGGGCTATGGCGAACAGAATGATCCTGAACGAAACGGCATGGTTTGGCCGGGGGGCGGTGGCGGCGTTAACCGATGAGGTTCAACGCCGGGGCTATCGCAAGGCGCTAATTGTCAGTGACAAAACGCTGGTGCAGTGCGGTGTGGTCAGAAATGTCACGGATAAGATGGATGCCGCAGGGCTGGCATGGGCGATCTACGATGGCGTGATCCCAAATCCAACCATCGGCGTGGTGAAAGAGGGGCTGAACGTATTTCAACAAAGCGGGGCAGACTACCTGATTGCCATCGGCGGCGGCTCCCCGCAGGATACCTGTAAGGCGATCGGTATTATCAGCAATAACCCTGAGTTTGCTGACGTGCGCAGTCTGGAAGGTCTGTCGCCGACCCGTTATCCGAGCGTGCCGGTGATGGCGATCCCGACCACTGCGGGAACCGCAGCGGAAGTGACCATTAACTATGTGATCACCGATGAAGAAAAGCGGCGTAAATTTGTTTGTGTCGATCCGCATGATATCCCGCAGGTCGCGTTTATTGATGCCGACATGATGGACGGCATGCCGCCCGCGCTGAAGGCGGCAACCGGGGTGGATGCGTTAACCCACGCGATCGAAGGATACATCACCCGTGCCGCGTGGGCGTTGACGGATGCGCTGCATATTAAGGCCATTGAGATCATCGCCGGGGCATTGCGTGGTTCGGTTGCGGGCGAGCGTGAAGCGGGCGAAGCGATGGCGTTGGGGCAGTACGTTGCCGGGATGGGCTTTTCCAACGTGGGGCTTGGGCTGGTGCACGGGATGGCGCATCCGCTGGGCGCGTTTTATAACACCCCGCACGGCGTTGCTAATGCGATTCTTCTGCCGCATATCATGCGCTACAACGCGGAATATACCGGTGAGAAGTTCCGTGATATCGCGCGTGCGATGGGCGAGAAGGTTGAAGGGATAAGTTTGAGCGAGGCGCGTAATGCCGCCGTGGAAGCGGTATTTACCCTAAACCGGGACGTCGGTATTCCGTTGCATTTACGCGATGTCGGCGTGCGTAAAGAGGATATTCCGGCGCTGGCGCAGGCGGCATTTGACGATGTTTGCACCGGTGGTAATCCGCGTGAAGCGAGTATTGCCGATATCATCGAGTTGTATCATACCGCCTGGTAATTTTGCCAGATGGCCTTATCCGGCCTACAGGATTGCACGAAATGTAGGCCGGATAAGCGCAGCGCCACCCGGCAACACAGCTACCGCGTCAGCCGTAGCTGCTGCAAGTTTCCGTCGATATGGAGATCCGTTTGCAGGCGCGCGATATCGCGGCACAAAAATGCCATCTCTTTATGCGCTTCAAGCTTCTTGCGCCACTTTTCCGCCGCCTCGTCGAGGTGCGCATAAATCCCTTCCAGAGTCTGAAACTGAACCAACAATTGGGTCGCGCTTTTGGGGCCGATGCCCGCCACGCCGGGGACTTTTGAACTGCTGATCCCCGCCAGCCCCCAGTAGTCCGGCAACTGTTGGGGAAGGACGCCGAACTCTTTCTCAATGAATGGCGCATCCAGCCAGCGTTTCTGGAAATAATCGCGGATACGCAGCGTCGGGGAGAGCAACTGACAGTAGCCTTTGTCGGTAGAAACGATAGTGGCCTGATGCCCGGCCAGTGTGACTTTGACCGCCAGCGTGGCGGCTAAATCATCCGCCTCATTGCCGCTGGAAACCCAGCATTGCACGCCGCGCTGTTCGAAGGCGGCGCGTATTGCGGGCATTTCATTGTGTAACTCGTCAGGCATGGGAGGACGACCGGCTTTGTAGTCCGGGAGACGCTGATGACGCCAGCCGCTGTTGCGCGCGTCATCGTCAAATACGGCGACGGCGTGTGTCGGCTGACTGTGTACAATCAACTGCTCAAGCGCATGCAGGCAGGTCTCCGCGCAGGGCGATCCTTGAACCGCATGAATACGGCGAATTAAATTCAGTGCATCGACGATAAGCAGATGGACGGCCACGGTATTCTCCCTGACAAATTTGGGGACAGGGTAACATCCAGGGCGACAGGAGGCGAGTGTTGCGAAATAGCGCGATCCGTAGGCCTGATAAGCGAAGCGCCATCAGGCAATAAATGCCGGATGGCGGCGAGCGCCTTATCCGGCCTACAGATCCTGAAACGTGGTAGGACTTAATCGCAGGCGACAATCTTCATCGCCAGGCCGCCGCGAGAGGTTTCACGGTACTTGGCGTTCATGTCTTTACCGGTTTCGTACATGGTCTCAATAACTTTATCGAGGCACACGCGCGGCTCGCTGGTACGACGCAGCGCCATACGCGCGGCGTTGACCGCTTTCACGGAGGCAATCGCGTTACGCTCAATGCACGGCACCTGTACCTGGCCCGCAACCGGATCACAGGTCAGACCCAGGTTGTGCTCCATGCCGATTTCCGCAGCGATGCACACCTGTGTCGGACTGCCGCCCAGCAGCTCTGCCAGACCCGCCGCCGCCATAGAGCAGGCCACGCCGACCTCACCCTGGCAGCCCACTTCCGCACCAGAAATGGAGGCGTTCATCTTGTACAGAGAGCCGATCGCGCTGGCCACCAGCATGTAGCGAGCCAGTGAGTTGGCGTTAACTTCGCGGATAAACTTGTCGTAGTACGCCAGTACCGCCGGAACGATGCCGCATGCGCCGTTGGTTGGCGCAGTCACGACACGCCCGCCCGCCGCGTTCTCTTCGTTGACCGCCAGCGCGAACATGTTGATCCAGTCGACAACCGCCATCGGGTCGGTCGTGGTTTTATCCTGGCTGACCAGCATACGACGCAGCGCCGCGGCACGACGTGGAACGCGCAGTTTCCCCGGCAGTACGCCTTCCGTCGTGATGCCGCGTTCAATACCGCCGCGCATCACTTCCCAGACGTTGGCAAAGTGCTGTTCCAGCGCTTCTTTGCTGTGCAGCGCCAGCTCGTTTTGCATCATCAGGCCGGAAAGCGACAGACCGGTTTCCTGGCAGTGTTTTTGCAGATCGGCAGCGGATTTGTACGGATACGGCACGTTGACCGGCGCACTGTTCGACAAACCGAAATGTTCTTCATCAACGATGAAACCACCGCCAATGGAGTAGTAAGTTTGGCTGTAGAGGACCTTATCGCCCGCCAGCGCGCTAATACGCATCCCGTTCTCATGCAGAGACAGGTTGTCGGCATGGAAATTCATGCACTTATCGACCGGAAACTCCACTTCATGCTGACCATTCGCCAGCAGTAAACGTCCGTGGGTGTTCACGTCCTGAATAAAGAACGGAATGGCGTCGATGTCGACGGTATCCGGCAGATTTCCCGCCAGACCCATAATAATGGCAATGTCAGTGTGGTGACCTTTACCGGTCAGCGACAGTGAACCATAGACATCCACCACGACGCGGGTGACATCGGTCAGGATATTGCGGGCAATCAGATCATCCGTGAATTGTTTGCCTGCTTTCATTGGCCCGACGGTGTGAGAACTGGAAGGGCCAATGCCGATTTTGAAAATATCGAATACGCTAATCATAGGGCATCCATTGCTTAAATCTCAGGGAGGAAGCGCCGCCCGAAAGCGGCGCTACAAAACTTAGCTGAACAGGGAGTAGAAAATAGCGGAGATAGCGATCAGACCCATAACAACAACGAATACGTTGCTGATGTGGCCGCTGTACTTACGCATTGCCGGGACTTTCTGGATGGCATACATCGGCATCAGGAACAGAATCATCGCGATGATTGGGCCGCCCAGGGTTTCAATCATCCCCAGGATGCTTGGGTTCAGCGTGGCGACAATCCAGGTCGTAACCAGCATGAACAGCGCAGTGATTTTGTTCAGTTTGTTGATTTCGATGGATTTGCCTTTGCCGCGCAGAGACTTGATAACCATTCCGTTGAAACCTTCACGAGCGCCCAGGTAGTGGCCGAGGAAGGATTTCGTGATGGCGATAATCGCGATGATCGGCGCCATCCAGGCGATGACTGGCGCGTTAAAGTGGTTCGCCAGGTAAGACAGAATAGAGATGTTCTGCTCTTTCGCTGCTGCCAGGTCTGCCGGCGTCAGGCTCAATACGCAACTGAAGACGAAGAACATAACGGTCAGCACCATCATGATGTGAGCGAATGCCAGGATCTTAGAGCATTTCTTCTCCGCCGCATCGCCGTACTCTTCACGCTTCGCGACCGCGAAGGAGGAGATGATCGGAGAGTGGTTGAAAGAGAACACCATTACCGGAATTGCCAGCCACAGCGTCATCCACAGACCATTGCCGGTAGAGGCAGCGGAATCAAAGGAGAGTGTTTCCAGCGCTGCGCCGCTCCACTGAGGGATCAGGTACAGGGCCAGCAGCATCAGGGCCGCAACAAACGGGAATACCAGAATACTCATCGCTTTAACGATCATCTGCTCACCGAAGCGCACGATGGTCATCATGCCGACAATCAGGATCAGAGACAGAATCGCGCGCGGCGGCGGGGTGATGGCCAACTGGTGGGTCATGAAGCTTTCCACGGTGTTGGTAATCGCCACACTGTAAACCAGCAGAATCGGGTAAATCGCGAAGAAGTAGAGCAGGGTGATCAGTTTACCCGCGCCAATACCGAAGTGCTCTTCAACCACTTCAGTGATGTCTTCGCCAGGGTTTTTACCGGACAGCACGAAGCGAGTCAGGCCGCGGTGTGCGAAGAAGGTCATCGGGAAAGCGATAATCGCCATGATGATCAGCGGGATCATACCGCCGACGCCTGCGTTAATTGGCAGGAACAGTACGCCCGCGCCGATTGCCGTGCCGTAAAGGCCCAGCATCCACATGGTGTCCGTCTTGCGCCATCCGCTTCGAGAATCAATCGAAGCAATAGTGCTGGTTTGAGTGGTTTCCATCTGTTTCTCCTGGAGGAAGCTAAAAGTCAGGTTTGTGGTCTAATCCAATGAAAAAAGACCTGACCGTAAAATGAAATTCGTTTAATGACGATTTTTATATAATTTTTCGCCGTAATAATTTGCGGGCGGAAAGATACATTTAACTTATGAATGTATCAGTGATCGCGATCCCAAATGCAATAATCCACCTGTTATGTGGATAAATTTGGACCATTAATCTGTTAAAAAAACGTCAAAGCGAATTTACGGGCGCGAAGGCTACCATTAACGACATATGCCCTAAAAGATCGGGGCGCAATATACGGAGGTTTGGCTATAAAAAACAATGTTTTTGGAGGATTGTCGCGACTAATAAGAATTACGGCTGATAAATTACTATTGGCATTGTAAGGTAAACGTTTGCGCGTTAATGCTTTTATTTTGAAATATAAGCGGCATTTATAAACTTAGCTTCACTATGTGACTGGTATCAATGAAAAAACCGGGCGGTGAAAACACCAGACCCGGTCTGAGAAAGCGGACGATCGTCTGACCCGGCGGATGTGCTCCACCGGGCGCTGCGCGTTATGCGCAGATTTCGTAGCAGGGAATGTAAGCCGAGCCGGGCAGTTTCATACGATGCTGCGCGACAAAGCCCTGGAGCAGGTCGTCCATGCGACGCATCATCTCGCGGTCGCCGTGGATTTTATAAGGCCCGAACTCCTCAATCGCACGGATGCCGACCTCCTTGACGTTACCCGCAACGATGCCGGAGAAGGCGCGCCGCAGATCCGCCGCCAGAATTTCAACCGGCTGATCGGGGTAAAGTTGCAGATTCGCCATATTCTCATGCGACGGTTCGAACGGAATTTGCAGGTCCGGCGCGATGCGAATCGACCAGTTGAAGCTGTAAGCGTCGCCAGTGTCGCGGCGATTCTCTTTCACCAGCGGCATCGCTTTTTTCATCAGCCGCGCCACTTCCGTGGCGTCATCAATGATGACGCGGTAGTAACGGCGGGCGTCTTCTCCAAGCGTATGCACGATAAATTCGTCCAGCACGCGGAAGTAATCCGCACTCTCTTTCGGCCCGGTGAGGATCAGCGGCAGCACCTGATCTTTATTCGCCGGGTTCATCAGGATCCCCAGCAGATAGAGAAGTTCTTCCGCCGTACCGACGCCGCCCGGGAAGATGATGATGCCGTGGGCGATACGCACGAAGGCTTCGAGGCGTTTTTCGATATCCGGCATGATGATCAATTCATTGACCAGCGGGTTAGGCGGTTCTGCCGCGATGATGGAAGGTTCCGTCATACCGATAAAGCGGCTGTCTTTGTAACGCTGCTGCGCGTGGCCTACCGCCGCGCCTTTCATTGGCGCTTCCATTGCCCCTGGCCCGCAGCCGGTGCAAATGTTCAGCTCACGCAGACCCAGCTGGGTGCCGACGCGGCGGGCATAGAGATATTCGTTTTCGTTAATGGAGTGACCGCCCCAGCAGACGACCATGTTTGGCGCTTCGCCGACATGTAGCGCCCGGGCGTTGCGCAGGATCGAGAACACCAGGTTGGTAATATGCACCGAGCTTTCGAGATCCAGATGCTGGAAGCGGCCTGCATTGTGAATCTGACCGTTGACGAACAGGATGTCGCGCAACACGGCGAACAGGTTAGCCTGCAAGGCGCGGATGATGCGTCCGTCCACAAAGGCGTCTTCAGGCGGGTTAATCAGTTCGAGCTTCACGCCGCGTTCACGACGCAGCACGTTGATGTCGAAACTTTCAAAACGAGACAGCAATTCCTTGCTGTTATCAGTCAGACTGCCGGAGTTCAGTACGGCAAGCGAACAGTTACGAAACAGTTGATACAAGTCGCTGCTGGCCGTGCGTTTAAGCATATCGACTTCCAGCTGCGACAACATGTCCATTGAGCCAAGCGGGCTAATATGTGTAATCAAGTAAACTCCTTATGGGACGCAAGACGTCATTCCCTGTTGATTACAATAGCGCTGGCTTATGACCTTTCACAACCTTGCGCGCGGAATCCGGCGCGCAAAATTGAGAAAAAAAGATTACTGACGCACCAGTCTGCCCGTCGCAGGCACAAAATCGGTGTTGCTGCGCCACGGGTTGATATCCAGACCGCCACGACGCGTATAGCGCGCGTACACGCTCAGTTTTTCCGGCTGGCAGAAACGCAGAAGGTCGTTAAAAATGCGCTCTACGCACTGCTCGTGGAACTCGTTGTGATGACGGAACGAGACCAGATAACGCAGCAGCTTCTCGCGGTCAATTTTGCGCCCGCGATAACAAATTTGTATGGAGCCCCAGTCCGGCTGGTGGGTGATCAGGCAGTTTGACTTCAGCAAATGGCTGACCAGCGTCTCTTCCACGACTTTTTCGCCGCTGGCGGCATTCTCCAGGTAGTCGGTGCTGAACTGATAGTTATCGATGGTGATATCCTGGTCATCAATGCAGGTGCCGTGAAAATGGGCGACAGGCTGCCCTTCCAGCTCATCAAGACGGTACAGCGCGACGCTGACTTCGCCTTGCGCACAGGCGCGCAGGTCGTTTTCCAGCGTCTGACGCACGGCGTCCCAGGAGTCAAAACGGGTCTGGTTAAAGCTGTTCAGGTACAGCTTAAAACTTTTCGACTCAATCAAATTGACGCTGGTGTAGTCCAGTTCCACATGACCAACGGCGACCTGCGGCACGCCTTTCGCGTTCAGCCATGACAGTTCATACAGCGTCCAGATATCGGCGCCGTGAAAAGGCAGATTGTCCGCTTTTAAATCCAGCGGATCGCGATTCAGGCTGCGCGGAACGCCCTGTAGCAGGCTGGCGTCATAATTATCCCGGTAATCCGTTGATTTTCCGAGAGTCAGGCCATCAAGCGCCTGATGGTTTTCATAAGAAGACATGTTTCACCGTCATAAACCAGATACACTATGCGTCAAGTGTATCCTGGCTTTTATGAAGAGAGAAATCGGTGGACGAACTGACATCGCAAGCCCTGACGGCATTTACGACGCGTTATTGCGACGCATGGCATGAGAAACACAACAGCTGGCCGCTCAGCGAAGAGCTGTATGGCGTGCCTTCCCCGTGCATTATCTCTTCGACCAGCGATGCCGTTTACTGGCAGCCGCAGCCGTTTGAAGGCGAGGCGAATGTAAACGCGGTTGAACGCGCATTTGATATTGTGATACAACCTGCGGTCCATGCTTTTTACACCACGCAATTTGCCGGGGATATGTACGCGCAGTTCGCGGATGAAAAGCTGACGCTGCTGCAAACATGGAGCGCAGATGACTTCAGACGCGTTCAGGAAAACCTGATCGGCCATCTGGTCACGCAGAAGCGTCTCAAGTTACCGCCTACGCTTTTTATCGCCACGCTGGAAAATGAACTTGAGGTCATTTCGGTGTGTAATCTCTCTGGGGAAGTTTGCAAAGAGACGCTGGGAACGCGCAATCGTACCGTTCTGGCCGCCTCTCTTGCGGAATTCCTGACTCAGCTTAAGCCGCTTCTGTAATCCACTTTGCCAGACACCGTGTGAGAGATCTCTTACATACCCTGTGAGAGATCGCCAGATAATAAGCGAATACTTATCTCATGGGGTTAACTATAATTCTTTTAATATTAATGAGTTGAGTTAACAATCCTGCCTTTCATATGAAAATATCCTTAAGGCATTGTCTGTAAGTGTCTTGTAAGACAAGGCGAAACAGGCGATTCTATACCTGTCGACAAGGAGTCGCACAACGAAGCGAACGTCAGGATGATGGCGCTTCAGCAGGACACGCCAGGATGGTGTTACAAGGACAGGCTTCAGGATGAAGCAAAGTGGAAAACGCCGGATGCGTTAAGGGACACCTCCAGGACGGAGAACGAGAGCCGGGCAGGATGTTCGGTGGGTCAGGATGGCCAGGATACTTCAGGATGAAGTCGATTCGCATCGGGGTGATGTGAGCAGGATGCAAATTGTTCAGGATGAGCAGGTCGCAAGACCACAGGAAAAGTTGTCACGGATGAGCAGGGAGCACCAAAAGTAGCCGGAATGCTGCGAAACGAACCGGGAGCACTGTTTTTACAGTGCTCCCTTTTTTTATTTCGTCTTCACTGATGCTATTCTTCGCGCCAGTTTTTCATCACTGAGGTTAATTTCATGACGACTCATGACCGTGTGCGCCAGCAACTCCACGCGCTGGAAGCCCTGCTGCGTGAACATCATCACTGGCGGATGGACGAGCCGCAGGCCCACCTGTTTACCAGCACGCAACCTTTTTGTATGGATACGATGGAACCGCTTGAATGGCTGCAATGGGTGCTGATCCCCCGTATGCACGCGTTGCTTGATAACGCGCAGCCGCTTCCGCAAGCCTTTGCTGTCGCGCCGTATTATGAAATGGCGCTGACGGCCGATCATCCTCAACGCGAGGTGATCCTGACGACATTGCAGGATCTGGACGCGCTGTTTACGAGCGATAACGTCTGATGCTGGAAATCCTCTATCAGGATGAATGGCTGGTGGCGGTGAATAAACCGTCTGGCTGGCTGGTTCACCGCAGCTGGTTGGATCGCGACGAAAAAGTCGTGGTGATGCAAACCGTACGCGACCAGATTGGTCAGCACGTCTTTACCGCCCACCGACTCGACAGGCCGACTTCCGGTGTCCTGCTGATGGGGCTTTCCAGCGAAGCGGGGCGCCTGCTGGCGCAGCAGTTTGAGCAGCATCAGATTCAGAAACGCTACCATGCGATTGTGCGCGGCTGGTTAATGGATGAGGCCGTTCTGGATTATCCGCTGGTGGAAGAACTGGATAAGATTGCCGATAAATTTGCCCGCGAAGATAAAGGCCCGCAGCCTGCCGTGACCCATTACCGGGGGCTGGCGACGGTCGAAATGCCGGTGGCGACCGGGCGTTATCCGACAACCCGCTACGGCCTGGTGGAACTGGAGCCGAAAACGGGCCGTAAACACCAGCTCAGACGTCATCTCGCGCATTTACGCCATCCGATTATCGGCGACAGCAAACACGGCGATTTACGTCAGAATCGCAGCGCCGCAGAGCATTTTGGTTGCCAGCGCTTAATGTTGCACGCCAGTCAACTGACGCTTACCCACCCCTTTACCGGTGAACCGCTGATCCTGCGCGCCGGTCTGGACGACGTCTGGATGCAGGCGTTATCACAGTTTGGCTGGCGCGGACTTCTCCCTGAGAATGAAAGGGTTGAGTTTAGTGCGTTGTCCCGGCAGGATGAAAATAATCAGGCTTAAATCAGGGAGAAAACGTTAATGGCGGAAATTGGTATTTTTGTCGGCACCATGTATGGAAACTCGCTGTTGGTTGCCGAAGAGGCCGAGGCGATCCTTACCGCGCAGGGGCATAAAGCAACCGTCTTTGAAGATCCGCAACTGAGCGACTGGCAGCCGTATCTGGATAAAGTTGTGCTGGTTGTGACATCGACGACGGGGCAGGGCGATCTCCCGGACAGCATTGTGCCGCTGTTCCAGGGAATAAAGGACAATCTCGGTTTTCAGCCAAATCTGCGTTACGGCGTGATTGCGCTGGGCGACAGCAGCTACGTTAATTTTTGCAATGGCGGCAAACAGTTCGATGCGCTGTTGCAGGAGCAAAGCGCGCAGCGTGTTGGGGAGATGCTGTTGATTGACGCCAGCGAACACCCGGAGCCGGAGAGCGAATCCAACCCCTGGGTCGAAAACTGGGGAACATTGCTCTCCTGAGCAAAACCCAGCCGGATGGCGACGTCCGGTCTACATGCGCAGTCTGTTGGCCTGATAAGCGTAGCGCCATCAGGCATTTGCCCTAAAACCCTTTCATACGAAAGGGTTTTCAGAGGCATTTTCATAGGGTCAAGCGACCCGTTTCACACTCCTCTTCTTTTGCTTCTCGCACCCTGTCCGTTTACCTCTTCGTTTTTCATTTCCGTGAAGTGGCTTCCATTGCCCTGGGCTTTTGCCACAAACATACGTGATACGCTGCCGAAATACTGTGTTGTTGCACGGTGAGAGTGCGAGGTGTGCTTTTTATACTTCTCGTGCCAGTTATTAAAAATGCAGTACACAAGGCAAACGACCTCATAAAAAGCTGCAAAAAACACGAAACGTCATCTCTGATTCCCTACCGGTTGTGCAGTTCAGAGTGAGCGTAGATAACGCGAAAATTCAGGAGTGCAACAATGAGTTCATTAAGTCACGCGGTGAGCGGCGCGGAAAAACGCACCAATGCCCGCTACTGGATAGTGGTGATGCTGTTTATCGTCACATCCTTCAACTATGGCGACCGCGCCACATTGTCCATTGCCGGATCGGAAATGGCCAAAGATATTGGTCTCGACCCGGTAGGCATGGGGTACGTGTTCTCCGCTTTCTCATGGGCCTACGTGATCGGGCAAATCCCCGGCGGTTGGCTGCTCGACCGTTTTGGTTCTAAACGTGTCTACTTCTGGTCCATCTTTATCTGGTCCATGTTTACCCTGTTACAGGGCTTTGTGGATATCTTCAGCGGTTTTGGCATCATCGTGGCGCTGTTTACCCTGCGATTCCTGGTCGGGTTAGCCGAAGCGCCATCTTTCCCCGGCAACAGCCGAATCGTCGCGGCCTGGTTCCCGGCGCAGGAGAGGGGAACGGCGGTGGCGATTTTCAACTCCGCGCAATACTTTGCCACCGTTATCTTTGCGCCAATCATGGGCTGGCTGACCCATGAAGTGGGTTGGTCGCATGTATTCTTCTTTATGGGCGGTCTGGGGATCGTGATCAGCTTTATCTGGCTGAAAGTGATCCATGAACCAAACCAGCATCCCGGCGTTAACAAAAAAGAGCTGGAGTACATTGCTGAAGGCGGCGCGCTGATCAATATGGATCAGAAAGATACGAAGGTGAAAGTCCCGTTTAGCGTGAAATGGGGCCAAATCAAACAGCTGCTGGGTTCCCGCATGATGATCGGCGTCTATATCGGCCAGTACTGCATTAATGCGTTGACCTATTTCTTTATCACCTGGTTCCCGGTTTATCTGGTGCAGGCGCGTGGCATGTCGATTCTGAAAGCGGGGTTCGTCGCTTCCGTCCCGGCTATTTGCGGCTTCGTGGGCGGCGTGCTGGGCGGCATTATTTCCGACTGGCTGATGCGTCGTACCGGCTCGCTGAACATCGCCCGTAAGACGCCGATCGTGATGGGGATGCTGCTGTCGATGGTGATGGTGTTCTGTAATTACGTCAACGTCGAATGGATGATTATCGGCTTCATGGCGCTGGCCTTCTTCGGTAAAGGCATTGGCGCGCTGGGCTGGGCAGTCATGGCGGACACCGCGCCGAAAGAAATCAGCGGCTTGAGCGGCGGCTTATTCAACATGTTTGGCAATATTTCCGGCATCGTAACGCCAATTGCGATTGGCTACATCGTCGGCACGACCGGCTCGTTCAATGGCGCGCTGATTTACGTTGGCGTCCATGCGCTGGTGGCGGTACTGAGTTACCTCGTGCTGGTCGGGGATATTAAACGCATCGAACTGAAACCTGTAGCAGGACAATAAATATGACAACGCAATCAAGTCCCGTCATTACCGATATGAAAGTCATTCCGGTGGCCGGACATGACAGTATGTTACTCAACATCGGTGGGGCGCATAACGCGTATTTCACGCGCAATATCGTCGTCCTCACCGATAACGCCGGTAACACCGGCGTGGGTGAAGCGCCCGGCGGCGAGGTGATTTACCAGACGCTGGTGGATGCGATTCCGATGGTTTTAGGCCAGGAAGTGGCCCGCCTGAATAAAGTGGTGCAACAGGTGCATAAAGGTAATCAGGCTGCCGACTTTGATACCTTTGGTAAAGGCGCCTGGACTTTCGAACTGCGGGTGAATGCGGTAGCGGCGCTGGAAGCGGCGCTGCTGGATCTGCTGGGCAAAGCGCTGAATGTACCGGTGTGCGAACTGTTAGGGCCGGGCAAACAGCGCGATGCGGTGACTGTGCTGGGCTACCTTTTCTACGTGGGCGATCGCACCAAAACGGATTTGCCTTATCTCGAAAAAACGCCGGGCAATCATGACTGGTATCACCTGCGCCATCAGGAAGCGCTCACCAGCGACGCGGTTGTGCATCTGGCGCAGGCGGCGCAGGATCGCTACGGCTTTAAAGATTTCAAACTGAAGGGCGGCGTGTTGCCCGGCGAGCAGGAGATCGACACGGCCCGCGCGCTGAAAAAACGCTTCCCGGATGCGCGAATCACGGTTGACCCAAACGGCGCCTGGCTGCTGGATGAAGCTATCGCGTTGTGTAAAGGGCTGAACGATGTGCTCACGTATGCTGAAGATCCGTGTGGCGCAGAACAAGGATTCTCCGGGCGTGAAGTGATGGCGGAGTTCCGTCGTGCGACGGGGCTGCCGGTCGCGACCAACATGATTGCCACCAACTGGCGTGAAATGGGCCATGCGGTGATGTTAAACGCGGTGGATATTCCGCTCGCCGACCCGCACTTCTGGACGCTCTCCGGCGCGGTGCGCGTGGCGCAATTATGCGATGACTGGGGGCTGACCTGGGGCTGCCATTCGAACAACCATTTCGATATTTCCCTGGCGATGTTCACTCACGTTGGCGCTGCCGCGCCGGGTAAACCGACGGCGATTGACACCCACTGGATCTGGCAGGAGGGCGATTGTCGCCTGACGAAGCAACCGCTGGAAATTAAAGACGGAAAAATTGCTGTGCCGGATGCGCCGGGTCTTGGCGTGGAGCTGGACTGGGAACAGGTGCAGAAAGCGCATGACGCTTACAAAAAACTGCCCGGCGGCGCGCGCAATGACGCAGGCCCGATGCAATACCTGATCCCCGGCTGGACTTTTGATCGTAAACGCCCCGTTTTCGGCCGTCGCTAATTCATATAAGGACTGAATGATGAGTACACAATTTACGACCCCTGTTGTTACCGCTATGCAGGTTATCCCGGTTGCGGGGCATGACAGTATGCTGATGAACCTGAGCGGGGCGCATGCGCCGTTCTTCACCCGTAATATCGTCATTATTAAAGACAATTCTGGTCACACCGGCGTGGGGGAAATCCCCGGCGGCGAGAAAATCCGCCAGACGCTGGAAGAGGCGATCCCGCTGGTGGTGGGTAAAACGCTGGGTGAGTACAAAAACGTGCTGAATGCCGTGCGTCATCAGTTCGCCGATCGTGATGCGGGCGGGCGCGGCTTACAAACCTTCGACTTACGTACCACCATTCATGTGGTCACTGGCATTGAAGCGGCGCTGCTTGATCTGTTAGGCCAGCACCTGGGGGTTAACGTGGCATCCCTGCTGGGAGAGGGGCAACAGCGTAGCGAAGTGGAAATGCTTGGCTATCTGTTCTTTGTCGGCAACCGTAAAGCGACGCCGCTGCCGTACCAGAGCCAGCCGGATGAGAAATGCGACTGGTATCGTCTGCGTCACGAAGAGGCGATGACTCCTGATGCGGTCGTCCGCCTGGCGGAAGCGGCATACGAGAAGTATGGCTTTAACGACTTTAAACTGAAGGGCGGCGTTCTGGCGGGAGATGAAGAGGCGGAATCCATTGTAGCGCTGGCAAAACGCTTCCCGAATGCCCGCGTGACGCTGGACCCGAACGGCGCCTGGTCGCTGAACGAAGCAATCCAAATCGGTAAGTACCTGAAAGGCTCGCTGGCCTATGCGGAAGATCCGTGCGGGGCGGAGCAGGGTTTCTCTGGTCGTGAAGTGATGGCGGAGTTCCGTCGCGCGACCGGTCTGCCGACGGCCACCAATATGATCGCCACTGACTGGCGTCAGATGGGGCATACGCTCTCCTTGCAGTCTGTGGATATTCCGCTGGCTGACCCGCATTTCTGGACGATGCAGGGATCTGTTCGCGTCGCGCAGATGTGCCATGAGTTCGGCCTGACCTGGGGTTCGCATTCCAATAACCACTTTGATATTTCCCTGGCGATGTTCACGCATGTGGCGGCCGCCGCGCCAGGCAAGATCACCGCGATCGACACCCACTGGATCTGGCAGGAAGGTAATCAGCGTCTGACCAAAGAGCCGTTTGAAATCAAAGGCGGTATGGTGCAGGTGCCTGATAAACCAGGTCTTGGCGTTGAGATTGACATGGATCAGGTGATGAAGGCGCACGAGTTGTATCAGCAACACGGCCTGGGCGCGCGTGATGATGCGATGGGAATGCAGTATCTGATCCCGAACTGGACATTCGACAATAAGCGCCCGTGCATGGTGCGCTGACTGTATTGAACCGGTTTCGTCATGGGGTCGGTTCTTCTCCTGGTGTATGCTTAGTACAGTCAACATGCGTAAGGATGCTTTATGAAAATAGTGATCGCACCGGACTCTTATAAGGAAAGTTTGAGCGCTCTTGAGGTAGCGACCGCCATTGAGGAGGGGTTTCGTGAAATCTGGCCTGATGCGGATTACGTAAAACTCCCGGTTGCTGATGGTGGTGAGGGAACGGTTGAAGCGATGGTCGAGGCCACGGCAGGCCGGATTGTTGATGTTGACGTGACGGGCCCGCTCGGTGACAGCGTGCGGGCATTTTATGGGCTTTCTGGCGACGAACGTTCGGCCTTTATCGAAATGGCCGCCGCCAGCGGGCTGGAGTTGGTTCCACCGCAATTACGCGATCCGCTAAAAACCACCTCGTGGGGAACCGGTGAGTTAATTCGCCACGCCCTCGATGCCGGGGTGGAACATATTATTATTGGCCTTGGCGGTAGCGCGACGAATGACGGCGGCGCCGGTATGGTGCAGGCGCTGGGGGCGAAATTGCTGGATGCGCAGCACCAGGAGATTACGCAAGGCGGCGCGGCGCTGGAAGCGCTCTCAAAGATTGATATCAGCGGTATTGATAAACGTCTTGCCGCGTGTCGTATCGAAGTCGCCTGCGATGTCACGAATCCGCTGACCGGGAAAGAGGGGGCATCTGCGGTATTTGGTCCGCAAAAAGGCGCCACGCCGGAGATGATTCAACGCTTAGATGACGCGCTGACGCACTATGCCCGGCTGATTTCCCGCGATCTGGATATTAACGTATTCGAACTGGCGGGCGGCGGCGCGGCGGGCGGTCTGGGAGCCGCATTATATGCGTTTTGCGGCGCGGAGTTACGGCGTGGCATTGAGATCGTGACCGATGCCTTGCATCTGGAGGAGTGCGTTGCTGATGCGGATCTGGTTGTTACCGGAGAAGGGCGCATTGACAGCCAAACGATTCACGGCAAAGTGCCTGTCGGCGTGGCAAAGGTCGCGAAACGACATAATAAGCCCGTGATTGGCATTGCAGGTAGCCTGACGGCGGATGTGGGTGTTGTACACCAACATGGGCTGGATGCTGTTTTCAGCGTGATTTATACCATCTGTACGCTGGATGAGGCGCTGGAGAATGCCGCAGAAAATGTGCGTATGGCTGCGCGCAATATCGCCGCCACCCTTAACGTGGGGCAACATTTACGTTAACTGCCTGATGGCGCTGCGCTTATCAGGCCTACGGTCACGCACCTGTAGGCCGGTCACGTTGCGCTTATCAGGCCTACGGCCACGCACCTGTAGGCCGGATAAGACGCGCTAGCGTCGCCATCCGGCATCCCCTCATCCTAATATTTTCTTTGCTTCGCGCGCGACGTTGTCCATCTCATCAAGCAGCTCCAGGAACTCGGGTTCAAGCTCCTCTTCTTTGGTGCCGCTGCGTAACTGCTGCTCAATTAACTGGCACAAGTTTTTCATGCGCGGCACCCCGCTGTAGCCGCAGCTGCCGTGCAGCGTGTGGATGAGATCCACCAGCCCTTCGGGCGCCTCTCCCACCAGCTGTTCTTCAATTTTGTTACGCACTTCCGGCAGGAAGTCGATGAGCATTTGCAGCAGATCCCGCGCCAGATCGGATTTTCCGGCCGCCTGGCGCAGCGCCAGTTGCCAGTCGAGCGTTGCGTTCGGGTTGACGATAAACTCTGTCGATTCAGCGGCGGGTAATCGGGTCGCTACCACGGCCCCCGGCTTATAGCGCAACAGCAGGCTGTGCAGCTTTTCTTCTTCTATCGGCTTGGCCAGATAGTCATTCATTCCCGCGCTCAGCAGCTTCTCTTTCTGACCCGCCATCGCATGTGCCGTCACGGCGATCACCGGCGTTTGCTGCTGATGCGGAAGCTGATGAATCAGCTCACAGGCGCGGATACCGTCCATATCCGGCATCTGAATGTCCATCAGGATCAAATCAAACTGCATCTGTTTGGCCCGCTCCACCGCCTGATGCCCGCTGTCGCAAAGCTCCACATGCTGGACTTTATCCTCCAGCAGCGCGCCGATCAGCTTCAGGTTGGCCGGGTTATCGTCGACCGCCATTACCGTCATGGCGATTTTATTCTCATCCGTCAGCAGCGGTTCAACATGCTGATTCAAATGGCAGTATTCCGTCAGCGCTGGCAGTAAACGCGTTGAGGTGAGCGGTTTTAACAGACAGGCCGCCGCGCCGCCTTGCTTGAGTTTTTCGGCGTTAATCTGGGCATGGCAAGGCAGCGCCAGCAGCAGGAAGTCCGTCATGGCGGCGGCTTTTGCCAGCCGTTCTTGCTGCATGGTGAGCGGTTCGTTAAAGGTCACCGGAACGCTGATGAGCAGGATATCGTAGTGATCCAGCGGCAACGCTGAGAACGTCGGGCTGTAGATCACCTCCAGCGGCGTGTCGCTCAGCATATCCAGCGTGCATTGCGCGGCGGTGGCGTTCGGTTCGACGTAGGCCAGCCGTTTTCCGACCAGACAGCGCGTTGGCGGCGCGTCGCTTATCACATTCGGGTTGAGATCGAGATTAATGTGGAACCAGAAAGTGGAACCGCGATTGGGCTGACTGTGGAACGAGATATCGCCGCCCATCTCATTGACCAGTTTTTGCGTAATCACCAGCCCCAGACCGGTTCCGCCATGACGGCGTGAAATGCTGGCGTCCGCCTGGCGGAAAGCCTGGAACAGACGCGACTGGTCGCGCTCGGGAATGCCGATGCCGGTATCGCGGATCTGGATTTCAATCTGTACTTTGGTATTACTGAGCGCGCGCTTTTCAACCAGAATATCGATATTGCCGCTTTCGGTAAATTTAATGGCATTACCGACCAGATTGGTAATGACCTGCTGTAGGCGCAGCGGGTCGCCGATGACGTTATCCGGTACGTCATTTTTGATGTTTAGCGTGAGTTCCAGCCCTTTGTCATGGGATGAATGCGCCAGCAGCGTCACCACTTCATCCAGCGTGCTGCGTAGCGGGAAAGGAATGCTTTCCAGAATCAGCTTGCCCGCTTCCAGCTTGGAAAAATCGAGCACGTCATTGATGATCGCCAGCAGGTTGTTGGCCGAACGCTCGATAGTATTGAGGTGATCGCGCTGGGTTGTATTGAGTTCGGTTTTTAGCGTCAGACGGGTAAAGCCAATCACGCCGTTAAGCGGCGTGCGCAGTTCGTGCGACATGTTGGCCAAAAACTCAGACTTAATACGCGCCGCTTCCTGAGCGCGCTTCTTCGCCAGATCCAGCTCAACGTTCTGGATCTCCATCTGTTCCAGCGTTTCGCGCAGATCCGAAGTGGCCTGATCGATATTATGCTGCATCTCTTCATGGTAAGCGGCAAGCGACATCGCCATCGAGTTGATGCCGTTTTTCAGCATATCCAGCTCGCCCAGCATAAAGCCCTCGACGCGGCTGTCGAGCTGCCCACGACGAATGCGGTCAACGGTATTGACCATATTACGAATGGGGCCGGTGACGTCGCGCATCAGACGCCAGCCAAAAATTAAGGCAATGCCGATACAGAACAGCATCATCACGCTGGAGATGAAAATCTCTTTGTACTGTTGCAGGCGGACGGACTTGAGATCCAGTTCAAGCGCCACATATCCCAACATATTTCTCGGCGTTTTGGCGTCTGTTACGGGGGATTCGTCCGGCGAATACCTTTCGGAGATAATCGGCGTTCGCAGGATCATAATGTCCCCGTGGCGGGTCACGCTCAGCCTGCGGGGAAACGGCTCCCCGGTGGCGAGCTGCATTTCTGACGGATCGAGATGGAAATTGGATGTGACAAACAGCCGGTTATTCTCGTCATAAACGGAAATGGCGCGCACGATGTCGGAGTGGCGGCGATGGAGAACGCTGATGAGCTGCCCGATTGATTCGCGGTTTTGCAGGTTCATGCCATATTCGCTGGAGACCGCAAGAGGTTCGATAATGCTGGCGCCAGCATCTTCCAGTTGACGCTGCAAGTCGTTATAGCGATGCACAACGAAAAAGATACTGAGCAGTAAACCAATGAGGACGGTCGGGGCCAGGATCAGAATCATCATGCGTGCGCGCAGGCTGTAGTTGGTCATGGAGTTCCGTTATGGGACAATTAGGGTCACACTGTTAAATTGAGAAATATCTCGTCGATGGCGCAATTCTACTCTGCAAAACGACGCGTGACGACGCGTCAGATCATAACCGTTACGGTCAATGACCTCGATCCTTTCGGTCAGGGCGTGGCTCGCCATAATGGAAAGGCGCTGTTTATACCGGGATTACTGCCCCAGGAAAAGGGCGACGTCGTCATTACTGAAGATAAAAAACAGTTCGCCCGCGCGCAAGTTAAGCGTCGCCTGAATGATAGCCCGGAACGGGAAACGCCGCGCTGCCCGCACTTTGGCGTCTGTGGCGGCTGCCAGCAGCAGCATGCCAGCGTCGCGCTGCAACAACGCAGCAAAAGCGCCGCGCTGTCGCGCTTAATGAAATGCGATGTCGCCGAGGTGATCGCCGATACGCCGTGGGGCTATCGGCGCCGTGCGCGTTTAAGCCTGAATTATCTGCCTAAAACTCAGCAATTGCAGATGGGATTTCGCAAGGCGGGCTCCAGCGATATCGTGGATGTCAGGCAGTGCCCCATTCTGGTGCCCCAGCTTGAGGCGCTGCTGCCTCGCGTCAGGGCGTGTCTGGAAAGTTTGCAAGGAAACCGCCACTTTGGCCATGTCGAGCTGGTACAGGCGGGGAATGGCACCCTGATGGTGCTGCGTCATACGGCGCCCTTGAGCGCGGCGGACAGAGAAAAACTGGAACGCTTTTCGCATTCTGAGGGACTGTCTCTGTTTCTGGCCCCTCAAAGCGACATACTTGAACCGCTTACCGGGGAGGCGCCCTGGTATGATTCAAACGGGCTACGCTTAACCTTCAGCCCGCGCGACTTTATTCAGGTCAACGAAGGGGTGAACCAGAAAATGGTCGCCCGGGCGCTGGAATGGCTGGATATTCAACCTGACGACCGGGTTCTGGATCTGTTCTGCGGCATGGGGAATTTTACTCTGCCGCTGGCGACGCGCGCCGCCAGCGTTGTGGGCGTTGAAGGCGTTCCGGCGCTGGTGGAAAAAGGCCGGGAAAACGCGCGGCGTAACGGATTACAGAATGTGACATTCTTTCACGAAAATCTCGAAGAAGATGTCACGAAGCAGCAATGGGCGAAAAATGGTTTTGACAAAATTTTGCTCGATCCCGCTCGTGCCGGGGCGGCAGGCGTGATGAAACACATTATAAAGTTAAAACCAATTCGTATTGTTTATGTATCCTGTAATCCTGCTACGCTGGCACGGGATAGCGACGCCTTGTTGAATGCCGGATACCAAATTCAGCGGCTGGCGATGCTCGACATGTTCCCACACACTGGGCATCTGGAATCAATGGTGTTGTTTGAGCGTTTGTAATGAGTCATGGCTTGCTGACTTCGGTAGGCCTGGTCCCTTAAGGAGAGGACAATGGTTGCGGTAAGAAGTGCACATCTTAATAAAGCTGGTGAGTTTGATCCGAAAAAATGGATCGCGAGTCTGAGTATCTCCAGCCAGCAGTCGTGTGAACGCTTAGCCGAAACCTGGGCGTATTGCCTGCAACAGACACAAGGACATCCCGATGCTGAACTGTTGCTGTGGCGTGGCGTGGAGATGGTGGAAATCCTCTCTACGTTAAGTATGGATATCGACACGCTGCGGGCGGCGCTGCTCTTCCCTCTGGCTGACGCCAATGTTGTCAGCGAAGATATCCTGCGCGAAAGCGTGGGGACATCGATCGTCAATCTGATTCACGGCGTGCGCGATATGGCGGCGATTCGTCAGCTGAAAGCGACGCATAACGATTCCGTCTCCTCCGAGCAGGTGGATAACGTTCGTCGGATGCTGCTGGCGATGGTGGACGACTTCCGCTGCGTGGTCATCAAGCTGGCGGAACGTATCGCCCATCTGCGCGAGGTTAAAGACGCGCCGGAAGATGAACGCGTACTGGCGGCGAAAGAGTGCACCAATATCTATGCTCCGCTGGCTAACCGGCTGGGCATCGGGCAACTGAAGTGGGAGCTGGAAGATTACTGCTTCCGCTATCTGCACCCGGCGGAATACAAGCGGATCGCCAAACTGCTGCACGAACGCCGCATTGACCGCGAGCATTACATTGAAGAGTTTGTCGGGCATCTGCGTTCTGAAATGAAAACCGAAGGTGTGAAGGCGGAGGTCTATGGCCGCCCGAAACACATCTACAGCATCTGGCGCAAAATGCAGAAAAAGCATCTGGCGTTTGACGAGCTGTTTGACGTGCGCGCCGTGCGTATTGTGGCCGAACGTTTGCAGGACTGCTATGCCGCGCTGGGGATTGTGCATACGCACTATCGCCATCTGCCGGACGAGTTCGATGATTATGTCGCCAACCCGAAACCTAATGGCTACCAGTCAATTCATACGGTGGTGCTTGGCCCTGGCGGTAAAACCGTTGAGATCCAGATTCGTACCAAACAGATGCATGAAGATGCCGAACTGGGCGTCGCGGCGCACTGGAAGTACAAAGAGGGAGCGGTCTCCGGGGGGGCGCGCACGGGCCATGAAGACAGAATTGCGTGGCTGCGTAAGCTGATCGCCTGGCAGGAAGAGATGGCGGATTCTGGCGAAATGCTGGATGAAGTGCGCAGCCAGGTCTTTGACGACCGGGTGTATGTCTTTACGCCAAAAGGCGATGTGGTGGATCTGCCCGCAGGCTCCACGCCGCTTGACTTTGCCTACCATATCCACAGCGATGTGGGGCATCGCTGCATCGGGGCGAAAATCGGCGGGCGTATCGTGCCGTTTACCTATCAGTTGCAGATGGGCGATCAGATTGAAATCATCACCCAGAAGCAGCCAAACCCTAGCCGGGACTGGCTCAACCCGAACCTGGGCTATGTGACGACCAGCCGTGGCCGTTCTAAAATCCACGCCTGGTTCCGCAAGCAGGATCGGGACAAGAACATTCTCGCCGGGCGGCAAATCCTCGACGATGAACTGGCGCATTTGGGCATCAGCCTGAAAGAGGCGGAAAAACACCTGCTGCCGCGCTACAACTTCAATGAGCTGGAGGAACTGCTGGCGGCGATTGGCGGCGGGGATATTCGCCTTAACCAGATGGTGAACTTCCTGCAATCGCAGTTTAATAAGCCGAGCGCCGCCGAACAGGACGCCGCCGCGCTGAAACAGCTTCAGCAGAAAACATACGCCCCGCAGAATCGCCGTAAAGACGATGGTCGCGTGGTGGTGGAAGGGGTCGGCAACCTGATGCACCACATTGCGCGCTGCTGCCAGCCGATTCCAGGAGATGAGATTGTCGGGTTTATCACCCAGGGGCGCGGTATTTCCGTACACCGGGCGGACTGCGAACAGCTTGTGGAGCTGCGTTCTCATGCACCGGAACGTATCGTGGATGCGGTGTGGGGCGAGAGCTACTCTGCGGGATATTCGCTGGTGGTACGCGTTCAGGCCAACGATCGCAGCGGCTTGTTGCGGGATATCACCACCATTCTGGCTAACGAGAAGGTGAACGTGCTGGGGGTGGCCAGCCGCAGCGACACCCGGCAGCAGCTCGCCACCATCGATATGACCATCGAAATTTACAACCTGCAAGTGCTGGGGCGCGTTCTCAGTAAACTCAACCAGGTGCCGGATGTGATCGACGCGCGTCGTTTGCACGGTAATTAATTTTTCCAGGCCGGATACGCTTTGTAGGCCTGATAAGACGCGTCAGCGTTGCCATCAGGCATTGCCAGTTGCCAGTTGCCGGATGGCGGCTGTCGCCTTATCCGGCCTACGTTGGTGACAATTTTCAGGATATTCCAATGAATCAAATCGATCGCCTGCTTGGCATCATGCAACGCTTGCGCGACCCGGAAAACGGCTGCCCGTGGGACAAAGAGCAGACGTTTGCCACCATTGCGCCGTATACCCTTGAAGAAACCTATGAAGTGCTCGACGCCATTGCCCGTGAGGACTTTGACGACCTGCGCGGAGAGCTGGGCGATCTGCTGTTTCAGGTCGTGTTTTATGCGCAGATGGCGCAGGAAGAAGGGCGCTTTGACTTTAATGATATTTGCGCCGCCATCAGCGATAAACTGGAACGTCGCCACCCACACGTCTTTGCGGACGTAGCCGCTCACAACAGTACCGAGGTATTAGCCCGCTGGGAGCAAATCAAAACCGAAGAGCGCGCGCAGAAAGCGCAGCATTCGGCGCTGGATGATATTCCCCGCAGCTTACCGGCGTTAATGCGCGCGCAAAAAATCCAGAAGCGCTGTTCGAACGTCGGCTTTGACTGGACGACGTTAGGGCCGGTTGTCGATAAGGTGTATGAAGAGATCGACGAGGTCATGTTCGAGGCGCGGCAGGCTGTCGTAGACCAGGCTAAACTGGAGGAGGAAATGGGCGACCTGCTCTTTGCCACCGTCAATATGGCGCGTCATTTAGGGACAAAAGCAGAGACCGCGTTACAAAAAGCCAATGAAAAGTTCGAACGGCGTTTTCGTGAAGTTGAGCGGATTGTTGCGGCGCGAGGCCTGGAAATGACGGGAGTTGATCTGGAAACAATGGAAGAAGTCTGGCAGCAGGTAAAACGCCAGGAAATTGATCTCTAACGAATTTAGGCAGTCAAGGGCGTTTTGTGTGATTTTTTAAATAACAAGCTCTTGATTTACGTCAAAAACATTTACCCCAAAGGGGCTATTTTCTCTTCCCGTTATGTTGATGAAACACCTTGTATACTGCCTCTTCGAGTTATTCGAGTCGCAACAAGGCGGCGACTGAAAGAATCCCCAGGAACATAGAAATGCGATGTGACTGGGGTGAGTGAAGGAAGCTAACACTGGTGCGGCTTGAAGAACGAAGGAGAGGGGATAATGAAAGTTTGTGGCGTACGCCATGTTCGGGTATACTGCTTTCCCGTCCTGGTTATTCCATCGTCTTTTAAACCTAACTTCTCAGGTTCAGCATGACAACGAACTATATTTTTGTGACCGGCGGGGTCGTATCCTCTCTGGGTAAAGGCATTGCCGCAGCCTCCCTCGCAGCCATTCTTGAAGCCCGTGGCCTCAACGTGACCATCATGAAACTGGATCCGTACATCAACGTCGATCCCGGTACTATGAGTCCAATCCAACACGGGGAAGTGTTCGTTACTGAAGACGGCGCCGAAACCGATCTGGACCTGGGTCACTATGAGCGCTTCATTCGCACCAAGATGAGCCGCCGCAACAACTTCACCACGGGTCGTATTTACTCCGACGTTCTGCGTAAAGAACGCCGTGGCGACTATCTGGGCGCAACCGTACAGGTTATCCCGCACATCACCAACGCGATTAAAGAGCGCATCATCGAAGGCGGCGAAGGCCACGACGTGGTGCTGGTCGAAATCGGCGGTACTGTCGGTGATATCGAGTCCCTGCCGTTCCTGGAAGCGATTCGTCAACTGGCGGTTGATATCGGTCGTGAGCACGCGCTGTTTATGCACCTGACGCTGGTGCCGTACATGGCCGCGGCAGGCGAAGTCAAAACGAAACCGACGCAGCACTCCGTTAAAGAACTGCTCTCCATCGGTATCCAGCCGGATATTCTGATCTGCCGTTCCGATCGCGCCGTTCCGGCCAATGAACGTGCGAAGATTGCATTGTTCTGTAACGTTGCTGAAAAGGCCGTTATTTCTCTGAAAGACGTCGATTCTATTTATAAAATTCCGGGCATGTTGAAATCTCAGGGTCTGGACGATTATATTTGTAAACGATTCAGCTTAGACTGCCCGGAAGCGAACCTGGCCGAATGGGAACAGGTTATCTACGAAGAAGCGAACCCGGCGGGCGAAGTGACTATCGGTATGGTCGGCAAGTACATTGAACTGCCGGATGCCTATAAGTCGGTGATTGAAGCGCTGAAACACGGTGGCCTGAAGAACCGTGTCACCGTCAACATCAAGCTGATCGATTCGCAGGATGTTGAAACGCGCGGCGTCGAAATTCTGAAAGATTTAGACGCTATCCTGATCCCTGGCGGCTTCGGCTACCGTGGCGTTGAAGGTAAGGTCGCGACGGCGCGTTATGCGCGTGAAAACAATATTCCTTATCTGGGTATTTGCCTGGGTATGCAGGTTGCGCTGATTGAATTTGCGCGCAACGTAGCGGGTATGGAAAACGCCAACTCAACGGAATTTGTGCCAGACTGTAAGTACCCTGTTGTGGCGCTGATTACCGAGTGGCGTGACGAGAACGGCAACGTTGAAGTCCGTACTGAGAAGAGCGATCTGGGTGGCACCATGCGTCTTGGCGCGCAGATGTGTCAGCTTTCCGATGAGAGTCTGGTTCGCCAGATGTACGGTACGCCGACAATCACTGAGCGCCATCGTCACCGCTATGAAGTCAACAACATGTTGTTGAACCAAATTGAAGCTGCAGGTCTGCGCATTGCGGGCCGTTCCGGGGATGATCAGTTGGTCGAGATCATCGAAGTGCCGAACCATCCGTGGTTCGTTGCCTGTCAATTCCACCCGGAATTTACTTCAACGCCGCGTGACGGGCATCCGCTGTTTGCAGGCTTTGTGAAAGCCGCCAGCGAATATCAGAAGCGTCAGGCGAAGTAAGAAGTAAAAAAAGTTAGAACGGCAACGCGTACCAAAGGTACGCGTTGTTTGTCTGGAGTTTTAGTTTAACTTGTACTGAGGAAAACCTAATGTCCAAAATCGTTAAAGTCATCGGTCGTGAAATCATCGACTCCCGTGGTAACCCGACTGTTGAAGCCGAAGTACACCTGGAAGGTGGTTTCGTTGGTATGGCAGCCGCTCCGTCAGGTGCTTCTACGGGTTCCCGCGAAGCGCTGGAACTGCGCGATGGCGACAAATCCCGTTTCCTGGGTAAAGGCGTAACCAAAGCTGTTGCAGCGGTTAACGGCCCGATCGCTCAGGCAATCCTTGGCAAAGACGCCAAAGATCAGGCTGGCATTGATAAAATCATGATCGACCTGGACGGTACTGAAAACAAATCTAACTTCGGTGCGAACGCGATCCTGGCTGTGTCTCTGGCTAACGCCAAAGCCGCTGCGGCCTCTAAAGGTCAGCCGCTGTACGAGCACATCGCTGAACTGAACGGCACCCCGGGCAAATACTCCATGCCGGTTCCGATGATGAACATCATCAACGGCGGCGAGCACGCTGACAACAACGTTGATATCCAGGAATTCATGATTCAGCCGGTTGGCGCTAAAACCCTGAAAGAAGCAGTACGTATGGGTTCTGAAGTGTTCCACAACCTGGCTAAAGTTCTGAAAGCTAAAGGTATGAACACTGCTGTTGGTGACGAAGGCGGCTATGCGCCGAACCTGGGCTCCAACGCTGAAGCACTGGCTGTTATCGCTGAAGCGGTTAAAGCTGCTGGCTACGAGCTGGGCAAAGACATCACTCTGGCGATGGACTGCGCAGCATCTGAATTCTACAAAGACGGCAAATACGTTCTGGCTGGCGAAGGCAACAAAGCGTTCACCTCTGAAGAATTCACTCACTTCCTGGAAGACCTGACCAAACAGTACCCGATCGTTTCCATCGAAGACGGTCTGGACGAGTCTGACTGGGACGGTTTCGCATACCAGACCAAAGTGCTGGGCGACAAAATCCAGCTGGTTGGTGACGACCTGTTCGTAACCAACACCAAGATCCTGAAAGAAGGTATCGACAAAGGCATCGTTAACTCCATCCTGATCAAATTCAACCAGATCGGTTCTCTGACCGAAACGCTGGCTGCTATCAAGATGGCGAAAGACGCTGGCTACACTGCCGTTATCTCTCACCGTTCTGGCGAAACTGAAGACGCGACCATCGCTGACCTGGCTGTTGGTACCGCAGCAGGCCAGATCAAAACCGGTTCTATGAGCCGTTCTGACCGTGTTGCTAAATACAACCAGCTGATTCGTATCGAAGAAGCGCTGGGCGAAAAAGCTCCGTACAACGGTCGTAAAGAGATCAAAGGTCAGGCGTAATCCTGCTCTCCACTCTTAACGTAAAAAACCCGCTCCGGCGGGTTTTTTTATGTCTGTAATATATT
The DNA here is from genome assembly GCF_030333595.1 of Citrobacter sp. CK181. Lineage (NCBI taxonomy): Bacteria > Pseudomonadati > Pseudomonadota > Gammaproteobacteria > Enterobacterales > Enterobacteriaceae > Citrobacter > Citrobacter sp. CK181. The sequence goes on along the minus strand of NZ_JAOWFN010000015.1, from coordinate 166,878 downwards.
CTTATTTGAAAATTTTAATGATCGATTTGATCTTTGTCACTTTGTTATTATTTTACAGAGAGTAATTTAATGGTGTGACTATTTACTAATATGTGTTTTTTATATTTATCATTAATAAATAATAGAAATATTGAATGGATAATGAATTGGAAGATATACTGGCGAAAACGGGCATGAAAAAAAAGGATGCTACTATCCTGATTAAGCTGGCAAAAAGGAAACATATCAGCTTGGGTCGGGCATTTTTTTTGTATGCATGGAAATATTATGCCTGGAGTGGAGCTTTACTATTGGCAGTCATTTTTGCCTCCCTTTCTGAGGGAATTGAGTACTTTATAGTAAACATTCTCTTCTGTATTGCTGTAGCTCTAGTTTCACTCTTCTTTACACCCTTTGTCATAAATTTAATTCGGAGTATTAAAATTCAAGTTAAGTTGATCGGAAAATAACAGGAGGTTATTTTGAGTAGTTATGGATTAATGAATTTACAGCGCGAAAAAGAAAAGATTGACCGACTTGTCTATGATATCGGTTTTCAATATCTTCATGATCCGGCTATGCGTTCAAAATATATGATCGAGGAACGTAGAGTTACATCATATTGCCTTGATGAATATCGGTATGGAAAATTAGATTTTGGCAGGGCGATGGATAGATTACGTGAATATCATATGTCTTTAACTAAATATTATATGCAATTAAAAATGGGGGGTATTAAATTATATGCAATAGCTGAGCGTGAAAGAGAAAGGCATTCTACACTTACCATAACATTAAAACGAGTTGGATTTGTTAGTGGGACAATGCAAGTTATCGGTGGTTTTGGTTTATGTAAAGCAACCCTTGGAGCTGCATGTAAAAGTTATGGAGTTCCTTTAATGATGCAGGGAAGCGAGAATATTTGGGAAAATGGTTATTATTTATTATATCATGAAGACCCCAGGAAAATGCCTTTGCGGTATGCCTACCGTCAGGCAACAAAGCTTTTGGGCGGGGATGAAAAGGATGGTGATATTGCTTTTTCAACGGGAGATCTTGTTCTTTCTTTCGGTTCAGCCTCAACGCTGACGTTGAGAACAGATTCGTGGAAATTATTCCGCTATATACAGGAAGATTATATTCGCAGTTGGAGAACCCTGGGAGCTGTTGGAAGCGCGAGTGAGTTAGCCGGTGATGCAGTTAGTGGATTCACCATTTATCAACTTCTTGGTGGAGAAAGTACTAACTGGGCTGAATTGAGGGAATAAGGAAATGATCTTCAAAACATATGATCAGAATGATAAGTCTTTAACTGAAAGTATTAAACTTGCGGGTTTAAGTGAATATAAAGCACAGAAACTTATTCGTTTTGCTAATGAAAATAAAATAAGTTTGCAGAAAGCTTATTGGCTAAAAGATGCAAGTGTTATCAGAGTTGATATTATCATGGTTTCGATTTTATTACTCTTTGCCTTTTCAATTGCACAAAAGGACTTCAGTGAATTATGGTCTTTCTTTTTAATATTCGGTTTGTCGTTTTTTGTCATTGAATTAACCTGTCGATTTCATAAAGGCTACTTTAAGATATGGATAATTTATATCAAGTTGCGAGGGCTGTAAGTGACTGGTTTAGTGGTGCGTTGTTTTTCTCTATACTTTTCCCTGCAACAATGAGATATTTATAATTTATATACTTTGTTGCCTCACCTTAGCCTTGATTTCAGTTTTCTTTAACTCTTTCTTTATCAATCTGGTTTGGAGCATCAAGGTTCAGATTAAACTAATGGGTAAGCGGTAGAGAAACTAAGCTCGATATATGCTTTGTGGGGAACAGCGGAATCTTACCTTAAACAGCTGCTGTGCATGACCTTAGCGAGGCTTTCTGCGATAATCACTGATTATCCCCTTAACAGAGAATGCTATGCAGTACCCGATTAACGAGATGTTCCAGACCCTGCAAGGTGAGGGTTACTTTACCGGCGTCCCCGCCATTTTTATCCGTTTACAGGGATGCCCGGTTGGCTGTGCCTGGTGCGATACCAAACACACCTGGGATAAGCTTGAAGATCGGGAAGTGTCGTTATACAGCATCCTGGCGAAGACCAAAGAGAGCGACAAGTGGGGCGCGGCAAGTAGTGAAGACCTGCTGGCGGTGATAAGCCGACAGGGGTATACCGCGCGTCATGTCGTGATCACCGGCGGTGAGCCCTGTATCCATGACCTGATGCCATTGACCGATTTACTTGAGAAGAATGGATTCAGCTGTCAGATTGAAACCAGCGGTACCCACGAGGTGCGCTGTACGCCGAATACCTGGGTGACGGTCTCGCCGAAGGTGAATATGCGCGGTGGCTATGACGTCCTGTCGCAGGCGCTGGAGCGTGCGAATGAAATCAAGCACCCTGTTGGTCGCGTCCGTGATATTGAAGCGCTGGATGAGCTATTGGCGACGCTGAGCGACGATAAGCCGCGAATCATTGCCTTGCAGCCAATCAGCCAGAAAGAAGACGCGACGCGTCTGTGCATTGAAACCTGTATCGCGCGTAACTGGCGCTTATCAATGCAGACGCACAAATATCTGAATATTGCGTGATAAAAAAATCGTTAGCGCGCTTGCCGGGGGCGCTTCGCTTGCCGGGGGCGCTTCGCTTGCCCGGCCTACGGTCATACTCATTTGTAGGCCGGATAAGACGCAACGCGTCGCCATCCGGCAAAACGAAAAAATCACTCGCCGCGATACACGCAGCCTGCTGTGCAGGTCTCTTTCACCATTACTGCGCTCAGCAGCGGTACGGCAGGTTTAACCTGATCCCAAATCCATTTTGCCAGCACTTCGCTGGTTGGATTTTCCAGACCTGGAATATCGTTCAGATAATAATGATCCAGACGATCGTACGTCGGTTTGAACGCGGCTTTCAGTTCGGCGAAATCCATGATCCAACCGGTATGCGGATCGACGTCACCGGTAATTTCAAGGCGCACCATAAATGAATGACCATGCAGGCGGCCACATTTATGCCCTTCCGGTACGTGGGGCAGGCGGTGAGCGGCTTCAAAGGTGAAATCTTTAAACAAGGTGGTGGACATGGATGATTAACTCTCAAGAATACAAAAACCGCCGTAGGGTACCGGAAAGCACATTTTTTATCATTAACTAAAACGGCGTTGACGCGCGGATAATGAGATTTACACAAGAATTGTGAATTATTTCTTTCTATTTCAATAGGTTGTTTAATCGCTTTTGTTGTTAATAACTATAACTAAAACAGGTTAGTCCATTTGGTTATTTGTTATTTCCATCCCTTCTTTAATTGTTATTATCCCCGCCGTTAACCTTATCGCTAGTTTGGTCTTTTTGCATAAATTCCGCTTTGCTACTGGAACATAACGACGCATGACAACACAGGCCCCACCATCCGCTTTGCTTCCGCTAAACCCGGAGCAACTGGCACGCCTTCAGGCGGCCACAACCGATCTTTCCCCCACCCAGCTTGCCTGGGTTTCCGGCTATTTCTGGGGAATGCTGAACCAGCAGCCGGGCACGCTCGCCGCCACGCCAGCGCCTGTCGCTGAAATGCCGGGTATTACGCTTATTTCTGCATCGCAAACCGGCAATGCGCGGCGCGTGGCGGAAGCCCTGCGCGATGACCTGCTGGCGGCGAAACTGAACGTCACGCTGGTTAATGCGGGTGACTACAAATTCAAACAGATCGCCAATGAGAAGCTGCTGGTTGTGGTCGCGTCCACGCAGGGCGAAGGCGAACCGCCGGAAGAAGCCGTTGCGCTGCGTAAGTTTCTGTTCTCTAAAAAAGCGCCGAAGCTCGACAACACCGCCTTCGCCGTCTTTGGCCTCGGTGATACCTCCTATGAATTTTTCTGCCAGGCGGGTAAAGATTTCGACAGCAAGCTGGCGGAACTGGGGGGTGAGCGTCTGCTCGATCGCGTCGATGCGGATGTGGAATACCAGGCGGCGGCACAAGAATGGCGGGCTCGCGTTGTTGACGTACTGAAAGCGCGTGCGCCGAGCGCATCGGCAGCGCAGGTCGCTGTCGCGGCAACAGGGGCCGTGAATGACGTGCATTCCAGCCCTTATACCAAAGAAGCGCCGCTGAGCGCCTCGCTCGCCGTCAATCAGAAAATCACCGGCCGCGACTCGGAAAAAGATGTGCGCCATATCGAAATCGATCTGGGCGATTCCGGCCTGCGTTATCAGCCGGGCGATGCCCTGGGCGTCTGGTATCAGAACGATCCTGAACTGGTCAAAGAGATCGTCGAACTGGTCTGGCTGAAAGGCACGGAGCCGGTCACCGTTAACGGTAAGGTGCTGCCGCTTGCCGAAGCCTTGCAGTGGCATTTTGAGCTGACGGTGAACACCGCCAATATCGTGGAAAACTACGCCACGCTGACCCGCAGCGAATCGCTGTTGCCGCTGGTGGGTGATAAAGCCCAGTTGCAGCATTACGCCGCGACGACGCCTGTCGTTGATATGCTGCGTTTCTCTCCGGCTCAGTTGGATGCTGACGCGCTGGTGGGGCTGCTGCGCCCGCTGACGCCGCGTCTTTACTCGATAGCCTCTTCCCAGGCGGAAGTCGAGAGCGAAGTGCATATCACCGTAGGCGCCGTGCGTTATGAAATAGAAGGCCGGGCACGGGCGGGCGGGGCATCAAGCTTCCTGGCCGACCGCGTGGAAGAAGAGGGGGAAGTGCGCGTATTTATCGAACACAACGATAATTTCCGTCTGCCGGCCAACCCGGAAACACCGGTGATCATGATAGGTCCAGGCACCGGGATCGCCCCTTTCCGCGCCTTTATGCAGCAGCGTGCGGCAGATGAAGCGCCGGGTAAAAACTGGTTGTTCTTTGGCAACCCGCACTTTACCGAAGATTTCCTCTACCAGGTGGAATGGCAGCGCTACGTCAAAGAGGGCGTCCTGAGCCGCATCGATCTGGCCTGGTCCCGCGATCAAAAAGAAAAAATATACGTACAAGACAAACTGCGCGAACAGGGCGCAGAGCTGTGGCGCTGGATTAATGACGGCGCGCACATTTATGTCTGCGGCGACGCGAATCGCATGGCGAAAGACGTTGAGCAGGCACTGCTGGAAGTGATTGCCGAATTCGGCGGTATGGATGCCGAAGCGGCGGATGAATTTTTAAGTGAGCTGCGCGTTGAGCGCCGTTATCAGCGAGATGTCTACTAATGAGCGAAAAACATCCAGGCCCACTGGTGGTCGAAGGTAAACTGGCAGATGCCGAGCGCATGAAGCTTGAGAGCAACTACCTGCGCGGCACCATTGCTGAAGATTTGAATGACGGACTGACCGGCGGTTTTAAAGGCGACAACTTTCTGCTGATCCGTTTTCACGGTATGTACCAGCAGGATGACCGCGACATTCGCGCCGAGCGCGCCGAGCAGAAGCTGGAGCCGCGTCATGCGATGCTGCTGCGTTGCCGTCTGCCGGGGGGGGTTATCACCACCAGACAGTGGCAGGCGATTGATAAATTCGCCGCTGAAAATACGATTTACGGCAGCATTCGCCTGACTAACCGTCAGACCTTCCAGTTCCACGGTATTCTGAAAAAGAACGTGAAGCCGGTACATCAGATGCTGCACTCCGTTGGGCTGGACGCGCTGGCGACCGCCAACGACATGAACCGTAACGTGCTGTGCACCTCTAACCCGTATGAGTCTGAGCTGCATGCCGAAGCCTATGAGTGGGCGAAAAAGATCTCCGAGCATTTGCTGCCGCGTACTCGTGCCTATGCGGAGATCTGGCTTGATCAGGAAAAGGTCGCCACAACGGATGAGGAGCCGATCCTCGGCCAGACCTATCTGCCGCGTAAGTTCAAAACGACCGTGGTGATCCCGCCGCAGAACGACATCGATCTGCACGCCAACGACATGAACTTTGTCGCCGTGGCGGAAAACGGCAAGCTGGTGGGCTTTAACCTGCTGGTCGGCGGCGGGCTTTCCATTGAGCACGGGAACAAGAAAACGTATGCCCGCACCGCGAGCGAGTTCGGCTATCTGCCGCTGGAGCATACCCTGGCGGTGGCGGAAGCGGTGGTGACGACTCAGCGCGACTGGGGTAATCGCACCGATCGTAAAAACGCCAAAACCAAATACACTCTGGAGCGTGTTGGGGTCGAGACGTTCAAGGCGGAAGTCGAGCGTCGTGCAGGCATCAAATTTGAACCGATCCGCCCGTATGAATTTACCGGGCGCGGCGATCGCATCGGTTGGGTGAAAGGCATCGATAACAAATGGCACCTGACGCTGTTTATTGAGAATGGCCGTATTCTGGATTATCCGGGGCGCCCGCTGAAAACAGGTCTGCTGGAGATCGCGAAGATCCACAAGGGTGAATTCCGTATTACCGCCAACCAGAACCTGATCATTGCCGGCGTGCCGGAAAGCCAGAAAGCGAAGATTGAAAAACTGGCGCGCAACCACGGCCTGATGAATGCGGTCACGTCGCAGCGTGAAAACTCGATGGCCTGCGTATCGTTCCCGACCTGCCCGCTGGCGATGGCGGAAGCGGAGCGTTTCCTGCCGACCTTTGTCGATAAAGTGGACGCGTTGATGACCCACCACGGCGTGAGCGATGAGCACATCGTGCTGCGCGTGACGGGCTGCCCAAATGGCTGCGGACGCGCCATGCTGGCGGAAGTCGGTCTGGTGGGGAAAGCGCCGGGTCGTTATAACCTGCATCTGGGCGGCAATCGCATCGGAACGCGTATCCCGCGTATGTTCAAAGAGAACATTACCGAGCCGGAAATTCTGGCGTCGCTGGATGAACTGATTGGGCGCTGGGTGAAAGAGCGCGAAGCGGGTGAAGGCTTCGGCGACTTTACGGTGCGTGCGGGCATCATTCGCCCGGTGCTCGATCCCGCCCGGGATTTCTGGGAATAACGTGCATCGCCGGATGGCGGCATAAATGCCTTATCCGGCCTACGTAGACGGTAGGCCTGATAAGCGCAGCGCCATCAGGCAAGGCAAACAGTGAGGAACTTATGTCCGTACTCGATCTAAACGCCCTGAATGAATTGCCAAAAGTCGAGCGCGTCATGGCGCTGGCTGAAACCAACGCGCAGCTGGAAAAGCAGGATGCTGAAGGACGCGTGGCGTGGGCGCTGGAGAATCTACCCGGTGAATACGTGCTCTCGTCGAGCTTTGGTATTCAGGCGGCGGTCAGCCTGCATCTGGTTAACCAGATTCGCCCGGATATTCCGGTTATCCTGACCGATACCGGCTATCTGTTCCCGGAAACCTACCAGTTTATTGATGAGCTGACGGAAAAGCTGAACCTGAACCTGAAAGTCTACCGTGCGACGGAAAGCGCGGCCTGGCAGGAAGCCCGCTACGGTAAACTGTGGGAGCAAGGCGTTGAGGGCATTGAGAAATACAATGACATCAACAAAGTCGAGCCGATGAACCGGGCGTTAAAAGAGCTTAACGCGCAAACGTGGTTTGCTGGCCTGCGCCGCGAACAATCCGGGAGCCGGGCGCATCTGCCTGTGCTGGCGATTCAGCGCGGCGTTTTTAAAGTGCTGCCCATCATCGACTGGGATAACCGGACGGTGTACCAGTATCTGCAAAAACACGGTCTGAAATACCATCCGCTATGGGATCAGGGCTATCTGTCGGTTGGCGATACCCACACCACCCGTAAATGGGAGCCCGGCATGGCGGAAGAAGAGACGCGATTCTTCGGGCTGAAGCGCGAGTGCGGGCTGCACGAAGGGTGATTGTTTGCCTGATGGCGCTGCGCTTATCAGGCCTACCAGACAGTGTCTGTAGGCCGGATAAGGCGTTTACGCCGCCATCCGGCAAGCGCTGCGCTTGTAGGCCCGGTAAGGCGTAGCCGCCACCGGGCGACACATCAGGCTTTACCGGCTTTCGCCAGTTCTTTTACCAGCGGCAACATGATGCGCACGACATCGCGACTGCGGTGTTCAATTCTTCCTGGTAGCGCCTTGTCGATGTGCTGTTGGTTATCCAGACGCACATCGTGCCAGCTGTTTCCGGCCGGAAATGAAGGCGTTTTCGCACGCTGCTGATAGCCGTCTTTTTTCCCCAGATTCCAGTTGGTGGCCTCAACCGACAGCACGGAAATACCGGCTTTATCGAAGACTTCGGCGTCGTTACAGCAGCCTGTGCCTTTCGGGTAATCCTTGTTCAGACCCGGATTGGTCGCGGCGGCGATACCGTGGCTGCGCGCAATCGCCAGCGCCCGGTCGCGCGTCAGTTTGCGTACGGCTTCCGGCGTTTGCTGCCCGCTGTTGAAGTAGAGTTTGTCGCCGACAATCAGGTTATCAAGGTTAATTACCAGCAGCGTATTTTTCTTCTCAGCGGCGCTCATCCGCTTAAGCAGGTTTTCTGCGCCCAGTTTTCCTTCTTCTTCACCGCTGGTGGCGATAAAGCGGATGCCGTACTGCGTCGGGATGTCTTTCAGGCGTTCAGCCAGTTCCAGCATCACGCCCAGCCCGGCGGCGTTATCGTCAATGCCCTGCAAGGTTAAACCGCCGAGATTGGCGTCGGTATCAGCATCGCTCAGCGGCGCATAGGTATCCAGGTGCGCCATAATAATAATTTGTTGCGGCGCTTTCCCTTCGTGCGCCGCAATAACGGTACTGCCCGTCACGTTATGCCAGTTCTTGCGATTATTCCTGGCGGTATAAATATAGCGGCTATTAAATGTTCGGATATCGCTGCGATATCCCATCTGCTCAAATTGCTGACGTAAATAATCGGCAGAGAGCATCTCCGCCGGTGTTCCGGTCATTCTGCCGGGAAAGAATGTTGCAATGTGTCGTGCCTGAATATTGGCGATATCGCCAGGCTTCGGTGACGTTGCCTGCGCGGGAAGGATAAAGCATACGCCGAGCGCCAGGAGCGCTGCACGGAGGCGCGATGCGGAAAACATAGTGAGTCCTTAAATACAGAGCAGAAATTTTTACCCGCTTAGTATGAAACCGTGATTGCCGTAAAACAATTTCATTTGCTCTGAAATGCCCTAAATTCGGTGGGTTAAGCACTTTTTGATATTTGCTTTCTCAAATCGTTATTCCTTTGAGGAACTACTCATTCCAATTCGTAATTTCATTCGTTCTCCTGCGCTCCCTATAGTCGTGTTATCTGAATGTTTAGCAAAATAGCGGTATTGCAAAGGAACGGTTATGGACCAAAAACGACTCACCCACCTGCGGCAGCTGGAAGCGGAAAGCATCCATATCATTCGCGAGGTGGCCGCCGAATTTTCTAATCCGGTGATGATGTATTCCATCGGTAAAGATTCCAGCGTCATGCTGCATCTGGCGCGTAAAGCGTTTTATCCAGGTACGTTGCCGTTTCCGCTGCTGCACGTTGATACCGGCTGGAAGTTTCGTGAGATGTACGAATTCCGCGATCGCACCGCAAAGGCCTACGGTTGTGAACTGCTGGTGCATAAAAACCCGGAAGGGGTGGCGATGGGGATTAACCCGTTCGTTCACGGCAGCGCTAAACACACCGATATTATGAAAACCGAAGGGTTGAAACAGGCGTTGGATAAATATGGCTTTGACGCCGCGTTCGGCGGCGCGCGCCGCGACGAAGAGAAGTCGCGCGCCAAAGAGCGTATTTATTCCTTCCGCGACCGCTTTCACCGCTGGGACCCGAAAAACCAGCGCCCGGAGCTCTGGCACAACTACAACGGGCAGATTAACAAAGGCGAAAGCATCCGCGTTTTCCCGCTCTCTAACTGGACCGAGCAGGATATCTGGCAGTACATCTGGCTGGAAAACATCGAGATCGTGCCGCTGTACCTGGCCGCTGAGCGCCCGGTGCTGGAGCGCGATGGCATGCTGATGATGATCGATGACGATCGTATTGACCTGCAACCCGGCGAGGTGATCAAAAAACGCATGGTGCGTTTCCGTACCCTCGGCTGCTGGCCGCTCACGGGAGCGGTGGAATCCAGCGCGCAGACGCTGCCGGAAATTATTGAAGAGATGCTGGTCTCGACCACCAGTGAACGTCAGGGGCGCGTGATTGACCGCGACCAGGCGGGCTCAATGGAGCTGAAGAAACGTCAGGGGTATTTCTAAGGAGCCGCCATGAACACCACACTTGCACAACAAATCGCTAATGAAGGCGGCGTCGAAGCCTGGATGGTTGCCCAGCAACACAAAAGCCTGCTGCGTTTCCTGACCTGCGGCAGCGTCGATGACGGTAAAAGCACGCTGATTGGCCGACTGCTGCACGATACGCGTCAGATTTATGAAGATCAGCTCTCGTCGCTGCATAACGACAGTAAGCGTCATGGCACCCAGGGTGAAAAACTCGATCTGGCGCTGCTGGTCGACGGGTTGCAGGCTGAGCGCGAGCAGGGAATTACCATTGATGTGGCGTACCGCTATTTCTCGACCGAGAAACGCAAATTTATTATTGCCGACACGCCAGGGCACGAGCAGTACACGCGTAACATGGCGACCGGCGCATCGACCTGCGATCTGGCGATCCTGCTGATCGACGCCCGCAAAGGCGTGCTGGATCAGACCCGCCGCCACAGTTTTATCTCTACGCTGCTGGGCATTAAACACCTGGTGGTGGCGATCAACAAGATGGATCTGGTGGGGTTCAGCGAGGAGACGTTCGCCCGTATTCGCGAAGACTACCTGACGTTTGCCGGGCAGCTGCCGGGGAACCTGGACATCCGCTTTGTGCCGCTCTCTGCGCTGGAAGGAGATAACGTCGCGACCCAGAGCGCCAGTATGCCGTGGTACAACGGCCCGACGCTGCTGGAAGTGCTGGAGACGGTTGAGATCCAGCGGGTTGTCGACACCCAGCCGATGCGCTTCCCGGTACAGTATGTGAACCGGCCGAACCTCGATTTCCGTGGTTATGCCGGAACGCTGGCCTCCGGCTGCGTGAAGGTCGGGCAGCGTGTCAAAGTTCTGCCGTCAGGCGTTGAATCCAACGTGACGCGCATCGTCACCTTTGATGGCGATCTGCAAGAGGCGTACGCCGGTGAAGCGATTACGCTGGTGCTGAAAGATGAAATCGACATCAGCCGTGGCGATCTGTTGCTGGATGCAGGCGAAAACCTGCCAGCTGTACAGAGCGCCGCCGTTGATGTGGTATGGATGGCGGAACAACCGCTGTCGGCCGGGCAGAGTTATGACATCAAGATTGCCGGTAAAAAGACCCGTGCGCGCGTTGATGCCATTCGCCATCAGGTTGATATCAACAACCTGACCCAGCGCGAGGTGGAAAGCCTGCCGCTGAACGGTATCGGCCTGGTCGAACTGACTTTTGACGAACCGTTAGTGCTGGATACATACCAGCAGAACCCGGTCACTGGCGGGTTAATCATCATCGACCGGCTGTCCAACGTGACCGTTGGCGCGGGGCTGGTACGTGAGCCTATTGAGCACACCGCCGCGACGCCTTCCGGGTTCAGCGATTTTGAGCTGGAACTGAACGCGCTGATCCGTCGCCACTTCCCGCACTGGGGCGCGCGTGATTTGCTGGGAGGCAAGTAATGGCGCTGCATGACGAAAACGTCGTCTGGCATGCCCATGCGGTGACGCGCGAAGATCGTGAAGCGCTGCATGGGCATAAAGGGGGTGTGGTCTGGTTTACGGGACTTTCCGGTTCGGGGAAATCAACGATTGCAGGCGCGCTGGAAGAGGCCCTGCATAAGCTGGGGGTCAGCACCTGGCTGCTGGATGGCGATAATGTCCGTCACGGCCTGTGCAGCGATCTTGGCTTTAGCGACGCAGACCGTAAAGAGAATATCCGCCGGGTGGGGGAGGTTGCGAACCTGATGGTGGATGCCGGGCTGGTGGTGCTGACGGCGTTTATTTCGCCGCATCGCGCGGAGCGGCAGATGGTGCGCGAGCGTATCGGGGAGGGGCGGTTTATCGAAGTTTTTGTCGATACGCCGCTGGCAACCTGTGAAGCGCGCGATCCTAAAGGGCTGTACAAGAAGGCCAGGGCGGGTGAACTGCGTAATTTCACCGGCATTGATTCGGTATATGAAACGCCTGAATCGCCTGAAGTTCATCTGGATGGTGAACAATTAGTAACAAATTTGGTTGCCCAATTATTAGATCTACTGAGACAGGGCGATATTATCAGATCCTGAGACACCGCCGGGCTTGTATGCCCGGTGAGTCAAGGTTACAGGATTCGATATGCGTAATAGCCATAACATTACTATCACAAGGTCAGATGCCCTCACGACCGACGACGACACAACCTGGTCACTGCCGGGCGCCGTGGTCGGTTTTGCCTCGTGGCTGCTGGCGTTGGGAATTCCCTTTCTCATCTATGGCCCTAACACGCTGTTTTTCTTCCTCTATACCTGGCCCTTCTTCCTGGCGCTCATGCCCGTTGCGGTTGTGGTCGGCGTGGCCCTGCATTCAATCATGAGCGGCAAACTGTTCTACAGCATTACGGCTACGCTATTAACGGTAGGCGCGATGTTTGGCGCGCTCTTCATGTGGCTGTTGGGGTAGGTCAGCCCTCCCTTTTCATGACGGGTGAGAGTGGCCATAATTCAAACCGTAACCAACAATAAGATTATGTTCTCCCTGCACGAGATATGCGGATCGGCGGATAAATGTGGTACATTTGCCCGCGTTGTCGCGGCATTCCCGCCTCAGAGTAGAGTCTCTGGGAAAGTTATGGGATGATGGTGCCGTTTTTCAGGGGGCAGGATGGGTAAACTAACGCTGCTGCTGCTGACTTTACTGGTCTGGTTGCAGTATTCGCTGTGGTTCGGTAAGAACGGCATACATGACTACAGCCGCGTCAACGATGATGTGGCTGCGCAGCAAGCTACGAATGCGAAACTTAAAGCGCGTAACGATCAGCTTTTCGCCGAAATTGACGATCTCAATGGCGGCCAGGAAGCGATCGAGGAGCGCGCGCGTAATGAACTCAGTATGACCAAACCGGGCGAAACTTTTTACCGTCTGGTGCCTGACGCGTCTAAACGTGCTCAGGCTGCGGGGCAAACTAATCGATAAATCAGCCCAGGAAATGACATGGCAGCCACTTTATTGGACGTTTGCGCTGTGGTACCGGCTGCCGGATTTGGCCGCCGAATGCAAACGGAATGTCCTAAGCAATATCTCTCTATTGGCAATAAAACCATTCTTGAACACTCGGTGCATGCGCTGCTGGCGCATCCCCGGGTGACGCGCGTCGTTATCGCAATCAGCCCTGGCGACAGCCGCTTCGCCGAACTTCCTCTGGCGCAACATCCGCAGGTCACCGTCGTGGACGGGGGCGACGAGCGCGCCGATTCCGTACTGGCAGGCTTACGGGCGGCCGGTGACGCGCAGTGGGTGCTGGTGCATGACGCCGCCCGGCCTTGTCTGCATCAGGATGACCTGGCGCGTCTGCTCTCGCTTAGCGAAACCAGCCGCACGGGAGGAATCCTCGCCGCTCCGGTACGCGACACCATGAAACGCGCCGAGCCGGGTAAAGCCGCCATTGCGCATACCGTAGAGCGTACCGACCTGTGGCACGCGTTAACGCCGCAATTCTTCCCACGCGAGCTGCTGCACGATTGCCTGAGCCGTGCGCTGAACGAAGGCGCGACCATTACCGATGAGGCGTCCGCGCTGGAGTATTGCGGTTTTCATCCCCAACTGGTTGAAGGCCGGGCTGATAATATAAAAGTCACCCGCCCGGAAGATCTGGCGCTTGCGGAATTTTATCTGACCCGAACAATCTAGACACAAAATCATTCAGGCTGCATCGAGGCGGCAACTGAGTGCATCCCCAGGAGCTTACATAAGTAAGTGACTGGGGTGAACAAAGGCAGCCAACAAAGAGGCAGCTTGAAGGATGATGTGTATATCAGGAGAATGCATGATGCGAATCGGACACGGTTTTGACGTACACGCTTTTGGCGGAGAAGGCCCAATTATCATTGGTGGCGTGCGCATCCCGTATGACAAAGGGCTGCTGGCGCATTCTGATGGCGACGTGGCGCTGCATGCGCTGACCGATGCGCTGCTCGGCGCGGCGGCGCTTGGCGATATCGGCAAACTTTTCCCGGATACCGATCCGGCCTTTAAAGGCGCGGACAGCCGCGAATTGCTGCGGGAAGCATGGCGACGCATTCAGGCCAAAGGCTATACCCTTGGTAACGTGGACGTGACCATTATCGCCCAGGCGCCGAAGATGCTGCCGCATATCCCGCAAATGCGCGTGTTTATCGCGGAAGATCTTGGTTGTCATATGGATGATGTCAACGTCAAGGCGACCACCACGGAGAAACTCGGGTTCACCGGGCGTGGGGAAGGGATTGCCTGCGAAGCGGTGGCGCTACTGATTAAGGCCGCGAAATGACCGAGTTTGAAAACCTGACGTACCTCCACGGAAAGCCGCAGGGCAGCGGGCTGCTTAAAGCGAACCCGGAAGATTTTGTGGTGGTTGAAGATTTAGGTTTTGAGCCAGATGGCGAAGGCGAACATATTCTGGTTCGCATTCTGAAAAACGGTTGTAACACCCGTTTTGTGGCCGATGCGCTGGCGAAATTCCTTAAAATTCATGCCCGTGAAGTGAGCTTTGCCGGGCAGAAAGACAAGCATGCCGTCACTGAACAGTGGCTGTGCGCGCGCGTGCCGGGCAAAGAGATGCCAGACCTGAGCGCATTCCAGATTGAAGGCTGTAAAGTGCTGGAGTACGCGCGTCACAAACGTAAGCTGCGTTTAGGCGCGCTGAAGGGCAACGCGTTTACGCTGGTGCTGCGTGAAGTCAGCCATCGTGATGATGTCGAAGCCCGGCTACAGGCCATCAATACGCGCGGCGTACCAAACTATTTTGGCGCGCAGCGATTCGGTATTGGCGGCAGCAACCTGCAAGGCGCGCTGCGCTGGGCGCAAAGCAATGCGCCGGTGCGCGATCGCAATAAACGCAGTTTTTGGTTGTCGGCGGCCCGCAGTGCGTTGTTTAATCAGATCGTCAACGAACGCGTGAAAAAACCAGACTTTAATCAAGTTGTTGATGGCGATGCGCTACAATTAGCGGGGCGCGGGAGCTGGTTTGTGGCCACGCAGGAAGAACAGGCGGAATTGCAGCGTCGCGTTGACGAAAAAGAACTGATGATTACGGCGGCGCTTCCCGGTAGCGGCGAGTGGGGAACCCTGCGCGACGCGCTGGCGTTTGAAGAGGCTGCCATTGCGGATGAGGGCGAACTGCAATCGTTACTGCTGCGCGAAAAGGTTGACGCGGCGCGCAGAGCGATGCTGCTCTATCCGCAACAATTACGCTGGAACTGGTGGGATGACGTCACCGTTGAGCTGCGCTTCTGGCTACCGGCAGGCAGTTTCGCCACCAGCGTCGTAAGGGAACTGATTAACACAATGGGTGATTATGCGCATATTGCTGAGTAACGATGATGGGGTCCACGCGCCCGGTATACAAACGCTGGCGAAAGCGCTGCGTGAGTTTGCTGACGTACAGGTCGTCGCCCCGGATCGTAACCGCAGTGGCGCGTCAAACTCGCTGACGCTGGAATCCTCGCTTCGTACCTTTACCTTTGATAACGGCGATATCGCCGTGCAGATGGGCACACCGACCGACTGCGTCTACCTGGGCGTGAACGCGCTGATGCGTCCGCGCCCGGATATTGTGGTTTCAGGCATTAACGCGGGCCCCAATCTGGGCGATGATGTCATCTATTCCGGGACCGTCGCCGCAGCGATGGAGGGCCGTCACCTGGGTTTTCCCGCGCTGGCGGTATCGCTTGACGGTCATCAGCACTATGAGACGGCGGCAGCGGTAACCTGCTCTATTTTGCGTGCATTACGTCGGGAGCCGCTGCGTACCGGACGCATTCTGAATATCAATGTCCCGGATCTGCCGCTGGATCAAATCAAAGGCATTCGCGTAACCCGCTGCGGCAGCCGCCATCCGGCCGATCAGGTTATTCCACAGCAGGACCCGCGCGGCAACACGCTGTACTGGATCGGCCCGCCGGGAGGCAAATGCGACGCCGGGCCGGACACCGATTTTGCGGCGGTGGATGAGGGCTATGTCTCCGTTACCCCGCTGCATGTGGATTTAACGGCGTATAGCGCGCATGATGTGGTTTCGGACTGGTTAGACAGCGTGGGAGTTGACGCGCAATGGTAAGCAGACGCGTACACACTCTTCTTGAACAATTGCGCGCTCAGGGCATCAAAGATGAGCAAGTGCTGGATGCGCTTGCCGCCGTCCCGCGTGAAAAGTTCATTGATGAAGCGTTTGAACATAAAGCCTGGGACAATATCGCTTTGCCGATTGGCCAGGGGCAGACCATTTCGCAGCCCTATATGGTGGCGCGAATGACAGAATTGCTTGAGCTGACGCCGCAATCCAGAGTGCTGGAGATCGGCACCGGCTCCGGGTATCAGACGGCGATTCTCGCGCATCTGGTACAGCATGTGTGCTCGGTGGAGCGCATTAAAGGGCTGCAATGGCAGGCGCGTCGTCGCCTGAAACAGCTTGATTTACACAATGTTTCAACTCGTCATGGCGATGGATGGCAAGGTTGGCAGGCTCGTGCCCCGTTTGACGCCATCATCGTGACGGCAGCTCCGCCGGAAATTCCGACGGCGTTAATGACGCAACTGGATGAAGGCGGGATTCTCGTTTTACCCGTGGGTGAGGAGCATCAGTTCTTGAAACGGGTGCGTCGCCGGGGAGGCGAATTTATTATCGATACCGTGGAGGCCGTCCGCTTTGTGCCTTTAGTGAAAGGCGAACTCGCTTAAGCATCCTTTAATACCCGGATTTTTCCTGGTTATTTTATAAAGGGTAAGCGTATTGTGGGGACGTTTCCAGCGTCCAGGCCGATGCCTTGCACGGTTATTACGTCACTGGTTGTTAACCAAATTTTTCCTGGGGGATAAATGAGCGCGGGAAGCCCAAAATTCACCGTTAGCCGCATTGCGGCATTGTCGCTGGTTTCGCTATGGCTGGCAGGTTGTTCCAATTCTTCGAATCCTCCTGCGCCGGTAAGCTCAGTTAATGGTAATGCCCCGTCGAGCACCAGCTCCGGGATGCTGATCACACCGCCGCCCAAAATGGGGACAACGGCGCAACAAACGCCGCAGATTCAGCCCGTGCAGCCTGTTCAACCGGTTGCCCAGTCCCGGCAGATCCAGCCGGTCGCTGAGCAGCCTGTGCAAATGGAAAATGGCCGTATCGTGTACAACCGCCAGTATGGGAACATTCCGAAAGGCAGCTACACCGGCGGCAGCACATACACCGTTAAAAAAGGCGACACGCTTTTTTATATCGCCTGGATCACCGGGAACGATTTCCGCGACCTTGCTCAGCGTAACAACGTTCCGGCCCCATACGGCTTGAATGTGGGGCAAACGCTCCAGGTCGGCAATGCCTCAGGCACGCCAATTACCGGCGGCAACGCGATTACGCAGGCGGATGCAGTAGAGCAAGGAGTTGTGACCAAACCTGCACAAAATTCCACCGTTGTAGTTGCGTCGAAACCGACAATTACGTATTCTGAGGATTCAGGTGAACAAAGTGCTAATAAAATGTTGCCGAACAACAAGCCTGCTGGGACCGTGGTCACAGCGCCTGTAACGGCACCAACAGCGAGCACAACCGAACCGACTGCAAGCAGTACGTCAACCAGTTCGCCAATCTCCACATGGCGCTGGCCGACTGAGGGCAAAGTGATCGAAAACTTCGCGGCTACCGAAGGTGGCAACAAAGGGATCGACATTGCAGGCAGTAAAGGACAGGCTATTGTCGCGACCGCAGATGGACGCGTCGTATATGCCGGTAACGCGCTGCGCGGTTACGGTAATCTTATTATCATCAAACACAACGATGATTACCTGAGTGCCTACGCCCATAACGATACGATGCTGGTCCGGGAACAACAAGAAGTTAAGGCGGGGCAAAAAATCGCTACCATGGGTAGCACCGGAACCAGTTCTACACGCTTGCATTTTGAAATTCGTTACAAGGGGAAATCCGTAAACCCGCTGCGCTATTTACCGCAGCGATAATTCGGCGGAACCAGGCTTGCACTTGCTAGTTCCGTCCAGGGATCACGGGTAGGAGCCACCTTATGAGTCAGAATACGCTGAAAGTTCATGATTTAAATGAAGACGCGGAATTTGATGAGAACGGAGTAGAGGCTTTTGACGAAAAAGCCTTGAGTGAAGAGGAACCCAGTGATAACGACCTGGCTGAAGAGGAGCTGTTATCGCAAGGGGCCACACAGCGTGTGTTGGACGCGACTCAGCTTTACCTTGGTGAGATTGGTTATTCGCCACTGTTAACGGCCGAAGAAGAAGTTTATTTTGCGCGTCGCGCACTGCGTGGAGATGTTGCCTCTCGCCGTCGCATGATTGAGAGTAACTTGCGTCTGGTGGTAAAAATTGCCCGCCGTTATGGCAATCGTGGACTGGCGTTGCTGGACCTGATTGAAGAGGGCAATCTGGGGCTTATCCGTGCCGTCGAGAAGTTTGACCCTGAACGTGGGTTCCGTTTCTCAACATACGCTACCTGGTGGATTCGCCAGACGATCGAACGGGCCATTATGAACCAAACCCGTACGATTCGACTGCCGATTCACATTGTTAAAGAGCTGAACGTCTATCTGCGTACCGCACGAGAGTTGTCGCATAAACTGGACCACGAACCGAGCGCGGAAGAGATAGCAGAGCAACTGGATAAACCGGTTGATGACGTCAGCCGTATGCTTCGTCTCAACGAGCGCATAACCTCGGTAGACACCCCGCTGGGTGGTGATTCCGAAAAAGCGTTGCTGGATATCCTGGCCGATGAAAAAGAGAACGGCCCGGAAGACACCACGCAAGATGATGATATGAAACAGAGTATCGTCAAATGGCTGTTCGAACTGAACGCCAAACAGCGTGAAGTGCTGGCACGTCGTTTCGGTCTGCTGGGGTATGAAGCGGCGACACTGGAAGATGTGGGGCGTGAAATTGGTCTCACCCGTGAACGTGTTCGTCAGATTCAGGTTGAAGGCCTGCGTCGTCTGCGTGAAATTTTGCAGACTCAGGGGCTGAATATCGAAGCGCTGTTCCGTGAGTAAGTGATTATTCGTCAAAAAAAGGCCAGTCTCGCGACTGGCCTTTTTCTTTGGGCGTCAGTTCGTAGGCCGGATAAGGCGTAGCCGCCATCCGGCACTTATTGCCCGATGGAGCTTTACTTATCGGGCTGACAAAAATATCCCAGGCTGACTTTACCCCATCATCTTGCGCACCAGCTGCGTGAACTGTTTGCGCTCATCGTCGCTCAGGCGCCCTAAAAATTCATCATCCACACGATCCCCCAACGGCATGGCGCTGGTCAGCAGCGTTTCTCCTTCGCCAGTAAGATAAACAAAGCGGCGGCGTTTATCTTGTGGATCGCTTTCCCGCGTCACCAGTCCCCGGCTTTCCATTCGGCTTAGCATCTCCGCCAGCGTCGCTTTTGTACTGACCGCCGCCTCCATTAGGGCAATCTGCTCAATGCCTGGATGCTCAGCAATAGCGCGCATTACCGCATACTGTGGCTTGGTCAGTTCCGGTAATTCGTGCTGCCAGCGGGACGTATGCTGTTGAAAAAGCTGACGTAACAGATGAAACGCTGTGTTTCGTAACTCCATGTGCGCTCCTGGCAAAATATCTGTTGCTATCATAACGGGTTGTAGCAATTTTTATAATGCTCAATCTTTTAGCTCTCCGTGCGGCTATGGGGAATGAAGCTTGTCCAGGTATTCCGGGTAGCGTATTTTATCTAAAACGTTCGTATACGAACAAAGGTGGAGTAATGAATGAGACTGATTGTGGGGATGACCGGCGCAACGGGGGCGCCGCTAGGCATTGCGCTGCTACAGGCGCTGCGGCAAATGCCGACAGTAGAAACACACCTGGTAATGTCTAAGTGGGCCAAAACGACCATTGAGCTGGAAACACCTTACAGTGCGCGAGATGTTGCCGGACTGGCTGATTACTGCCATAACCCGGCGGATCAGGCGGCGACGATCTCTTCCGGCTCATTTCGCACCGACGGCATGATCATTATTCCTTGCAGTATGAAAACGCTGGCGGGGATTCGCGCAGGATATGCCGAGGGGTTAGTTGGCCGTGCCGCCGACGTGGTGCTGAAAGAAGGGCGCAAACTGGTGCTGGTGCCGCGTGAAATGCCGCTCAGCACGATCCATCTGGAAAACATGCTCGCCCTTTCTCGCATGGGGGTCGCGATGGTGCCGCCCATGCCTGCTTTCTACAACCATCCGCAAACCATTGATGATATTACGCAGCATATTGTGGCGCGTGTGCTGGATCAGTTTGGTCTGGAGCATCCGCGTGCCCGGCGCTGGCAGGGGTTGCAGCAGGCGCAGAATTTTTCACAGGAGAATGAATAATGGCATTTGATGACTTACGCAGCTTTTTGCAGGCGCTCGACGAGCAGGGGCAACTGCTGAAAATCAGTGAAGAAGTGAATGCAGAGCCGGATCTGGCTGCTGCGGCTAACGCAACCGGGCGCATTGGCGACGGAGCGCCGGCGCTGTGGTTCGACAATATCCGTGGCTTCACGGATGCGCGCGTGGCGATGAACACTATTGGCTCCTGGCAGAACCATGCCATCTCTTTAGGCTTGCCGCCTAATACGCCAGTAAAAAAGCAAATTGATGAATTTATCCGCCGCTGGGACACGTTCCCCGTCGCCCCCGAGCGCCGTGTCAACCCGGCGTGGGCGGAAAACACCGTTGATGGCGAGGCGATCAACCTGTTTGATATTCTGCCGCTGTTTCGCCTCAACGATGGCGATGGCGGCTTCTATCTGGATAAAGCCTGTGTCGTCTCCCGCGATCCGCTCGACCCGGATCACTTCGGCAAGCAGAATGTGGGTATCTACCGGATGGAAGTGAAAGGCAAGCGTAAGCTGGGCCTGCAACCGGTGCCAATGCACGATATCGCGCTGCATCTGCATAAGGCGGAAGAGCGTGGCGAAGATCTGCCGATTGCTATTACGCTCGGTAACGATCCGATCATTACTCTGATGGGCGCCACGCCGCTGAAATACGATCAGTCTGAGTATGAAATGGCGGGCGCGCTGCGCGAAAGCCCATACCCGATCGCCACCGCGCCGCTGACCGGCTTTGATGTGCCGTGGGGTTCAGAAGTGATCCTTGAAGGGGTGATCGAAAGCCGTAAGCGTGAAATTGAAGGGCCGTTTGGCGAGTTTACCGGCCATTATTCTGGTGGGCGCAATATGACGGTGGTGCGCATCGACAAAGTGTCTTATCGCACTAAACCGATTTTTGAATCGCTCTACCTCGGGATGCCGTGGACTGAAATTGACTACCTGATGGGGCCAGCGACCTGTGTGCCGCTGTATCAGCAGCTGAAAGCGGAGTTCCCGGAAGTGCAGGCGGTTAACGCCATGTATACCCACGGTCTGCTGGCGATTATCTCGACCAAAAAACGCTACGGCGGATTTGCCCGCGCGGTCGGCCTGCGGGCAATGACCACGCCGCACGGTCTGGGCTATGTGAAGATGGTGATTATGGTTGATGAGGATGTCGATCCGTTCAACCTGCCGCAGGTGATGTGGGCGCTGTCGTCGAAGGTCAACCCGGCAGGCGATCTGGTGCAACTGCCGAACATGTCGGTGCTGGAACTGGACCCAGGCTCAAGCCCGGCGGGGATCACTGACAAACTGATCATCGACGCCACAACGCCGGTTGCGCCGGATAATCGCGGCCACTACAGCCAGCCGGTATGTGATTTACCGGAAACCAAAGCCTGGGCTGAAAAGCTGACTGCCATGCTGGCCAACCGTAAATAAGGAGTAGCAGATGATTTGTCCACGTTGTGCTGATGAACATATTGAATTGATGGCGACCTCTCCGGTCAAAGGGATCTGGACGGTGTATCAGTGCCAGCATTGTCTGTACACCTGGCGTGATACCGAGCCGCTACGCCGTACCAGCCGCGAACATTATCCGCAAGCGTTTCGCATGACGCAGAAAGATATTGATCAAGCGCCGATGGTGCCGGGCATTCCACCGCTGCTGGCGGAAGATAAGCGTTAATAAAAAAGCCGGATGGCGGCTGACGGATTGTGGTGTGTCTTGCTGGTTCGTGCACTGGGCGTTGTGCCGGATGGCGGCTACGCCTTATCCGGCCTACGGATTGTGCTGTGTCTTGCTGGCCTGTGCACCGGGCATTGTGCCGGATGGCGGCTGACGCCTTATCCGGCCTACGTATTGTGCTGTGTCTTGCTGGCCTGTGCATCGGGCGTTGTGCCGGCTGGCGGCTGACGCCTTATCCGGCCTACGGATTGTGGTGTGTCTTGCTGGCCTGTGCACCGGGCGTTGTGCCGGATGGCGGCTACGCCTTATCCGGCCTACGGATTGGGGGGTGTTTTGCTGGCCTGTGCATCGGGCGTTGTGCCGGATGGCGGCTGACGCCTTATCCGGCCTACGTATTGTGATGCTTCTTGTAGGCCCGGTAAGCGTAGCGCCACCGGGCGTTTCTGATTTACACCAGACTCTTCAACCGGTAGATCCACTCCAGCGCCTGGCGTGGCGTCAGAGAGTCAGGGTCGAGGTTCTCCAGCGCTTCAACGGCAGGAGAGGTCTCTTCCGCAACCGACAGCAGCGACATCTGCGTACCGTCCACCTGGGTCGCGGCGGCATTCGGCGAGAGGCTTTCCAGCTCGCGCAGCTTCTGCCGCGCGCGTTTGATCACCTCTTTCGGCACGCCCGCCAGCGCAGCTACCGCCAGACCGTAACTCTTGCTTGCCGCCCCGTCCTGCACGCTGTGCATAAAGGCGATGGTATCGCCGTGCTCCAGCGCGTCCAGATGCACATTCGCGACGCCTTCCATTTTCTCCGGCAACTGCGTCAGTTCGAAGTAGTGGGTGGCGAACAGCGTCAGCGCTTTGATCTTATTCGCCAGATTTTCCGCACACGCCCACGCCAGCGACAGGCCGTCATAGGTCGATGTGCCGCGACCGATTTCGTCCATCAAAACCAGACTGTTTTCGGTCGCGTTGTGCAAAATATTGGCGGTTTCTGTCATCTCGACCATGAAGGTTGAACGACCGGAAGCCAGATCGTCCGCCGCGCCTACGCGGGTAAAGATGCGGTCGATCGGGCCAATCTCAACGCTTTGCGCAGGCACGTAGCTGCCAATATACGCCAGCAGCGCAATCAGCGCGGTCTGACGCATATAGGTGCTTTTACCCCCCATGTTCGGCCCGGTGATAATCAGCATCCGGCGCTGTGGGGAAAGGTTCAGCGGGTTGGCGATAAACGGCTCGTTCAGCACCTGCTCGACAACCGGATGGCGACCTTCGGTAATACGAATGCCGGGCTTATCGCTAAAGGTCGGACAGGTATAATTCAGCGTATATGCGCGTTCAGCCAGGTTGACCAGCACGTCCAGTTCAGCCAGCGCATTGGCGCTCTGTTGCAGCTCTGCCAGGTGAGGGAGCAGCAGATCAAACAGCTCGTCATAAAGCTGTTTTTCCAGCGCCAGCGCTTTGCCTTTAGAGGTCAGAACTTTGTCTTCGTACTCTTTCAGCTCGGGAATAATGTAGCGCTCGGCGTTTTTCAGCGTCTGACGGCGGACGTAGTTAATGGGCGCCAGGTGGCTTTGCCCACGGCTGATCTGGATGTAATAACCGTGTACGGCGTTAAAGCCGACTTTCAGCGTATCCAGCCCGGTACGTTCACGCTCGCGGATTTCCAGACGATCGAGATAGTCGGTCGCCCCGTCAGCCAGCGCGCGCCATTCGTCCAGCTCTTCGTTGTAGCCCGGCGCAATAACGCCGCCGTCGCGCACCAGAACCGGCGGCGCGTCGATAATGGCGCGTTCCAGCAGATCGCGCAGTTCGGTAAACTCGCCCATTTTCTCGCGCAGGTTCTGCACGGGGGCGCTGGTTACGGTTTCAAGCTGTGCGCGCAGTTCCGGTAACTGCTGGAAGGCGTGACGCATACGGGCGAGGTCGCGTGGTCGGGCGGTACGCAAGGCCAGACGGGCGAGGATACGCTCCAGGTCGCCCACCTGACGCAGCACCGGTTGCAATTCACTGGTCACATCCTGCAACGCGCCAATGGTCTGCTGACGTTCGATCAGGGTTTTCGTGTCGCGCACCGGCATATGCAGCCAGCGTTTGAGCATACGGCTGCCCATTGGCGTGACGGTGCAGTCGAGCACCGAAGCCAGCGTATTGTCCACGCCGCCCGCCAGGTTCTGGGTGATCTCCAGGTTGCGGCGCGTGGCGGCATCCATAATGATGCTGTCCTGCTGGCGTTCCATCGTAATGGAGCGAATGTGCGGCAGTGAAGTGCGCTGGGTGTCTTTGACGTACTGCAACAGACAGCCTGCGGCGCACAGTCCGCGTGGTGCGTTCTCTACGCCAAAGCCGATCAGGTCCCGTGTACCAAATTGCAGGTTTAGCTGCTGGCGAGCGGTATCGATTTCAAATTCCCACAGCGGGCGACGGCGTAAACCACGGCGGCCGTCGATCAGCGCCATTTCGGCAAAATCTTCGGCGTACAGCAGTTCTGCCGGGTTAGTGCGCTGTAATTCTGCGGCCATCGTTTCACGGTCAACCGGTTCGCTTAAGCGAAAACGCCCGGAGCTGATGTCCAGCGTGGCGTAACCGTAGCCTTTGCTGTCCTGCCAGATGGCGGCCAGCAGGTTGTCCTGGCGCTCCTGCAACAGCGCTTCATCGCTGATGGTGCCAGGCGTAACGATGCGCACGACCTTACGTTCAACCGGGCCTTTGCTGGTGGCCGGATCGCCAATCTGTTCACAGATTGCGACGGACTCCCCTTGATTGACCAGCTTCGCAAGGTAGTTTTCGACGGCGTGATGCGGGATGCCCGCCATCGGAATCGGTTCGCCCGCCGATGCGCCGCGTTTGGTCAGCGAAATATCGAGTAATTGCGAGGCGCGGCGTGCATCGTCGTAAAACAGTTCGTAAAAATCGCCCATGCGGTAAAACAGCAGGATCTCCGGGTGCTGGGCTTTCAGCTTGAGATACTGCTGCATCATGGGGGTATGGGCGTCGAGATTATCGATTGTACTCATGGAGTCGTGTCCAGTTCCCTGATTTTAAATGGATTGCGATGCTTTTTCTTTTCGTTGTTATCACATAAGGGGCACATGATAACGGAGATACGCATTTCAGGGAAAGCAGCGATGGACGACTTATCGATCCTTATTCCGTTTCTGATTTTTATAACTGCTGTTTGAGCCGCATTTCGGAACGCCGCTCCCGCAACGTAGCGTAAATAAATGCCACGATGAAGATCGCAGTGAACAATACCACGATGGTTGGCGCAGGGGCGCTGTCGAGGAAAAACGACAGATAAACGCCGAGAAAAGAGGTGACGACAGACAGCGTGACCGCCAGCATCAGCGCGCGGGCAAAACGTCGCGTCAGCAAAATCGCAATCGCGCCAGGGGCGATTAACAGCGAGATGGAAAGAATAATCCCCACCGATTTCAGCGTTGCGACGATGGTCAACGCGAGCATGCACAACAGGCCATAATGCAGCAGGGCGGTATTAAGGCCGCTGGCTTTTGCCTGGTGCGGATCGAAGGCATGCAGTAAAAAATCTTTCCATTTCAGCCCGATAATCAGCGCAATACCCAGCGCAATCAGCGCCGTTTGCAGAATGTCGCTGATGGACACGCCCAGCATATCGCCGAACAGAATATGATCCAGATGGACTTCAGACTGGATAGAAACGTACAGCACCAGCCCTGCGCCAAACATTCCTGAGAAGACGATTCCCATGATGGTATCGCGCTTAATGCGGCTGTTATCGTCGAGATAGCCGGTGGCAACCGCGCAGAATAGCCCGGCAATAAACGCGCCGATGGCCAGCGGAATACCGGCGATATAGGCCAGCACAATGCCGGGGAACACGGCGTGACTCATGGCGTCGCCCATTAACGCCCAGCCTTTCAGCACCAGAAACACCGACAATAACGCGCAGGGGATCGCCACAATTGCCGAGACCATGAGCGCGTTGATCATAAAATCAAACTGGAAGGGTTCCAGTAAGGCGGTTAAGCGCATGGGGTCTCCTTATTCAGGCGCGCACGACGGCGGTTGGCAAGCAGGCCGTGTTTCGGAGCGAAGATAAACGCCAGCAGAAACAATAGCGTTTGCAGGACGACGATGATCCCGCCGGTCGCACCATCCAGCCAGTAGCTGAGCCAGGCGCCGAAAAAGCTGGTCAGGCTGCCGATGGCGACGGCGATGGTTAACAGGCGCGGAAAACGATCGGTCAGCAGCCAGGCGGTGGCGCCAGGCGTGACCACCAGACAGATCACCAGAAAAGCGCCGACGGTTTGCAGAGCGGCGACGGTGGAGACCGACAGCAACGTGAAAAACAGCAGCTTCAGCCGGGCGGGGTTAAGCCCAATCGATCGCGCATGGTTTTCGTCGAAAAAAGTCACCATCAGATCTTTCCACTTCAGCAGCAAAATCACCAGAGAGACCGTACCGATGATCGCCAGTTGCAGAATATCTTCCGGCGCAATAGCCAGCACGTTGCCGAGGATAATGGTCTGGATGTTGACCGACATCGGATTGAGCGAAACCATAAACAGCCCGATGCCAAAGAAAGAGGAGAAGATAAGACCGATAATCGCGTCTTCCTTCAGGCGTGAACGCTGGTTGAGAAAAAGCATGCTGCCCGCCGCCAGGCCGCCGGAGAGAAACGCGCCGAGAGAGAAGGGCAGCCCCAGCATATACGCGCCCGCCACGCCGGGGACGATGGAGTGGGAAAGCGCGTCGCCAATCAGCGACCAACCTTTAAGCATCAGATAGCAGGAGAGAAAGGCGCACAGGCCGCCGACCATTGCCGAGACCCACATGGCGTTGAGCATGTACTGGTAGCCGAACGGTTCCACAAGCCAGTTCATGATGATTCTCCTCCGCCTGCTGCGCGCCGTGAGATAAAGGGACGCTCGTCGTCGGTGATGATATGCTCCTCGCCGCCGCTCAGCGCCACATGACGCAATACGCCGCTGAACGCCAGTTCGAGGTTTTCAGCGGTGAAGGTGGTTTCCGTCGGGCCGCTCGCCAGCACGGTGCCTTTGATCATCACCGTGTAATCGCAAAACTCCGTTACCGAGCCGAGGTTATGCGTTGAAACCAGCATGGTGCGGCCTTCATCGCGCAGCTCGCGCAACAGGGCAATAATGCGGGCTTCGGTTTTCACGTCAACGCCGGTAAAAGGCTCATCCAGAAGAATAACCTGCCCGTCCTGGGCGATGGCTCTGGCCAGAAAGACGCGTTTTTTCTGCCCGCCGGAAAGCTCGCCAATCTGCCGATAGCGATATTCCAGCATGTCCACCCGCGCCAGCGCGGCGTCCACGCTTTCACGATCGCGCGCGCTGGGGCGGCGCAGCCACCCCATATGGCCGTAGCGCCCCATCATCACCACATCTTCCACCAGTACCGGAAACGACCAGTCCACCTCTTCAGATTGCGGGACATAGGCGATCAGATTCTGTTTCAACGCTTTGTTGACGGGCTGTTGCAGGATGGCGATTTCTCCCTTCGCCAGTCGGACAAACCCCATCAATGCTTTAAACAGCGTCGATTTCCCTGAACCGTTGACGCCAACCAGCGCGGCAATTGAGCCGCCAGGCACCTGAAACGTCGTGTCCCGCAGGGCAGTGTGACCATTGCGATACGTCACCGTGACGCGATCAACGGTAATCGCAGATTGACTCATTTCTGGCTCCTCAGCCCGTCAGTGATGCCGCTGACGATGGTTTCAGTTGTGACGCGCAGCAGATCCAGATACGTCGGCACCGGACCGTCGGCAGCGCTCAGAGAATCAACATATAGCACACCGCCGTAGTGTGCGCCGGATTCACGCGCGACCTGGCGGGCCGGTTTATCGGAAACGGTACTTTCGCTGAACACCGCCGGGATGTGATGTTCCCTGATCGCATCGATCACTTTGCGTACCTGTTTAGGCGTGCCTTGCTGATCGGCGTTGATCGGCCAGAGGTACAGCTCTTTCAGGTCGTTATCGCGCGCCAGATAGGAAAATGCCCCTTCACTGGTCACCAGCCAGCGCTTGTCGGCAGGAATCTTCGCCAGCGCGTCGCGTAGTGGATCGAGCGTCTGGCGGATTTGGGCTTTATAGTTTTCGGCGTTTTTCTGGTACGTCGCGGCGTTATCTGGATCGTATTTCACCAGCGCATCGCGAATGTTATCCACGTAAATCAGCGCATTTTCCGCCGACATCCAGGCGTGCGGGTTGGGTTTGCCGTTATACGGCCCTTCGGTAATGCCCATCGGCTTCACGCCGTTGGATACCGTAACTTCCGGCACGCCGGATAAGTGCTGGTAGAACCGGGCGAACCACAGCTCCAGGTTCAGGCCGTTAGAGAGGATCAGCTGCGCGCCCTGCGCCCGCTTAATGTCGCCGGGCGTCGGCTGATACTCGTGGATCTCCGCGCCAGGCTTCGTGATTGAACTGACGTCCGCCGCATCGCCCGCTACGTTTTTCGCCATGTCGGCGATGACGGTAAACGTTGTGATGACCTTAAATTTATCTTTTGCATAAGCAGGCGACAGCGCAAGCATCGCCAGCGCGCTGGCAAGGAGAATGGATTTCAGACGGAGCAAGTGCGGCATAGTATCCCTCATCATAATGCGGTTAATTATTCATCGAATATAGCCTTTGCTATGTTATATAGCACAAGGTATAGATAAATGAAAATAATTCTTATTTACGTAGGGCGCTAAGGATGTGTCACCTTAGGGTGATAGTCCTGAGAGAAGATAAGGTGTATTATTTATGCAACTTATTTGTGGAGGCATCATGTCCGGTAAGCGTATTGCTCGTGAAAAACTGACGATTAAAAAAATGATCGCGCTGTACGAGAGCCAGTGCCCGCAGGCCTCAAACGAGCAAGGTCATTACGATGCGCTGTTTGCCTATGCGCAAAAGCGGCTGGATAAGTGCGTGTTTGGCGAGGAAAAACCGGCCTGTAAGCAGTGTCCGGTGCACTGTTATCAGCCCGCGAAGCGTGAGGAGATGAAGCAGATCATGCGTTGGGCAGGCCCAAGAATGCTCTGGCGCCATCCGATTTTGACCATCCGTCACCTTATTGATGACAAACGCCCCGTCCCGGAATTGCCGGAAAAGTATCAGCGCAAGAAATAAATGTGTCTTGCCGGATGGCGGGAGTTAATCGCAGTTGCGTAGGCCCGATAAGCGTTAGCGCCATCGGGCAACACCATTACGCTTTGGTCGCAATCAGAATCGCTGACGCCTTAATCAGCGCAATAACGCGACTGCCCTGCGCCAGTTTCATCTCTTCCTGACTCTCATTGGTGACAACGGCCACAATCTCAAAACCAGCGTCGGTTTTGATGTGTACAGTCGCGTTGACTGCGCCTTCCGTCACCTGAGATACGCTACCGGCAAACTGGTTGCGGGCGGAGAACTTCAGGCCGCAATCTTCGCTTGCCAGAGTAACCCAGGGGGCTTTAATCAAAGCAATGGCGTCTTTTCCGTTTGTCAGACCCAGCGCCTGCTGGCTGCTGTGAGTGACAATCGCCACCAGTTTTGCGCCGCCCGCCAGCGTCAGTTCAACTTCATCATTCACCGCACCTGTTGCGACTGCGCTAACCGTACCGGTCAGTTGATTACGTGCTGATACCGCCATACTGCCTCCTTTCGTTGAGATATCTGCCAGTATAGCCAGAGATGCTATACCAATGCATCTTTATCAATGCCTAATCGTTTCATGCGAGAGAGCAGGGTGGTGCGCTTCAGCCCCAGACGCTGCGCGGCGCCTTTTGGCCCCGCCACCACGCCATTTGTCTCTTTCAACACGCGCATAATGAGCTGAAATTCATCCTCGCCCTCCTGGGCGACTTCGGTGGCGACCGGCGGCGCGCCCGGCGTGAGCATTCCCATGTCCGGCAGCGAGAGTTGCAGCACGTTGCCCCGCGTCAGCAGAACGGCGCGCTCGACGACGTTTTCCAGCTCGCGGACGTTCCCCGGCCACTCCATATTGCTCAGCGTGCGCAGCGTTTCGGCAGGAATACTGTTGATGTTGCGCCCCATCCGGCGGGCGATTTTAAAGGTGAAGGCTTTGACCAGCAGCGGAATGTCCTCCGGGCGCTCGCGCAGCGGCGGGAGCTGGATCGGAAAGACGTTCAGACGGTAATAGAGATCGTTGCGGAACTCACGATCGGCCACCATTTTTTTCAGATCGCGATTGGTGGCGGCGATCAGCCTGACGTCCGTCTGGATCAGTTTATTGCTGCCCAGACGTTCAAATTCCTGCTCCTGAAGTACGCGCAGCAGTTTCGGCTGTAGCTCCAGCGGCATGTCGCCCACTTCATCAAGAAACAGCGAGCTTTTATCCGCCAGCTCAAAACGACCAATACGCTGCGCGCTGGCGCCGGTAAAGGCGCCGCGCTCGTGACCAAACAGATCGCTTTCCAGCAGCCCGGCGGGCATCGCCGCGCAATTCATCTTCACCATTCGCCGTGCGTTACGCCCGCTCAGATTATGAATCGCCCTGGCAATCAGCTCTTTACCGGTTCCTGTTTCACCGAGGATCAGGACGGTGCTGTCGCTTTGCGCCACCATCTCCACCTGCTTGAGCACGTTGTACATGGCTTCGCTGCGACCGATTATCTCGCCAAATTCGCTATCCACGTTATTGAGCTGCTCGGTAAGCGCCAGGTTCTCGTCGACCAGACGCTCTTTCAGCCGGTGAATCTCCTGATAGGCGAGGGCGTTGTCCACGGCAATCGCCACGCGTTCGGCAATCTGGCGCAGCAGTTTGAGGTTGGCGGTGGTAAACACTTTCTCTTCGCATTGCGCCAGCTTCAGCACGCCGAGCATTGTATTGCCGGACATCAGCGGCAGCAGACACAGGGTCTGTATCTGGTTGCCCCAGGTGTCGAACAGCATGCGTTCGTACGGCGCAAGCGTATCCCGCTCGTTCAGGTTAATCAGCAGCATCTCTTTGCTTTTGAAAACCCGTTCAGAGAGCGTTCCCGCTTCGTCCACTTCGCTTTGTTCATGCGCGGGATTATGTTCATCCAGATAATGCGTGGAATAGATGCTCAGCTTATTTTTGCGGGAGCTGTGCAGGACGATACTAATGGCATCGATATTAAAGTAGTGGTGGATCTCTTTCGCGACTTCGCTCACCAGTTCGTCGATGTCCAGCCGTGAAAGCACGGCATTGGTGATCGCCACCAGAATGCGGAAGTTGTCGCGCTCACGGCACAGGAGATCGTAGTCAACGTTATTGCTGACCCGACACTGAATTTGCTCAGCGACCACTGCGACAATCTGGGTGAAGGTTTGCAGACGTTCGTACTCTTTCTCGCTCCACGGCTGGTCGTTTTGGCGGATGAATTCGCAGCCGCCAAAAATGCGCCCTTCAGCGGCCAGCGGCAGCAAACAGTAGTGGCCAAATTCACCGTACAGCCCGTTTGTCGCCAGTTGCGGCCAGGTTTCGCTGAATTCGTGATGATTGCAATGCAGCGCATCGGGACGCGAGAGAATGCGCCGAACCGGGCCATGTGCCAGCACGGTTTCGTCTTCATACGCGACAGGTTTACCATTTTCGCGAGTTGCATAATAACGCGCGCGTTGTGTCTGTGGCTGCCATAACACAATAGCCGCGCTGTCGGCCAGCGCTGAGCGCTTGACCAGTTGCGAAAGCGCTTCACTGAGCGACGCCAGGTCGGGCTGCTGCAATAATGTACGAGTGATGTCGAACAAACCTTGTTGTCCGAGATCGCTCATCGGTGTATACGACATGTTGCTTTTCCAGAAAAGCACCGCGATGCGGTGCGAAAACGGTAAATAAATTATAGATATAGGTAATATATTTTGGGTATCACCGCAGGCCTGTCCATCCGTAGGCCTGATAAGCACAGCGCCATCAGGCGCCTTTGCCGGATGGTGGTGTAAACGCTTTATCCGGCCTACAAACTGCATTGAACCGCAGGCCTGATAAGCACAGCGCCATCAGGTGCTTTTGCCGGATGGCGGCGTAAACGCCTTATCCGACCTACAAACTGCATTGAACCGTAGGCCTGATAAGCGCAGCGCCATCAGGCACCTTTGCCGGATGACGGCGTAAACGCCTTATCCGGCCTACAAACTGCATTGAACCGTAGGCCTGATAAGCACAGCGCCATCAGGCGCTAGCATATACGCGGCAACGGTTCGGCGTGGGGTAAATCAAGGGTACGTTTCACGCCATACAGACCGGCCAGGCGAACACCTCTGCGTTCAACCACCTCGCCGATCGGCACCGCATCGCGGCCCAGCGGATGCGCGCGCAGCGCGTCAAGCACCGCGTCTGCGGCCTGACGCTCAACGGCGATCACCAGTTTGCCTTCATTGGCAAAGTTAAGCGCATCCAGCCCCAGCAGTTCGCAGACGCCGCGCACTGCCGGTTTGACCGGCAGCGCGGATTCGGACAACTCAATACCGAAGCCGCAGGCGGCGGCAAACTCATGGGCGACAGCATTCACGCCGCCGCGCGTCGCATCGCGTAAGGCTTTCACGCCTGGAATATCGCGCAGCGTCTGAATCAGCGGGGTTAATACCGCGCAGTCGCTGACCAGTTCGCCATCCAGCCCCAGTTGTTCACGCAAATTGAGGATCGTTGCGCCATGATCGCCGAGCGTGCCGCTGACCAGCAGCACATCTCCTACGCTTAATGTCTGCGCCCCCCAGTGAATATTGGCGGGAATCGCCCCCATCCCGGCGGTGTTGATGAACAGCTTATCCGCCGCGCCGCGCTGAACGACTTTGGTATCACCGGTCACAATGGCGATACCGGCTTCGCGCGCGGTTGCCGCCATGCTGTTCACCACGCTTTTCAGCGTCTCCATCGGCAGACCTTCTTCGAGGATAAAGCCGCAGGAGAGATAACGCGGGATCGCGCCGCTGACCGCCACGTCGTTGGCCGTGCCGCAAATCGCCAGTTTGCCGATATTGCCGCCGGGGAAAAACAGCGGGTCAATAACATAGCTGTCGGTGGAGAAGGCCAGGCGGTCGCCTTCCGCCGCCAGTTGCGCCAGTTCAAGACGCGCCTGATCTTCCTGCTCAGCCAGCCACGGGTTGGCAAAAGCTTCCATAAACAGGCTGTTAATCAGCTGCTGCATGGCCAGACCGCCGCTGCCGTGGGCAAGTTGTACGCTGTTCATGCTTCACACTCCTGCTGACGATATTGATACCAGGCGGCGCATGCCCCCTCGGAGGAGACCATTAACGCGCCAAACGCCGTCTGCGGGTTACAGGTCGTGCCAAATAACGGGCACTGGTGCGGTTTGCACTTGCCGGTGAGCACTTCTCCGCAGCGCGCACGCGGATCGTCGCACACCTGTTGCGGCGCCGGGCGGAAGTGCGCTTCGGCGTCAAAGCGCTGGTAGTCTGGCGTCAGGTGGACACCAGACGATTCAATCACGCCCAGCCCGCGCCATTCGCTGTCGCCGTTGACGCAAAACACCTCGGCGATAGCCTGTTGCGCCAGCAGATTACCGGCATCCGGCACCACGCGACGGTACTGGTTCTCAACCTGGCTATGGGAGGCTATTTTCTGCTCAACCAGCATAACGACGCCTTGCAGTAGATCAAGCGGTTCGAATCCCGCCACCACCAGAGGACGATGGAAATCCGTCGCGATGAAGCTATAGGCGTCGGTGCCGATCACCATGCTGACGTGACCCGGTGCGAGAAACGCGTCAATTCCGTTATCCGGCTGCTCCAGCAGGCTGCGCAGCGTTGGAATAAGCGTGATGTGCTGGCAGAAAAAGTAAAAGTTCTGCACGTTGCGAAGCTTCGCCTGTTGCAGCGTGATGGCGGTGGTCGGCATGGTGGTTTCAAATCCCAGACCGAAGAAAACGACTTTGCGCGTTGGGTTTTCCTGCGCCAGTTTCAGGGCATCCATCGGCGAATAAACAATGCGGATATCTGCGCCACGGGCTTTGGCCTGCAATAGCGAACCCTGTTTCCCCGGTACGCGTATGGCATCGCCAAAGGTGCAGAAAATCACCTCAGGATGGCTGGCGATCTCCACGCAGCTGTCAATTCTGCCCATCGGCAGCACGCAGACAGGGCAACCGGGGCCGTGGATAAACTCCACGTTGTCGGGCAGCAGCTGGTCGAGGCCGAACTTGAAGATGGCGTGCGTATGACCGCCGCACACTTCCATGATGCGCAGCGGACGTTCGGCGGTATAAGGGAGATGCGCGGCACGTTCACGCAGGTGATCAATCAACTGCATCACCTGTTCCGGTGCGCGATATTCGTCAACAAAACGCATTATTTTTCCTCGCCATATAACAAAGCGCCGACGTCCGGTTCGACATCAAACATGTTTTGCAGCGCGTCGAGGGTGTCGCGCGCTTCCGCTTCGTTAATCACACTCATGGCAAAACCAACGTGAACCAGCACCCACTGGCCCAGACGCGGCTCACCGCTCTCATCGCAACTGCCAACCAGCGTCAGGTCGACATCGCGCTGGATGCCGCAGACATCGACTTTCGCCTGATTGCCGTCAATGGAGCGAATTTGCCCCGGAACGCCTATGCACATCGCTGTGCCTCCAGCCAGTTCAGCCACCGATCCATCCCTTCGCCGCTGGTGGCGGAGATGAGGATGATCTCAATGTCAGGATTGACTTCCCGGGCGCTGGCGATGCACTTCTCAACGTCAAAATTGAGGTACGGCAGCAGATCGACTTTGTTCAGGAGCATGAGCGAAGCGGCGGCGAACATATGCGGGTATTTCAGCGGCTTGTCTTCGCCTTCCGTAACGGAAAGCACTGCCACTTTATGGCGCTCGCCGAGGTCAAAGCTGGCCGGGCAGACAAGGTTGCCGACGTTTTCGATAAACAGAATACCGTTGTCGGCCAGCGGCAGACGCGGAGCGGCATCGGCAATCATTTGCGCATCAAGATGGCAGCCTTTGCCGGTGTTGACCTGAATAGCGGGCGTACCGGTCGCGCGGATGCGGGCGGCGTCGTTGACCGTCTGCTGGTCGCCTTCAATCACCGCGCACGGCACACTGTCTTTTAACTTCATCAGCGTTTCGGTCAGCAGGGTGGTTTTACCGGAACCGGGGCTGGAGACAAGGTTGAGCACCAGATGCTGGCGGGCGGCGAAGCGGGCGCGGTTGCGCTCGGCCAGACGGTTGTTTTTGTCCAGCACGTCAATTTCGACTTCCAGCATCCGGCGCTGGCTCATACCCGGCGCATGGGTTCCCGCTTCACCGTGACCGTAGTGCAGATCGCCTTCGGCGGTCTGGCTCGGGGTAAAGGCGGATGTCTTCACGCCGGTGATGTTCAGCGCCGGGCGAGCCGCCGGGGCAAAAGGCGCGCTACGAAACGCCGAATGGGGATTATGCTCATCTCCCTCTATATAAAGGTTGCCTTCACCGCAACCGCATGTCGTACACATCGCTCACTCCTGATCTCTATCTTGCGGTAAATCTATTGCCGGATGGCGGCTTTGCTTATGCAGCCTACAACTCAGGCCATTCCTGTCGGCCGGATAAGACGCTCAGGCGTCGCTATCCGGCGTTGGATTACTGTCTATTTCAATTCGGCGAATCTGCAACCCGTCATCGGCCACAATGCGTAACGTGTCGCTCTGGCATTGCGGGCAACGGCGCACGCGCTGCGTCAGTAACGTGACGTACTGCTGACAAGACTCGCACCAGCATTCGGCTTCTTGTTCTTCGAGGTGGAGTTTACAACCTTCCGCCAGGGTGCCACGGCATACCAGATCAAAACAAAAGGCGAGAGCGCTGGTTTCTACGCAAGAAAATGCGCCAATTTTGAGCCAGACCCCAGTTACCCGTTTTGCACCGTGCGCTGCGGCCTGTTGTTCAATTAATTCCAGTGCCCGTTGGCAGAGAGTTATTTCGTGCATATCGCCTCCCGAATTCATTGCCCTGAATAAGCAATAAATATGCCAGTTATTTTTCCCTTGCTCGTGACAATGACGACGATGACGAAATGACATGTCGTCACGGCGTCGAACGTGATGGCTGTTTTTGTATCGTCATGAAAAATAAAGATTTAAAAACTGGCATGGAAAATGCTTAAGGCTGGCTATCTCTGCTAACCGGGTAACCTGACATGACTATTTGGGAAATAAGCGAAAAGGCTGATTACATCGCGCAGCGGCATCATCGCCTGCTGGACCAGTGGCGAACCTACTGCAACTCACTGGTTCAGGGGATCACCTTATCAAAAGCGCGTCTGCATCACGCCATGAGCTGTGCGCCGGACAAAGATCTGTGCTTTGTGCTTTTCGAGCACTTCACGATTTACGTCACCCTGGCGGACGGTTTTAACAGCCACACCATCGAGTATTACGTCAAAACCAAAGACGGTGAAGATAAGCAGTTGATTGCACAAGCGCAATTGACCATTGACGGCCTCGTTGATGAGAAGGTCAGTAACCGCGATCGCGAGCAGGTGCTGGAGCACTATCTCGAAAAAATCGCCAGCGTTTACGACAGCCTGTACACCGCCGTGGAAAACAATCGCCCGGTGAATTTACGTCAACTGGTAAAGGGAAATAGCCCGGCGGCATAAGCACGAGGCGCTGCCCGTTGTTACTCGCGGCGTGCGCTTCACGCTGCATATGAATGTTTGAGGGGATGGGAATGTCGATAAGTGTCGAAAATGACATTTTTCAGACATGTTTTCGTCAAAAATGACTATCACCTGAGGAATGCCTGGTGAATCGTTTTGTAATTGCTGACTCCACGCTCTGTATTGGCTGCCACACCTGTGAAGCAGCCTGTTCAGAGACGCATCGCCAGCACGGCCTGCAATCAATGCCGCGGCTGAAAGTGATGCTCAATGAAAAAGAATCCGCGCCGCAGCTGTGTCACCACTGTGAAGATGCGCCCTGTGCCGTGGTGTGCCCGGTGAATGCCATCAATCGGGTAGACGGCGCCGTACAGCTGAATGAAAGCCTGTGCGTAAGCTGCAAGCTGTGTGGCATTGCCTGCCCGTTCGGCGCGATTGAATTTTCCGGCAGCCGTCCGCTGCATATTCCGGCGAATGCCAATTCACCGAAAGCCCCGCCGGCGCCTCCCGCGCCGGCACGCGTCAGTACTCTGCTGGACTGGGTGCCGGGCGTGCGCGCCATCGCGGTCAAATGCGATCTGTGCAGCTTCGACGAACAAGGCCCGGCCTGCGTGCGGATGTGTCCGACCAACGCGTTACACCTGGTGAATAACATGGATATCGCCCGCGCCAGCAAGCGCAAACGTGAGCTGACCTTCAACACCGATTTTGGCGATCTCACCTTGTTTCAGCAGGCGCAAAGTGGGGAGGCAAAATGAACGCAATTTCACTGATCAATAGCGGTGTGGCCTGGTTCGCGGCGGCGGCCGTACTGGCATTTCTGTTCTCCTTTCATAAAGCGCTGAGCGGCTGGGTCGCCGGTGTCGGCGGCGCGGTCGGCAGTCTGTATACCGCGGCGGCGGGTTTTTCCGTCCTGGTGAATGCGACAGCGGTCAGCGGCGTGATGCCGTTGATCGGTCATGGTTTACAAATCACCCCGCTGAACGCCATCTGGCTGATTACGCTTGGGCTGTGCGGGCTGTTCGTCAGCCTGTACAACATCGACTGGCATCGTCACCCGCAGGTGTTAGCCAACGGGCTGCTGGTAAACCTGCTGATGGCGGCGGCAGTTTGCGCGGTCGTCGCCAGCAATCTTGGTACGCTGGTGGTGATGGCGGAAATCATGGCACTGTGCGCGGTGTTTCTTACCGGTTGCAGCAAAGAGGGCAAACTGTGGTTTGCGCTGGGGCGTATCGGTACGCTGCTGCTGGCTGTCGCCTGCTGGCTGGTGTGGCAGCGTTACGGCACGCTGGAGCTGCGTCTGCTCGATCTGCGCGCCCAGGCGCTGCCGCTCGGTTCTGACATCTGGCTGCTCGGCGTAGTCGGTTTTGGTCTGCTGGCCGGGATTATCCCGCTGCACGGTTGGGTGCCACAGGCGCACGCCAACGCCAGTGCGCCGGCGGCGGCTCTGTTCTCTACCGTGGTGATGAAAATGGGTCTGCTGGGCATTCTCTCTTTATCGCTGATTGGCGGCAATGCGCCGCTGTGGTGGGGCGTTCTGCTGCTGGTGCTCGGCATGATCACCGCGTTTGTCGGCGGTCTGTATGCGCTGATGGAACATAACATTCAGCGTCTGCTGGCGTACCACACCCTGGAAAACATCGGCATTATCCTGCTCGGTCTGGGCGCGGGCGTCACCGGTATCGCCCTTAATCAACCGGCGTTGATTGCGCTCGGCCTGACCGGCGCTCTCTATCATCTGGTCAACCATAGCCTGTTCAAAAGCGTGCTGTTTTTGGGCGCGGGCAGCATCTGGTTTCGTACCGGGCACCGCGACATTGAAAAACTGGGCGGCATCGGCAAGCGTATGCCGGTGATTTCTGTCGCGATGTTGATTGGCCTGATGGCGATGGCCGCGCTGCCGCCGCTGAACGGGTTTGCCGGTGAGTGGGTTATCTATCAGTCCTTCTTCAAACTGGGCAACAGCGGCGCGTTCATTGGCCGTCTGTTAGGGCCGCTGCTGGCCGTCGGGCTGGCGATTACCGGTGCGCTGGCGGTGATGTGTATGGCGAAAGTCTATGGCGTCACTTTCCTCGGCGCGCCGCGTACCAAAGAGGCGGAAAACGCCTGCTGTGCGCCAATCCTGATGGGGGTGAGCGTCGTCGCGCTGGCCATTTGCTGCGTGCTGGGCGGCGTTGCCGCGCCGTGGCTGCTGCCGCTGATCTCCGCTGCCGTGCCTCTGCCGCTGGAGACGGCGAACACCACCGTTTCTCAGCCGATGATCGCGCTGCTGCTGATCGCCTGTCCGCTGCTGCCGTTCATCATCATGGCGATTTTCAAAGGCAACCGTCTGCCGTCGCGTTCACGCGGCGCGGCCTGGGTCTGTGGCTACGACCACGAGCAGTCGATGGTGATTACCGCCCACGGTTTCGCCATGCCGGTGAAAGAGGCCTTTGCCCCGGTACTTAAGTTGCGTAAATGGCTTAACCCGGTATCGCTGGTTCCGGGCTGGCAGAATGCGGCGGCACCGGTTCTGTTCCGCCGCCTGGCGCTGATTGAGCTGGCGGTGCTGGTGGTGATTGTGGTTTCACGAGGAGCCTGAGAATGAGTGTGTTATATCCGTTAATTCAGGCGCTGGTGTTATTTGCCGCAGCGCCGCTGCTGTCCGGTATTACCCGCGTGGCGCGTGCCCGGTTGCACAACCGTCGCGGGCCGGGCGTTTTGCAGGAGTATCGCGACCTGATCAAACTGTTGGGGCGCCAGAGCGTTGCGCCTGCCGATTCCGGTTGGGTCTTTCGCCTGACGCCGTTTGTGATGGTCGGCGTCATGCTGACTATCGCGACCGCGCTGCCGGTGGTGACGGTTGGTTCACCGTTGCCGCAGTTGGGCGATCTGATCACCCTGATCTACCTCTTTGCGATCGCCCGCTTCTTCTTCTCTATTGCCGGTCTGGATACCGGGAGTCCGTTTACCGCGATCGGCGCAAGCCGCGAAGCGATGCTCGGCGTACTGGTGGAGCCAATCCTGCTGCTCGGCCTGTGGGTGGCGGCGCAGGTGGCCGGTTCCACGCACATCAGCAATATCACCGACACGATTTACCACTGGCCGGCAGCGCGCAGCATTCCGCTGATGCTGGCGCTGTGCGCCTGCGCGTTCGCCACCTTTATCGAGATGGGCAAACTGCCGTTCGATCTGGCGGAAGCGGAGCAGGAGTTGCAGGAAGGCCCGCTGACCGAATACAGCGGCAGCGGCTTCGCGGTGCTGAAGTGGGGCATCAGCCTGAAACAGCTGGTGGTGCTGCAAATGTTTGTCGGCGTATTCCTGCCGTGGGGACAGATGGAGACCTTCAGCGCGGGTGGGCTGCTGCTGGCGCTGGTCATTGCCATCGTCAAGCTGATCGCTGGCGTACTGGTGATTGCCCTGTTCGAAAACAGCATGGCGCGCCTGCGTTTTTGCGCCACTTCACGCGTGACCTGGGCCGGTTTTGGGTTTGCGTTTTTAGCATTCGTCTCCTTGCTGGTGGCGTGATTTAAGAGAGTTTGAGCATGTCTGAAGAAAAATTAGGTCAACAATACCTTGCGGCGCTGCACCAGGCTTTTCCGGGCGTGGTGCTGGACGAAGCCTGGCAGACCAAAGATCAGCTGACCCTCACCGTGAAGGTGAACTACCTGCCGGAAGTGGTGGAGTTTCTCTACTACAAACAGGGCGGATGGCTCTCGGTACTGTTTGGCAACGACGAACGCCAGCTGTGCGGCCACTATGCCGTTTACTACGTGCTGTCGATGGAGCAGGGGACGAAGTGCTGGATTACCGTGCGCGTTGAAGTCGATGCCAACAAACTGGAGTTTCCGTCCGTGACGCCGCGCGTGCCGGCTGCGGTGTGGGGCGAACGTGAAGTGCGCGACATGTACGGTTTAATTCCGGTCGGCCTGCCTGACGAACGCCGTCTGGTGCTGCCGGATGACTGGCCGGATGAACTCTATCCGCTGCGTAAAGACAGCATGGATTACCGTCAACGTCCGGCGCCGACCACTGATGCCGAAACCTACGAATTTATCAACGAGCTGGGTGACAAGAAAAACAACGTGGTGCCGATCGGCCCGCTGCACGTCACCTCTGATGAACCGGGTCACTTCCGCCTGTTTGTTGACGGCGAAAACATTATCGACGCCGATTACCGCCTGTTCTACGTCCATCGCGGCATGGAGAAACTGGCGGAAACCCGCATGGGCTACAACGAAGTCACCTTCCTGTCGGATCGCGTGTGCGGCATTTGCGGCTTTGCTCACAGCACCGCCTATACCACCTCCGTCGAGAATGCGATGGGCATCGTGGTGCCGGAACGCGCGCAGATGATCCGTGCCATTCTGCTGGAGGTGGAGCGCCTGCATTCACACCTGCTGAACCTCGGCCTGGCCTGCCACTTTACCGGTTTTGACTCCGGCTTTATGCAGTTCTTCCGCGTGCGTGAAACGTCGATGAAGATGGCGGAGATCCTTACCGGGGCGCGTAAAACCTACGGTCTGAACCTGATCGGCGGGATTCGTCGCGATCTGCTGAAAGAGGACATGATCCAGACCCGTCAACTGGCGCAGCAGATGCGCCGCGAGGTGCAGGAACTGGTGGATATGCTGCTCAGCACGCCGAACATGGAGCAGCGCACCGTCGGCATTGGGCGCCTCGACCCGGAAATCGCCCGCGACTTCAGTAACGTAGGGCCGATGGTGCGCGCCAGCGGTCACGCCCGCGATACCCGCGCCGATCACCCGTTTGTCGGCTACGGCCTGCTGCCGATGGAAGTGCATAGCGAGCAGGGCTGTGACGTCATCTCCCGTCTGAAAGTGCGCATCAACGAAGTGTACACCGCGCTGAACATGATCGATTTCGGCCTGGATAACCTGCCGGGCGGCCCGCTGATGGTGGAAGGCTTTACCTATATCCCACACCGTTTTGCGCTGGGCTTTGCCGAAGCGCCGCGCGGGGATGACATCCACTGGAGCATGACCGGCGACAACCAGAAGCTGTACCGCTGGCGCTGCCGTGCGGCGACCTACGCTAACTGGCCGACCCTGCGCTATATGCTGCGCGGTAACACGGTCTCCGACGCGCCGCTGATCATCGGTAGCCTCGACCCTTGCTACTCCTGTACCGACCGCATGACCGTGGTGGATGTGCGTAAGAAGAAGAGCAAAGTCGTGCCGTACAAAGAACTTGAGCGCTACAGCATTGAGCGTAAAAACTCGCCGCTGAAATAAGGAATCGCCATGTTTACCTTTATCAAAAAAGTTATCAAAACCGGCGCGCCGACGTCGTCATATCCGCTGGAGCCGATTGCGGTCGATAAAAACTTCCGTGGCAAACCGGAGCATAACCCGCAGCAGTGCATTGGCTGCGCAGCCTGCGTCAATGCCTGCCCGTCGAATGCGCTGACGGTTGAAACCTGCCTTGTTACCGGCGAGCTGGCCTGGCAGTTCAACCTCGGGCGTTGCATCTTTTGCGCCCGCTGCGAAGAAGTGTGCCCGACGGCGGCGATTAAACTCTCGCAGGAATATGAGCTGGCGGTGTGGAAGAAAGAGGACTTTCTGCAACAGTCCCGCTTTACGCTGTGCAATTGCCGCGTGTGCAACCGTCCTTTCGCGGTGCAGAAAGAGATTGATTACGCCATCGCGCTGCTGAAACACAATGGCGACAGCCGCGCGGAACATCACCGTGAAAGCTTTGAGACCTGCCCGGACTGCAAGCGTCAGAAATGCCTGGTGCCGTCCGACCGTATTGAACTGACTCGCCATATGAAAGAGGCCAGCTGATGAGCAATTTATTAGGCCCACGCGACGCCAACGGCATTCCGCTGCCGATGACGGTGGATGAATCCATCGCCAGCATGAAGGCGTCTTTGCTGAAAAACATTAAGCGTTCGGCGTATGTCTACCGCGTGGACTGCGGTGGCTGCAACGGCTGCGAAATTGAAATTTTTGCCACCCTTTCTCCGCTGTTTGACGCCGAACGTTTTGGCATCAAAGTCGTCCCGTCGCCGCGTCATGCGGATATTCTGCTGTTCACCGGGGCGGTGACGCGCGCGATGCGTTCTCCGGCGCTGCGCGCCTGGCAGTCCGCGCCGGACCCAAAAATCTGTATCTCTTACGGCGCCTGCGGCAACAGCGGCGGTATCTTCCACGACCTGTACTGCGTCTGGGGCGGTACAGACAAAATCGTACCGGTGGATGTCTACATTCCGGGCTGCCCGCCGACGCCTGCGGCAACGTTGTACGGTTTTGCGATGGCGCTGGGTTTGCTGGAGCAGAAAATCCACGCCCGCGCGCCGGGTGAGCTGGACGAGCAGGCGGCAGAGATTCTGCATCCCGACATGGTGCAGCCGCTGCGCGTGAAGGTGGATCGCGCGGCGCGTCGTCTGGCGGGTTATCGCTATGGCCGTCAGATCGCCGATGATTACCTGACCCAACTGGGGCAGGGTGAACATCAGGTGGCGCGCTGGCTGGAAGCGGAAAACGATCCGCGTCTGACCGAGATCGTCACTCACCTGAATCATGTGGTTGAAGAGGCGCGTATCCGATGAGTGAAACGGTGGTGTTCAGTCAACTGAGCCGTAAGTTTATTGATGAGAACGATGCGACGCCCGCCGAGGCGCAGCAGGTTGTCTATTACAGCCTGGCGATTGGCCACCACCTTGGGGTCATCGACTGCCTGGAAGCGGCGTTAACCTGCTCGTGGGAGGATTATCTGGCGTGGATCGCGACTCTGGAAGAGGGAAGCGAGGCCAGACGTAAAATGGAAGGCGTGCCAAAGTACGGCGAGATCGTCATCGATTTTAACCATGTGCAAATGCTGGCGCGCGCTTTCGACAGCGCGCTCGCTGCGCAAAGCCCGCAACAGCAGGCGTGGAGCAAGCTGATGCTGAGTATGCTCCACGATATTCATCAGGAAAGCGCCATCTATCTGATGGTGAGGAGACACCGTGACTGACGTTTTATTGTGCGTCGGCAACAGTATGATGGGCGATGACGGCGCCGGGCCGCTGCTGGCCGAAATGTGCGCCGCGCAGCCTAAAGGCAACTGGGTTGTTATTGACGGCGGCAGCGCGCCGGAGAACGATATTGTCGCGATCCGCGAACTGCGCCCGGATCGTCTGCTGATTGTCGATGCGACCGATATGGGGCTGAATCCGGGCGAGATCCGCATCATCGACCCGGATGACATCGCCGAAATGTTTATGATGACCACCCACAATATGCCGTTGAATTACCTGGTGGATCAGCTGAAAGAGGACGTTGGCGACGTGATTTTCCTCGGCATCCAGCCGGATATCGTTGGCTTTTATTATCCGATGACGCCGCCGGTGAAAGAGGCGGTGGAAGTGGTTTATTCAAGGCTTGCAGAGTGGGTTGGCGATGGGGGATTTTCTCCGCTCTGAGCGGGTGCCCGGTGGCGCTACGCTTACCGGGCCTACGGTTTTGTAGGCCGGGTAAGGCGAAGCCGCCACCCGGCAAAACGGGCTACGCCAGATCTTCCCCGTTACTCGCAATCACTTTCTTGTACCACCAGAATGATTTTTTGCGGGTACGCGCCAGCGTGCCGTTGCCAGCGTCGTCACGGTCGACATACACAAACCCGTAGCGTTTGCTCATTTCGCCTGTCGAGGCGGACACCAGATCGATGCAGCCCCAGGTGGTGTAACCTATCAGCGGCACGCCGTCTTCAATGGCGTCGGCCATCGCCCGAATATGTTCACGCAGGTAGCTGATGCGGTAATCATCATGGATCTCACCTTTCGCGTCCGGCTCATCTTTCGCGCCGAGGCCGTTTTCCACCAGAAACAGCGGCTTCTGGTAGCGGTCATACATCATATTCATGGTGATGCGCAGACCAAGCGGGTCAATCCCCCAGCCCCATTCGCTGACGTCAAGGTGCGGATTGCGCAGCGATTTCACCACGTTGGCGGCGTTGGTGTTATTGGCGTTCATCTCCGCTGAAGCGCAGCGTGACGCGTAGTAGCTAAACGAGACAAAATCGACGGTGTTCTTCAGGATAGCGTCGTCTTCCGGGGCTTTTTCAATCACCACGCCTTTCTCGCGAAAGACGCGGGCGGAATAGGCCGGGTAAGCGCCGCGCGCCTGCACATCGATAAAGAACAGGTTTTCGCGGTCTTTCTCCAGCGCGGTCCAGACGTCCTGCGGTTTACAGGAGTACGGATAAAAATTGCCCCCCGCCAGCATACAGCCGACCTGGTTTTGCGGGTTGACCTCATGGGCGATTTGGGTCGCCAGCGCGCTGGCAATCAGCTCGTGATGCGCGGCCTGATACTTCACCTGATCCTGATTTTCACCTTCCTCAAACACCAGGCCCGCGCCGGAGAATGGGCTGTGCAGCATG
The DNA here is from genome assembly GCF_030333595.1 of Citrobacter sp. CK181. NCBI lineage: Bacteria > Pseudomonadati > Pseudomonadota > Gammaproteobacteria > Enterobacterales > Enterobacteriaceae > Citrobacter > Citrobacter sp. CK181. The sequence goes on along the minus strand of NZ_JAOWFN010000015.1, from coordinate 121,915 downwards.
ATGTTGATTTCGTTGAACGTCAGCCAGTATTTCACCAGACCGTCAAAGGCTTCAAAGCAGGTTCGCGCGTAGCGGGTAAAGAATTCCACCATTTTGCGATTGCGCCAGGAGCCGTACTCCGTCACCAGGTGCATCGGCACATCGAAGTGGCACAGCGTGACCAGCGGCTCAATACCGTACTTTTTACACTCTTCAAACACCGCGCGATAAAACGCGATGCCTTCTTCGTTCGGCGTCAGCTCATCGCCGTCAGGGTAGAGACGGCTCCAGGCGATCGAGGTGCGAAACACCGTGAAGCCCATCTCCGCCATCAGGGCGATATCGTCTTTATAGCGATGGTAAAAATCAATCGCGTCATGGCCTGGATAAAATTCGTCATCCCGCAGTTGAAAGCGTTTCTCCAGCCCCAGTTTGACCGGCATACGGTGCTCGCCGTGCGGGATCATATCGACGGTGCTCAGCCCTTTGCCGCCTTCCCGGTATGCCCCTTCAGACTGGTTGGCGGCCAGTGCGCCGCCCCATAAAAATCCTTGCGGAAATACAGACATAGTCATCCTCAATATGCGCCAGTCAGATGCTGGCTTCTTTTGCAGTAGTCGGTTGCGCGGCCTGGTTTTTTCTTGCCTGCGCGGCTGCGTCTTCCACGGGGATATCTTCAAAGCCGAGGATCAGCGTCAGAACAAAAGAGAGCACCACGGCCAGCGCCATCACGCCAAACACCCAGGCGATGGTCATCGGGTTCGCCGGGTCGAAGAACTGGACGCTGGTGAACAGGCCCGGCGCCGCCATCGAGTGGCTGGCAAGCCCCGCCATACCTGCCACCGCGCCGCAGATAAAACCGCTGATCAGGCTCGCAATCAGCGGACGCTTCAGACGTACCGCCACGCCGTACAGCGCTGGTTCGGAGATCCCCGCCATAATTGCGGAAGCGGCGGCGGCAAGCGCCGTCTGGCGCAGTTCCGGGTTTTTGGTTTTCCATGCGACGGCCAGAGAGGAACCGCCCAGCGACAGGTTAGCGCCAATTTCAGACGGCATGACCATGCCTTCTTTGCCGGTTTCAGCAATGGTCTGGATGATGGTTGGGGTAAAGACGCGGTGCATCCCGGTCATGACCAGCAGCGGCCACAGCGCGCCCATGATGGCGACGGAAAGCCAGCCCAGATAGCCGTGAATGGTGTAAACCAGCGCGGAGATGGCGCTACCGATCCAGATCCCGATTGGGCCGATTAAAACAATGGCGAGCGGGGCGGCGATCAGGACGATCAGCATTGGTTTCAGGAAGTTTTTCGTGACGGCTGGGGTAATGCGATCCACCCAGCGTTCGATGTATGAAAGACACCACGTCATCACCAGCGCCGGGATCACCGTGTAGGTGTATTTCACCGCCGTCACCGGGATCAGGGCAAATTCAACGTGTTCACCTTCGGCGGCTTTCGCCATCAGGTCGATAAAACTCGGGTGAACCAGCACGCCTGCGATGGCAATCGCCAGCGACATGTTTGTTTTGAACTTGATTGCCGCTGACGCCGCCACCATCAGCGGCAGGAAGAAGAATGCGCCGTCGCCAATTACCGTCAGGATGGTCAGCGTGGAGGCGCCTTTTTCCAGCAGCCCCGTCATTTCGAGGATCATGGCCAGCAGTTTCAGCATCGATCCGCCGATAATCGCCGGGATCAGCGGGGACATAGTGCCGATCAGCGCGTCAAGTATCCCCGCGCCGATGCGTTTAAAGGTGAGTTTAGGTTTGCCGACGGGCGCTGCGGGCTGCATATCGGTCGGCAGCAGACTGACGACTTCGCGATACGCCTGTGAAACGGTGTTGCCGATAATCACCTGACACTGGTTGTCGCTGCGAACCACGCCGAGAACGCCGCTGAGGGTTTTCAACGTCGCGCTGTCGACCTGCGCGTCATCTTTGAGAACGAAACGCAGACGCGTCATGCAGTGTGTCACGGCGGTGATGTTATCCACACCGCCCAGCGCCGTCACCACGGAGCGCGCCAGTGCCGCATAATTCTTAGACATCGGATTTTATCCTGTTTTATCAATAGGGTAGTTTTATCGTCTTACGCCTTTTCGCTAAAAAAACGTGGGCAATGAAACGCAAAATAGGAAACCGGTTCCACAAAATCATGAATAGTTTCACTGAGTGATACAAGATCACAATTCGATCATTTTTTATAATTGTGAGAAGGATCACTTGTTGTTTTGGGCGGTGATTTACCATCAAGGACAACAACGGTACGGTGAAGTACACTGCGTGTCATTGAGTGCTAATGGATGAGTAATATGACGACGATGCTGGAGGTGGCGAAGCGCGCCGGGGTGTCGAAAGCGACGGTTTCCCGGGTGCTTTCAGGTAACGGCTACGTCAGCCAGGAGACCAAAGACCGCGTGTTTCAGGCCATTGAAGAGAGCGGCTATCGACCCAATTTGTTAGCGCGCAGTCTGGCGGCGAAGAAAACGCAGACCCTCGGTCTGGTGGTGACGAACACCCTTTACCACGGCGTTTATTTTAGCGAGCTGCTGTTTCATACGGCGCGGATGGCAGAGGATAAGGGGCGTCAGCTTCTGCTCGCGGACGGCAAACATAGCGCGGAAGAAGAGCGTCAGGCGATTCAGTATCTGCTCGATCTGCGCTGCGACGCCATTATGATTTATCCCCGTTTTCTTAGTGTGGATGAGATTGACGACATTATCGACTCACACGCCCAGCCCATTATGGTGCTTAACCGTCGGCTGCGAAGAAACAGCAGCCACTGCGTTTATTGCGACCAGAAGCAGACCAGTTTTAACGCGGTGGAACAGTTGATCGCCGGGGGGCATCGCGAGATTGCGTTTATCACTGGTTCGATGGATTCCCCTACCGGCGTGGAGCGTCTCTCAGGGTATAAAGACGCATTGACGCGACACGGCATCGCTATCAATAACGAATTGATTGTCAACGGAAAGTGGACGCCCGCCAGCGGTGCTGAAGGGGTGGATACGCTTCTGGCGCGCAAGGTGAATTTTACCGCGCTGGTAGCCAGTAATGACGATATGGCGATTGGCGCCATCAAACAGTTACACGAGCGTGGCATGAGCGTGCCTGCGCAGACCTCGGTCATCGGATTCGACGACATCGCGATGGCGCCCTATACCATCCCGGCGCTTTCCAGCGTTAAAATTCCGGTCACGGAGATGATTCAGGAGACGATTGGACGTCTTATCTTCATGCTGGACGGCGGTGAATTTACGCCGCCAAAAACCTTTACCGGTGCGCTGATCCTGCGCGATTCGGCAGCGCTGCTGCCTGCCCGCTGATCCCGCTTTACATTGTCATTTGTCATCGTCATTCGTGACGATGACAGTGCCTGGTCACAATGTCATCATCAAATATCAAGCAATAACAATCAGTTAAAAACTGGCACGATTTATGAATGTTTCGGCACATAATCTGTCATTGCTGGAGAATTTGATGAACCGTTTCATCATTGCCGACGCCAATAAATGCATTGGTTGCCGTACCTGTGAAGTGGCCTGTGTGGTGTCTCATCAGGAAAACCAGGACTGCGCGTCGCTGACCCCTGAAACTTTCTTACCCCGCATCCATGTGATCAAAGGTGTGAATGTCTCCACGGCGACGCTGTGCCGCCAGTGTGAAGACGCGCCGTGCGCCAACGTCTGCCCGAACGGCGCCATCAGCCGTGATAAAGGTTTCGTACATGTGATGCAGGAGCGTTGCATTGGCTGTAAAACCTGCGTGGTCGCTTGCCCATACGGCGCGATGGAAGTGGTTGTGCGTCCGGTGATTCGCAACAGCGGCGCGGGCCTGAACGTCCGGGCGGAAAAAGCGGAGGCCAACAAATGCGACCTTTGCCACCACCGCGAGGCCGGCCCTGCCTGTATGGAGGCCTGTCCGACCCACGCGCTGATTTGCGTCGATCGCAACAAACTTGAACAACTGAGCGCGGAAAAACGTCGCCGTGCGGCGCTGGACTCCTCCGCGTCTTTGCTTTTCTGATTCCTGAAAAACCGCGTAAAATACGGTGGTATTCATGCCGGATGGCGGTCTTGCCTTATCCGGCCTACTGTTCGTATCCCCGGTTTGCCTGATAAGCGTAGCGCCATCAGGCAAACCGGGATAGATGACTGCGGGAACGACTTCATGACAATAAACAACCACTCCGGCGTACAGCTGCGTATTCGTGGCAAGGTACAGGGCGTCGGATTTCGCCCCTACGTCTGGCAACTGGCGCAGCGGTTACAACTGCATGGCGACGTGTGTAACGACGGTGACGGTGTGGTTGTGCGCTTACAGGAAGATCCGGCGGAGTTTATTGTGCAGTTACATCAACATTGCCCGCCGCTGGCCCGTATTGACAGCGTCGAGAGCGAGCCGTTTGACTGGTCTCAACTGCCTGCCGATTTCTCCATTCGCCAGAGCGCGGGCGGAACGATGAATACGCAAATTGTGCCCGATGCGGCCACATGCCCGGCCTGTCTCGCCGAAATGAATACGCCCGGCGAGCGGCGCTACCGTTACCCTTTTATCAACTGCACCCACTGCGGCCCGCGTTTTACGATCATTCGTGCGATGCCTTACGACCGTCCGTTTACCGTGATGGCATCGTTTCCGTTGTGCAGGAAGTGTGCGACGGAATACCGCGATCCGTACGACCGCCGTTTCCACGCCCAGCCAGTTGCCTGCCCGGCCTGCGGCCCGCATCTGGCGTGGCGCTCTGGCAGCGCTCGGGCGGAAAAAGACGCCGCGCTACAGGCTGCCGTCGCGATGTTAAAAGCGGGGGGCATTGTCGCCATCAAAGGCATTGGCGGCTTTCATCTGGCCTGCGATGCGCAAAACGATGAGGCGGTGGCGATGCTGCGGGCGCGTAAACGCCGCCCTGCGAAACCGCTGGCGGTAATGTTGCCGGATACGGAAGGCTTGCCGGATGCGGCGCGCCGACTGCTGACTACGCCGGCCGCCCCCATCGTGCTGGTGGATAAACAGCATGTCGCGTCGCTGTGCGAGGGGATCGCGCCGGGGCTGGCGGAAGTGGGGGTAATGCTGCCCGCGAATCCGCTCCAGCATCTGCTTTTACAGGCGCTGAATTGTCCGCTGGTGATGACCTCCGGCAACCTTAGCGGTAAACCGCCGGCCATCACTAACCAACAGGCGCTGGACGACCTGAAGGCGATCGCTGACGGTTTTCTGTTGCACAACCGCGATATCGTGCAGCGAATGGATGACTCGGTCGTGCGTGACAGCGGCGAAATGCTACGCCGTTCGCGGGGCTATGTGCCGGATGCGATCGCGCTGCCGCCGGGATTTCGCGATGTGCCGCCGATGCTTTGTCTGGGCGCCGATCTGAAAAATACCTTCTGTCTGGTGCGCGGCGAGCAGGCGGTGGTAAGCCAGCATCTGGGGGATCTCAGCGATGACGGCATTCAAACGCAGTGGCGTGACGCGCTGCGTTTGATTCAGAACATTTACGATTTTACGCCGCAACGCGTTGTCTGCGACGCGCATCCGGGCTACGTCTCCAGCCAGTGGGCCAGCGAGATGACGCTTCCGACCGAAACGGTATTGCACCACCATGCGCATGCGGCGGCATGTATGGTCGAGCACGGCTGGCCGTTGAACGGCGGCGATGTGATTGCCCTGACGCTCGACGGCATCGGTATGGGAGAGGGCGGCGCGCTGTGGGGCGGAGAGTGTTTACGCGTTAATTACCGTGAATGCGAGCATCTTGGCGGCCTGCCCGCCGTCGCGCTGGCGGGCGGCGATCTCGCCGCGAAGCAGCCCTGGCGCAACCTGCTGGCGCAGTGTCTGCGCTTTGTTCCTGACTGGCGGGACTATCCAGAAACGGCTGCGTTGCAACAACAGCAGTGGAACGTGCTGGCGCGGGCCATTGAGCGCGGAATCAACGCCCCGCTGGCGTCGTCGTGCGGACGCCTGTTCGATGCCGTCGCCGCCGCATCAGGCTGCGCGCCTGACACGCTCAGTTATGAAGGGGAAGCGGCCTGTGCGCTGGAGGCGCTGGCTTCGCGATGCAATCGCGTTGAACATCCGGTGACGATGCCGGTTAAAAACAACCAGCTGGATTTAGCCACGTTCTGGCGGCAGTGGCTGAACTGGCAGGCTGCTCCCGAGGAGCGGGCGTGGGCCTTTCACGACGCGCTGGCGCATGGGTTCGCCACGCTGCTGCGTCAGGAAGCGACCGCACGCGGGATCACCACGCTGGTATTCGGCGGCGGTGTGCTGCATAACCGCTTGCTGTGCAGGCGTCTGGCGTTCTGTCTTGCTGATTTTACCTTACTGTTCCCGCAGCGTTTACCGGCCGGAGATGGGGGAGTGTCGTTAGGGCAGGGAGCGATCGCCGCAGCGCGCGAGCTGGCGCAGAAATAAAAAAAAGCCCCGGGACTGGCGGGGCGAAACGTGTCGGGGCATACCGACAAGCAGCAGCGCACTTCCGTGTGCGTGAGGTTAATAAATCAGTGGCAGTATCGCCGGATGGCGACGTACAAACAGGCGCTTCCCGTAGGCCGGATCAGGCGTTTACGCCGCCGTCCGGCAAAGATGTTCGAACATTGCCTGATGGCGCTGCGCTTATCAGGCCTACGGCGTCATGATTCGCAGGTCAGCCGCCACCCGGCACAATGAACTTACGCGGGCAGCGTTTTCAGCAGCGCAAAGGCCTCCTTCATGCGGTCTTCGCTCACCACAAAGGCGCAAAGCTGACCTTCGGTATTCATGCCTCGGGCGACCATCCCTTCGGACTCCGCCGCAATGTGCCAGTTCAGGTCGCAACGCTGGGTTTCGCCTGCAAGATGTAACGGCAATTCCGGCGTTTTGATTTTCACCAGCATGGCGGGCAGCTTCAGCGGCGCGTTCCCGCCGAGCAGATTTTTCGCCAGATACATGGCGCTTAACTGAATCGGTTGCAGGAAAGGCAGAACCTGGCCGTTAATTTCCGCGCAGTCTCCCAGCGCATAAATATCCGGGTGGCTGGTTTGCAGATAGCTGTCAACGCAGACGCCACGGTTGATGGTCAACCCGGCACGGCGCGCCAGCGCGGTTTCCGGGCGCAGGCCGGTCGCGGCGATGACCGCATCCACCTCTACCTGACGATCGCGATCCAGCGTGGCGCGAATACCGGTAGCGGTTTTCTCCAGACCCTGCAACTGCGATTTCAGCAGCAGATGTACGCCCATATCGGTCAGACGATGCTGCAAACGGCTGCTCACTTCCGGCGGCATCAGCGAGGCCAGAATGCTGGCGGCATTGTCAATCAGCGTGACGGCTTTACCCGCACGGCAGAAATCCATTGCCAGCTCGCTACCAATCAGACCGCCGCCGACGATCAGTACGCGCTGCGCGTCACGCAGTTGCGTTTCACAGGCGCGATACTCCTGCTGGCTGTTCAGTGTGAGCATTAACTCACGTCCGGCAACCGGCGGAACAAAGGCTGATGCCCCTGTCGCCAGTACCAGTTTGTCGAACTGCCATTGCTTGTCCTGGCTTTTTACCACATGGGCGTCGGCATCAATGTCCGTAATCCAGGTGTGTGGGAACAGACGCAGATTAAACTGTTCGGCAAACTCCCCCGCCGACTGGCGGGTGAGGTCGTCGGCACGCTGCGCCTGGCTGATGACGTGACTGAGGTCGGGTTTGTTGTACTCGTCCATACTGTCAGCGGCAATCAGGGTCAGCGCTACGGTCGCGTCCTGTTTACGGATGTTTTTGACTAACTGGCGGGCGGCGAAGCCCGAACCAATAATGACAATTCCCCGGCTCATTTTGCCTCCGTTGCCAACACATCAAAGACGTCTTTACCTAATGAACATTCCGGGCACAGGAAGTTATCCGGTACGTCGCTCCACGGCGTACCCGGCGCGACATCCTGCAACGGCTCACCTTTTGCAGGGTCGTAAATCCACTGGCACACGCTGCACTGCATGCTTGGGCCGAGGTCAGCCGCAGCGGCGGCGGCACAGGCGCACTCTTCTTCCTGGGTTGTCGCTTTCACATTTGTTTCCGGCAGCGGAGCGAGCGCCCACTGACGGGCAATATCGCGGCCGTGCTGGCGGCAAAGTTCCAGGGCATCAATATCAGGACGCCATTTCGCTTTCAGACTCAGTGACATCTCGAAGCCGGCATCTTGCAGACGGGTGGACAGACGGTCTACCGCGCCACCGCTCCAGCCGTGGGAACCGAAAGCGCTGGCGCGTTTGTTACGAAAGCGCAGGCCAGTCATCTCTTCAACGAGACCGGCGATTTTCGGCATCATCACGTTGTTCATCGTAGAAGTACCGACCAGCACGCCTTTGGAGCGGAACACGTTGGTCAGAATTTCGTTTTTATCGCTGCGTGCGACGTTAAAGATTTTCACCGCCACGTTCGGGTCAACTTCGTTGATGCCTTGCGCAATCGCGTCGGCCATCATGCGGGTGTTGTTGGACATGGTGTCGTAGAAAATGGTGATGCGATCTTCCTGATAATCCGCCGCCCATTTCAGATACAGTTCAACGATCTGGGTTGGGTTGTCGCGCCATACCACGCCGTGAGAGGTGGCAATCATATCTACCGGCAGGTTGAAGCCGAGGATTTCGGTAATTTTGGGCGTGACCAGACGGCTGAACGGCGTCAGGATGTTGGCGTAGTAACGCTGGCACTGCTCGAACAGCTCGGTCTGATCGACTTCATCGTTGAACAGACGTTCGTCACAGTAGTGCTGACCGAAGGCGTCGTTACTGAACAGTACCGCGTCGCCCGTCATGTAGGTCATCATGCTGTCCGGCCAGTGCAGCATCGGGGTTTCAACAAAAATCAGCTGCTTGCCGTTGCCGATATCCAGCGTGTCGCCTGTTTTTACGACGTTAAAGTTCCATTCCGGGTGATGGTGGTGACCGGTAATGGAGTCAATGGCGTTTGCGGTGCAGTAGATCGGCGTATCCGGGATTTGCGCCATCAGTTCGGTCAGCGCGCCCGCGTGGTCTTCTTCCGCATGGTTAATAATGATGTAATCAATGTCGGCCAGGTCGATTTCGCTACGCAGGTTTTGCACGAATTCGCGGCTGAATTTATGGTCTACGGTATCGATCAGAACATTTTTTTCTTCACGGATGAGATAGCTGTTGTAGCTGCTGCCGCGCAGCGTTTTATATTCGGTCCCGTGAAAATCACGAACTTCCCAGTCACGTTGGCCAACCCAATGAATGTTATTTTTAACCAGAATAGACATAGCAACCTCAGTAAATACAGTTTTTTTAAGAAAGATGTATTGCTAATAGCAGGATGCGTGCCAACTTTTTAACTGATTGATTTTAAATAATTAAAAAATTTATACTCATAAAATGGTAGTCAAAAAGACTATTCAATTAATTGTCAATATGACACTATTGATTGTCAAAATGACAATGAGGTAGCCATGAGCTTTTCAGTTGATGTCCTGGCGGGCATCGCCATTGAATTACAAAGTGGTATCGGGCATCAGGACCGCTTTCAGCGCCTGATCACCACGCTGCGTCAGGTGCTGGAGTGCGATGCGTCGGCGCTGCTGCGCTATGAGGGGCGGCAGTTTATTCCGCTGGCGATCGACGGTCTGGCGCAGGATGTACTGGGCAGGCGCTTTACTCTGGAAGGGCATCCGCGACTGGAAGCCATTGCCCGTGCCGGGGATGTGGTGCGTTTTCCGGCCGACAGCGACCTGCCGGACCCGTATGACGGGCTGATCCCGGATCAGGAGAGCCTGAAGGTACACGCCTGTATCGGGCTGCCGCTGTTCGCCGGGCAAACCCTGATTGGCGCACTCACGCTTGACGGCATGGAACCCGATCAGTTTGATGTTTTCAGCGATGAAGAGCTGCGGCTCATCGCAGCGCTGGCGGCGGGGGCGCTGAGCAATGCGCTGCTTATTGAGCAATTAGAAAGCCAGAATATGTTGCCGGGATCTTCCGCTTCTTTCGAACAGGTGAAAGAAACGCAGATGATCGGCCTGTCGCCAAATATGATGCAGTTGAAAAAAGAGATTGAGATTGTCGCGGGGTCGGATCTCAACGTGCTGATCAGCGGCGAAACGGGAACCGGGAAAGAGCTGGTGGCGAAAGCGATTCACGAAGGCTCGCCACGGGCGGTGAACCCGCTGGTGTATCTGAACTGCGCCGCGCTGCCGGAAAGCGTGGCGGAGAGCGAGCTTTTCGGCCACGTCAAAGGGGCGTTTACCGGGGCAATCAGCAACCGTAGCGGTAAGTTCGAAATGGCCGATAACGGCACGCTGTTTCTTGATGAGATCGGTGAGCTGTCGCTGGCGTTGCAGGCGAAACTGCTGCGCGTTTTGCAGTATGGCGATATTCAACGCGTCGGGGACGATCGCAGCCTGCGCGTTGACGTGCGCGTGCTGGCGGCGACTAACCGCGACTTACGCGAAGAGGTGCTGGCCGGGCGTTTTCGCGCCGACCTGTTCCACCGTTTGAGCGTGTTCCCGCTCTCCGTGCCGCCGCTGCGTGAGCGTGGTGAGGATGTGGTCTTGCTGGCCGGGTATTTTTGCGAACAGTGCCGCCTGCGGCTGGGGCTTTCCCGCGTGGTGCTGAGTCCGGGGGCGCGTAGCCATCTGCTGAGCTATGGCTGGCCGGGAAACGTTCGCGAACTGGAACATGCGATCCACCGTGCGGTGGTTCTGGCAAGAGCGACCCGGGCGGGGGATGAGGTGGTGCTGGAAGCGCAGCATTTTGCCTTACAGGAGGAGGTTTCTCCCGCTCTGCCTGACGACAGTACGCCGACGCTACCGGCAAATCACAATCTGCGCGACGCGACCGAGGCTTTCCAGCGGGAGATGATTCGCCGTGCGCTGGCGCAAAATAACCACAACTGGGCCGCCTGCGCGCGAGCGCTGGAGACAGACGTCGCCAACCTGCATCGGCTGGCGAAGCGTCTGGGGCTGAAAAGTTAGATGATGCCTGCCTGGTAGAAGTCTTGCAGGTTGATTGCGCCGGTGAGTTTACCGTTTTCATCCACCACCGGCGCGGCGGTGATCTTGCGCTTCATCAGAAGTTCTTTGGCATCGATGGCGCGGCTCTGCTCCTGCAACGTAATGCCGTTGTGGGTCATCGCTTCGCTGACCGGCGTAGCCAGCGTGCCGCCGCCAACCAGCCAGCGGCGCAGGTCGCCGTCGGTAAAGACGCCTTTTACAACGCGCTGCGCGTCGCATACCGCAACCAGACCTAACCCGGTACGGCTCAGCTCCAGCATGGCGTCCATCACGCTGGTGGTGAGCTGAACCTGCGGCACCGCATCGTCACGGCGCATCAGGTGATGGACTTTGTTGAGCAGACGCGCGCCCAGCGCCCCGGCAGGGTGTGAACGGGCGAAATCCTCTTCATTGAAACCGCGCGCCTGCATCACCGCCATAGCCAGCGCGTCGCCCATCATCAGGGTGTTGACGGTGCTGGAGGTCGGCGCCAGGTGCATCGGGCAGGCTTCACGCTCAACGGAGATATCCAGCACAGCCTTTGCCGCCAGACCCAGCGGGGAGGTTGGCTTTCCGGTCATCGCCAGCAGGGTTATCGATTTATCTTCCAGGCGCGGAATAATGAGATCCAGCTCTTTCGCACCGCCGGAATAGGAGATGAACAGCATCACGTCCCGGCTTTCGATCATGCCGAGATCGCCATGCAACGCTTCTGCCGGGTGGACAAAGAACGCGGGTGTTCCTGTACTGGCGAGAGTCGCGGCGATTTTTTTGCCGATATGGCCTGACTTGCCAATACCGGAGACAATCACTTTGCCTTCGCAGTGGAGGATAGTATTGGCGGCACGGACAAAATCATCGCCCAGGCGTTCCGGCAGACGGCTTGCTTCCTGTAACTCCAGCAGTAATGTCTGGCGACCCGCGTTCAGTAATACATCACTCATTGGTTTCTCCGGTTATGATCACTTCAATCCCTTTTGCTTCCAGCGCCTGACGAAACGCGGGGTCGATACCCGCGTCGGTAACCAGTTTGTCGACGCTTTCCAGACTGCACACAACGTTGGGGCTTTTGCGCCCAAATTTTGAGGAGTCCGCCATCAGAATCACTTCGCGCGCGGCATTGCACATCGCTTTGCTGACGGTATAGACCTCATTAAAGGTGGTCACTCCGGCATTGAGATCGATGCCGTCGGTGCCCATGAACAGTTTATCAAAACTGAACTGCTCAAAGGCGTTTTCTGCCAGCTGACCGTGAAATGACGCAGATTTTTTGCGGAATGTGCCGCCGGGCATCAGGATGGTCTGCTCGTTGTCCAGCTCCGAAAGGGCGTTAACAATGTGCAGGCTGTTGGTCATGACGGTGATATTGCTAAAGCGGGTAAGCATCGGCACCATCTGCAACACGGTGCTTCCGGCATCAAGGATGATGGAGTCGCCATCGTGGATAAACTGAACGGCCGCTTGTGCGATCAACGCCTTTTTATGGGTGTTGATCAGCGTTTTGTGATCGATAGGCGGGTCGGATTCATCTTTATTCAACACCACGCCGCCATACGTGCGAATAACGGTTCCGGCATTTTCCAGAATGACCAGGTCTTTGCGAATGGTGGTGCCCGTGGTGTCAAAGTACTGGGCCAACTCCTCAACCGAGCATTTTCCCTGCTTTTGCAGATGCTCCAGAATAGCAGCCTGACGCTGACGTGGTTTCATAGGCGTAATTACCCTGACTGATGTATAAGTTGTGAAATGATAATTTCGCAAGCAATTAGCATTCACAACGAAATTACCCATGTTTCAGTTTAAGCGCTAATGATAGTGCATTCTGTGAGAGCGAATCATGGGGAAAGATCACATCAGGCTGTAATTCATCAAGATGTTTGCCCTGTATTGCGGGAATTTTAACCGGTCGGGCAAAGACGGTGAGACCTTTCATGAATAAGGTATCCGTAACGCGCTGCTGGTCATCCAGAGCGATGGCGACCACCACTCGCGGTTTAAAGCGTCCGCCGGAGCGCCCGACGCCCACTCGTCCTCGTTGGCAAAGTTTGTCAAACGCCCGGTTAAAGCGGGAGATTTGCCAGCCGCCCAGCGCCAGTTGCGCACACCAGGCGATAACGGCGACGGTGATCAGTGCGGAAACCATAATGCGCTCCTTTGATTTTGCCGGATGGCGGCTGCGCCTTATCTGGCCTACATAATATTCGTAGGCCCGGTAAGCGCAGCGCCACCGGGCAATCATACCTCTTAAAACATCACCTGACCGCCGGTCACATTGATGGACTGTCCGGTGCAGTACGACGCCTTCGCGCTGGCGTAAAACAGCAGCATGTCCAGTACGTCCTGATAATCGCAGCCGCGTTTTAACGGAACTTTGTCGATGTAATACTGCTCCACTTCGTCCGGCTTGATGCCAAGCTTGGCGGCGTATTGCGGCAGCAGCGACTGGAACATTGGTGATTTCAGCAGGTTGCCAAGCATCAGCGAATGCACGGTAATGCCGTATTCTGCCAGATCCAGCGCCAGCGACTGGGTTAAGCCCACGCCGCCGAACTTCGCCGCGCTATAGCCGGAGTTGTGTTTACTGCCCACTTTCCCGGACTTGGAGTTGATCTGGATAATGCGTCCCTGAATGCCGTCGCGGATCATCAGGCGGGAGAATTCGCGAGCGCAGAGGAAATACCCCACCAGATTCACCTGTAGCGAGCGGTCGAAATCGCCGAGTTGAAAATCGCTGATAAACGCCGCTTTGGCGATGCCCGCGCTGTAGACCAGCAGATCAACCCGACCAAAAATTTCATCGACTCCGCGAGAGAGCGCCAGAACGCTCTGCTCGCTGGTGGCATCGGCGCCAAAACCGTACGCCATGCCTTCGCCAAACGCGGCGTTAATCTCCTGCGCCACATTTGCGGCTTTATCACTCTGAATATCGACAACGGCGACGCGATAACCAACCTCTGCAAGCCCACGGCAGAGGAAGGCCCCCAGGGTCTGGCCTCCACCAATGACAACGGCAACCTGATTCATTTTTCTCTCCTTAAACCTTTAAGCCACAAACTTCAAAATACAGCCCGGCGCGATGTCGTCCGGTACTGGCCCCGCAACGTGTACGGTGCCGGGAAATTCCGCCTCGTTCAGCCCGTCGAAGCGCAGGGTGATATGCCCCAGTTCACGCAGATTCTGCTCGGCCACGCTGCCCACAGCAGTCACCGGATAGCGATGCTCACCCAGATGAAACTGTGCGCCGGGTTGCAGCGTGCCGTTCAGCTCGCCGTGGCAGTGGATAAAGCAAAACGCTTCGATATCCGCAGGCGCGCCTTCACGAAAGGTAATCAGCATCCTGTCGCAGAGCGCGTCCGGCGCGCTCTCGCCGATACGGGTGATGGTGGTCTGGTAAATCACGGTCATCTCTGAACCTCTTATTGATAAATAAAGCCGGAAACAAACCAGGCGATGAGAACGGTAGGCGCGCCGGTCAGGAAGCGGCTCACCAGCACGGAAGGCACGCCGACGCGAACGGTGTCCTGACGGGCCTCCGCCAGCGATAAACCGACCGGAATAAAGTCGCACGCGGCCTGAGCGTTAATCGCGAACAGCGCGGGCAGCGCCAGATGGGGAGGGATATTACCCAGACCAATCTGCACGCCAATCAGCACCCCGATAACCTGGGCGATCACCGCGCCAGGGCCGAGGAAGGGCGACAGCAGCGGGAATGAACAGATGAGCGCCAGCGTGACCAGCCCCAGCGGATGGCTGGCAAGCGGCGCCAGGCCGTGAGCGATCCAGTCGCCGAGACCGGAGGCCATAATGATGCCGATCAGCGCCGAGACGAAGGCCATAAACGGCAGAATGGTTTTCAGCACCGTATCGATGGTGTCACGCCCGGACTGGAACAGCACCGCTACTGCTGAGCCCATCCCCATACCGACTTTCGCCAACAGGCCATCGCTCTGTTCGGTGATTTTTTTGCTGGTGTCGTAATCGCGGCCCGCAGGCGAGGCGACAGGCTGCGCGTTTGCAGGCGCTTCGCCGCTCAGCGTGATGTTCTCTTCTTTCACCCCGGAGACGTAAATATCTTCCACGATGTACTGCGCCAGCGGCCCCGACTTCCCGGTAGAGTGGATGTTGATGGTTGGAATGCGCCGCTTCGGATAAATCCCGCAGCGCAGCGTGCCGCCGCAGTCGATAATCGCCGCGCCGATCTCTTCCTCAGGTGGTTCGCCCTCTTTAAAGCCATCCACCGCCTGCCAGCCTGTCAGTTGCGCCAGTTTGTCGACAATCCCCGGACGCGTCCCGGCGGTGATGTAGACGATTTTCTTTCCGGGGGTTGCATCCAGTTCAAGCGGGCCGCCCCAGCCGCCGGTGCCTTTCTCAATACGAATACGCGTCATGATGTCGCTCCAGCCAGGTGGACTTTCTGCTCAAGTTGAATGCCCATTTTTTTCTCAAAGATGGATGTGGTGAGGTCAGTCACCCAGCCACGGAAGAAGTTGGTGACCAGACCGACCAGCAGATAGCTGACGGCGAGCGGGCCAAGCGGGAGGCCGAGTGTCGTCAGGCCGCTGGCGATGCCCAGGTAAACAAACAGCTCGCCGGGGTTGATGTGCGGGAACAGTCCGTTCATCGAGTGGCAGCTGTAGGAAGCCGCCGCGTAGTAACTGGGCTTGTATTTTTCTGGCATAAAGCGGCCCAGGCTCAGCGTCATCGGGTTACAAAACACAAACGTACCGATGCACGGCAGCAGCAGGTAACGGGATAACGGGTTCCCGGCGCAGCGCTGGGCAAAACGTTCAATACGCTGCTGGCCAATGAAGTTTATTAAGGCATTCATGATGACCAGCAGGCTTATCAAAAGCGGAAGGATGCCGGTCACCATACTGGTGAACACCTCTCCGCCTTTCTGGAACAGCCCGATAAACCACTCCGCACCATGTGTAATGGTTTCGATCATTGTTCTCTCCTGTAGGGTTTGTTGTTATCTTGCCAATTGGTGAGTTATTTTAATCAGATCGAAAGATTTAAAAGTGTTATTTTGATCTCAAAATGAAAGATAAATATTTTAAAGTGAAAGTTTGCGTTTGTTGCGGAGAAAAAAAGCAGGGATGTTACGGGAGAATAGTGCGTATTCTGTGAAGAGCGCTTCCTTGTGCGAAGCGGGATGCTTTACCATACTTCCCCCTGGCTGAATCTGTTTAATGGATGTCTCATGTTCAAGCGTCGTTATGTAGCACTACTTCCTCTCTTTGCGTTGCTTGCTGCCTGTAGCAGCAAACCACAGTCTTCAGAAATTCAAACGACAACGGGAGCGCCGTCCGGCGGTTTCCTGCTTGAGCCACAGCACAATGTCATGGTGATGGGCGGTGATTTCGCCAATAATCCGAACGCGCAGCAGTTCATTGAGAAGATGGTGAACAAGCACGGTTTTAATCGCCAGCAGTTGCAGGAGATCCTGTCGCAGGCGAAGCGCCTGGACTACGTTCTGCGACTGATGGACAGACAGGCGCCGACCACACAACCGCCAGCGGGGCCGAATGGCGCATGGTTGCGCTATCGCAAGCAGTTTATTACCCCGGACAATGTGCAAAACGGCGTGGCGTTCTGGAATCAATATGAGGATGCGTTGAACCGTGCATGGCAGGTTTATGGCGTCCCGCCGGAGATTATCGTCGGCATTATTGGCGTGGAAACCCGCTGGGGCCGCATCATGGGTAAAACGCGAATTCTGGATGCGCTGGCGACGCTGTCGTTTAACTATCCGCGTCGGGCGGAGTATTTCTCCGGCGAGCTGGAAACGTTTCTGCTGATGGCGCGTGATGAACAGGACGACCCGCTGGATCTGAAAGGGTCTTTTGCCGGTGCGATGGGGTACGGACAGTTTATGCCGTCGTCCTATAAGCAGTACGCGGTGGACTTTAACGGCGATGGGCACATCAACCTGTGGGACCCGGTTGATGCCATCGGCAGCGTGGCGAACTATTTCAAAGCCCACGGTTGGGTGAAAGGCGATGTGGTCGCCGTTCCGGCCAACGGTCAGGCGCCAGGGCTGGCGAACGGCTTTAAAACCCAGTACAGCATTGCTCAGCTTGCGGCCGCCGGGCTGACGCCGCAGCAGTCGCTGGGTAATCATCAGCAGGCCAGCCTGCTGCGTCTGGATGTGGGTACGGGCTATCAGTACTGGTACGGGTTGCCGAACTTCTATGCCATCACGCGCTATAACCACAGCACTCACTATGCGATGGCGGTCTGGCAGCTTGGTCAGGCCGTCGCGCTGGCGCGTGTACCTGCGGCGTCGCCGTTTAGTCAGTAGCCGCGGTGTGTTTTCCGGGGGGCTACGCTTACCCGGTCTGGATTACGCTCCCTTTTCCCTGAGAGAAAGGGGAGCGTGCAGCGCCGCTGCTGCGCTATTTCACGTCTGAAACATTTCGCCACACTCCCTTTTTTCCTGGCATTTACATCCGCATCGTATTTCATTATTGTTATGTTATAACATTTTATTGTGGTGCGAATATGTCTGCTTCACTCTTCTCTCTTTCGGCTCTGACTCGCCTGCTGATGGCTATCGCGCTTGTTTTGTTTATCGGACTAGCCGTGCGCTGGGCGGTGGCATTGCCATGATTATCCTGAATCAACTGGTGGCCGGTTACGAGCGACAGCCGGTCACGTCGCCGCTGACCGGCACGCTGGAACGCGGCAGCATGACGGCGATTATCGGCGCTAACGGCTGCGGCAAATCAACGCTGCTGAAAACGCTGGCCGGTTTTCTTCCTCCGGTGAGCGGCGCATTTCGCTGGCGCGGACGCCGCCCGGTAATTGGCTGGCTGGCGCAACGTCACGCGCTGGAGACGCAGTTTCCGCTTACCGTTCAGGACGTGGTGAGCATGGGGTGCTGGCCTGCTATTTCCCTGCTGGGGGGATTTCAACGCAAAACCCGTCTGCGTGTCGCCCACGCTATTGAGCGCGTGGGGCTGGAGGCAATGGCGACGATGACCATTGATGAACTCTCTGGCGGTCAGTTTCAACGCATGCTGTTTGCCCGTGTGCTGGTGCAGGAAGCGCCGCTGGTCATGCTGGATGAACCCTTTACCGGCGTGGATGAGGAGACCTGCAACGTACTGATGGGGCTGATGCTGGAGATGTATCAGCGAGGGCAAACGGTGCTGGCGGTGCTGCACGACAGCGAACGGGTGGCGCGCTATTTTCCGCAGACGTTACGGCTGGATACGGATGTGTCTCACTGGATGACCGAGCGGGTGAGGGTGGCATGATCTGGCATATCTTCTTTCAGCCGTTTATTGAATACGGCTTTATGCGGCGGGCGCTGGTGGTCTGTCTGGCGCTTTCGGTCAGCACGACGGCGCTTGGCGTCTTTTTACTGCTGCGACGTATGAGCCTGATGGGAGACGCGCTGTCGCATGCGGTGCTACCCGGCGTGGCGGTGGGCTATCTGCTCAGTGGAATGTCATTGCTGGCAATGAGCATCGGCGGGTTTATCGCCGGGATTACGGTAGCGCTGGTGGCGGGAATGGTGAGTCGCCGTACGCCGCTAAAAGAAGACGCCAGCTTCGCCGGGTTCTACCTGGGATCGCTGGCGCTGGGGGTTACGCTGGTGTCGCTGCGCGGGTCAAATGTCGATCTGCTGCATCTTCTGTTTGGTTCCATTCTGGCGGTCGATCGCGATTCCGCGCTGTTCGTGGCGGGGGTATGCGCATTCACATTGATCATGCTGGCGATTTTCTATCGTGGTCTGGTGAGTGAAGCGTTTGATACCGCATGGTTGCAGGTTAACGCGCGCTGGCTGCCTTCGCTGCTGCACGGGCTGTTTCTCTCGTTGCTGGTGTTGAATCTGGTGGCTGGCTTTCAGGTACTCGGCACGCTGATGGCGGTAGGGCTGATGATGCTTCCTGCCGTCGCGGCCCGCTGCTGGGCGCGCACGTTACCGGGGCTGTTATTGCTCGCCGGCGGCAGCGGCGTCGTCTGTGCATGGCTGGGGCTAAGCCTTTCCTGGGCGGTGAGTTTACCCGCCGGGCCGTCGATTGTACTGACCGCCAGCGCGCTGTTCTTTATTTCCATTTTATTCGGCACGCGCAGCAGGCTGGCTGACAGTCTGCGCGCGCTTTTTTAATGCAAGGGGAAAAGATGAAACGTACAGGGGTAATGATTGCGCTCGCGTTGGGGTTGATGACGCAAGGCGCGCTGGCGAAAACGCTGAATGTGGTGACGAGTTTTTCTATTCTCGGCGACATCACCCAGGAGGTCGGCGGTAAGAATGTCAACGTCACTACGCTGGTTGGGCCGGATGGCGATCCGCATACCTTCGAGCCTTCGCCGAAAGACAGCGCGGCGTTGAGCAAAGCGGATGTGGTGGTAGTGAACGGGCTGGGGCTGGAGGGGTGGCTTGACCGGCTGGTAAAAGCCTCCGGTTTCAAAGGTACGCTGGTGGTGGCTTCCGACGGGGTGAAGACGCATACGCTGGATGAAGACGGCGAAACCGTCACCGATCCACACGCCTGGAATAGCGCAGCGAACGGCGCGCTGTATGCGCAGAATATTCTTTCCGGGCTGGTCAACGCCGACCCGCAGGATAAAGCCGCGCTGGAGGCTTCCGGCA
Source organism: Citrobacter sp. CK181 (assembly GCF_030333595.1). NCBI lineage: Bacteria > Pseudomonadati > Pseudomonadota > Gammaproteobacteria > Enterobacterales > Enterobacteriaceae > Citrobacter > Citrobacter sp. CK181. The sequence goes on along the minus strand of NZ_JAOWFN010000015.1, from coordinate 102,361 downwards.
AACCTTACATCGCACAGCTGACTGAACTGGACGCGTGGGCGAAAGCGCGCTTTAGCCAGATCCCGCAGGAGAAACGCAAGGTGCTGACCAGCCACGACGCCTTCGGTTATTTCGGTCGTGCCTATGGTGTTGAGTTTTTGGCGCCGCAGGGGCTGTCGTCGGAAAGTGAAGCCTCTGCCGCGCAGGTCGCCGCGCTCATTAAGCAGATTAAAGCGGATGGAGTGAACACCTGGTTTATGGAGAATCAGCTCGATCCGCGTCTGGTAAAACAGATCGCCAGCGCGACGGGCGCGCAGCCGGGCGGCGAGCTATATCCTGAAGCCTTGTCGGCAAAAGGCGGCGTGGCGGATAGCTACGTAAAAGCGTTTCGCCACAATGTTGAGACCATCGCCAACAGTATGAAATAACCGTACGATCGGCCGATGCCTTCGCATCGGCTTTTTTCTGAAGCCTCCTCGTAAAATCCGCACCTCGTCCCCATATCTGCTCAGAAAGTGCTATCTTGTGCTGCACGTTTTTCAGGAGCCTTAAGCGATGATGACTGACCATGAATTGATGCAGTTAAGCGAAGTGGTAGGGCTGGCGCTGAAACAGCGCGGCGCAACGCTAACGACAGCGGAGTCCTGCACGGGCGGTTGGGTAGCGAAAGTGATTACCGATATCGCCGGGAGTTCCGCCTGGTTTGAACGCGGTTTTGTTACCTACAGTAATGAAGCGAAAGCGCAAATGATTGGCGTGCGCGAACCGACGCTTGAGCAGCACGGCGCGGTCAGCGAACCGGTGGTGATTGAGATGGCGATTGGCGCGCTCAGAGCGGCCCGCGCGGATTATGCCGTTTCTATCAGCGGTATTGCCGGGCCGGACGGCGGCAGCGACGTGAAGCCCGTCGGCACTGTCTGGTTTGGTTTCGCAACCGCACAGGGCGAGGGGATCACCCGCCGGGAGTGCTTTAGCGGCGACCGTGACAGCGTACGTCGCCAGGCGACGGAATATGCGCTCAAGACGCTCTGGCAACAATTTCTACAAAACACTTGATACTGTATGACTGTACAGTATAATTGCACCTAACAGTACAGAATTCACTATCCGGTACAAGCGCAAGCGGACCCCGGCTCATGACAGGAGTAGTTAATGGCTATCGACGAAAACAAACAGAAAGCGTTGGCGGCAGCGCTGGGCCAGATCGAAAAACAATTCGGTAAAGGCTCCATCATGCGCCTGGGTGAAGACCGTTCCATGGATGTGGAAACCATCTCCACCGGTTCGCTTTCTCTGGATATCGCGCTGGGCGCGGGTGGCCTGCCGATGGGGCGTATCGTAGAAATCTACGGGCCGGAATCCTCCGGTAAAACCACCCTGACGCTTCAGGTGATTGCCGCTGCACAGCGTGAAGGCAAAACCTGTGCGTTTATCGACGCCGAACATGCGCTGGACCCTATCTATGCCCGTAAACTGGGCGTCGATATCGACAACCTGCTGTGCTCCCAGCCGGACACCGGCGAGCAGGCGCTGGAAATCTGTGATGCGCTGGCGCGTTCAGGCGCTGTAGACGTTATCGTTGTTGACTCCGTGGCGGCGTTGACGCCGAAAGCGGAAATCGAAGGTGAAATCGGCGACTCTCATATGGGCCTCGCGGCGCGTATGATGAGCCAGGCGATGCGTAAGCTGGCCGGTAACCTGAAACAGTCCAACACCCTGCTGATCTTCATCAACCAGATCCGTATGAAAATTGGCGTCATGTTCGGTAACCCGGAAACCACTACCGGGGGTAACGCGCTGAAATTCTACGCGTCCGTTCGTCTGGATATCCGTCGTATCGGCGCGGTGAAAGAGGGCGAAAACGTCGTGGGTAGCGAAACCCGCGTGAAGGTTGTGAAGAACAAAATCGCCGCGCCGTTTAAACAGGCTGAGTTCCAGATCCTCTACGGCGAAGGCATCAACTTCTATGGCGAACTGGTTGACCTGGGCGTGAAAGAGAAGCTGATCGAGAAAGCCGGTGCATGGTACAGCTATAACGGCGAGAAAATCGGTCAGGGTAAAGCGAATGCCACTGCCTGGCTGAAAGAGAACCCGGCGACCGCCAAAGAGATTGAGAAAAAAGTGCGTGAGCTGCTGCTGAGCAATCAGGACTCGACGCCAGACTTCTCCGTTGATGACAACGGTGAAGGTGTGAAAGAAACCAACGAAGATTTCTAATCGTTGCATTGCCCGGTGGCGGCGCTCTGGCGCCTTATCGGGCTTATACTTTGAAGGGCTGCATATCTTGCGGCCCTTTTTGCATTTCTTTTTCCGAAGGTTTGTTATGAGTGAATCCACACCGCGACGCCCCGCGTATAACCGTCTGTTGGATCGCGCGGTACGTATTCTGGCGGTACGCGATCACAGTGAACAGGAACTGCGGCGTAAACTCTCCGCACCGGTTATGGGAAAAAACGGGCCGGAAGAGATCGATGCGGCACCGGAAGACTATGAACGGGTTATCGCCTGGTGCCATGAGCACAACTACCTTGATGATCATCGTTTTGTTTCGCGCTTTATCGCCAGCCGCAGCCGTAAAGGTTATGGCCCGGCACGTATTCGGCAGGAGCTGAATCAAAAAGGCATTGCGCGTGAGGCGATTGAACGCGCAATGCGTGAATGCGAGATTGAGTGGTTGCTTATTGCTCGCGAACAGGCGATCCGAAAATATGGCGAACCCTTACCAGCCGCATTTTCGGAAAAGGTCAAAGTCCAGCGTTTCCTGCTTTATCGTGGCTATCTGATGGAGGATATTCAGGAGATATGGCGAAATTTTGACGATTGACTGCATACGGGATTTTACTTCCCCGTAAAGAAAACTTATCTTATTCCCACTTTTTTCAATTGCCAGCCGGGCAGGGCATATGAGCGCTGAGGCGGGTAATGATATTTCGTTAGCTTGATTTCAGGATAATTATGAGCAAGAGCACCGCTGAGATCCGTCAGGCGTTTCTCGATTTTTTCCACAGTAAGGGACATCAGGTAGTTGCCAGCAGCTCCCTGGTGCCAAACAATGACCCAACTTTGTTGTTTACCAACGCCGGGATGAACCAGTTCAAGGATGTTTTCCTTGGGCTCGACAAGCGTAATTATTCCCGCGCCACCACTTCGCAGCGTTGCGTACGTGCGGGTGGTAAACACAACGATCTGGAAAACGTCGGTTACACTGCACGTCACCACACCTTCTTCGAAATGCTGGGTAACTTCAGCTTCGGCGACTATTTCAAACACGACGCGATTCAGTTTGCGTGGGAACTGCTGACCGGTGAAAACTGGTTTGCCCTGCCAAAAGAGCGTCTGTGGGTGACCGTCTATGAAACTGACGATGAAGCCTACGAGATCTGGGAAAAAGAAGTCGGCATTCCGCGCGAACGTATCATCCGAATTGGTGATAACAAAGGCGCGGCATACGCGTCCGACAACTTCTGGCAGATGGGCGATACAGGGCCGTGCGGTCCATGTACCGAGATCTTCTACGACCACGGCGATCACATCTGGGGCGGCCCTCCGGGAAGCCCGGAAGAAGATGGCGATCGCTATATTGAGATCTGGAACATCGTCTTCATGCAGTTCAACCGTCAGGCTGACGGCACGATGGAACCGCTGCCGAAACCGTCCGTCGATACCGGTATGGGTCTGGAGCGTATTGCCGCTGTATTGCAACACGTTAACTCCAACTATGAAATTGACCTGTTCCGCACGTTGATTGAAGCCGTTGCGAAGGTGACTGGCGCGACTGACCTGAGCAACAAGTCGCTGCGCGTGATTGCCGACCACATCCGTTCCTGCGCCTTCCTGATCGCCGACGGCGTGGTTCCGTCGAATGAAAACCGTGGCTATGTGCTGCGCCGTATCATTCGTCGTGCGGTTCGTCATGGCAACATGCTGGGCGCGAAAGAGACCTTCTTCTACAAGCTGGTTGGGCCGCTGATTGACGTTATGGGCTCTGCCGGTGAAGAGCTGAAGCGCCAGCAGGCGCAGGTTGAGCAGGTTCTGAAAACGGAAGAAGAGCAGTTTGCCCGTACGCTGGAACGTGGTCTGGCGCTGCTGGACGAAGAGCTGGCGAAGCTTTCCGGTGACACGCTGGATGGCGAAACCGCTTTCCGTCTGTATGACACCTACGGCTTCCCGGTTGACCTGACGGCGGACGTTTGCCGCGAGCGCAACATCAAAGTTGATGAAGCGGGATTTGAAGCCGCGATGGAAGAACAGCGTCGTCGTGCGCGTGAGGCCAGCGGTTTTGGCGCAGACTATAACGCGATGATCCGCGTTGACGGCGCGTCAGAATTTAAAGGTTATGACCATCTGGAACTGAACGGTAAAGTGACCGCGCTGTTTGTGGATGGTAAAGCGGTAGATGCGATTAGCGCGGGTCAGGAAGCCGTTGTCGTGCTGGATCAGACGCCGTTCTATGCGGAATCCGGCGGTCAGGTTGGCGATAAAGGCGAACTGAAAGGTGCAGGCTTCGCGTTTGCGGTTAGCGATACGCAAAAATATGGCCAGGCGATTGGACATATCGGTACGCTTTCGACCGGTTCCCTGAAAGTGGGTGATGCGGTGCAGGCTGATGTGGATGAAGCTCGCCGGGCACGTATTCGCCTGAATCACTCTGCGACGCACCTGATGCACGCGGCGCTGCGCCAGATTCTGGGCACGCACGTAGCGCAGAAAGGCTCGCTGGTTAACGACAAAGTCCTGCGTTTCGACTTCTCGCATAATGAAGCGATGAAACCGTCTGAAATCCGTGCGGTGGAAGATCTGGTGAATGCGCAAATCCGTCGCAACCTGCCGGTCGAAACCAACATCATGGACCTTGAAGCGGCGAAAGCCAAAGGCGCGATGGCGCTGTTTGGCGAGAAGTATGACGATCGCGTTCGTGTGCTGAGCATGGGCGATTTCTCCACCGAACTGTGTGGCGGTACGCACGCCAGCCGTACGGGGGATATCGGTCTGTTCCGCATTGTTTCTGAATCCGGTACTGCGGCAGGCGTTCGTCGTATTGAAGCGGTTACGGGCGAAGGCGCGATTGCTACGCTGCACGCTGAAAGCGATCGCTTAAGCGATATCGCACAGCTGCTGAAGGGCGACAGCCAGAATCTGGGCGAAAAAGTCCGCTCTGTACTGGAACGTACGCGTCAGCTTGAAAAAGAGTTGCAGCAGTTGAAAGAACAGGCTGCCGCGCAGGAAAGTGCGAACCTTTCCAGCAAAGCGGTTGATATCAACGGCGTGAAGCTGCTGGTTAGCGAGCTTGCGGGCGTTGAGCCAAAAATGCTGCGTACGATGGTTGATGATCTGAAAAATCAACTGGGTTCTACCGTTATCGTTCTTGCAACGGTAGCGGAAGGTAAGGTTTCTCTGATTGCGGGCGTGTCGAAGGATGTGACCGACCGCGTGAAAGCAGGGGAGCTGGTCGGCATGGTCGCTCAGCAGGTGGGCGGCAAGGGCGGCGGACGTCCAGACATGGCGCAAGCCGGTGGTACGGATGCGGCTGCTCTGCCAGCAGCGTTAGCCAGTGTGAAAGGCTGGGTTAGCGCAAAACTGTAATAACTATAAGCGTTATCTAACGCCGCAGGCCCCGGTCTGCGGCGTTTGCATCAACGTTATTGACAACGATAAAGTCAGGTTGAAGTTGTGTATATCGGCTAAACTTAGGTTTAACAGAATGTGATGCCGTGACTGCTTACACTTTACGTGTTTGTCATCGCTTACTTTTTGGCGTTATATGATGGATAATGCCGGGATACAGAGAGACCCGACTCTTTTAATCTTTCAAGGAGCAAAGAATGCTGATTCTGACTCGTCGAGTTGGTGAGACCCTCATGATTGGAGATGAGGTCACCGTGACAGTTTTAGGGGTAAAGGGCAACCAGGTGCGCATTGGCGTAAACGCCCCGAAAGAAGTCTCTGTCCATCGTGAGGAGATCTACCAGCGTATCCAGGCTGAAAAATCCCAGCAGTCCAGTTACTAAGGTTTTCGCGTCTCATCTCTTCCGATGAGGCGCAACCTGCTCCTCGCTTCCTTTCTCTTTTTCATTTTTCTTCACTCTTTTTCCGTATCGCTTCCGGTGCCGGCAGGCTCTTTCCTGGTTATTCTGTTTTTCTGCCTGCGCTCAGGCGGTGTAACACGCCGATTTATCTGTTGATAAAACACCCTTTTTGCCGTTTTTGCAGACTAATTGAGCGTGAAGTGTGCAAACGATAAAAGCGCGGGAAAAATTGTTTGACTTATAAGTCCCAGAAAGTAATATGTGCGCCACGCAGCGACGATGAGCAGAAACAAGTTCTTCGAAGCACTCGTAAGAGGCGCGTGGTGAGGTGGCCGAGAGGCTGAAGGCGCTCCCCTGCTAAGGGAGTATGCGGTCAAAAGCTGCATCCGGGGTTCGAATCCCCGCCTCACCGCCATTTGCATCCGTAGCTCAGCTGGATAGAGTACTCGGCTACGAACCGAGCGGTCGGAGGTTCGAATCCTCCCGGATGCACCATCTCTTACTTGATATGGCTTTAGTAGCGGTATCAAAATCTGCAATAAAGTAAGTTTCCCGATGCATCCGTAGCTCAGCTGGATAGAGTACTCGGCTACGAACCGAGCGGTCGGAGGTTCGAATCCTCCCGGATGCACCATCTTCCCCGATATAACAGTTACGCTGTTGTTTCATGGTCTGCGAAGTTATCGCAAGCACCAGGGAGGATAACGTTGCTTCAGCAACGGCCCGTAGGGAGAGGCGCAGCCGAGTAATCCTCCCGGATGCACCATCTCTTACTTGATATGGCTTTTGTAGCGGTATCAATATCGGCAGTAAATAAGTTTCCCAATGCATCCGTAGCTCAGCTGGATAGAGTACTCGGCTACGAACCGAGCGGTCGGAGGTTCGAATCCTCCCGGATGCACCAT
>NZ_JAOWFN010000015.1:0-95375 GCF_030333595.1 Citrobacter sp. CK181 | reverse complement strand
ATCCGTAGCTCAGCTGGATAGAGTACTCGGCTACGAACCGAGCGGTCGGAGGTTCGAATCCTCCCGGATGCACCATCTTCTCCGTTATAACAGTTACGCTGTTGTTTCATGGTCTGCGAAATCGTCGCAAGCACCAGGGAGGATAACGTTGCTTCAGCAACGGCCCGTAGGGCGAGGCGCAGCCGAGTAATCCTCCCGGATGCACCATCTTCTTCTCCACCATCTTCTCCTGAATACCTCCATTACCTCTCTACCCTGAACAATCCTCATTTCTCTGTCAGCGACAAAATCAGTCAATTACGATAAAGTAACATCTGGTCATTTGGTTTGTGAGAACACGATGTACGAACGTTATGCGGGTTTGATTTTTGATATGGATGGCACCATCCTGGATACCGAGCCGACGCACCGTAAGGCGTGGGACGAGGTATTAGGGCGCTATGGTCTTCGCTTTGATCTGCAAGCGATGGTGGCGCTTAACGGTTCTCCAACCTGGCGTATCGCGCAGTCGATTATCGAACTGAATCACGCGGATCTTGACCCTCATGCGCTGGCGCAAGAAAAAACTGATGCAGTGAAAAGCATGTTGCTGGATAGCGTAGAGCCTCTGCCGCTGGTTGAGGTGGTCAAAGCCTGGTATGGCCGTCGACCTCTGTCGGTGGGAACGGGTAGCGAAAGCGCAATTGCCGAAGCGCTATTGACCCATCTGGGGCTGCGTCGTTATTTTGATGCGGTTGTCGCTGCGGATCATGTTCTGCACCACAAACCCGCGCCGGATACGTTCCTGCTGTGTGCGGAGCGTATGGGCGTTGTGCCGACGCAATGCGTCGTGTTTGAGGATGCGGATTTCGGCTTGCAGGCAGCACGCGCGGCGGGAATGGATGCCGTGGACGTTCGACTATTGTGAGTGACGGGCTGTCGCTCCTGTCACTGTTTGCCAGCAGTTTTCTCAGCGCCACGCTGTTGCCCGGTAATTCCGAAGTTGTTTTAGTTGCCATGTTAGTCTCCGGGGTAAGTCATCCCTGGGTCTTAGTCTTAACAGCAACAATGGGTAATAGCCTTGGAGGGTTAACTAACGTTATCCTTGGGCGTTTTTTTCCGTTGCGCAAAACATCGCGCTGGCAGGAAAAAGCCACTGGCTGGCTTAAGCGCTACGGTGCAGTCACACTATTATTAAGCTGGGCGCCGGTTATCGGTGATTTGCTGTGCCTGTTAGCGGGATGGATGCGCATCTCGTGGGGGCCAGTGCTCTTTTTTTTATGCCTTGGTAAAGCGTTGCGTTACGTTATCGTCGCAACCGCTACGGTTCAGGGCATTATGTGGTGGCACTAATTGTGGGATAGACATTTACCGTCACCATTACAATTATGCTAATTAAAACGATTTTGACAGGCGGGAGGTCAATTTGATCCCGGACGTATCACAGGCTCTGACCTGGCTGGAAAGGCATCCTCAGGCACTAAAGGGGATTCAACGCGGGCTGGAGCGCGAAACGCTGCGTGTTAACGCTGATGGCACGCTGGCAACCACAGGTCATCCTGACGCGTTAGGCTCGGCGCTGACGCACAAATGGGTCACGACAGATTTTGCTGAAGCCCTGCTGGAGTTTATTACCCCGGTAGACGGCGATATTCAGCATATGCTCACATTGATGCGCGATCTGCATCGCTATACGGCCAGAAATTTGGGTGATGAGCGGATGTGGCCGCTGAGTATGCCTTGCTATATTGCTGAAGGGCAGGATATTGAGCTGGCGCAGTACGGTACGTCAAATATTGGTCGTTTGAAAACGCTTTACCGGGAAGGGTTGAAAAACCGTTACGGCGCGTTGATGCAAACCATCTCCGGCGTACACTACAATTTTTCGCTGCCGATGGCATTCTGGCAGGCGAAGTGTGGCGTCGTGGACGGGGAAGATGCGAAAGAGAAAATTTCCGCAGGCTATTTCCGCCTGATCCGTAACTATTACCGTTTTGGGTGGGTCATTCCGTATCTGTTTGGCGCCTCTCCGGCTATTTGTTCCTCATTCTTGCAGGGCAAACCCACCACGCTGCCGTTTGAAAAAACGGACTGCGGTATGTACTACCTGCCGTATGCAACGTCGCTGCGTTTGAGCGACCTGGGTTATACCAATAAGTCGCAAAGCAATCTTGGAATTACGTTTAACGATCTGCATGAATATGTGGCAGGATTGAAGCGCGCGATCAAAACGCCGTCCACGGAGTATGCGGAGATCGGTCTGGAGAAGGACGGTAAACGCCTGCAAATCAACAGCAACGTGCTACAGATTGAGAACGAGCTGTATGCGCCGATCCGCCCTAAACGCGTGACGCGTAGCGGAGAAACGCCGTCAGATGCGCTTCTGCGCGGCGGGATTGAATATATCGAAGTGCGTTCGCTGGATATTAACCCGTTCTCGCCTATTGGCGTGGACGAGCAGCAGGTGCGTTTCCTGGATCTGTTTATGGTCTGGTGCGTACTGGCCGATGCGCCGGAAATGAGCAGCGACGAGCTGCTGTGCACGCGCACGAACTGGAATCGGGTGATTCTGGAAGGGCGTAAACCAGGGCTGACGTTAGGGATTGGCTGTGAAACCGCGCAGTTCCCGCTGCCGAAAGTGGGTAAAGATCTGTTCCGCGACCTGAAACGTGTGGCGCAAACGCTGGACAGCATCCACGGGGGAGAGGATTATCAGAAGGTATGTGATGAACTGGTTGCCTGTTTCGACAACCCGGAACTGACGTTCTCAGCGCGTATTCTGCGCTCGATGATTGATACCGGGATTGGCGGCACCGGCAAAGCGCTGGGCGAGGCTTATCGCAATCTGCTGCGCGAAGAACCGCTGGAGATTTTGCGTGAAGAGGACTTCATTGCTGAGCGTGAGGCGTCAACGCGTCGTCAGCTTGAGGTTGAAGCGGCGGATACCGAACCGTTTGATGCGTGGCTGGAAAAGCACGCCTGACAGAAAAGAAAAAGGCCACTCGTGAGTGGCCAAAATTTCATCTCTGAAAACAGGGATGATGATAACAAATGCGCGTCTTTCACATACTCAGACTCGCCCCGGAACGAAGAGTTCAGTTTATTTTAAAAAATATTATCGGAGGTGGCTAAATGCCGTTGTTAGATAGCTTCACAGTCGATCATACCCGGATGGAAGCACCAGCAGTCCGGGTCGCGAAAACGATGAACACCCCGCATGGCGATACCATTACCGTGTTTGACCTGCGTTTCTGCATCCCGAATAAAGAAGTGATGCCTGAGAAGGGTATCCATACGCTGGAGCACCTGTTCGCTGGCTTTATGCGTAATCATCTGAATGGCAACGGCGTTGAGATTATCGATATCTCCCCGATGGGCTGCCGTACCGGTTTCTACATGAGCCTGATCGGTACGCCTGACGAACAACGTGTGGCGGACGCCTGGAAAGCCGCGATGGCTGACGTGCTGAAAGTGAAGGAGCAGAATCAGATCCCGGAGCTGAACGTTTATCAGTGCGGTACGTATCAGATGCACTCTCTGAGCGAAGCGCAGGATATTGCACGTCATATTCTGGAACACGACGTTCGCATCAACAGCAACGAAGAGCTGGCCCTGCCGAAAGATAAATTGCAGGAACTGCATATCTAGTCGAATGCAATACCCGGTGGCGCGATGCTTACCGGGCCTACAACGTGTGCGTTCTGTAGGCCGGATAAGGCGCCGCCGCCATCCGGCAAAAAAAAGCCAGTTCATCATGAACTGGCTTTTTTATTAATGCGCGCCTCCACCGCCGCCGCCCGCACCGAAAGGTGGTTTGGCGAACCAGACCAGCCCAAGCAGCACGAGGAAGATCCCGGCCGACATCCAGAAGATCTCATTGGCGGAAATAATCAGCCCCTGATTGGTAATCTGCTGGGCGATCCAGCCTGACGCCTGCTGCTGCGTCATCCCCAGCCCCTGTAGCTGATCGTACATCGCCTGGGCATTGGGGTTGTACGGATTCACCGACTCGGTCAATTGCGAATGGTGCATCGCTTCACGGTTGGTCCACATGGTGGTAGTGATTGATGTGCCAATTGACCCCGCCAGCGTTCGCGTAAAGTTAGACAGACTCGACGCCGCCGCCAGACGTTCAGGCGGCAAGCCGGAGAGCGTGATGGTGGTGAGCGGCATAAAGAAGCAGGCTACGGCGAAGCCCTGAATAAACTGCGGCCAGGCCGATGCGCCGAAATCCATACCCGGTTCAAACGTCCACGCACGCCAGTAAAAGCAGACGGCATACATGATAAAGCTGAACGTGACCAGCCTGCGCATATCCAGCTTGTGGGCGAAACGTCCGATAATCGGCGACAGGATCACCGGGATTACCCCGACCGGCGCTGAGGCCAGGCCGGCCCACGTCGCGGTATAGCCGTATACCTCCTGCAACAGCTGCGGTAACAACACAATCGCGCCGAAATAGAGCATATAGGCGAGACTGATACACAAACAGCCAATCGTGAAGTTACGCGACTTGAACAAGGAGAGGTCAACGATTGGGTTATCGTCGGTCAGCTCCCAGACAATCAGGAAACTGATGGCAATGACGGCGACCACGGTCAGGATGATAATCTCTTGCGAGGCGAACCAGTCCAGCTCTTTCCCGCGGTCAAGCATGATCTGTAGACTGCCGATACCAATCACCAGCAGCGCCAGGCCGATAGCGTCGATACGTCGCTGCTCGGTGCGGGTCTCGCGACCGCGCAGGGTTTGCAGCGTCATCAGCACGACCGCAACCCCAATCGGCACGTTGATGAAGAAAATCCAGCCCCAGTGATAGTTATCGCTGATGTAGCCGCCCAGTATCGGGCCGCAGATCGGCGCGACAATCACCGTCATTGACCATAGCGCCAGCGCGATAGAACGTTTTGCGGGAGGATAGTTATTCAGCAACAGGCTCTGTGAGAGCGGGATTAACGGCCCTGCGACGACACCCTGAACCACGCGGAAGAAGATCAGCATGTTCAGACTGTTGGAGACCCCGCACGCCCATGACGCAATGGCAAAGGCGACGGTTGACCACATGAACAGCTTCACTTCCCCGACGCGTTTCGCCAGCCAGCCGGTAATCGGGATGGAGATCGCGTTCGCCACCCCGAATGAGGTGATAACCCATGTCCCCTGGCTCAACGATGAGCCAAGGTTCCCGGCGATGGTGGGGATCGCCACGTTAGCAATGGTGGAGTCCAGCACCTGCATGAATGTCGCCAGCGACAGCGCAATCGTCATAATGACCAGCTGCGCGCCTTCCAGCGGTTTTTGCTGTTGCATTACACGCACCTCAGGATTATCCCGCGTTGGCCTGCACAATCTCTTCGATCAGCTTATTGACCGGAGCAAGATTAATTTCTCGTGCGTTACTCTCAGAAACCGGGGTACTACGAACCTGGCTTGCCAGCACCTGTCCGTCGCGGTTCGACGTATCCACGGTGACGAGGGTTGATAAGCCGATACGCAGCGGATGCTGCGCCAGTTGCTGCGCATCCAGTTCAATACGTACAGGCAAGCGCTGCACGACCTTGATCCAGTTGCCGGTCGCGTTTTGCGCCGGAAGCAGGGAGAAGGCGCTGCCTGTCCCCATATCCAGGCCGACAACCTTACCGGTGTATTTCACGTCATCGCCGTAAATATCGCTGATGACCGTTGCCGGTTGGCCGATACGCATATGGGCGAGCTGCGTCTCTTTGAAGTTTGCGTCCACCCACAGGTTGGTGGCAGGCACGACCGCCATCAGCGGCGTGGTCGGGCTAATCTGTGCGCCAGGCTGTACGGCGCGGCGGGAGACGTAGCCGGTCATCGGGCTGACGATTTTGGTACGCTCCAGCGCCAGCCAGGCGTTGCGCACTTCCGTGGCCGCCTGTTGCACGGCAGGCTGATCTTCCAGCTTGCTGCCGAGGATCATCGCCTGGTTTGCGTTATATTGTTGAATTGCCACATCCAGCTGCGCCTGCGCGCTGGCGACGGCATCACGCGCGTGTTGCAGCTCTTCGCGACCGATCAGGTTCGCATTGCCCAGCGGCACGCGACGATTAAAGTCGCTTTGCGCCTGCGCCAGTGCGGTTTTCTGCACTTCAATGCTGGCCTGGAGCTGCTTGCTATTGATCATCAACTGGTGCGTCTGGCGAACGCTGGAGGCCAGCGCCGTTTTCGCTTTTTCGAATGCCTGTCTGGCATCCGTCTGGTCGAGCGTGACCAGCACGTCGCCCTGTTTTACAAAGTCAGTGTTATCAGCCCAGACTTTCGTCACGCTGCCTGATACCTGCGCCATGATTTGAACCTGGTTCCCTGCCACGTACGCATCATCCGTCTCTTCGATATGACGCAGTACTAAAAACCAATAAATCCCATATGCCACGGCAATTGCGATAAAGAGCAAGGTTAAAAGGATTAGCGCGCTTTTACGTTTGCCATTCTTCTTAACCGGTTGCTGCGGGGTTTGAGTCTCCGCATTTGCGCTCATGTTGTTCTCCACGATCTTATTTTTCATATCGGCTGGGCCGACGTTTTTGTCAGAAAGGCCAGCAGTATGACGTGCTGGCCTGTCAGTTTTTTCTTTTATAAATCTGGATGATTGAGCGTGTCGACGCGTTAGCGTAGCGCCTCAAGAACGGCGCCATCCTGATCCATCTGATCGAGACGCGTCAGGAGCTTACGAGTGATGTGCTCAAGTTGATCTTTTTCGGCGGTGCTGAGAGAGGACCATAGCTGGTGCAGGCAGTGATGCTGAGGCGGTAACACCTCGCGCAAAAACGCGTGACCTTTCTCAGTCAGTTGCAGATGCAGGCAGCGACGGTCGTTATCGCTTTCACGACGTTCGATCCAGCCGCGTTTCTCTAATTCATCTGCGATACGTGTTGCGTTGGTACGGGACGAGCCCAGCGCGCAACTCAGTTCAGATGGCTGAATACTGTGGTTTTCCTGAGACTCCAGCGTAATCAACGCCATAAACAACGTCTCGTTAATCCCTTGAGCTTTCAGCATCTTATTGCGGTTTTCCAGCAGTTTGCCTTGCATATGCATGCAAAGGCGGGTCAGAAGGATCTCCTGGTAAGGAAACTCTTCGTGGCGGCTGGCGCGAAATTTTAGCATTTGTTCAATGGGCGTAAACGAACTATCCATTTGGGCATGACCTCATTAATTTCAGCCGATATAGTAACGACAGTGACAAATAAAGTAAATGTATTATTAATTTAAAATGATTCTTTTGGGTTATAAAATGACCCCTATCTTCCAGGCGAGTCCATAGCCCAGAGCGCTCAGTAGCGTTGGGATGATGATGCTGCGCGTCTTGTAGAAACTGACGCCCAGGACGGCAAACCCGACCAGCGTCGGAATGAACCGGCTGGCGTCGTGCATCACTTCGGGAGCCGTAGACACCACCAGCAGGGCGCAGATGGACGCGATGCCAATGGTGTCGAGCAACACGCCCGTTGCCCCGCGCCTGGCGGGGCGGGTGTTTCCCATTCGCAGACGAAGCGGTAAATAACGAAAACAATAATTGGCGCAGCCGACCAGCAGCCCCAGCAGCAAAACCTCATAACTCATCGGGCGCTCCTTGCCAGAACGACTGGATCAAGGCGGTCAGACACCCGCTGGCGATACCCGCCAGGATAGCCGCAGGAATGGAAAATAGCGTGACGCCTGCCAGCGCGCCGATTAACGCCGCCGTGACGCACAGCGTTTGTTTACGTTGAAAAGAGGCGAGCAAAAAGCTCATAAACAGGGCTGGCAGCATAAAACCTAATGCCGCCTCAACGGCGGGGAAGCCTTTCAGCAATCCGCTCCCGGAAAATGCGCCAATGACCGTGCCGAGCACCCAGGAGGCCCAGGAGCAGAACGCGATGCCGATCATCCAGTTTTCACTCCAGCGGCGGTTATCCCGCACCAGTTTGGCCGTGGCGGCAGCAAACACTTCATCGGTGAGACCAAATGCCCACAGGGCGGTTTTAGGTTTACTGAGCCGTTGACTGATGCGACTACGCAGGGAAGGGCCGTACAGCACATGGCGCACGTCCATCGCCATCACGGTCAACGCGGCGACCCATAATGTGCTGCCCGCCGCGAGCATGGTGGTGATGACGAACTGGCTGGCGCCTGCGTAAATAATGCAGGAGAAAAAAACGCTTTCGAGGGGAGTAAAGCCCAGACGGGTGGCGTTAAGGCCAAACGCAAACGCCACCGGAATATAACTTATGACTATCGGTAAACTGTCTTTGAATCCTTCCGTTAATGTTGCCGGACGGGGCTCAGACTGGGGTGCAGGGCTTTCCATAAGATTATCTGATTCGTCACCGATGTTAAAATAACCAGCATAAATGAATCATATAACCTTAACAGAGTGGGGGACGCCTTAACACCCTAGGGAGCTCAATCAAAGGTAAACGCTTGCCATCTGCTTAATTTGCGGCTTCTTGTCGGTGAAAACCTCGCCACCAGACCAGCAGATTGAGCGCGGCGACGGTGGTACCGGCCAGACAAACGCCGGCCCAGCCGGCATGCTGCCAGGCCGATGCCGAAATCAACGAACCGGCGGCGCCGCCGATAAAGTAGCTGGTCATATACCCGGCGGTGAGCCGGTTACGCGCATCCGGGTGGACGCGGTAAATCACCGTCTGATTGGTGATATGTACGCCCTGCACGGTGAGATCCAGCACCAGGATGCCAATAATCAGCGCCAGCACGGAGCTGTGTCCGTACCAGATAGCCAGCCAGGAGAGCAACAGCAACAGCAGGCCG
This sequence comes from Citrobacter sp. CK181, assembly GCF_030333595.1. Classification (NCBI taxonomy): domain Bacteria; kingdom Pseudomonadati; phylum Pseudomonadota; class Gammaproteobacteria; order Enterobacterales; family Enterobacteriaceae; genus Citrobacter; species Citrobacter sp. CK181. Next base: position 86,621 of record NZ_JAOWFN010000015.1, on the reverse strand, counting down.
AAAGTCGTGGTGAGATGGGACTTCCCTTTATCGGCAAAACCGCCCGCCGGACGTGCGCCCAGCGCGCCAGCGGCTCCCGCCAGACCAAACAGCCCAATCATCCCTTCGGAATAGTTAAACGGCGGCGCGGCCAGTAAAAAGGCCATCGATGTCCAGAGAATGCTGAAGTTGGCGAACGTCAGGCAGCCTAACAACGCGCGGGTGCGCAGGAGGCCGTCGTGGATAAACAGGCTGAACACGGAACCCAATAGCTGCGGATAGTTAAGATGCGTTTCTGATTTCACCTTTGGTAAACCGCGCCACAGCGCGACGGCCATCAGCGCCATCAGCACAGAAGCGACCCAGAAGACGGTGCGCCAGCCGCCAAGATTCGCCAGCAATCCGGCAACGGTACGCGCCAGTAAAATCCCCAGCAGCAGGCCGCTCATGATGGTGCCGACCACTTTGCCGCGCTTATCCGGCGTGGCGAGCGTCGCCGCCAGCGGCACCAGGATTTGCGCCACGACGGAGAACAGCCCGGTGAGCGCCGTGCCGAGAATCATCATGCCGAGCGACTGACTGCTGGCGGTAATCAGCATGCCGCCTGCGGCCAGCAGCGTCATGGAGACGATGAGCGTCCGGCGTTCGAACATATCGCCCAGCGGCACCAGAAAGAGCAATCCGGCGGCATAGCCCAACTGAGCGGCGGTAACGATAAAGCCCGCCGAGCTGGCGGAAAGCGAGAAATTGTTTGCGATAGTATCGAGCAGCGGCTGGGCGTAATAGTTACTGGCGACGGCCAGACCGGTTGCCACGGACATTAAAACAATCAGCGCCGGGCTAAGCCCGTGAGTGGATTTGGTCATTATTTTGAGTCAGATATGATTTCCTGGGGTATCAATCATAGCGGATGTTTATGAATGTGAGTGGTTTGTTGAGTGATGGATTGTGCGGTTGGGGGAGGGCGTATAGGCCGGATAAGGCGCATCGCGCCACCATCCGGCATTGGTGTGGTTACTGCGCCTGATGGCGCGCAGCTTTAAGGCCGACGAGTGGGTTATTTCTGCGCGGCCAGCGCTTCTTTTACCCAGCCGTCAAACTGCTGCTGGTGGGCTTTGATCCAGCCGTCAACGTGACCCTGAACATCAGCCTCGGACGATTTGCCTTCATGCATCATCGCGTTCTGCGCGTTGATATCCGCCAGCGGTACCTTCATGATGGCGAACAGCTTCGCCGCCGCCGGGTTTTTCTCTGCCCAGGCTTTGTTGGCGACAATGTGCATGGTGTTCACCGGGAAGCCATAGTTCGCGCCGTTCGGCAGTTTGGTATCAATGTCTTTCTGCTCGCCCGGCAGGGAAGAGAACGGCACCTGTAACCAGACAACATCTTTACCCGGCTTCATCACGTCGCTCACCCAGTACGGCGTCCAGGTGTAGTACAGAATCGGCTTGCCTTCTTTGAAGCGGGTGATGGTGTCGGCCATCATCGCGGCATAGTTACCGTGGCTGACGTCGACGGTTTTTTCCAGATCGAACGCTTTGTTCTGGTGGTTAATTACCGCTTCACAACCCCAGCCAGGCGAACAACCCATCATGTCAGCTTTGCCGTCGCCGTTGGTATCAAAGATTTTGGCGATTTTCGGGTCTTTCAACTGGGCGAGGTTAGTGATCTTGTACTGCTCAGCGGTTTTCTTGTCGATCAGATAACCCTGCGCGGCGCCCGTCACAAATACCCCCTCGCGATAGAACTTTTTGTCTCCGCCCGCAGCGGCGTACATATCATCATGCAGCGGCTGCCAGTTCACGGCGGTAAAAGTTGCATCGCCAGAGGCAATGGAGGTGTAACCGACGTTGTAATCAACTTCGCTTGGCTTATTAACGGTATAACCCAGTTTCTCCAGCGCGCGGCTGACCAGCAGCGTCTGGAAGGTTTCTTCGGTGATGGTACTCTGCACCGGCTGTACGGTAACGCCTTTGCCCGGCAGGTCGGCAGCGAATGCGCTGGTAGAGACAAGGGTGGCAAACGCTGTGGCAAATAGAATGTTATGTCGCATCGTTGTTCCTTATTACACTTCATCTTTCAAGCTGCCTCTTTGTTGGCTGCACTCATGCACCCCGGTCACGTACTGCGTGTTCGCTCCTGGGGATACATTCGTTTGCCGCCGCGATGCAACTTGAACGATTTTGTGTAAGCTAATGAATTGTAGACCCGGTAAGCAATGCGCCACCGGGCAACGGGTGAATTACTTAACGAAAGGGCGAGTGATAAGCCCAACGGGACCGGTGGTATACCAGCGGCGGTTGCCACGGCTGCGCGAGTCGCGACCAACGGCCTGGGTCAGGCGGTCCAGAATGATAGCGAGGATCACAATACCGACCCCGCCGACGGTCGCCAGCCCCATGTCGAGGCGGCCAATACCACGCAGCACCATCTGACCAAGCCCGCCGACGGCAATCATAGAGGCGATCACTACCATGGAGAGGGCAAGCATGAGCGTCTGGTTAACACCCGCCATAATGGTGGGCATGGCCAGCGGTAGCTGTACTTTAAACAGCATCTGACGCGGACTAGCGCCAAATGAGCGTGAAGCTTCGATCAAATCCGCCGGAACCTGGTTAATCCCCAGAATGGTCAGACGCACAATCGGCGGCAGGGCAAAGATAATGGTCACTACCACCCCCGGCACGTTACCGATACCGAACAGCATCACGATCGGCACCAGATAGACGAACGCAGGCGTTGTTTGCATCGCATCCAGCAGCGGGCGGACAATCTTCGCCGCACGCGGACTGCGCGCCAGCCATATCCCCAGCGGCAAACCGATGACCACGCAGAACAGCAGGGCAGTCAGGACCAGCGCCAGGGTAATCATCGCCTGTGACCAGGCGCCAATCGCGCCGATGGCAATCAGGGACACCAGCGTGGCGGCCCCCATCCCCAAACCGGAGATCTGCCAGGCGATCAGTGCGAAAATGATAATTGCCACCGGAGCTGGCATACCCAGCAACAGCTGCTGGAAGCCATTGAGAATGTAATCCACCGGTACACGGATGCCCTGGAAAACGGGGCGGAAATGCGTAACGACCCAGTCGATCCCTTCAGTGACCCAGCTGTCCAGCGGGATCAGCGTCTTATGGAACGGGTCCATAATATTAAAATGTTCTGGCGCAGGCGCGGGCGCGCTGGTCAGCCAGTCTGCGCCGCCGCCATCGGCAGGCGCGCCCGAAGGCGTTCCCCAGGCGTCGGCGGATTGCGCGGCGCTATCCGCCGCTGGCGCGGTATCCCACGGATTAGTTTGTTCAGCCATTGTTTGCCCCCTCGCGATCTAAAGCCTGTAGCAGCATGCGTTTTGAAATAATGCCGACATACTGTTGTTCCTCGTCGACAACCGGCACCGCACAAGGCGCCTGGCCAACATGAGAGAGCAACTCGCTAAGAGGTGTTTGCGCATCCACCGCCAGTGACTCGTCAATAAGCGCTGCTTCAATACCTTGCGCCTGGCCTAATGCCGCTTTTAATGAGTCGATGGAAACAATGCCGACAAACTTATTACCGCGTTCAATCACATAACCAAATTCACGGTCTTCATCCTGCAATAATTTCAGTGCGGAACGCGGACCAAAACCTGGCGTTTTACGAATTAATCCCACCGGGCTGCGGCGGGCAATATCTTTGGCGCTGAACACCTGGCTAATATCGACCCCACGGAAGAAGGTGCGGACATAATCATTCGCCGGGTTATTCAGAATTTCATCTGGCGTTCCCACCTGAACGACTTCGCCGTTTTGCATAATGGCAATACGATCGCCAATACGCATCGCTTCATCGAGATCGTGGGAAATAAAAACGACGGTACGCTGATGTTTTGCCTGTAGTTTTACCAGCTCATCCTGCATCTCGGTACGAATTAAGGGATCGAGCGCCGAGAAGGCCTCATCCATTAACAGAATGTCAGGGTTGATCGCTAATGCGCGGGCCAGACCGACACGCTGACGCATACCGCCGGAGAGTTCATCCGGGTAGCCGTGCGCATAATTCTCCAGCCCCACCTGGCGTAAGGCATCCAGCGCTTTTTCACGGCGCTCTTCAGCGGCAACGCCGGCTAATTCCATGCCGAATGCCGTATTATCCAGTACGGTCATGTGCGGCATTAATGCAAATGACTGGAAAACCATCGCAATTTTCTTTCTGCGCACCTCGCGAAGTTCGGCGTCAGATATTTTTGCAATATCAACGCCGTCGATAAGCACTTGCCCGCGGGTGGGTTCAATCAGGCGATTGAGAAGGCGTACCATTGTGGATTTACCCGAACCGGATAATCCCATGATGACAAAAATCTCGCCTTCTTCAATGGCCAGACTGGCGTCTTTAACGCCAAGCGATAGCCCTGTTTTATCCAGAATTTGCTCTTTCGAAAGTCCTTTTTCAATATATTTGAAAGCTCGCTGCGGATGCTCACCAAATATCTTATAGAGATTCTTAACTTCTAATTTAATTGCCATGCAATAGAAAGATTCCTGTTATTTATTATGTCAATACGATACCTGATAGAAATAGTCACCTTTTTCTACCCTAACATACTGAGAATCTGAGACAACCCTGAATTTCCCTCAGACACAAATATTGCCGGAGGCCATTTGCCGGGATTTCCCATGATATAAGGGCTGAGCGGGAGTGGGGGGAGAGCGATATTTTTTGTAACGACCACCGAAAATGCGCCTGAATTGCTGAAATTCAGGCGAATAATGTGGCAGATATTGAGTGTAGATCACACAGAAATAATTGTGTGATAAAAACGTGATCCCGTTAAAATATTATCGCGGAAGTGTGATCGATATTTACCGCGATAATCGCCGTCAAAAATTCCAGTCTTCATCTTCGGTTTCAATGGCTTTTCCCATCACATAGGAGGAGCCTGAACCGGAGAAGAAATCATGGTTTTCATCCGCATTCGGTGACAGCGCAGCAAGTATGGCAGGATTGACCTCCGCCATTTCTGCGGGGAATAACGCTTCGTAGCCCAGGTTCATCAACGCTTTATTGGCGTTGTAACAGAGAAAGGCGTTAACGTCTGCCACCCAACCGGTTTCGGCATACAGTTCTTCCGTATAGCGAGACTCGTTGTCATACAGCTCCATCAGCAAATCAAGGGCGAAATGCTTCAATTCGTCGCGTTCAGATTCCGACAGTTTCTCCAGCCCTTTTTGGTATTTATAGCCGATGTAATACCCATGTACCGCTTCGTCACGAATAATCAGACGAATCAGGTCGGCGGTGTTGGTCAGCTTGCCCCGGCTGGAAAAATACATTGGCAGCCAGAAGCCGGAATAGAACAGGAAAGATTCCAGGAATACGCTGGCGATTTTCTTTTTCAGCGGATTGTCGGCGGTGTAATGTTGCAGGATAATCTGCGCCTTGCGTTGCAGCGGCGCATTTTCCTCACTCCAGGCATAGGCCGCGTCTACGTCTTTCGTCTGGCAAAGCGTAGAGAATATCGAGCTGTACGAGCGGGCATGTACCGCTTCCATAAAGCTGATGTTTGACAGCACCGCCTCTTCATGCGGCGTCAGCGCGTCCTGCATCAACGCGGGGGCCCCGGCGATATTCTGAATGGTGTCGAGCAGCGTTAATCCGGTAAACACGCGGATGGTAAGCTGCTGCTCGGCGGCGCTCAGCGTCTGCCAGGCGGGGATGTCATTGGAAAGCGGCACCTTTTCCGGCAGCCAGAAGTTGCTGGTCAGGCGGTTCCACACTTCCAGGTCTTTATCATCCTGAATCTTGTTCCAGTTGATGGCGCTCACGCGTGATAGTTTCATCCTGCTCTCCTTATAGCGCGCATGATACGCAGCCTTCTATTTCAGTACCTTCCAGCGCCAGCTGACGCAGACGGATGTAATACAGCGTTTTGATCCCTTTTCGCCACGCGTAAATCTGGGCTTTGTTGATATCGCGGGTTGTCGCGGTATCCGGGAAGAACAGCGTCAGCGACAGTCCCTGATCAACGTGGCGTGTGGCTTCGGCATAGGTATCAATGATTTTTTCCGGGCCGATTTCATAGGCGTCCTGGTACATGTCCAGGTTCTCATTGGTCATAAACGGGGCCGGGTAGTAAACGCGCCCGGTTTTTCCTTCTTTGCGGATCTCTATCTTCGACACGATCGGGTGAATGCTTGACGTCGCGTGGTTGATATAGGAAATGGAACCGGTCGGCGGCACCGCCTGTAAATTCTGGTTATAGATGCCGTAGCGCATCACCTCATCCCGCAACCGCGCCCACATTTCGCGGCCCGGAAGCGTCATGCCGCTACGGGCAAAGAGCGCACGAACCGTGTCGGTTTTCGGCTGCCAGTCGCCCTGCAAATATTGTTCGAAATACTCGCCGCTGGCATAGCGCGATTGTTTGAATCCGGCGAAGGTTTTACCGCGTTCACGCGCCATCATCATTGAGGTATTCAGCGCGTGCCAGGTCACGGTGTAGAAATAGAGGTTGGTGAAATCCAGCGCCTCCGGGCTGCCGTAGGCAATGCCTTCTCGCGCCAGATAACCGTGCAGGTTCATCTGCCCCAGGCCAATCGCGTGTGATGCGGCGTTTCCGGCTTCAATTGACGGTACGCTGCGGATATGGCTCATATCCGACACCGCCGTCAGGCCGCGAATCGCCGTTTCCACCGTGCGGCCAAAATTCGGGGAGTCCATCGTATGGGCGATGTTCAGCGAACCGAGGTTGCAGGAGATATCATGCCCGGTCTGCGCGTAATCCAGATTTTCATCATAGGTGGAGGCGCTGTTGACCTGCAAAATCTCCGAGCACAGGTTGCTCATGTTGATGCGACCGGCAATCGGGTTCGCGCGGTTTACCGTATCCTCATACATGATGTAGGGATAGCCTGACTCAAACTGGATTTCCGCGAGCCGCTGGAAAAATTCGCGCGCGTTGATGTACTGCTTGCGTACGCGTTCGTCGGCGAGCAGCTCATCGTACCGTTCGCTAATGGCGATATCTCCGAACGGTTTGCCGTAAATGCGTTCGACATCGTAAGGCGAGAACAGCGCCATCTGCGCGTTTTCTTTCGCCAGACGGAACGTTACGTCCGGGATCACCACGCCCAGCGACAGCGTTTTAATGCGGATTTTTTCATCGGCGTTTTCGCGTTTCGTGTCGAGAAAACGCAGGATATCCGGGTGGTGCGCATGCAGATACACGGCGCCCGCCCCCTGACGCGCCCCTAACTGATTGGCGTAAGAAAAGGCGTCTTCCAGCATCTTCATTACCGGGATCACGCCCGAGGACTGGTTCTCAATACGCTTGATCGGCGCGCCCGCTTCACGAAGATTCGAGAGCAAAAACGCCACGCCGCCGCCGCGCTTGGAAAGCTGTAGCGCCGAGTTAACCGCCCGACCAATGGACTCCATATTGTCTTCAATGCGTAACAGGAAGCAGGAGACCAGCTCGCCGCGCTGTTGTTTGCCGCAGTTTAAGAAGGTCGGCGTGGCTGGCTGAAAGCGCCCGGAGAGGATTTCATCGGTAAGCTGCATCGCCAGCGCTTCATTGCCCTGCGCCAGCGTCAGCGCCACCATTGTCACCCGGTCCTCAAAGTCTTCAAGGTAGCGTTTGCCGTCGAACGTTTTCAGCGTATAGCTGGTGTAATATTTCCACGCGCCAAGGAACGTCTGGAAGCGAAAACCGCTGGCGTGGGCGTGAGCAAACAGCTTCACCACGAAAGCGCGATCGTAGCGGGTTAAAACGCTTTCGTCGTAATAGCCTTCGCGAAGCAGATATTCCAGGCGCTCGTCCTGGCTGGCAAAGGAGACGGAATTGGGGCGGACATGGGTGGCAAAGAACACCTCTACCGCCTGCCGATCCTTATCGAACTGAATATGGCCTGCTTTATCGTACAGATTCAGCATGGCATTCAGCGCGTGATAATCCATCGTTTCTTGCTTCACACGTTCTGCGGTTGTCGTTGCCAAAATTCGCTCACTCCTTTTCGGACGTTGTCGATGTCGCTTTGCGTTCCCATCAGTTCAAAGCGGTACAGCCAGGGGACGCCGCATTTTTGTGAAATGACCTCGCCAGCGCGACCGTAAGCCTCGCCAAAGTTACGGTTGCCGGAGGCGATCACGCCGCGAATTAACGCCCGGTTATGTTCATCATTTAAAAAGCGGATCACCTGTCGTGGAACCGCGCCTGCCGTACCGCCGCCGCCGTAAGAGGGGACGACCAGAATGTAAGGTTCGTCTACCCTGATTCGCTCGCGTTCATTAAGCGGAATGCGAATAGCGGGCAGCCCCAGACGCTGCATAAAGCGGTGCGTATTTTCGGAGCTGCTGGAAAAGTAGACGAGTTGGCTCATGCGCTGGCCACGCGCGCATCAGGATGCAGACGGTTGATCATATCCGGGCGGAAGCCTGACCAACTGGTATCGCCCGCGATGACCACCGGCAGCTGGCGAAAACCTTTTTCCCGCAGGGTATCTGCCGCGTCGGGAACCAGATCGACGTTCACCATCTCAAAGTCAAATCCACGGCTTTCCATCGCCCGTTTGGTGGCGTGGCACTGAACACAGTTGTTACGAGTGTAAATAGTAATGCGCATGATTCGTATTTCCATTTAAAATGAGAGAACGGCGCGATGATATGCGTCGGGTTGTGTGTGTCTTGATAGAGAGAATACTAGATGTAGATGGATAAAGTTTCAACCACACAAGATATGGGAAATATCGATTAATTTGCTTCTGCTGATTAGCTCAGCGGGAATGGGGGGGTATGGTTAAAAATCGCCCGATGGCGCTTACGCTAACCGGGCCTACGGTGTAGGCCGGATAAGGCGTTTACGCCGCCATCCGGCAATAGCGGGTTTACATCCGCATCCCAACAGCCAGACGGTTGAAGCAGTTCATCAGACTGATAGCAAAAGTCAGATCGCTGATTTCACGGGCGCTGAAACTTTCGAGTAGCGGCAGATACGCGTCATCTTCGGCATGCGTTCTTGCGATATCCGTGACGGATTCCGCCCAGGCCAGCGCCGCACGCTCCTGTTCGCTGAAGTGATGGCTTACCCGCCACCCGGCCAGCGCATCCAGTTTGCTTTGCGCCACGCCGGATTTACGCAGGGCTTTGCTGTGCATCTCCAGACAAAATGCGCAACCGTTGATCTGTGAGATACGCAGATAAATCAGTTCCATCAGCGTGGTGTCCAGCGCGCTGTTTTCCAACGCTTTTTTGGCCTGGCCCAGCGCACTATAGACTTCAGGGCTAAGTTCATAATAGGGCTGACGTAATGTCGTCATCATACTTCTCCTCGTTTAGACGTCAGCAATGTAGCACTATAATGGACTGCTAAAGAGAGCCATATTTTTATGAAAAAAGCAGACCATAAAGGATCGTTCACCTGTGCCACGCTATCAGCAAATCGCCCGTCAGTTAAAAAACGCCATTGAGCATGGCGAACTCAAGGCCGGGGCGCGTTTGCCGTCCAGCCGGACATGGTCGCAAGAGTTAGGCGTTTCACGCTCGACGGTCGAAAACGCGTACGGCGAGCTGGTGGCGCAAGGCTGGCTGGAGCGGCGTGGGCAGGCCGGTACGTTTGTCAGCGGGCATGTACGTCCAGAAAAAACGGTCGCTACGCCTGCCGTTTTCGCCGGAGAAAGCCAGACGCCCGATCCATTTCAAATGGGATTACCTGCGCTGGATCTTTTCCCGCGTGAGATTTGGGCGCGGGTGATGGGGCGTCGCCTGCGTACGCAGACCCGTTTTGATCTCGCGTTGGGCGACGTCTGCGGCGAAGCGATTTTGCGCGAGGCCATTGTCGATTATCTGCGGGTGTCGCGCAGTATTGAATGCCTGCCGGAACAGGTGTTTATCACTTCCGGCTATGCGTCCTCAATGACCCTTATCCTGCGCGCGCTGGCGAAACCTGGAGAAGGCATGTGGGTTGAAGATCCCGGGTTTCCCCTTATTCGCCCGGTGATTGCCCAGGAAAATGTCGGGCTGATGCCGGTTCCGGTCGATGATCATGGACTGAATGTGGCGGCAGGCATTCACGATTACCCACAGGCGCGTTTTGTGTTGTTAACGCCGGCCCACCAAAGCCCGCTCGGCGTGGCGCTCTCTTTAACCCGTCGCCGCCAGTTACTTGAATGGGCGGCGAGCGCGCAGGCATGGATTATCGAAGATGATTATGACAGTGAATTTCGTTACCACGGCAAGCCGCTTCCGCCGCTGAAAAGCCTCGATGCGCCGCAGCGGGTGATCTATGCCGGAACGTTCAGCAAGTCGCTGTTTCCGGCGCTGCGTACCGCATGGCTGGTGGTTCCGCTTAATCAGGTGGCGCGTTTTCGTCAACTGGCGGGGCTGATGGCCTGTAGCGTGCCGGTACTGTGGCAGCAGACGCTGGCGGATTTTATCCGCGATGGTCATTTCTGGCGGCATTTGAAAAAGATGCGCCAGCATTACGCCAGGCGACGGCTTTGGATGGAAGAGGCGCTGCGTGAGCAGGGATTCGCCGTTGTCCCACAGGAAGGCGGTATTCAGCTGGTTGTTGCGGTGGATGCTGATGACCGGTTGCTGACGGCGAAAGCCAATCAGGCCGGATTAGCGGTGCAGGCATTGAGCCGCTGGCGGCTTCAGTCAGAAGGAAGGGGAGGACTGCTGCTGTCGTTTACCAACATCACTTCAGCGGAAATGGCAAAACAGGTCGCACGTCAGCTTCGGGAAGCCATAACCGACACGCCGTCGGCCGGATAAGACGCTTTGCGTCGCATCCGGCAAGATTCCCCGTTAACGGCGTAAACTTAACAGCGCCCCGACAACGATGCCGACAGCGGCGGCTGTCCCCATGCTGCACCAGGGTTTTTCTCGCACAAAGGTATCCGCGCATCCCACGGCATCACGCGCCGCCTGTTCTACTCGCGTGCGGCCATGCATACGGGCACGGGTTTCTTTCAGCAATGTTTGCGCTTTGCGCCGCGCGGTTTCCGCTTCATCTTTGGCATCACTTCCCCATGATTTCAGCACGTCTTCAAGGGTATCGGCTAATTGACTGACATCGTTCTGAATATCCTGAACATTTTCATCGGCGTCTTTTCGGCTCGGTCGGTTAAACATATGATCCTCCATTGATTTCGATGTGAACTTCAGTGTAGTCCATATTTTTTATCTTCTGAGGCGCGTCACGGTATATTCGCGAGTTTATGGATTTTTCTGAAAGCGTTGCTAATGCTGGATCGGGTAAGGTAAGCCCGCAGTAAAGGATAACGAGGATAAAATATGTATTTACGACCCGATGAGGTGGCGCGCGTACTTGAAAAAGTGGGTTTTACCGTAGATGTGGTAACACAGAAAGCATACGGTTATCGACGTGGCGAAAATTATGTGTACGTTAATCGTGAAGCGCGTATGGGGCGTACCGCATTAGTGATTCATCCGACGCTAAAAGAACGCAGTTCTTCACTGGCTGAACCCGCTTCGGAAATTAAAACCTGCGATCATTATCATCAGTTCCCGCTTTATTTAGGCGGAGAAATTCACGAACATTACGGCATACCGCACGGCTTTAGTTCACGGATTGCGCTTGAGCGCTATTTGCATGGACTGTTTGGCGAAGCAAAACCAAATTCAAACTAATGAAGCGACTGGCCTTGCCAGTCGCGAAGAAAGCGGGTCTCAGGCTTTGGCCTGGTGGTAGCTGCTGACTTTGAACAGGCGGCGGCAATAATCAAGGAAGTAGCCGTAAACCGCGCCCATCAGCATGGATATCACGATATTCGAACTGACTGCCGCTGTAATCTGGTGCCAGTCTGCGCCGACCGTCAACAAAATCGCGACATAAACCGGAGACTGGAAGGTGACGTAAGCCAGTACATCCGCCAGATTCTTCACCCAACTCGCCGGGCTCGCCTTACGCGCAACGCGCATAATCGCATCACGATACATTCCATAGGGCCACGCGATCAGAATATTGACCGGAATGGCGACCAGACGGGAAGACAACGACTGTTCAAAGGTCATTCCAGAGAGGAATATCTCGATCAACATGTTCACGACAGAACAATAAACAACCATCGCGAACGTGTCTGCGACTGCATGACGCAAGCGTGACTGCGGTGAGAACATGTTAATGCTCCTTGTAAAAGGGTAAAAATCGCCATTGAACGTGTGGTTGTAGTGATTTAGCGTAGTTCTTTCGCTAATGCATAGCGTATATCTCTACATAATAACTATCAACTAGTGTAAAATTTTTATTTATTGTCTTTTTGTCGATAAAATACTCTGCCAGTGTCTGTTTTTTGTTCGTTTCGGGATTTTCGTTGTCTGCCGTGACTAATGTTTTCCAAATCAATGGCTTAACTTTTATTGGTTTTTTCGGCGTTTTGCGCAAGCGAGGCGGGAGCGAAAGGGCATCGACGGCTGCTGTTGTGTACGCCGGGGAGGGGCCGCTTTTTTAATTTCGCAGGCGTGCGTTATTCAGGCTGAATATATAACAGCGAAGGCGAATAAATATAAGCGGCGATGTGCAGGCCAGATATTGCTGTATATCCTACTCTCTGGAAATATAATCAATAATCGAATATACTTTCTGGCGTAATACTTGTTTTTCCCTGCGTTAAAAGGTTTTATTGTTATGACTTTGATGTTACAGAATTTAAATAATATCCGTACACTGCGCGCAATGGCCCGCGAATTCTCCATTGACGTTCTTGAAGAAATGCTCGAAAAATTCAGGGTTGTCACTAAAGAAAGACGCGAAGAAGAAGAAGAGCAACAGCGTCTGCGCGCTGAACAGCAAGAGAAAATTAATACCTTTCTGGAGATGATGAAAGCCGACGGCATCAATCCAGAAGATTTATTAAATATGGGGGCGGCAACGCCGCGTTCAGGTAAAAAACGTCAGCCGCGCCCGGCGAAATATCGTTTTACCGATTTTGATGGTGAGACGAAAACATGGACTGGTCAGGGGCGTACGCCTAAGCCGATTGCCCAGGCGCTGGCGGCGGGGAAATCTCTGGATGATTTTCTGATCTAATTTCGCGGTATTTTGCCGGATGAGTCGGTGCTTATCCGGCGGATATCAACCCGGTCAGTACAAACCACCCGGCCCGCCGGTGACTGCGGCGATTCTGGCGCTACCGCTTAATGCGTTCGCCGGTTCCAGGGCATCTTTTCGAGCAGTCGCGCCATGCCGCAGAAACCCGTGAATCCCGCCAGCATTAACCCGGCGCCAACAAAGCCGCTGATCAGGAAGAAACCGCTACTGACGGTGTAACCCAGCGCAACGCCCAATAAAACCAGCCCTCCGGCGGCAATTTGCACCTGACGCATCAGCGGCAGCGGCTGAGACTTATCTTCCGCCACGGGCAGGCCCGCAGCTTTCCAGCCTTCGATTCCCCCCTCCAGCAGCCAGACTTCTGCGGGGGCGGCGACCGCCTGGAGCGTTGCGGCATTGCCGCTGGTACGCCTGCCTGACTGACAGTGAAAGATGATGCGTTCAGCCCGTAACGCCGCCGGAAAAGCGCCGTGCTCAAGCGTGGAGAGCGGCGCCAGCTGCGCGTCGGGAATATGTTCGCGCAGGTATTCATCGGCGTCACGGATATCAATCAGCGTTGCCCCTTGTGCTATCAGCGCCTGTGCTTCGCGCGGGGAAATCGTCCCGGTTGTCATGGTTTCTCCTGGTGGACAATACGGTGTATTTAGCAGCGTAAATCAGCTTCCTGGCAGCGTAAAGGGTGTAAATGAGGAATGTCTTGTTCGCCTTACAGTTTGCGCCAGCAATATGTCATGCCGTTTCCCTGTTAAGCCGCTTCCCTCTGCTACACTCTCTGGGTGTCTATTGTGTACAACCGAGGTAAATATGGGTCTCTTCAATTTTGTGAAAGATGCGGGCGAAAAGCTCTGGGATGCCGTAACTGGAAATCATGATAAAGATGATCTGGCGAAAAAGGTGCAGGAACACTTAAACAAAACCGGTATTCCTGACGCCGATAAAGTCAATGTGCAGGTGACGGACGGTAAAGCGACGGTAACGGGCGACGGTTTAAGTCAGGAAGCGAAAGAAAAAATCCTCATTGCGATCGGGAATATTTCCGGGATCGGCAGTGTGGAAGATCAGGTTAAAACGTCAGCGCCTGCGGCGGAGAGTCAATTTTATACGGTGAAATCAGGCGACACGTTGAGCGCTATTTCAAAACAGGTTTACGGTAATGCCAACCTGTACAACAAAATCTTTGAAGCGAATAAACCGATGCTGAAAAGCCCGGATAAAATATATCCCGGGCAGGTTTTACGTATCCCGGAAGAGTAACCGGACTCAGCTCTGTTCCTGCTGAAGTTTACCGGCCATCGCCTGTTGAATAATCGGAATTGGCGTCAGTAAATGCTGGCGCATTAATTCGCTGGCGCGTGCGGCATCGCGCGCCAGAATAGCCTCCATAAGCGCCCGATGCTGAATATGTTTATCTTCGAGCATTTCAACGGACAGAACCGTTTTGCGCAGCCAGATAAAACGGTAGCGTGCCGCCAGATCGAAAAGTCGCTCGCGCATTTGCAGCAGATAATGTGAGCCGCAACCGGCAACAATAGCCGTATGAAATGCCTGATGGCGCTGATCCCACTCGTCCAGCATACGTTCGCTGGCATCGCTCGATTCCAGTTTGTTGAGCATATGCGCCCTGGCGAGAATATCGGCTTCCCACTCATCGCCGCCACGCGCAATAGCCAGTTGCACCAGCATGGCTTCCATATTGGCGCGGGCATCGAAAATATCGAGCAGTTCCTGCTCCGACATCGACGCCACACGATAGCCTTTCTGGTTCACCACCGTGACCAGCCGTTCCGCCACCAGTTGAGAAAGCGCTTCCCGCAACGGCCCCACGCCTAACTCATAGCGTGATGTTAACAGACTCATGCGCAGCTTCTCATCGGGCTGATAAACGCCGCGAATAATATCGTTTTTGAGCCATCGGTATCCATCTATGGCCGTCGGTTGGGCAGAGGCGGTCATGGTACAACTCCTGAATAGCATTGGGCTGATATCCCGGCGCGCGCCGGGACACAGGTCTAACGCGTATTTTGCAACGGCGTTTTTTGCCACAATACCAGTTTTTTCCAGCGGGACATAATCGGCACGGTACAAATGATCCCCAGTCCTAACAGCCCGGTAGAAATCACCTCCAGCTGTTGCGCCGGTCGGAATAGCATCACCACCAGCACAAAGCAGATAAAAGCGATAACCAGCCAGGTCAGCCACGGATAGAGCCACATTTTCAGCTTAATTTCACTCCCTTCCGCCAGCAGGATTTTCCGCATTCTGAGCTGGGAAACCGCAATCACCAGGTAGACGAGCAGGGCGATCGCGCCGGAGCTGTCGATCAGGAATTTAAACACTTTCGCCGGGGCGTAATAATTTACCACCACTGTGAGAAATGCCGCCCCCGTGGATAACAGCACCGCCACATACGGCGTCCTGCTGCGGTTGAGTTTGCCCATAACGGCGGGCGCATCGCCACGACGGCTGAGGGAGTAGAGCATTCTCGACGCCGTATACAGCGCGGAATTCAGGCAACTGGTGACTGACAATAAGATCACGCAGTCCATGATCGCTTTGGCATAAGGAATATTCAGCAATTCCAGTACCGAACGGTAGGAACCAACGTCTTTGAGTCCCGGCATGTTCCACGGGATGAGCGCGACCACCACGAAAATAGAGCACAGGTAGAAGATTGAAATACGCCAGATCACCGAGTTGGTGGCGCGCACGATATGCTTATCCGGCGTGTCGGACTCGGCGGCGGCAATCGTGACAATTTCTGCGCCCATAAATGAGAACATGGTGATCAGCATCGCGCTCAGTACCGCGCCGAAGCCATTGGGCATAAAGCCGCCGTGATCCCACAGGCGTGAAACGCCGCTCACGTCTGCGTAGGGATAAAAGCCGCTAATTGCCGCCGCGCCCAGCGCGATAAACGCCAGAATGGCAATCACTTTGCACAGCGCCAGCCAGAATTCGAACTCGCCGTAATTTTTGACGCTCAGCAAATTACTGCCGGTTAATGCGATGGTGATCGCCAGAGAGAACAGCCAGATGGGGACGCCCGGTATCCATGAATGCAGGATGATGGCGGCAATATTGGCCTCCAGCGGGATAACCAGCACCCAGAACCACCAGTACAGCCAGCCGATGGTGTAGCCCGCCCAGGGGCCGATGGCTTTATCCGCATAAGTTGAGAAAGAGCCGGTATCCGGCGTGGCGACGGCCATTTCGGCCAGCATTCGCATAATCATAACGACCAGCAACCCGGCAAACAGGTAAGCCAGCAGTACCGCAGGCCCGGCTTGCGCAATCGCGACGCTGGAACCGACAAACAGACTGGCGCCAATGACGCCGGCGATAGACAGCATGGTGACGTGGCGGGATTTCAGTCCGCCACCTAAAGCATGTGATTCTGACAATTGCCCCATCTTCTTACCCCGTTATTGTTATTGAAGCTGTTGGCTGCTCTTGATGCGTAGGCCCGGTAAGCGGAGCGCCACCGGGCATCAAAACATTGTCGGATGGCAGCGCAAGCGCCTTATCCGGCCTACAACGACCTAACCTTGCTTCGCCTCATCAAAACACTGGGCGATGATGTCCAGCCCTTGCTGAATTTGCGCTTCTTCGATAGTCAGCGGCACCAGAATGCGCAGCACGTTGTAGTACGGCCCGCAGGAGAGCAGGATCAGCCCTTTATCACGGGCGCGGGCGACGATGTCGGCGGTCAGCTTCGCGTCCGGTTTGCTGCGATCGCCGTTTTCAAACAGCTCAATGGCGATCATCGCTCCCGGGCCGCGCACGTCGCCAATCTCGCGGTGCGTTTCAGCAATATTCAGCAGCCCTTTACGCAGGGTTTGCCCCAGGTCTTTGGCTTTTTGCAGCAGGTTTTCCTGCTCGAAAATGTTCAGTACCGCCAGCGCGGCGGCGCAGGCGAGAGGATTACCGGCGTAGGTGCCGCCCAGACCGCCCGGCGGGATGGCGTCCATCACATCGGCGCGACCGGTTACTCCCGCCAGCGGAAAGCCGCCGGCAATCGATTTGGCGAAGGTGGTGAGGTCCGGGGCGACGCCCGTCTGCTCCATCGCGAAAAGCGTACCGGTACGCCCCGCGCCGCTTTGCACTTCATCGGCAATGAGCATGATCCCGTGTTCGTCGCAGAGTGCGCGCAGACGCTGCATAAAAGCGGGCGAGGCCGCATAAAAACCGCCTTCTCCCTGTACCGGTTCAATGATGATGGCGGCAATATCTTCCGGCGCGGCATCGTTTTTAAAGATGCGCTGGATGCTGGCAATCGCGTCATCATCACTGATGCCGTGCAGGGCGCAAGGGTAGAGCGCGCGGTAAACGTGGCCTGGCATCAGCCCCATTCCGGCAGAGTAGGGATTGACTTTTCCGGTCAGCGACAGGGTGTAGTGGGTACGGCCATGATAAGCGCCGCTAAAAGCGATGGCGCCGCTACGCTTTGTCGCCGCACGGGCGATTTTCACCGCGTTTTCCACCGCTTCGGAACCGGTAGTCACCAGTAGGGTTTTCTTCGCGAAATCGCCTGGCACCTTCTGGTTCATGAGTTCGCACAGCTCCAGATACGGCTCGTAGGCGAGCACCTGAAAACAGGTATGCGACAGCTTTTTCAGTTGTGCTTCGACCGCCGAGACGATCTCCGGGTGCAGGTGCCCGGTATTCAACACCGCAATACCGCCTGCAAAATCGAGATACTCGCGGCCTTCCACATCCCAGACCCGGCAGTTTTCCGCGCGATCGGCAAAAATAGGGTGGATCTGTCCTACGCCGCGAGGGACGGCGTTACTGCGGCGATGCATTAATTCTTTATTGCTGCTCATCAGGTGTTCTCCAGTATTGTTTTTTTAAAGGCCGATGCACATGTATTTGATTTCTAAATAATCTTCGATGCCGTACTTAGAACCTTCGCGGCCAAGACCGGAGGCTTTAATCCCGCCGAATGGCGCGACTTCGTTGGAGATAATGCCGGTGTTGATGCCGACAATGCCGTACTCCAGCGCTTCGCCGACGCGAAACACGCGGCTTAAATCGCGGGCGTAGAAATAGGCCGCCAGACCGAACTCGGTATCGTTCGCCTGCGCGATCGCGTCAGCTTCATCTTTAAAGCGGAATAGCGGGGCGAGGGGGCCGAATGTCTCTTCTTTAGCCACTTTTGCGTTATTGGGGACGTCCACCAGGATGGTGGGCTGGAAGAAGTTGCCGCCGAGCGCATGCGCCTTACCGCCGCAGAGCACTTTTGCGCCTTTCTCCAGCGCGTCGGCGATGTGCTCCTGCACTTTGGCTACCGCTTTTTCGTCAATCAGCGGCCCGGTGGTGACGTCCGCTTGCAGGCCGTCGCCGAGATGCAGCTTGCTCACCGCCTGCTGGAGTTTTTCCGCAAAGCGGTCATACACGCCGTCCTGTACATACAGGCGGTTAGCGCAGAC
Organism: Citrobacter sp. CK181; assembly: GCF_030333595.1. Lineage (NCBI taxonomy): Bacteria > Pseudomonadati > Pseudomonadota > Gammaproteobacteria > Enterobacterales > Enterobacteriaceae > Citrobacter > Citrobacter sp. CK181. Next base: position 68,168 of record NZ_JAOWFN010000015.1, on the reverse strand, counting down.
GCAGGTCTGCCCGGCGTTGCGAAACTTAGAGGCCAGCGCGCCTTCCACGGCGTTATCCAGATCGGCGTCATCAAAGACGATGAACGGCGCGTTGCCGCCCAGCTCCAGCGACACCTTTTTGATGTCTTTCGCACACTGTTCCATCAGCTGACGGCCGATTTCGGTTGAGCCGGTAAACGACAGTTTGCGCACCAGCGGGTTGCTGGTCAGTTCATTGCCGACCGCTCCCGCAGAACCGGTGATGACGTTAAAGACGCCTGCGGGAACCCCGGCGCGGTTCGCCAGTTCAGCCAGCGCCAGGGCGGAAAACGGCGTCTGGCTGGCGGGTTTCAGAACCATCGTACAACCGGCCGCCAGCGCCGGGCCGGCTTTGCGGGTAATCATCGCCGAGGGGAAATTCCACGGCGTAATGGCGGCGGTAACGCCAATCGGCTGCTTGATAACGATCAGGCGCTTATCGGCCTGGTGGCCTGGAATCGTGTCGCCATAGATGCGCTTACCTTCTTCGGCAAACCATTCAATAAAAGAGGCGGCATAGCTGATTTCTCCTTTTGCTTCCGCCAGCGGCTTCCCCTGTTCCAGCGTCATCAGGCGGGCGAGATCGTCCTGGTGCTCCATCATCAAATTGAACCAGCGACGCAGAATATTCGCCCGCGCTTTGGCGGTGAGCGCGCGCCAGGCGGGCAGCGCGCGGTTAGCGGCGTCAATGGCTTCGCGGGTCTCTTCTGCCCCCATTTTCGGTACGCTGCCTAACGGCTGGCCGTTCGCTGGGTTGGTTACGGCGATTGTGTCGCCGCTTCTGGCGTCGCGCCATTGCCCCTCGATAAACGCCTGCTGGCGGAACAAGGTGGGATCGTTAAGTTGCATGATTGCTTCCTGTCTTAAAAGGGTTAACGGGTGAATGCGGCGTTTAATGAGTCCACGCGACGCGCCGCACGTAGCGTGCGTCCGGGATGACTCTGGCTTGCCAGCAGCGTCTGCACTTTGCTGACGATATGCGCCCCGATGGGAATGGCTGATGTGGCCGCCGGAGAGGGCGCATTGCAGGTGTGAATGGATCGTGGCGTGGTAACAAACAGGAAATCGTCGATCAGCTTGCCATCCGGCGACACCGCCTGCGCCCGCACGCCAGCAGGCCACGGCTGCAAATCTTTTAAGGTCAGGCTGGGGCAATATTTTTGCACCAGCCGCAGATAGCCGCTTTTGCACAGTGAGTTCTTCATTTCGCCAAGCCCTGAGCGCAGATTGTTTTGCAACACGCGGCGGATGCCGGACGAACCGAAAATTTCCAGCGTATCGGATAATGAAAAATCGCCTTTCCGGTAGCCTTCTCGTTTAAAAGCCAGCACGGCGTTAGGCCCGACGGTAACGCTGCCGTCGATCATCCGGGTGAGGTGGACGCCCAAAAACGGCATTGCCGGATCGGGAATGGGGTAGATCAAATGGTTAACGATTTGATTATGCTGAGACGCCAGGCGGAAATATTCGCCACGGAACGGGCAGATGATAAAACCGGGATCGACCCCCAGCATTTTAACCAGCCGGTCGGCCATCAGCCCGGAACAGCTAATCAGGGTTGAGGCTTCGTATATCTGCCCGCCCCGGGTTGTGATCACCACGCCCGCCGCATGTTCCTTCAGCGCGCTGACCTCCGCGTTGTAGACAATCTCACCGCCTTTGGCCTGGAAGATTTTCGCCATCGCCGCCGTCACGTCCCGGTAGCTGACAATCCCGCTGGAGGGGACAAAAATCCCGCCCAGACCGGTGATGTTCGGCTCCCGCTCCCGCAGTTCCGCCGCGCTTAACCACTCGCGTTCCAGGCCGTTTGCCGCCGTGCGATCCCACAGCGCCCGCATCCGCGTCATTTCCAGTTCGGATGTCGCCACCAGCATTTTTCCGCAGGTGTCGTAGCGAATGCCGTTTTGATCGCAAAAGGCTTTGGTGGCGCGATTTCCGGCGAGGCAAAACTGCGCTTTGAGGCTACCGGGAGTGTAGTAGACCCCGGCATGGATCACGCCGCTGTTGTGACCCGTCTGATGACAGGCCGGTTCGGACTCTTTTTCCAGCAGGGCGATGCTGGCGTCTGGATACACATCAATAAGCTGCATGGCGGTCGACATGCCGATAATGCCGCCGCCAATAATTACAAAATCATACATCCGCTCAATTCCTTCGTCTGACCGCGCTTATTGATGAGTCTGGTAGCAATGGGTGGAATAAGCGAAATAACCGCGCTGGCGCATCAGTTCACGGCGCAGATCCGGGTGTGGCGTAAAACGATCGCGCCCGTGCAGCCAGAACAGGTTGTTAATCAACAGGAATTTACCGACCGGCACCGGAACAGAGAGGATGTTTTTGCTGGTTTCCAGTGCATCGGAGAGATCGCTGAGCCAGACGCCCTCTTCAAAATCTTTTGGCTGGACGAACTGGTCGATATAGCGCATGACCGGGCGCCCCTGCTGGTCAACGTCAAATACCGGATGATAAACATCGTGGCTGACGTTTTTGCTCGGCGGCGCGGCAAAACGCATGGAGCGACGTGCCAGCGGGTGGCTGAAAAAGCGCTCCAGATGCTCCCAGTCATCGAGGTGTAGCAACAGTGAATTTCCGCCCGCCATATTTTGTTCGTCGATTTTCATCATCAGCACGTAGTCGGTAACTTCCTCAACGTAGGTGCCGTCGTTATGCAGCTCCATCACGCGGTGCGGTTGTCGCAGGTAGCTATCTGAATTATCGACGTTCTTCACCACAAAGCGCGCGTAGTACTGGCCGCTCATCGCATCGTAATTAGAACGCCCGATAAGGTGCGCCACCGCCGTCGCCAGCTTGACCATCTCGTCAGCCTGTTCTACGTTGTCGATCCCTTCAGCGTTGATCAGCAGTGCGCCTTCGGCGCGATCCAGCAGCGTTTTAATAAGCAGCGGCTGTAGCTGGTTGCCACATAAGGCGTCGAGGATCTGACCGACCTTAAAACGTAAAAAGGATTTGTATTCCAGCGCCTGTACCGGCCACTGTTCCACCTGCTGCAAGAATTGCGCCGTCGTTTTTGCGCTAAAGGTCAGCTCCAGCAGACGCGGCGACTGTACGGAAGGGGCGAAGGTAAATCCGGCGTCGCTGCGGGTGACACTATCAGCATTTGTTTTTACGGCGGTCAGTGCATTCATCAGAATCGATCCTCTCAGTAAATGGTCAGGGAGACATGGCGATGCTCATTTCGTAGCCATAAACTAAAAATATCTACATTTTTGATAAACGCATACAAAACTGACGATTTGTTTAATTTTTGTGATCAAAAACAACAAATATTTAACATTATAAATATCGGGGATTAAGAAATGAGACAGGATTTACATCCGCAACCTAAACTGATTCTGTTTGTGAAATAGCAGATGAGCGGGAGACAGGGATTAAGCCATTGATAAAAAATCTATTCCGACGCCTTAAATGGATGAGTACCGGACTGGCATCGCTCATCAGGCATGTGGCGTTGACGCTGCTTGTGGTTCTGATCGTTTTTCTTGGCGTGCGGGTTTACCAGACAGAAAGCGGGCCCGATCTTCATCTCTGGCATACCTGGACCGGTAGCGAAATGTCTGCCAACGCGCTGGATAAGGCCACTTTTTCGCAGTACCTGGCACGGGAAGAGGCGCTGTTTAGCCATCTGAAAACCGGGGTGACGGATAAGCTGAAGCCGGATGAGCAGACGCCCATCAACCGTTTTTACCATAACAGCCGGGTCTGGCCGCCGCAGTTTTCGCCTAACGGCAATCGCTCGTACGTACTCATGCCGCAGGGGAAACCGCGTGGTGTCGCTGTGTTACTGCATGGCTTAACGGATTCGCCCTACAGCATGAAATACGTTGCTAAGGATTATCAGCAGCGTGGCTTTATCGCCGTTGTGCCGCGTCTGCCTGGGCACGGCACTGCGCCCGGCGCGTTAACGGCGGTGGAGTGGGAACAGTGGCTTGCCGCCTCGCGGCTGGCGGTTCGGGAAGCGACGCGGCTTGCGGGGCGAGATGTGCCGTTGCATCTGGTGGGCTACTCAAACGGTGGGGCGCTGGCGCTCAAGTACACGCTGGACGCGCTGGAAGACAACACGTTGCGGCGTCCTCAGCAGCTTATCCTGCTGTCGCCGATGATCGGCGTGACGGCATTCGCCCGTTTTGCCGGACTGGCGGGTTTGCCTGCGCTCTTTCCAGCGTTTGCCAAAGCGGCGTGGTTGAACGTCACGCCAGAATATAATCCGTTCAAATATAACTCGTTTCCGGTTAACGCCGCGCGTCAGTCTTATCTGCTGACAAAAGCATTACAACAGCAGATTTCGCGGGATGCGCGAAGCTCCCGCCTTAACGAACTGCCGCCGGTGTTGACCTTCCAGTCAATTATGGATTCCACGGTGAGCACCCGTGCAGTGGTGGATTCGTTTTATCGTTATCTTGGCAATAACGGCAGTGAGCTGGTGTTGTTCGATATCAATCAGGCCGCCAGTCTGCGTCCGTTGTTGCGCACCTCATCGTATACCGCCATTACTCAGTTGTTACCGCCTGCGCCGCGCAACTATCGCACGACAATTATCACGAATGCGACGCCGGAAACGCTGAACGTCGTGGCGCGCGATACCCCGGCCGGGGAGCATGTGGAGCAGGTTCAGCCGTTACCGTTGGCCTGGCCGCAGGAGATGTATTCGCTGTCGCATGTGGCGGTGCCGTTTCCGCTCAGTGATTCGCTGTATGGTCTGCAACCGGACGAACTGAACCGCTATGGAATCAGTATCGGGACTATCGCGCTGCGCGGGGAAACGTCCACGCTGGCGGTGGGGCTGGATACGCTGATGCGCGTGACGTCGAATCCTTTCTTCCCGTATATGCTACAGCGGATTGAGGCGCGACAGTGATGATTGCCGGATGGCGCAACACCATCCGGCAATCCGTTAGCCGATATCCACCTGTGGCTTATTGTTGCGTTTGCGGAGCAGGCGCAGCAGCGGCGGGATGATAATCACCGCTATCGCCATCGTCAGCAGCGCTTTCGTCACACCGCTCTCCCATAAAATCGCCATATTGCCGTTGCTGATAGAGAGCGCGCGGCGCAGGTTCTGCTCCAGCATTTCGCCCAGCACAAAGCCGAGGATCAGCGGCGACATGGGGAAGTGCATTTTGCGCAGAATGTAGCCCAGTATGCCGAGCGCTACCATCAGCACCAGATCGAACGTGGTGCTGTGTACCGCGTACACGCCGACCGCAGACACGGCGGCAATCGCCGGGACAAGGAACCACAGCGGGATGGTCAGCATACGGGTGAACATGCCAATCAGCGGGATGTTCATGACCAGCAGCATCACGTTGGCGATCAGCAGCGCGGCGATCAGCCCCCAGACGATATCCGGCTGTTCGGTGAACATCGCAGGCCCTGGCGTGATGTTATACAGCGTCAGCGCTCCCATCATTACCGCCGTGGTGCCGGAACCCGGTACGCCGAGGGTCAGCATGGGGATGAATGAACCGCAGGCCGACGCGTTGTTAGCGGCTTCCGGTGCCGCCACGCCACGGATATCGCCTTTACCGAAGCTGTCGCTGTTGCCGCTGATCTTCTTCTCGGTCATGTAGGTGATGGCGCTGGCGATGGTGGCGCCTGCGCCCGGCAGCACGCCGACGAAGAAGCCAATCACCGATGAGCGTAACGTTGCGCCCACGCACTGCGCCCCTTCTTTGGCGTTAAACAACATGCGCCCGGTTTTGCGTACCAGTTTCTGGCCGCTGCTGGTATGTTCCAGCATTAATAGAATTTCTGAGACAGAGAACAAACCGATCACCACCACGATGAACTGCACACCGTCGGAGAGATGTACGCTGTCAAAAGTAAAGCGATAAACCCCGGTGTTGGCGTCTACGCCGACGGTCGCCAGACCCAGACCGATCAGCGCTGCCAGAAATGATTTCAGTGGATTTTGCGCCATCATGCTGCCGAGGCAGGCGATGGCAAAGACCATCAGCGCAAAGTATTCCGCCGGGCCAAACGCCAGCGACCATTGCGCCAGCAACGGCGCGAACAGGATGATCCCGCCGATGGCGATAAGCGATCCAAAAAATGAACTGACCGCCGAGATGGAAAGCGCGACGCCGCCGCGCCCCTGTTGCGCCATCGGATAACCGTCGAGCGCGGTCATGATCGCCGCCGCATCGCCGGGCACGTTGAGCAGAATCGACGAAATACGCCCGCCGTATTCACAGCCGATATAAACCGTAGCCAGCAGGATCAGCGCGGACTCCGCAGGCAGATGCAGAGCGAAAGCCAGCGGCAGTAAAATCGCCACGCCGTTAATCGGGCCAAGACCCGGCAGCAGGCCGACAATGGTGCCGACGAAGCAGCCGATCAGCGCGATCACCAGGTTTTCCGGCGTCATTGCCACCGCAAAACCCTGAGAAAGATATATCCAGGTATCCATCGTTTCTCCGTTAACTCAGCCAGGCGCCGAGAGGTAAGGTGACGTCAAGCAGACGGTCGAAGGCATACCACAGCAGGATGCCGAGAACCGCGCCGGAAATACCCGCAGCCGGGATTGTTGCGCCGAACAGAATGCCGATGACCAGGGTGAGAATGGCGGTGGCAATCGGGAAGCCCAGCCACTCAAATCCCCAGGCGTACATCAGCAGGACAATCACCATCGTGAGCAGCTTTTGCAGCACATGGTGGTGAGGCCAGCTAACGGTATCGGGATGACGCAATAACAGCGCCAGCGCGCAGAGCGCCATCAGACCGATAATGCCCAGCGGAAACGGGCGAGGGCCGACCGGTTCGTAGCTGTATTCACTCTGAATCTGCCAGGCGATGAACAGCCCGGCAACGCAGAGCAACAGCCAGATACCTGCAAAAATACGATCGCTCATGATTGCCTCCAGGTTTATTTTGCGAGGCCGAAGGCTTTCGCCTGCTCGCGGTAATCGGCGACCTGCTTTTTGACGTAGTCGTCAAGCTGCTTGCCGGTCATGTCGAATGCAAACAGGCCGCGCAACTCACGCTGCTTTTTAAACTCGTCGGTCTGCTGGAGCTTTTGGAAGGTCTCTACCCACCACTGGTAGTCGGCATCGCTGACTTTTGGCCCCACGTAGAAGCCGCGAATGATCGGCCAGACCAGGTCGTATCCTTGCTCTTTGGCGGTCGGGACGTTGGCTAACTGACCCGGCAGGCGTTCTTCAGAAAATACCGCCAGCACGCGAATTTTATCGCCGCTCAGGTAAGGCACCATTTCACTGAGATCGCCGGAAACCACCTGCACATGGTTGCCCATCAGCGCAGTGACCGGTTCGCCGCCGCCTTCAAACGCCACGTAGCGCATCTTGTGCGGATCGACATTGGCCTTTTGCGCCAGCAGCGCCGACTTCATCCAGTCCTGGCTGCCAATCGATGCGCCAGCGCCAATCACCACGCTGTCAGGATTTTTCTCCATCGCGGCGAGCAGATCTTTCAGCGACTTCCACGGGGAGTCGGCGCGCACGGCGATCATGCCGTAATCAGTACCGGCGCTCGCCAGCCAGCGCACGTCATCCACGCCGTAACGACCAAATTTCCCCTGCGACAGATTAAGCAGCGAGCCGCCGGAGAAGGCGACGACCGTCCCCGGTTCGCCAGGACGCTGGGCGACGATAGCGTTATAGGCGACCGCGCCGACGCCGCCAGGCATGTAGGTGACGCGCATCGGTTTTTCGATAGCGCCGGTTTCCATCATGCTCACCTGAATCAGCTTACAGGTGAGATCAAACCCGCCGCCGGGTTTGGCCGGGGCGATACATTCAGTACGCGACGGCGCGTCCTGCGCCAGTACAGCGGTGCTCATCAGTAAAACGCTGGCAGTAAGGGCACGAAGTAATTGTTTTTTCATTGTTTATCCTCACGCGGACGTCCGAGTTTTCAGATACGGAAGAAGATTTTTGTGATTATGTGAGCCGACATGTAGCAGTTCGGTTGCGTGATTGTTAAAACAATAACCTTTCAATTCCCTTTCAATGCGGCAGAAACTTTACAGGATGTGATATGCGTCTCTTATTAGCGGAAGATAACCGTGAACTGGCTCACTGGCTGGAAAAAGCGCTGGTGCAGAACGGTTTTGCCGTGGACTGCGTATTTGATGGCCAGGCGGCCGATCATCTTCTGCACACTGAGACCTATGCGCTGGCGGTGCTCGACATCAACATGCCGGGGCTGGACGGACTGGAAGTAGTGCAGCGCCTGCGCAAGCGTGGACAAACGCTGCCGGTGCTGCTGCTGACGGCGCGCAGCGCGGTGGCGGATCGGGTGAAAGGGCTGAACGTCGGAGCGGATGACTATCTGCCAAAACCGTTTGAGATTGAAGAACTTGATGCGCGGCTGCGGGCATTACTGCGGCGCAGCGCAGGTCAGGTGCAGGAGTTACAGCAGCTTGGCGATCTGGCGTTTCACGATGAGGGTTACTTTTTGCTTCAGGCGCAGCCGCTGGCGCTGACCCCGCGTGAGCAGGCGTTGCTGACGGTATTGATGTACCGCAGAACGCGACCGGTGTCGCGCCAGCAGCTGTTTGAACAGATCTTCAGCCTGAGCGATGAGGTCAGCCCGGAGAGCATCGAACTCTATATCCATCGTCTGCGGAAAAAATTGCAGGGCAGTAACGTGCGGATCACCACCCTGCGTGGGCTGGGTTACGTGCTGGAGTGCGGCGATGAGGTGGGCTAAACCCCAGTCGCTGTACCTGCAACTGTTGTTGTTCCTCGGATTGCCGCTGGTGCTGCTGTGGGGATTGTCGGCATTTAACAGCTACGTTAGCGCGTTACAGGCGGCGACGCAGGCCTACGACAGGACGCTGCTCTCTTCTGCGAGAACGGTGGCGGAACGGCTGGTGGTGCGCCACGACAAACTGGAGGTGAATGTCCCCTGGGTGGTGCTCGACAGCTTTGAACTCAACATGAACGACCGTCTCTATTACAAAGTCGTGGACCCGGGCGGCAAGGTGATCTCCGGTTATGACGATCTGCCCGCGATGCCGCCTTCCACCTCGCGAACCCGGCTCTACCCGGCGCTGGCGTGGTTTTATCACACCCAGTATCGCGGACAGGCGATCCGCGTGGCGCGCCTGCTCCAGCCGGTAAATGAAGGGGCGATATTCGGGATGGCGGAGATCTACGTTGCCGAGACGCTACAGTCCCGGCGCTATCTGGCCGGGCAACTGCTGTTCTCCTCATGGGTGTCGCAAGGGCTGCTGGTGCTGCTGACATTGATTCTCGTTGGCTGGCTGCTGCGACGTATTCTGAAGCCGATGCGCCAGCTCTCCTCGCTGATGGTGCGTCGTGAACCGGGCCTGCTGACGCCCTTGCCGGAACTGCTGCCCTGGTCAGAGACCCGGCTGCTGATCGTCGCCTTTAACCGCTACATTGATCGCCTGCGCGCGCTGATCTCCCGTCAGGAACGCTTTAGCGCCGATGCGTCCCATCAGTTAAAAACGCCGCTGGCCGTGTTGAAAACGCAGGCGGCGGTGGCGTTAGCCAGTCAACAGCCGCAGCAGTGGCACGAAAGTTTACGGGCGATGAGCGCGACGCTGGATAGCACGATTTTGCTGACGGAGCGGCTGTTGCAACTGTCGGCGGTGAAACGTAAAGAGCAGGGGGAGCGACAGTTCTTGCCGGTTAATCTGTATGAGGTGGTGCAGATGAGCTGTTTTAGCCGTCTGGCGCAGGCGCGCAGCAAGGCTATCGATCTGGGGTATGAAGGTGAGCAAGAGGCGGTGTGGATTGAAGGGGATGACGTTTTGCTCGGCGAGCTGTGCGCGAATTTGCTGGATAATGCGCTGAAATATACGCCGTCGCAGGGAACGGTAACGGCACGGCTATTGCGGGATGGCGAGGCTGTTGTGCTGGTGGTGGAAGACAATGGGCCAGGGATTGACGCTGAGCAGATCCCGCAGGCGCTGATGCCGTTTCATCGGCTTGCTAACGTGGGGAATGAGAGCGGGGCGGGGATCGGTCTGGCGCTGGTTAACGACATTGCCCGCCTGCACCGTACCCATCCACAGCTGTCGCGCAGTGAAACGCTGGGCGGTCTGCGTGTGCGGGTACGGTTTTTAACGACGGCGCAGTAAATAAAAAGGTCATCACCGCAGGCCGGATAAAGGGTGATTCGCGGGAATAAAAAAAGCCGCATTAGCGGCTTTTTTCTCATGTCAGGCAAAATTATTCGCTGACTTTTTTCTCAAGTTCTGCTGCGCCTTCTTTGGTTTTGTTCCAGCCTTTTTCAGCACCTTCTTTCGTGGCATTCCAGCCTTTTTCGGTGCCTTCTTTGGTCTTATTCCAGGCCTTCTGCGAGCCTTCGCTCACTTTACTGCTCAGGTTGTCGCTTTTACCTTCAGCGGCATGTTCAGATTTCAGTTTCAGTTCTTCACCCTGATTCTGCGCCTTGTGCAGTTTCTCTTTGGCGGTATTTGCGCTTTCATGAGCGGCTGCAACGTCGTTATCGGTCGCGTGTGTGGTCGCAGCAAAAACAGGGGAAGCCAGCAGAAGTGCAGATAAGGCGATCATTGTTTTTTTCATAAGAACCTCGCTTAACGTTATCAGTTATATGCGTGGTTAAGCATGACACGGCAGAAAGGCGGTGGCTTTAGGAATAAACTGTAATTGAATCAATGAGGTCTGGATGTGGGAGAAACGGGGGCTCCGTAGGGGGTCGTGAATATTGTAGAAACTGCCGTGATAAGCGGTCATATGGGTTGACAATCAGATAACGTTGATCTGGCAATCGGGAAGGTTGCGTGATAGGCTTTAACCGGAAAATTTGTGATTTTTTTCACAAAAAAAGGAGTTATAAATGCTTATTGAATTTTCAGTGCAGAATTTTAAAGTTTTTAGCCAAAAACAAACTTTATCGATGGCTGCTAAAAAATCTTATAAAGAGCATCCAGAGACGACGGCAACAGCTGAGCATTTTGATGATCTGTTGATTAATAAGGTCGCAGTAATTTATGGTGCTAACGGCGCGGGCAAAAGTAGTTTTGTTGAAGCTTTAGATTTTCTGCAATCCTATATCCTTAGAGGGTTTGCTGATAGTTCACAGAATGATTCAATAAGAACGCGGTTTATCGACAGAGAAATACCTAAATTTATTTTTGATGAGGAACAGTTAACCGCGCCTACTGATTTTGAGATCAGTTTTATCGGCACGACCGGTGAACGGTATCAGTATACGTTATCTATCGGTACAGACGCGATAGAAGCTGAAGGTTTATGGGTTTACTCAAAAAAAGGGGTAAGACCAAAGACGATTATCTCCAGAGTATATAATGCTGAAACCAATGAGTTCGAATACTACTGCCCATCGTTGCAGATAGATAAAAAAACGTATGAAGTGGCGATAGAAAAAGCCAATAACAGCAAACGCTCGCCATTCGTATCCATTCTGCATGCTTATGATGTCTCACAACTGGATGAGTTTATTAACTGGTTCAGAGGCGATTTAATTGTATCCAGTAATCGCAATGATGATGTTTTCCGAATGGCATCCAGATACTCTTTTTTAGACGATCTGGCTGATGGCGATGAACAGAAAAAAAATAAAATACTTGAGTTTTTAAACAAGTTTGATCTTTCTATTTCTGATATTTCGGTAACGAAAAAGAATGTGACGTTACCTGATGAGATGCCAGAAGAAATGAAAAAAATGATATTGAGCGATGTCGGTTTTCAAATTGTTTTAGAACATACGACGTCCAGCGGTATCAAGAAAAACATCCCTTATGAAAGATTATCTTCGGGAACGAAGAAGTTATTCGATCTATCAGGCATTCTTTTACTGTGCTGTGAGGCCGGTGAAAAAAGCGTACTGGTTCTTGATGAGTTTGAATCATCGCTCCACCCTTATATCGTCAGAGCGATTTTTGAGTTAATGGTCAAACACTCTGAACGTCTTTTGCAGCTGATTCTCACAACGCATTCAAACGTTCTATTAGATACGGAAAAACTCGTCAGACGGGATCAAATATGGTTCCTGGAGAAAAATAGCGAGCTTGAAACCGTGCTTTATCCACTGAGCGATTTTGCCCCCAGGTTTGAGGACTCTATTATAAAAGGCTGGGATTTGGGTAAATTTGGTGGCGTTCCTTTTTTGGGGTGAATGATGGCCAGGAAAATGAAAGAGTTAATTTCTCCTTCTGCATTGAAAAAACGAGGCAGCGGTAAAGTTAAATCTGAGCGCAAGAAAACCCTGATCGTTTGCGAAGGTACGGAGACCGAACCAACCTATTTTAAGGATATGGTTAAAGACCTTAAAATAGCGAATACAGACGTTTATATTGAACCTGGGCGCCATTCAAACCCAAGTAGCGTTGTACGCACCGCCATTGATCTTTATGAGCAGGATCTTGAATTTGAGCTGATTTATTGCCTAATTGATACGGATGAGTTTGGGAAAGATATTGACCTGGCATCCAGTATGTTAAAAGAACATACTTTTTCACGGCGTAAAAAGTCCCTTGGTGGCGACCGGTATCCTCAGGCGAAGATCCTGCGTTCTGATCCCTGCATCGAGGTCTGGTTTTTACTCCATTATGAAGTGTTAAGACGGCCATTTGTTAAAGCAAATAAAAGCGCGGCACAGAACTGCAAGGAATACCTTAAAAATACGCATTTGAAAGATTATAGCGAAAAGTATAATGGACTCTATAGCCTAATAAAGCAAAATGGTCTTAAGGCGTGTGAGGAAAGCGCCAGGCTCAGAGCATGGCTTGAGAAGAACGATTGTATCAATCCGTTTACGCAGATTGATGAGTTATATCTGGATTTACATGAAAAAGTTTTCGCGCCAGCGAAAAGATAAATAAAGAGTAACACTGCACACGAAAAGCATTGCGTTTGTGCCCCTGTAAAGGGGCATTTTGAATTAACGCATGATCAAAAAATAACGCTATTTTAAGCAATATTATCTTCGTCCACGCCTTAACGATTATTTATGACTGTTTCCCTGCCTGTAAGCCAGAGCGACAACCAATGACTGCACCAGACAAAGCGTTGCGGACTGTGAGCGAAAAGCGTCTACCTGCGCTTCTTTGACTACAAAGCAGAGATCGCTGAAGGTCGCCAGTGGGCTTATCTGACTGTCGGTAATGACAATTTGCTTTGCGCCGACGCTGGCTGCGGTTTCGCTGACCATGACCGTCTCTTCTGCGTAAGGGGAAAAGCTGATGGAGATAACGATATCGCGACTCTTGATTCGGCTGATTTGCTCTCGCAGCATCCCCCCCATGCCATCAAGCAGTATTGGGCGGCATTCAAGGTGGCTGAGCGCGTAAGTCAGATAGGCGGCCACGCTAAAAGAGCGCCGCAGGCCAGCGATATAAATCGTATCGGCCTCCGCCAGTAATTGAACGGCGCGTTGCAGCATGTCGGGATCGGTACGCGACGCCAGCTGTTGCAGCGCCTGAGCATTCGAACGGGCAAATTCTTGCAGGATGTCTAACGGCGTTTCCGGTACGGATTCGCTCTCCATCTCTCTGAACAGCCGCGCGCGATCGCTGTAGCTGGCCGTTTCTTCCACCAGGTTCATACGAAACAGTTGTTTCATTTCGTTGAAACCGGTGAAGTCAAACGCGTTGGCGAAACGGATAAGCGTCGATGGCGGCACGTCCGCCCGCTCGGCGATGACGGCGACGGTATCGAACGCTACGCTGTTAGTGTTATCCAGCACATAGCGGGACACCTGCTGCAATCGTTTACTGAGACTATCGTAACGGTCGCGAATTTGCTGCTGTAGCTCGCTCAGACTGGATGCTGTCGTCATGTTATCCCCCATACTTAGTTTTCTGATTCTAAACGCAAAACCGTACATTTTAAATGTTAGCGATACATCCGGCTCGTCGATGCAGCCTGTTAATATAAAAATCCATTCCTGATCACAATAATCAATATTTATTTTATTTCAACTTAAAATAGAACGTTTGTTTCATATACAGTGTTCGGGTAACAGTCACGTATTAACAGCGAGAGGTTCAGGATGGAGACGGTAGCGAATTTTATTCACGGCGAATGTGTTACAGGCTCAGGCCAGCGCATTCAGGCGATCTTCAACCCCGCCACGGGCGAGCAAATTCGTCAGGTGGTGATGAGCACGGCGCAGGAAACGGAGCGAGCCATTGCCGCTGCGCAGCAGGCGTTTGCTGCCTGGTCAAGGCAGTCGCCGCTGAAACGCGCGCGAGTGCTGTTTCGTTTTAAAGCGCTGCTGGAGCAGAACATGGATTCGCTTGCCCGGCTGGTCAGTGAAGAACATGGCAAAGTGTATTCTGATGCGGTGGGCGAACTGACGCGCGGTCTGGAAGTGGTCGAGTTTGCCTGCGGCATTCCACACCTGCAAAAAGGCGAACATTCGGCGAATGTCGGCACCGGCGTTGACAGCCATTCACTGATGCAGCCTCTGGGCGTGTGCGCCGGGATCACCCCGTTCAACTTCCCGGCGATGGTGCCGATGTGGATGTTCCCCATTGCGCTGGCTACCGGCAATACCTTTGTGCTTAAGCCGTCGGAAAAAGATCCCTCGCTGTCGCTTGCGCTGGCAAAACTGCTGAAAGAGGCTGGTCTGCCGGATGGCGTTTTTAACGTCGTGCAGGGCGATAAAGAAGCGGTGGATGTTCTGCTGACCGATCCGCGCGTTCAGGCCGTCAGCTTTGTCGGCTCGACGCCGATTGCAGAATATATTTATCAGACGGCGTCGGCGCACGGCAAACGCTGTCAGGCGTTGGGCGGGGCGAAAAACCACTGCATTCTGATGCCGGACGCCGACATGAATATGGCGACCAATGCGATTATGGGCGCGGCGTACGGTGCGGCGGGCGAGCGCTGTATGGCGCTCTCCGTGGTGCTGGCGGTGGGGGATAACACGGCGGACGAACTTTGCGCGCGGCTGGAAACGCAGATCGCCGCGTTACGCGTTGGGCCGGGGCTTGATCAAACGCCGGAAAATGAGATGGGGCCGCTGATCTCCGCCGCACATCGCAGTAAAGTGCTGGGCTATATCGACAGCGGCGAGGCGCAGGGCGCGCGGCTGCGGGTGGATGGTCGCGGCTTTAGCGTGAAGCGCCACGAGCAGGGCTTTTTCGTCGGGCCGACCTTGTTTGATAACGTCACGCCTGAGATGACGATTTACAAAGAAGAGATCTTTGGCCCGGTACTCTCCGTGGTGCGGGTGAAGGATTACGCCAGCGCGGTGGATCTGATTAATCGCCACGAATATGGCAACGGGACGGCGATCTTTACCCGCGACGGCGGCTGCGCGCGTCGTTTCTGTGAAGAGGTGCAGGCCGGGATGGTCGGCGTTAACGTGCCGATTCCGGTGCCGATGGCGTTCCACAGCTTCGGCGGCTGGAAACGGTCTATTTTTGGTCCGCTTAACGTTCATGGTAATGACGGCGTGCGTTTTTATACCCGCATGAAAACCGTTACCGCCCGCTGGCCGGAGATGCAGCAGGATAGCGGTGCCGCGTTCTCCATGCCAACGCTGGGCTGACGGAGGGACTTATGACAACCGTACGTATGACCATGGCGCAGGCGCTGGTCACGTTTCTCAACCAACAGTACGTCGATGTAGACGGGCAGGAGATGCCGTTCATCGAAGGCGTGGCGACCATCTTCGGCCACGGCAACGTACTCGGCATCGGGCAGGCGCTGGAGCAGGACGCCGGGCACTTGCGGGTGCATCAGGGCTGTAATGAACAGGGAATGGCGCACATGGCGACAGGGTTCGCGAAACAGCACCGTCGCCAGCGCATTTACGCCGTCACCTCTTCGGTAGGGCCCGGCGCGGCCAATATGGTGACGGCGGCGGCCACGGCGACGGCGAACCGTATTCCTCTGCTGCTGTTGCCGGGCGATATCTACGCCAGCCGCCAGCCGGACCCGGTATTACAGCAAATCGAGCAGTACCACGATCTCAGTATCAGCACCAACGACTGCTTTCGCCCGGTTTCGCGCTACTGGGATCGTATCAACCGCCCGGAACAGTTGATGAGCGCGATGCTTAACGCCATGCGCACCCTGACCGATCCGGCTGATACCGGCGCGGTGACGATCTGTTTACCGCAGGATGTGCAGGGCGAAGCCTGGGATTACCCGCAGAGTTTCTTTGTCCGTCGCGTTCACCATATTGAAAGACGACCGCCGGACCCACACCGGCTGGCGCAGGCGCGGGCGCTGATTGCCCGTAAACAGCGCCCGCTGGTGGTTTGCGGCGGCGGGGTGCGTTATTCCGGCGCGCACGACGCGTTTCGTCAGTTTGTGGAAAACCTGCACCTGCCGTTTGCGGAAACCCAGGCCGGGAAAGGCGCGCTGGTCAGCGACCATCCGCTGAATCTGGGCGGTATTGGCGTTACCGGCGGGCTGGCGGCAAACCAGCTTGCGCCACAGGCCGATCTGGTTATCGGCGTCGGCACGCGTCTGACCGATTTCACTACCGGTTCGAAAGCGCTGTTTGCACACCCGGACGTAGAATTTCTCCTGCTGAATGTCGCCGAGTTCGACGCCCTCAAACTGGACGCCACGGCGCTGGTGGCCGATGCCCGCGCCGGTCTGACGGCGCTGACGGAAGGGCTTCAGGATTATCGCAGCGGCTGGGGAGACGAGGTGGCGCAGGCGAAATCGGCCTGGGACGAGGAGTGCCGCCGGCTGTGGTCTCGCCAGTGGCGCCCGGATGACGCGCCGGAAATTGCCGGGCACCTTGATGCGCAGCTGGCGGAATACAGTGAAGCGCTGAACACGCGGCTGACTCAGACTCGCGTTCTGGGGATTATCAACCAGTACATTGAGGATGACGCCATTGTGGTCGGCGCGGCGGGATCGCTGCCGGGCGATTTGCAGCGTCTCTGGCAGGTGAAAACGCCCGACAGCTACCACCTGGAGTACGGCTATTCCTGTATGGGGTATGAAATTGCGGCCGCGCTTGGGGCGAAACTCGCGAAGCCGCAGCAGCCGGTCTATGCGATGGTGGGCGACGGTTCGTACATGATGCTGCATTCTGAGCTGCAAACGGCGGTGCAGGAGGGGATAAAAATCATCATCCTGCTGTTTGATAACGGCGGGTTTGGCTGTATCAATAACCTGCAAATGGGGCATGGGATGGGCAGTTTTGGCACTGAGAATCGCGCCCGTCAACCACAATCCGGTCAGCTGGACGGCCCGCTGGTGGCGGTTGATTTCGCCCAAAATGCGCAAAGCTACGGCTGCCGGGCGTGGCGGGTACATGATGAGCAGAGCCTGCTGACGGCGCTGGAGGCGGCGCGCGCGCATCCGGGGCCGACGCTGCTGGATATTAAAGTGCTGCCAAAAACGATGACTCACGATTACGCCTCATGGTGGCGTACCGGCGATGCGCAGGTGGCCGATTCACCGTCGGTGCGAAAAGCCGCCGAGCAGACGTTCGATCAGGTGAAAAAGGCGCGTCAGTATTGAGTGAGTAATGCCGGATGGCGCTAACCCGTAGGCCGGATAAGGCGTTCGCGCCGCCATCCGGCAACCTGCGACAACGAAATTTTCATTTCATTTTTCCTGTTTTTTCATTCCTCGCCCTCTTTCTGAATGAAAGGGGGCCAGGCTCTGCATCTTCTCCATCGTTGTGTTGTGAGATTGATAACAAAATTTACCTCAATCATCACAAGAATGTTAACTTGCGCGCAAAAACATAATTTTCACTATTTATAAAAATGAAATAAATGTTTTATTTAAGGGGTCGTTAGTTCACCGCATTCACCAACACCGGGAGCCGTTATGTTTAACATTGCTTTACTGGGAGCTGGCCGAATTGGTCAGGTACATGCCGCTAACATCGCAACCCACAAAGAGACTACCCTGTGGTCTGTCGTTGATCCGAATGAGACCTTTGCCTCCCGCCTGGCTACGCAATATCAGGCCCGTCAGCAAAGTCTTGATGAGGCGATGACCGATCCTGATGTTCATGCCGTGCTGATTGCCTCCGCCACGGATACCCACGCCGATTTGATTGAACTGGCCGCCCGCCACGGCAAAGCCATTTTCTGTGAAAAGCCCGTACATCTTGATCTTGCCCGCGTGCGCGACTGCCTGAAAGTGGTCAAAGAGTTCGACGTACCGCTGTTTATCGGCTTTAACCGTCGTTTCGACCCACAGTTCCGCCGCGTTAAAACCGAGGCGCAGAGCGGGCGCATCGGCAAGCCGGAATCATTGCTGATTATCTCCCGCGATCCTTCTCCGCCGCCTGCGGAATATGTGCGCGTCTCCGGCGGGATGTTCCGCGATATGACCATCCACGATTTCGATATGGCGCGTTTCATCATGGGGGAAGAGCCTGTTTCGGTCTACGCCCAGGGAAGCAATCTGGTCGATCCGGCAATTGGCGCGGCAGGCGATATCGACACCGCGTTTATCGTGCTCAAGTATGCCTCCGGCGCGCTGGCGACCATCGTTAACAGCCGTCGCTCGTCTTATGGCTATGACCAGCGTCTGGAGCTGCACGGTTCCGAAGGTCTGCTTACGGCGGGCAATATTCTCGAAAACCAGGTGCAGCACTTTGGCCAGAACGGCTGCACCAGCGCGCTGCCTGAGCATTTCTTCCTGCAACGTTATCAGGCTGCCTATGCCGCCGAGTGGGAGCACTTTGTCGCCATCTTACGCGGCGAGGCAGTGCCGGAGTGCAGCGGTGATGACGGCGAGCGTGCGCTGTATCTGGCTGATAAAGCGCTGGAGTCATTGCACAGCCAGCGTGAAGTTCTCCTCTGATTTTCCATAACAACACACCCTACACAGAGAGACATAACAATGAAAAAGCTGATTTTAGCCGCCTTCATCGCCATGACAGCCGGGGCGGCAATGGCCGAGAACGAACAAATTGTTTTCAGCACGCCGAATCTGGCAATGCCGTTTGAAGTTCACATGCAGCGCACGGCGGTGAAAGCCGCGAAAGAGATGGGCGTCAGCCTACAGGTTCTGGACGGGC
The DNA here is from genome assembly GCF_030333595.1 of Citrobacter sp. CK181. Taxonomy (NCBI): domain Bacteria; kingdom Pseudomonadati; phylum Pseudomonadota; class Gammaproteobacteria; order Enterobacterales; family Enterobacteriaceae; genus Citrobacter; species Citrobacter sp. CK181. The sequence continues at coordinate 49,202 of NZ_JAOWFN010000015.1, read as the reverse complement.
AGGGAAGTTCGCCGAAGCAGGTTGCCGATCTGGAAAACGCTATCACCCGTGGCGCCCAGGGATTCATCGTCTCCCCGAATGATGTCAACGCAGTTTCCAGCGCGGTGGATGAGATTCAGGACGCTAAGCTGCCGGTGGTGACGCTCGATCGCTCCGTCGATAGCCAGAAGCAGGTTCCGCATTTTGGCGCGAACAACTACAAGGGCGGCCAGGCCATTGGCGACTTTGTCAAAAGCAAATTTCCTGACGGCGCGGACATTGTGCTGCTGACCGGCCAGCCGGGGTCTTCTTCCAATATTGAACGCACCAAAGGCATTCGCGACAGCCTGAAGGCGGGGGGCGATACGTACCGCATTGTTGCTGACCAGACCGGTAACTGGATGCGTTCGGAAGGAATGCGCATTGTTGAAAGCGTGCTGCCGTCGTTGAAAAAACGTCCGCAGGTCATCCTCTCCGCCAACGATGATATGGCGCTGGGCGCGATTGAAGCGTTGCAGGGGCAGGGGGTGAAACCGGGCGAAATTCTGGTGACAGGATTTGACGCGGTGCCGGAAGCGCTGGCGCGGGTGCGCGACGGCTGGATGGCGGCGACGGCGGATCAGCGTCCGGGTTTCGCGGTACAGACGGCGATGAGCCAGCTGGTTGCGAACGTGCGTGAGAAGAAAGCCATCACCGGTGCGGATTATCCGCCGACGTTAATCACCAAAGAGAACCTGCAACAGGCCGAGCGTATCGGCGAAGCCGGTAACTGATTTGCCCGGAGCCGCCGTCGCTGCGGCGGCTCGCATTAAAGGAGGAGCAGACCGATGTTGCAACCCTTACTGAACGTTACCGATCTGGCAAAGAGCTTTTCCGGCGTCTGGGCGTTGAGCAACGTACAACTGACCGTCGGGACGGGGGAGATTCACGCGCTGCTTGGCGAGAATGGCGCGGGGAAGTCCACGCTGCTGAAAGCGCTGGCAGGGGCGCAGCCGCAGACCCGTGGGGACATCTGGTTCAATGGCGAAACGCTGCCGGTGGAGGACTCGCCGGTTGAGCGGCAAAACAAAGGCATCATTACCATCTATCAGGAATTTAATCTGCTGCCCAACATGACCGTTGCGGAAAATATGTTTCTCGGGCGCGAGCCGCGTAAACGTAATGTGATTGTCGATGCGAAGGCCGTGAACCAGGAGGCGCAGGTGGTGCTGGACTATCTGCAACTGAATGTCGCGCCGACCACGCCGGTCGCCCGCCTGAGCGTGGCGCAGCAGCAAATGGTGGAGATCGCCCGCGCGCTGACCCTGAACGCGAAGCTCATCATTATGGATGAACCTTCCGCCGCGCTGAGCGACAGCGAAGTGGAAAGCCTGCACCGCGTCGTGCGGGAACTTAAAGGTCGGGGCGTGAGCATTATTTATGTCACCCATCGCCTGCATGAAGTTTTCCAGCTCTGCGATCGCTTTACCGTGTTTCAGGATGGCCGCTTTACTGGCAGCGGCGCGGTCGCGGAAACCAACGTAGAACAGCTGATCCGCCTGATGGTGGGACGAGACGTGGCTTTTAATCGCCGCCCCCCCAACGAAACCCATCATGAAGACAAACCGATTCGCCTTGCGGTGAAGGGGCTGTGTCGCGAAAAGCCGCCGCTGGACCCGCACGGCATTGCGCTGCACGACATCAGCTTCCACGTTCACGCCGGGGAGGTGCTGGGGATTGCGGGGCTGGTCGGCGCCGGGCGTACCGAAGTGGCGCGCTGTCTTTTTGGCGCTGACGGCTTTACTTCCGGGACGTTCGCGCTGGACGGCGCGGCGTATCACCCCCGTGACCCGATGTACGCGCTGGATCAGGGCGTGGCGCTGGTGCCGGAAGATCGCAAAAAAGAGGGGGCGGTGCTGGGACTGTCTATTCGCGACAACCTGTCGCTCTCCAGTCTCTCTTCGCTGCTGCGCTGGCGCTTTTTCGTCAACACCCGCAAAGAAGATGACCTGATCGAATCTTACCGCCAGGCGCTGCAAATCAAGATGGTCAACAGCGAGCAGGAGGTGCGCAAGCTTTCCGGCGGCAATCAGCAGAAAGTGATCCTCGCGCGCTGCATGGCGCTCAATCCACGGGTGCTGATTGTTGATGAACCGACGCGCGGCATTGATGTGGGCACCAAATCCGAGGTGCACCAGGTGCTGTTTGATATGGCGAAACAGGGCGTGGCGGTGATTGTGATCTCTTCCGATCTGCCCGAAGTGATGGCGGTTTCCGACCGGATCATCACCTTAAGCGAAGGCCGGGTAACCGGTGAAATCCACGGCGATGACGCCACCGAAGAGCGGCTCATGATGATGATGGCCATCAACCATAACGCCCTGAACGCGGCATAACGGAGTTTCACATGACGCAGATAGTGACCAAAACGCAACCCCCTGCCAAACGTAGCGGACGTATCGATCCGATCGCTTTTTTCGAGCGCTTTGGGGTACTGATTTTTATGTTCCTGCTGCTGATTTTTTTCCAGACGCAGAACAGTAACTTCCTGTCAGAACGCAATATTTTCAACATCCTGACCGAGGTGTCGATCTACGGGATCATGGCCGTGGGAATGACGTTCGTCATTCTGACGGCCGGAATCGATCTGTCTGTCGGTTCCATTCTGGCGGTATGCGCCATGACGGCAGCATACGTGATTAAAGGCGACAACTTCACCACGGTAGACCCGAGCGCCTGGGGTGGGATGAGCTGGCTGATTGGCCTCGGCATCTGCCTGGCGATGGGGACGGCGATTGGCTTCCTGCATGGCCTGGGCGTGACCCGCCTGCGCCTGCCGCCGTTCATTGTCACCCTCGGCGGGATGACCATCTGGCGCGGCCTGACGCTGGTGATTAACGACGGCGCGCCCATTGCCGGTTTTGACCAGGGCTACCGCTGGTGGGGACGTGGCGAACTGCTCGGTATCTCCATCCCGATCTGGATTTTTGCGCTGGTGGCGATCGGCGGTTATCTGGCGTTGCACAAAACGCGCTGGGGCCGTTTCGTCTACGCCATTGGCGGCAACCCGGAGGCGGCGCGTCTTGCCGGGGTCAACGTCAAACGTGTGCTGGTCAGCGTGTATGTCGTGATTGGCTGTCTGGCCGGGCTGGCGGGGTTTGTGCTGAGCGCCCGTCTGGGCAGCGCGGAGGCGGTGGCCGGGATCTCCTTTGAGCTGCGCGTTATCGCCTCGGTGGTCATTGGCGGGACATCGCTGATGGGCGGCTATGGTCGCATCGGCGGCACCGTTATCGGCTCGATCATTATGGGCATTCTGATAAACGGTCTGGTGCTGATGAACGTCTCCGCCTACTACCAACAAATTATTACCGGGCTGATTATTGTGCTGGCGGTGGCGTTTGATACCTATGCCAAGAGCCGCCGTGGCGCGCTGTGAGGGATAAATAATGAAACAAGTGCGAATTGGATTGATTGGGACGGGATACATCGGCAAGGCGCACGCCATTGCCTATGCCCAGGCGCCGACGGTGTTCAACCTGCAAGGCCAGCTGGTGCGCGAAATGGTGGCGGAAGTGACGCCGGAGCTGGCGGCGGAACGGGCACAGGCATTCGGGTTTCGTCGTTCGACCGGCGACTGGCGCGAGCTGGTGGCAGACCCGAATATCGATGTGGTGGATATCTGTTCGCCCAACCATCTGCATAAAGAGATGGCGCTGGCGGCCATTCGCCACGGTAAGCACGTCTATTCGGAAAAGCCGCTGGCGCTGAACGCTCACGATGCCCGCGAAATGGTTGAGGCCGCAAAACAGGCCGGGGTGAAAACGCTGGTGGGTTTTAACTATATGAAGAACCCGACGGCGGCGCTGGCGAAAGAGATCATCGCGCGAGGGGAGATAGGCGATGTGATCCACTTCTACGGCACCCACAACGAGGACTATATGGCTGACCCGCTTTCCCCTATTCACTGGCACTGCTTTAAGGAGACGGCGGGGTTAGGGGCGCTGGGCGATCTGGCGGCGCATATCGTCAATATGGCGCACTACCTGGTCGGCGATATTCGCGAAGTCTGCGGCGACCTGAAAATTGTGGTGCCGGAGCGCCCGGCCAGCGCGGGATCGGCGCAGAAGGTGGCCGTGGAAAATGAAGATCAGGCGCACGCGATGGTGCGATTCGCCAGCGGCGCGCAGGGGGTGATCGAAACCTCCCGCGTGGCCTGCGGGCGCAAAATGGGGCTGTCATACGTGATTACTGGCACCAAAGGCGCCATCAGTTTTACCCAGGAGCGAATGGCCGAGCTGAAGCTCTATCTGCATGACGATCCGGTTAACCGCCAGGGATTTCGCACCCTGCTGGTGGGGCCCGCGCACCCGGACTATGCCGCGTTTTGCATGGGGGCGGGGCACGGCATCGGCTTTAACGATCAGAAAACGGTGGAAATCCGCGACCTGGTGAACGGCGTTGCCGCCGATGCGCCGATGTGGCCGGATTTTGAAGAGGGCTGGAAAGTGTCGCGCGTGCTGGACGCCATCGCGCTCTCGCATCAGGAAGGCCGCTGGCTGAATGTGAACGATATTGTCTGACGAGGTATCAACGTGGAAAAGCAGTTTGATGTGATATGCATGGGCCGCGTGGCGGTTGACCTCTACAGCCAGCAGATTGGCGCACGGCTGGAGGATGTCTCAAGTTTTGCCAAATACCTCGGCGGTTCCTCAGGGAATGTCGCCTACGGCGCCGCGCGTCAGGGGCTGCGTTCGTCGATGCTGGCAAGAGTGGGCGACGAACATATGGGGCGCTTTTTGCGCGAAGAGCTTAACCATGTTGGCTGCGATACCAGCCATCTGATAACGGATAAAGAACGCCTGACGGCGCTGGTGCTACTCGGCATTAAAGACCGGGACACCTTTCCACTGATTTTTTATCGCGATAACTGCGCGGATATGGCGATTACCGCCAGCGATGTTGACGAGCAGTACATCGCTTCATCCCGCTGCCTCGCCATCACCGGGACCCATCTTTCTCATCCGCAAACCCGCGACGCGGTGCTGACCGCGCTGACCTGTGCCCGCCGTCACGGCGTGCGCACGGTACTGGATATCGACTATCGTCCGGTGCTGTGGGGGCTGACCTCGCTGGGCGACGGCGAAACGCGCTTTATTGCCGCAGAGCAGGTCACTCGCCAGTTGCAGGCGGTGTTGCACCTGTTTGATGTGATCGTCGGCACCGAGGAGGAGTTTCATATTGCGGGCGGCGCTACCGATACCGTGCAGGCGCTGGCGCAGGTGCGTGAGGTAAGCGCGGCGACGCTGGTTTGTAAACGCGGCGCGCTAGGCTGCTCGGTGTATACCGACGCGATTCCGCCATCGCTGGATGACGGGCTGACGGTGACTGGCGTGCGCGTCGAGGTGCTCAATGTGCTCGGCGCGGGCGATGCGTTTATGTCGGGGCTGCTGCGCGGTTATCTCAATGATGAAGGCTGGGAGCAGGCCTGCCGCTACGCCAACGCCTGCGGCGCGCTGGTGGTTTCGCGCCACGGTTGCGCGCCCGCGATGCCGAGTAAGGTGGAGCTGGATGACTACCTCTCCCGCGAGCATCAGGTGCCGCGCCCGGATCTTGATCCACGGCTTAATCATCTGCATCGCGTCACGACGCGTCGGCGTAACTGGCCGGAATTGTGCGTGATGGCGTTTGATCACCGCAGTCAGCTTGAAGAGATGGCGCTACAGTGCGGCGCCTCCCTGAAGCGCATTCCGGCGCTGAAAACGCTGATCTTACAGGCCAGCCGCGATGCAGCGAACAGCGCGGGGCTGGAAGGAAAAGCCGGTCTGCTGTGCGACGGAACGTTTGGCCAGGACGCGCTGAATGCGATAACCGGCGAAGGGTGGTGGATTGGCCGCCCGATTGAGCTTCCCGGTTCACGGCCGCTGGAGATGGAGCACGGCAACATTGGCACTCAGCTTATCAGTTGGCCACAGGAGCATGTGGTGAAGTGCCTGGTCTTTTTCCACCCGGAAGATGCCCACGGCCTGCGCCTGGAGCAGGAGCAGAAAATCGCCGAGGTGTATCACGCCTGCTGTCAGTCGGGGCATGAGCTGCTGCTGGAAGTGATTTTACCTGTGGGTATGCCGCGCAGCGATGAGCTTTACCTGCGGGCTATCTCCCGCTTCTACAACCTGGGTATTTATCCCGACTGGTGGAAACTGCCGCCGCTCTCCTCTGACGGCTGGACGGCGCTGAGTGACATTATCGAACGCCGCGACCCGCACTGCCGTGGCGTGGTGATTCTTGGGCTGGATGCGCCAGCCGAACAGTTACGCGCAGGGTTCAGAGCCGCTGCCGGACATGAGCTGGTGAAGGGGTTTGCGGTGGGGCGCACGCTGTTTGGCGAGGCTTCCCGCGCATGGCTGAAACATGACATTGACGATGCGCAACTGGTGACGCGCATTCGGGATAACTATCTGCAACTGATCGCCTGGTGGCGCGAGCGCGGGCAGGCATAACTTTAGGAGAACATTATGGCTGTGCAATTAGGCATTAATCCGCTGACATGGACCAATGATGATTTGCCCTCTCTTGGCGCGGAAACGCCGCTGGATACCTGTCTGAGCGAAGGTAAAGAGGCTGGTTTTGCGGGCTTTGAACTCGGTAATAAATTCCCTCGCGAGGTGCGTCTGCTGGGGCCAATCCTGCAACGCCACGATCTGAAGCTGGTGTCCGGGTGGTATTCCGGTCGCCTGCTGGAGCGGAGCGTAGAAGAAGAGATTGCGGCGGCGCAGGCGCATTTGACGTTATTGCGCGAGCTGGGGGCGAAAGTGATGGTTTTCGCTGAGGTGAGCCATTGCATTCACGGCGAACAGCAGACGCCGGTTCACCTGCGTCCTCGATTCCCGCAGGCGCGCTGGGCGGAGTATGGCGAGAAGCTCACCGCGTTCGCCCGCTATACACAGCAGCAGGGGGTGCAGATTGCTTATCATCACCATATGGGGACGGTGATTGAGTCCGCAGAGGATGTGGACAATCTGATGACCCATACCGGCGATGAGGTCGGATTGCTGCTCGACACCGGACATTTGACCTTCGCTGGCGCCGACCCGTTGGCGGTGGCGCAACGCTGGGCAAGCCGTATTAATCATGTGCACTGTAAAGACGTGCGCGCCGACGTGCTGGCGGATGTGAAAAACCGTAAAACCAGCTTTCTGGATGCGGTGCTCAGCGGCGTCTTTACCGTACCGGGCGACGGCTGCGTGGATTACCCGCCGATTATGCGACTGCTGAAAGCGCACGATTATCACGGCTGGCTGGTGGTGGAGGCGGAGCAGGACCCGGCGATTGCCCATCCGCTGACTTACGCGCGGCTGGGATATAACAACCTGAGCCGCCTGGCGCGGGATGCCGGTCTTATCTGAGGAGGCGCTATGTCACGTTTACTGTCACGCTGGCAACAGCCTGACGCGCAGGGACGTACCCAGTCCGTCACCCCGGAGCGGGCAGGCTGGGGCTATGTCGGTTTTGACGCGTTTGAGCTTGAAGAAGGGCAGCAGTTGCATCTTCCCGCCGTTGCTGAAGAGCGCTGTCTGGTGCTGGTGGCGGGGAGGGCGTCTGTCACCACACCAACCGCGCAGTTTTCAGAGATTGGCGAGCGGATGAGCCCGTTCGAGCGTATTAAGCCGTGGGCGGTATACGTTACGCCCGGAGAAACGGTACGGGTACAGGCGTTAACAAAGCTGGAGCTGGCGGTATGCGCCGCGCCGGGCAAGGGAACGTATCCTACCCGCCTGATTGCACCGCAGGATATCGACGGCGAGGCAAGGGGCAAGGGGCATAACCAGCGTTATGTACACAACATTCTGCCGGAAGATAAACCCGCCGATAGTCTGCTGGTGGTGGAAGTGTGGACTCACGAAGGCTGTACCAGTTCGTACCCGAGCCACAAGCACGACACTGACAATCCGCCTTACGAGACCCTTCTTGAGGAGACGTATTACCATCGCCTCAACCCGGAACAGGGATTTTGTATGCAGCGGGTATACACCGACGATCGCTCGCTTGATGAGTGTATGGCGGTCTACAACCGTGACGTCGTGATGGTGCCGAAAGGCTATCACCCGGTGGCGACAATGGCCGGGTATGACAGTTATTACCTGAATGTGATGGCAGGCCCGGTGCGCAAATGGATTTTCACCTGGGAAGACGATCACGCGTGGATTAACCGCGATTACCCTGCGCGTTGAGAACGCGATAAATAGAAAAGCCCCTGGCATATGCTGAGGGCTTTTTACTTTTCGCTGCTATCGTGAGGCGCCAAAAACCTGTACGGCCTGTTGCAGCCGTGACGCGCGTCCCGTTAAATCCCCTGCGGCATCCGTTACCTGTTCCACCATTTCCGCATTGTTGTCCGTCATGGAACCAATTCGTGAAATTGAATTGTTGATCTGTTCGAGCGCTAAAGTTTGTTCCCGCGTCGCCAGGCTTATCTCTTTGATCATGGTAGACATCTGCAACACGTCATCGATCATCCCGGTAAGGTGTGTTTCCGTCTGCTCGACCATTTGCACTCCCGTATTGACGTTGGTGACGTTTTTCTCGATAAGCTGTTTGATCTCTTTTGCCGCAGACGCAGAATGCTGGGCGAGGTTACGCACCTCTGCGGCAACGACCGCAAATCCGCGCCCGGATTCACCGGCGCGAGCCGCTTCGACCGCTGCATTCAGCGCCAGGATGTTGGTCTGAAAAGCAATACTGTCAATGACGCCGATAATGTCCACGATTTGACTGTTATCGCGTGAGATAGCCTGCATCATGGTGATGGTTTGCTTCATGATATGGCCGCCTTCAGTCGCATTGGCGCTGGTACTGTCGGCCATCGTCATTGTCTGGGCCGCGGTATCCGCGGTTTGTTGCACAGCGCTGCCGATCTCTTCAATGGCTGCGGCGGTTTGTTGCAGGTCGGCAGATGTCTCTTCTGAGCGGCTCTGCAATGCCGTGCCTTCCTGAGACACGCGCTGGCTGATAGCCTGAATACCGGATATTTGCGTGCTGACATCATCAACCAGGGAGCGTAGATTAAGCCCCGATTGATTCACCAGTCGCATGAGCATCCCTATTTCGTCTACGCGCTGCAAATGGCAATTATCAGGTTTACGGCCCGAAACCACTTTTTGCATCTGCACCAGCAGCGTATTAACCGGCTGACAAATTTGAACCTTAAGGTAAATAGCCAGGAGCAAAAATAATACGACGATGCTGCCCCCCTGAATAGCAGGAGGAACAGGTAAGAAAATAAATAACAGGGCTGCCAGACTGGTGATGGCTAAAGCATAATTGACGCGTTGGCTAACAGACAGCCATTTAAACATCGAAAGCCAGGACAGCGCTCCGCGACGGATAATTATGCCTTTAAAAAGTCGAAACCCTTTAATTCCATTATTATTTATTTTCTGATAAAGCTGTTCGCTGTGCGAAACCTCATCCCGGGAAGGCACGGTGCGTACTGAAATATACCCCGTTAATTTTTCATTTTGCCAGACAGGGGTAACATTTGCGCGTACCCAGTAATGATCGCCGTTTTGTCGCCGGTTTTTGACCAGCCCGGTCCAGCTATCGCCTTGCAGTATCGTGTGCCACATGTCAGCGAAAGCGGCAGAGGGCATGTCCGGGTGGCGAATAATATTATGTGGTTTACCCATTAACTGCGTTTCATTAAATCCGCTGGCGTCGATAAATGCAGAGTTAGCATAGGTAATATGACTGTCTTTATCTGTGGTTGATAATAACGTTGTTTTATTGTTAAGCAAATATTCTTTTTGCGTGACAGCTGTGTTGTTTTTCATGAAAACTCCATGACGCTATTTATATAAAATGCAAATTTCACCTATTGTGCATCAGGTAAATAATAGTAAATGGCGGTTTTATCTGAGGTGTTACATTCTCTACTAATCATCATTTATATGAAAGCACTTCAAATGAATTTTTATTTTTAATAAACCTGGCGTGTCATAAATATGAAACACATAAATGCAGGTTGATAATCTGGAATTGATATATATCGACTTAAGCTAAATCTAAAAGATAAAAAAGAGCTGATTTATTAGGGCTGATAAATGCCCGCTTTCCTTGATGGGTTTTAGCCCCCTCCGCGAAGCCCGTTGCCGCGTTGCGGTCAGTATTCTTATTCATGATGCGATCCCTTTGTGATGAGCTAACCCGATGTCATTTATAGACATCTGGATGGCTAATAATATTTTGCTTTATCTTATGCTTTTTATGTCGTTGTCAGTCAGGGAGAGCTGTGAAAAATTTCGTAAATCAAATGATTATCAGAAAGGATTTACAGCGGATGCTCTCCAGTCGCCTCGACATGCGCGGTATCAGCCTGGCCTTTTCCGGCTTTCAGGCGCTCTCCCGCGTTGATTTCACCCTGACGGGCGGTTCCGTGCACGCGCTGACGGGGGCGAACGGTGCGGGGAAATCCACGCTGATGGCGGTGCTCTGCGGCACGCACGACCATTACGAAGGGGAAATTGCAATTAATAACCAGCCGGTGCCGATACGCGAACCGCTGGACGCCAAACGGCTGGGCATTCATCTGGTGCAGCAGGAGGTGGATGTTGCGCTGATCCCAGGGTTGAGTATTGCGGAAAATATTATGCTCGATCAGCTGGCGCAGCCGGGACACCGCTACCGCTGGCGCGCTATTCGCCAGCAGGCGCGTGACGCGCTGGCCCAGCTTGATGTTCATCTGGACGTGCGCCGGGTCATCGATGGTTGCACGCTCGCCGAAAAGCAGCAGATCCTGCTGGCCCGCGCGCTCTCGCACCACTGTCGTTTTCTGATCCTCGATGAACCCACCGCGCCGCTCGATCAGCATGAAAGCGAACGGCTGTTTGCCGTGGTGAAACGCCTGCAACAACAGGGGATCGGCGTGGTGTTTATCTCCCATCGCATTCATGAGCTAAAGGCCATTTGCGACACCTTAACCGTACTGCGCGATGGCAAGTTGATTGAGTCCGGGCCGATGGCGGAACTGAGCGCTGACGCCATCGTCGAGAAGATGCTGGGTCATGAGTTAAACGATATCTATCCGCCAAAACGCCCGCCGCATGCTGATGAAACGCTGCTGCGCGTGGAAGGGCTACACGATGAACGGCTGCTGAAAAATATCAGTTTGCACCTGCGTAAAGGTGAAATTCTCGGCATCGCCGGGCTGGCGGGTGCCGGGAAAACCGAGCTGTGCAAGGCGCTGTTCGGCGCGTCGAAAAGCCGCGTTGAACGCGGCGAACTCAATCATCAGCCGTGGACGCCGCGCGACCCGGTTGATTCGGTGACGCGCGGGCTGGCGCTGGTGCCGGAGGAGCGGCGCAAAGAGGGCATTTTTATTGATGAGTCCGTCGCCATGAACCTGGCGGTCGCCGCCGATAACCGTTTCTCGCGCTGGAGCTTGTTTGGTCATCGTCAGGCATGGCGCTGGGCGGAAGCGGTGATTGCCCGCGTCGGCGTGCGCGCTCGCGGGCCGGGGCAAGTGTTGCGTCGGCTTTCCGGCGGCAACCAGCAGAAAGTGGCGATCGGCAAATGGCTGCGCGGCGACGCCCGCGTGCTGATTTTCGACGAGCCGACCAAAGGCGTGGACGTGAAAGCCAAAACTGACCTGTTTGCGCTGATCGACGGCCTGGCGCGGGAAGGCAAAGGGGTGATTTACGCCTCCGGTGAGTTCGCCGAACTGGTGGGGCTGTGCGACCGCATCTGCGTGTTGTGGGACGGGCGCATCGTGGCGGAAGTGGAAGGCGCGCAGGCCCGCGAAGAGACACTACTTTATTATTCAACCGGAGGAACGGCGTTGTGAGTAAGGCCCTTTCAGTCAATGCAGCGGCGTCTGGCCGCCAGCAGATTTTCGATTTTCTCTATAAGTGGGGCATGCTGCTGACGGTTGTCGCGCTGATCGCCATTTTTGGCGTCGCGTCGGATAACTTCCTCGATCCCTTCAATATCATCAACATCCTGCGCTCTATTGCGATCGTCACGGTGATTGCGATTGGCGTCTCCATCTCGCTTACCGTCGGCGGCTTTGATCTTTCCGTTGGCTCAACCGCGTCGCTGGCGAACGCACTGGTGATTTCGCTATTCGTCTGGCACGGCTTTGGCACCACCGGGGCGATTGTCATTACCCTGGCGCTCTGTACGCTGGTGGGGCTGTTCAACGCTTTTCTGATTGTGGTGCTGCGTATTCCCGACATGCTCGCCACGCTTGCCAGCCTGTTTGTGATTCAGGGGGTGGCGATGACCTACAGCTACGGCGGTTCTATTACTGAAAACATGGTGCTGCCGAGCGGTGAAATGGCTGAGGGGCTTATTCCGGCGGCATTCGGCGCGCTGGGGCAGGTGCCGACTATTGTTGTCGTGATGCTGGTCGTGACGCTGGCGGCGCAGCTCGCGCTGTCGCTGACCACCCACGGGCGACGGATGTACGCCATTGGCGGCAACCCGGAAGCGGCGCGCCTCTCCGGTATTCGTACCACCCGCTATAAAGTGGCGGCCTACGTTATTGCCTCGCTGCTGGCGGGGTTAGGGGGCATCCTGCTGGCTTCGCGTATTGGCTCTTCACAGGTTAACGCCGGGGGCGGCTATTTGATGGATGCCGTCGCGGCGGCGTGGATCGGCTTTTCGCTGGCCGGTTCCGGCAAACCGAATGCGCTCGGCACGCTGGTGGGGGCGGTGATCCTTGGCGTGCTCTCCAACGGGCTGGTGATGCTCTCGGTACCCTATTACGCAATGGACATTATAAAAGGGCTGGTGCTGGCGGCGGCGCTGGCGATCACCTACATACAAAAACGTTAACAACACAACGGGAAACGATAATGAAAAAAACTGCACTTTCTTTGTTGGCGCTGGGATTACTGAGTTCGTTGCCGGGCTATGCGGCAACGCCTGCGCCGGTGCCAGCGGCCATTGCCGGGCATAATGGCCCGGTTCGCATTGCGGTGATCCGCAACCTTGGCTCTGATGACAACACGACCCAGTTCGTTGCGGGCGCGATTCAGGAGGGGAAAAAGCTCGGCTTTAAGGTCAGCACCTTTTTAAGCAATGGCGACGACGCGAAATTCCAGGATTTCGTTAACCAGGCGATCAGCCAGAAGTATGACGGCATTATTCTCTCTCAGGGGCGCGATCCGTACTCCACCGCGCTGGTGAAGAAAGCGGTAGATGCCGGGATCAAAGTGGCGGTGTTTGATACCGCCGTCAACGGTGAGATCCCGGGCGTGACGGTAACTCAGCAGGATGACGCCTCGCTGACCCATCTCTCCTTCGGGCAACTGGTAAAAGATTTCAACGGTAAAGCCAATATTATCAAGCTGTGGGTCGCCGGTTTCCCGCCGATGGAGCGTCGCCAGGCGGCTTATCAGCAAATGCTGAAGGACAATCCGGGGATTAAAGAGCTGGAGTCTATCGGCGCGGTCTCTTCCGACGTGCAGGGCGATACCGCCAACAAAGTGGGCGCGGTGCTGGCGAAATACCCGAAAGGGAAAATCGACGCTATCTGGGGAACCTGGGACGCCTTTAGCCAGGGGGCGTACAAAGCGCTGAAAGAGAACGGCCGCACTGAGATTAAGCTCTACAGCATCGACATCTCCAACCAGGATTTGCAACTGATGCGCGAGGCGGGCAGCCCGTGGAAGGTGAGCGTGGCCGTTGACCCGAAATTGATTGGCGCCACTAACGTGCGGCTGATTGCCAATAAGATTGCCGGTGAACCTACGCCTGCCACTTACGATTTTAAAGCCGCAGCCATTCCGCAGGCGCTGCTGGCAGCGCAGCCGGGGGCGGTTAACGTCGCCTCATTAGGCAAAATCATTCCGGGCTGGGGCCAGACGGAAGACTTTATCGCGCCGTGGTTTGCGACGCTTGAAGCGAAGAATAAATAATGCCCGGTGGCGCTGCGCTTACCGGGCCTACAATGCGCTCCCTGTAGGCCGGATAAGGCGGTTACGCCGCCATCCGGCGTAATGCCCGGTGGCGCTGCGCTTACCGGGCCTACAATGTGCTTCCTGTAGGCCGGATAAGGCGGTTACGCCGCCATCCGGCGCAGAGCCCGGTGGCGCTGCGCTTACCGGGCCTACAATGTGCTCCCTGTAGGCCGGATAAGGCGGTGACGCCGTTTGGCAAAAGGAGATTAAGGTGACTGAATTACCGCGCCCCGACTATAGCCGCAATATGCGGCTGATTGGCCATAGCGACCAGGGCGGTCGCCCGGACGGCGTACAGCTAATGGTACATCGCGGTTTTGCCTATATTGGCCATATGGTGTCGCAGGGGTTTTCGATTGTTGACGTGCGTGACCCGAAAAATCCACGGGCGGCGGGCTATGTGCCTGCACCGCCAGGCACCTGGAACGTGCATTTGCAGGCGCATGACGATCTGCTGCTGGTGATTAACGCCCGCGATTTGTTCGCCGATGCCCGCTTTGCCGATGAAAAGGTCTACTACACGCGGCAGGTCGGTGAGACGGTCAGCGACGTGCAGGACCGGGGCTGGAGCGCAGGGCTGCGCGTGTTTGATATTTCCACGCCGGATAAACCGCGTGAAATCGGTTTTCTCTCCCTGAATGGGATCGGCATTCACCGCATCTGGTACGTCGGCGGACGCTGGGCCTACGTCTCGGCGCTGATCGACGGTTTCACTGACTACATCTTCCTGACTATCGATCTGGCCGATCCGCGTAAGCCAGAGGTGGCCGGGCGCTGGTGGTTGCCAGGGATGAATCAGGCGGCGGGAGAGACGCCAGACTGGCCGGAGGGCAAACGCTATGCGCTGCATCACGCGATTATCGCTGGCGATACCGCCTACGGTAGCTGGCGTGACGGTGGTCTGACGCTGCTGGATGTGCAAGATCGCACGCAGCCGAAACTGATTAGCCATCGCAACTGGAGCCCGCCGTTTGGCGGCGGCACACACACTGCGCTGCCGCTGCCGGACCGCGATCTGCTGGTGGTGCTGGACGAAGCGGTGCTCGACAATCAGGAAGACGGCGAAAAGCTGATCTGGCTGTTTGATATCCGCGAGCCGTCGAATCCGGTGAGCATCGCCACCTTCCCGCAGCCGGATGAGGCTGATTACGTGGCGAAAGGGGCGCACTTCGGGCCGCATAACCTGCACGAAAACCGCCCTGGCAGCTTTATTAGCTCGACGCTGATTTTCGCCACTTACCAGAACGCAGGGGTGCGCGCTTATGATATTTCCAATCCTTATCGTCCGGTAGAGACCGGCGCGCTGGTGCCTGCGGCACCTGAGACGATGATGGATACGCGGCCAAATCGCCCGCAGGTGATCCAGTCCTGCGATGTGTTTGTCGATGCGCGGGAGATTATCTACAGCACGGATTACAACGGCGGGTTATCAGTGATTGAGTATCTGGGGTAAGTATTTGCCGGGTGGCGGCTTCGCCTTACCCGGCCTGCATTCGGATCGTAGGCCCGGTAAGCGCAGCGCCACCGGGCAAACGGCCCGCACTTAGCTGTACTGCCGCACCCGCGCGATCAGCGCTTCCACGCTCTCAATCCGGTCGGCAATCACAATCAGCGCTTTTCCGAGGGTAATGGCATGGCGCAGGCATTCATGGCGCATTTCCGCATCCTGAATGGTATCGATATCCGCTACGTGCGACAGCCCGACGCTGCGGCGAATCAGCTCGGTGCCGCAAAAGCCGATGGCGTCCGCCCAGACTTTTTTCAGAAATTCCGACGCGTAGCCCGGCGCGCGTAGCGCCGCGTCGCGGGTTTTCTCCGTCGCCAGCACCTGAAAACGTTCAGCAAAGGTGTTCCACAGCTCCTGAATATCCGTCAGGCGCTGCTCGCGCGCGGCGGCGGCGTCGCGAATACCCAGATGACCCGGCAGGCCGCAGAAGTTCAGCAGCAGATTGCCGATGGCGGTGCCCACATCAAAGCCTATCGGCCCAAAGTAGCCGAACTCGGCGTCGATGGCTTTCAGGCGACCGTCAGCGACAAAGATCGAGCCGCTGTGGATATCGCCGTGCAGCAGCGCTTCGGCATGGGAGAAGAAACGATGTTTGAGCGCCGCCACCGCCAGCTTAAGCTGAGCATCACTGCGCAACGCGGCGACGTCGCCTTCGATCTCCGCAGGATAGCTGTTGCGCTCGTGGATCTGGTAGGGATCGTTGAAGAACAGATCTTCGGTGATCTCACACATCTCCGGGTTAATAAATGTCGCCACCTGCGCTTTTTTGTCATGCGGGTGGAGATAAAAATCGCTGGTATGAAACAGCGTTTGCGCCAGATATTCGCCGAGCTGGCGTGCCGCCTGCGGATACCAGGCGCCTTTAATCAGTTCGCCGCGCCAGATGTTATGGTCGGAGAGATCTTCCATCACCATCACCGCCAGTTCAGGGTCGAAATGGTGGATTTTCACCGTATGCTGCGGGCAGTGCTGGTAATGCGCCACCAGCGTTTGCGCTTCAAGACGAGCGCGATCCAGCGTCAGCGGCCAGGATTCGCCGACGCAGCGCACGTAAGGCAGCGCCTGTTTGACGACGATGCGGCTTACGCCTGTGGTATCGAAAATCTTAAACACCAGATTAAGGTTGCCGTCGCCCACCTCCTGCGCCTCTACCAGTGTGGATGGATCATCGATGCCGCCAAACGTTCGGGCGTATTCCACGGCATCCTGGGCGGTAAAGGTACGGTATTGCGACATTGCCTGTTCCTCACTCATTTCACTAATAAAGACATGTAGACGTCTATACATCTGTAATTCATCCTGACACAATGTGATACAACAACGCAACAGAGAATTAACGACATGCAGACATTACAGACGACCAGCCTGCGAGTGGCGGATAATCAATTATTTATTCTCGATCAGCAGGCGCTTCCGCAGGAGAAACGCTGGCTGGATGCCTCAACGGTAGAAGCGCTGGTGGGGCATATTCACGCGCTGCGCGTGCGCGGTGCGCCGCTGATTGGTCTTTCCGCCAGTCTGCTACTGGCGCTGCTGGCGGAGTCAGGCCATCGCCGGGATGAACTGGCGATAGCGCTGGAAACGCTGCGCGCTGCGCGCCCGACGGCGGTCAATCTGATGAACAATCTCGATCGCATGAAGCAGGCGCTGAGGCAAGAAGACTTTGTCCCGGCGCTGGCGGCGGAAGCGCTGCGTCTGATCGATGAAGACAAACAACTCTGTGACGATATCGCGCGTGCGGGAAGTGCACTGGTGAAGCCGCGCAGCCGTCTGCTGACCCACTGCAACACCGGCGGGCTGGCGACAGCGGGCACGGGGACGGCGCTGGGGGTGATTGCCCGCGCGTATGCACAGGGCAACGTGCAAAATGTCTGGGTGGATGAAACGCGCCCGTTATTGCAGGGCGGCAGGCTCACCGCCTGGGAACTGGGTGAACTGGGGGTCCCCTATCAACTGATTACCGACTCAATGGCTGCCAGCCTGATGGCGAAAGGGCTGGTGGACGCGGTGTGGGTAGGGGCCGATCGTATCGCCGCAAATGGCGATGTGGCGAATAAAATCGGCACCTATTCGCTGGCGGTGCTGGCGAAATTCCACGGTATTCCGTTTTACGTTGCCGCGCCGCAAACCACGCTGGACCCCCACTGCCCGAATGGCGACGCGATCCCGATTGAGCAGCGCGCAGCAGGAGAAGTCACCGGCGTGGCGGGCAGTTTTGGCGCGGTACAGTGGGCGCCGGAAAATGCGCAGGTCTATAACCCGGCGTTTGACGTGACGCCAGCAGCGCTGATTAGCGGCTGGGTGCTGGATAGCGGTGTGGTGACGCCAGAAGACGTGGCGAAGGGGGTTTTCAGGACGGAGGCGGCCTGATGCAGAGCAGGCCTGGCGTACGATAGCGTCGCCCGGCCAGATCGTTAAAGCAGGCGCGGATAGGCATCCGCAATGGCGTCGCCGGTAAACTGCGCCACCCAGCCTTCCGGGTTATCGAAAATACGGATCGCGGTAAAGTTTGGCTCTGAGCCCATATCAAACCAGTGCGGCGTACCGGCGGGCACTGAAATCAGATCGTTTTTCTCACACAGCACCTGGTAAACCTGGTCGCCAATGTGCAGGCAAAACAGTCCTGCGCCTTCAACGAAGAAGCGCACTTCATCTTCGCCGTGGGTGTGTTCATTGAGAAACTTTGCACGCAGCGCCTCTTTTTGTGGATTGTCGGCGCGCAGGCTGATCACATCCCAGCTCTGATAGCCTTTCTCGGCAACCAGCTTATCAATCGCATGTTGATAGGCGGTGAGCACCGTTTCTGGCGCGGGAGCCTGGCCTAAGTCGCGGTCTGCAACCCAGCGTTCGAAGCGGACGCCTTTCGCGTTGAGCTGTTGGGCGATCTCTGCGGCGTCGGTACTGTGCCATTGGGGCTGGCTGGCGTCTTTATCGGAATAAATAGTCAATGCGCTCATGAAAGGATCTGCTCCGGGTTAATGTCGTCGAATTGATGTACCTGGTGGTGGCGGCTGGCGCCATCACCCTCGCCACGAATCAGTTGCAGGGTACGAAGACCTGCCTCTTCAGCGGCGTCCAGCTCCTGATATACATCGGAGAGGAACAGGATTTGCGACGGCGCGACGCCGATATACGACGCGATATTGCGGTATGACTGCGTTTCTCGCTTTGCGCCGATATGGGTATCAAAATAGCCGCTGAACAGATGAGTAATATCACCTTCGTCGCTGTAACCAAATAACAGTTTCTGCGCCGCGACGGAGCCGGAGGAATAAACATAGAGATCAATGCCTTGTGCTTTCCATTTCTCCAGCGCTGGCAGAACGTCCGGGTAGAGATGACCGGTGAAGTCGCCATTGACGTAACCATCGTGCCAGATAATGCCTTGCAGGGCTTTTAGCGCCGTTGATTTGCGATCTTCATCCATAAAGGCGAAAAGCGTTTCGATAAGTTCTGCGGTACTGGCGTCCGGCCGGGCAATCTCGTTGCGCAGATTATCAAGAATTGATTTTACCGGTTCGGCATACTGCCGGGCGGTGACAAACGCCGCCAGCCGCTCGCGCGCATAGGGGAACAGAACATTGTGAACAAAACGGATATCGCTGGTGGTGCCTTCAATATCCGTCACAATCGCGCGAATCATAATCTCTCCAGTTGTCGCAAACACATTTCGCATTCAAATAAAAATTCCAGCCCCTCCAGATGACGGCGGGCCTCCTCCACTGAGCGTCCCCAGCAGGTTAAGCCATGACCGCGCAGAAGAAAACCGTAATTCAGAGAATGCTCTTGCGCGTAATGCGCAATACGTGACGCCAGCGCGTCGATATCCTGGTCGTTGTCGAACACTGGCACGCAGACGGTATCAAGATGGGTGGTCTGCCCGCTAAGCGACTTTTGCATTTCAAAACCGCTGATATATAGCTCCGGCGTTTTAACGATGCGCGAGAGCACCGTGGCGTTGACGGTGTGGACGTGCAACACCGCGTTTGCCTGGGGAAAGAGGCGATAAATCAGGGTATGCAGCCCGGTCTCCGCCGATGGTTTGCGACCGGACGGTGCGTGACTGGTGGCGATTTCCACCTGCAAAAAATCGTCGGTAGTCAGGTTGCCTTTATCTTTTCCCGACTCGCTGAGCCAGCAAAATGCGTCGTTTTGGCGGACAGACATATTGCCGCCAGTGGCAGGAGCCCAGCCTTTTGCCCCTATCCAGCGGCAGGTCTCGACCAGTTGTGTGAGTTGCAGGTTATCTGTCATCTTCCTTTTAGCCTCTCTCGGGGTCAGGAATGGAGTTTTTAGACATCTAAGCGTCTTGATTGCCAAATGCTAACATCGTGTTACGGCAGCAGCAACACAACTCTTCCGGGCAGGAGCAACAACGTTGTCCTGGTGGCAGTGTGACTGGTGGGGGAGGTGGTTGAGTTTGTCAGGAGCGGGAGTTTTGCGTATTGATTGATGCTTTCAATGGAAGCTGTAGGTTTGTCGCCCATAGCAGACCTGATAGCCCTTCGTTCAGGCCGCTTTTTGCCAGGAGGGGACATCCACTACAGGTATTAATCGGCAAGGTGCCGGTGATCCGCTTAAATGTTCAGGGAAGGCAATGCAGGAAGTGCGCGGGTTTTTATCATGTTATTTAACAGACCCAGATACCAGACATAAATCTCCTCCTTGATATTAAGAACATTCGGGGGCGCGGATGGAAAGTGGTTTATTCTCTTTTTCACAGAACAGGAATGTCAGAGCCGGGAAGAGGGGATTAGCGAGAGATTAAAACAGGCAACTCAGGAGTTCAGTAAATGGATACTAAAAAATGGCGCTGTGTTTGCGCCATTTTACCATATTAAGAATTTGTCACTGGCTTGTTCCCAAAGGGATCTCCGGGTCTGGTTGATGAGTAATCCTGTTACGCAGATCCCGACGGATAATTTCGATGGACCAGAACCAGATTAAATGTCCAAAAATCTCGGATACATTCTCATACCATGGAAGGTCAACCAAAGGTGGAGTCAGCCCCATGAGAGGGAAGGAGATCATATGGACGAAAAGCTGTGCCAGCGCACCAGCCAGCAAACCCTGCCAGAGTTTAATTTTGGGGAAAACTTCAGCAACAACACAGTAACCCACTGCGAAGACAATCGAAAAGATGATGTGTGTTACACCAACCCAGTTAAACACATGCCCGGCAAAGGTGTAGACGGCAGCGTTAGGATCAGCAAGCCCCATCCAGTCACGAAGGAAAATATAAGGGGGATTCAGGAAATTGCGGGAACAGTCAATTTGCCCGGCAGCCCTGATTAATGATTCCGGCCCGCATGCAGCAGTGAACATATCAGTCGGACTGCGGGGTGGCAAAGGTACTTCAGCGCCCCATTTAACAAATGCTGATACGATACCAGCGATTAACCCAATAAATGCAGCCAGGCCATAACGCCTGCGGTTTGGTGGAGTTTGTTCAAATATATTCATATTTCATCCGTTGAATTTCATCGTGTTAACATAATCATTTAGTAGTATTCATGAAAACCACCAAATGTAAAGATGTGTATGTGATTGTATGTTCCGTATTTGCGTCAGTAACTGGAAATTCCCAATCGAGTTGCTTTATATGGCGTAACAGGAAGGCTGTGAAAGTGGTGAGAACGGCAAGGTCGTATGCAATCTACAGCAAGATTCTCATCAGTAGAATTAATAGAGCAGCAATCACGTCGCATGGAAGAGCATGGTGCGGACAGCTGGCGTGCGAATATAGAATGGTTGCCAGCCGCCGCGGATTGTATCTGCCCGGCATGATGGATCAATGTGTTTTAAGTATTAATGCCACGTCTTTTTGCTCAGGCTTGTTATAGCTGAAATAGCATGTGCTGAATCATCAAAAAGCCGGGTCAGTACAGGAACCCACTGCCTGTTTTTGTACTCAAGCACCAGATGTTCAGGCAGGTCTTTGCTGACGATGGCAAATGTCCTGAGTTCAGGCGTTGGAACAGGGAGATCGGTGCCTGGCGGGAAATATATTCTTATCCCGGCAATAATCATGTTGTCCATGCTCATAATTCGTTCACCAGCCACATATCGGCTTCTTCAAACATCTCTTCCAGCATTCTGTTTAGCCGCTCTTTTTCGGTCTTTGTGCAGTCGCTGTTTAATGCGTTAGCCTGCATTGGCTTAACTCTCACGTCGGCGTCGGGGAAGATCCGGTGTACGCGCTTTGTCAGCTCGTTAAGAATGATGTTTCTTGCGCCCGGTAAGGGGAATGAAGGGGTTGGTGATGTGGGGTTGGTTGTTTTTTGAACTGCGTGGGGATGGGGAGTAATTCATTCCAAGTGTACGATTTCTCAGTTTTGTAGGAAAATGTGACTTATTACTATACCCATGACAATATTGCTGCCGACGGTATATTCAAAAAAACTAAGGAGGGGGGCGTGCAGAAAAACTTGTTACAACTTTGCTACGAAGGGGAATGTGGCGAAAATTACATTCGTAGTATGAACGAAAAAGGACAACTTTTTGTTTCACTCTCGGACGTTTTGAAGACACTTTCAGCAGAAAACAGAAAGCTTGATGGTAAAACATCCCAAAGCCTTATAACTGTTCTTAAAGCAGTAATTAAGACGCTGGATCCAGATGAATTCAGAAACCTTCCTCTTATTGTAGATGGCGAGACGATTTCTGAAACTTTCCTGACTGAGCCTGGTTTATACAGGGTCCTTGCTCAAGATACGACAGCAGCAGGGAAAAAATTTCAACGCTGGCTCTTTCATAGTGTTCTGCCCTCAATTCGTGAGTTTGGTGTTTATCCGCCTCCTCCTAAGCAGGAACGTTCGGAACTGAGTGCTTTCGCAAATAGTCTTCAGCAAACAGTTCAAGCTTTAGTGATAGAGATTGAAAGGCGCGAAGAACTCGAGAGCCGGGTTAACCAGGTTGAACTAAAAGTTAACTCGTTAGAAAGTTTAAGGGATTTATCAAAATTCAGAAGTGTTCCGCAACGCCTGTTAGAACTTGAGCTTGAGGGATATTCTGTCGAGGAGATTTGGCAGTGGTGTGAGAAACTCCGTAGTGAAACTGGTGCCGAGAAGATTAAATGTCCTTCTGGGATTAATATCAACACCTGCTATCCATTGGCTCTGGTTGATGAAGCAATCACACTGTACCAAAAAGTCATTGAGGCAAGAATTCGGCCTTGAGCTAACGAGAACAAAAAAGCCCGCAGGGCTTGCGCCGTGCGGGCTCTTAGGACTTCATCGGATGACTCTGGTAATCACCGATGGAGAATTTTGGTGGAGCTGGCGGGAGTTGAACCCGCGTCCGAAATTCCTACATCCTCGGTACTACATGCTTAGTCAGTCTTTACATTCGCCTGGCACCTGCGGACGGACACGCCACTACCAAACTAGCCTGATTAGTTTTAACGCTTCAACCCCAGGCAGGGCATCCACGCGATCTCTTTTGGGTTTGACCTCTCTTTGATCCCCGTCTTAAGAGCGGAAGCTAGGGAGAGAGGGCTCAGAGCAGGTTATTAAGCTGCTAAAGCGTAGTTTTCGTCGTTTGCGACTATTTTTTGCGGCTTTTTACGAGGCCAACCGCCCCTCGGCATGCACCTTGGGTTTCGCAAATCCCGTCGAATCCAGAATCAGCCCCAATGTGTTACGTTAAGTATAACAGAGTTGTGACACGTGTGACCAGCCCCCGATTTTCCTTATCTTCAAGGATTTACCGCTCATTTCGCGTGATGGAACGATTTGCTTAAATAGCCAGCAACGAAAGCGGTGTTATCAGGGAACGTTTAGCGGCCTGCATTCTTCATGATGCGGGCTTTATCCAGTTGCCACTCACGCTCTTTCAGGTCTGAGCGTTTATCATGCTGTTTCTTACCTTTTGCAACGCCAATTTTCACTTTGCACCAGGCGTTCTTCCAGTACAGTGAAAGTGCGACGACGGTATAACCTTCACGATTGACGCGTCCGTACAGGGAGTCGAGTTCGCGCTGGTTCAGTAGCAGTTTACGGGTGCGAGTGGGGTCACACACGACGTGCGTTGAGGCGACTGCCATTGGCGTAAAGTTTGCGCCGAACAAGTATGCTTCGCCATCCCTGAGAAGGACATAGCTATCGCTAATATTCGCTTTGCCCGCGCGCAGGGATTTAACTTCCCAACCTTGCAGGGCGAGTCCAGCTTCGAACTCTTCTTCAATAAAGTATTCGTGTCGGGCGCGCTTATTCAACGCAATAGTGGCTGAGCCAGGTTTGTGTGCTTTTTTCTTCGTCATAATGCCGCTCAGTATAGGTAATCTGAAATCGAAAAACACCCCATTTCATCCTGCGGGGGATAAGGCGTTATCTTAGCATGAACCTGCGTAGGCCCTGTTGAGGTATAGCGTTTTTTTTACCTGGGGATAAATGGTATTATTTGTTCGATTTATGTTGATGGAAATTGCTATGCCTCAGATTAGCCGGACCGCTTTAGTCCCTTATAGCGCGGAACAGATGTATAAGTTAGTGAATGATGTTCAGTCCTACCCTCAGTTTTTGCCGGGATGTGTCGGCAGCCGTGTGCTGGAATCGACGCCGGGTCAGATGACGGCGGCCGTGGATGTGTCTAAGGCAGGGATCAGCAAAACATTCACGACACGTAACCAGTTGACGAATAACCAGAGCATCCTGATGCATCTGGTCGATGGCCCTTTCAAAAAGTTGATTGGCGGGTGGAAATTTACGCCGCTCAGCCAGGAAGCGTGCCGCATCGAGTTCCACCTCGATTTTGAGTTCACCAACAAGTTAATTGAACTGGCGTTTGGCCGCGTCTTTAAAGAGCTGGCTTCTAATATGGTGCAGGCGTTCACCGTTCGGGCCAAAGAGGTTTACAGTGTCGGCTAAAATTGTCGTCGAAGTGGCGTATGCGCTGCCCGAGAAACAGTATTTACAGCGTGTGACGTTGCAGGAAGGCGCGACGGTTGAAGAGGCGATTCGTGCTTCCGGTTTGCTGGAACTGCGCACCGATATCGATCTCGCTAAAAACAAAGTCGGTATATATAGCCGCCCGACAAAACTTGCCGACGTGGTTCATGACGGCGATCGGGTAGAGATCTATCGACCGCTGATTGCCGATCCGAAAGAGTTGCGCAGACAGCGAGCGGAGAAATCGGCAAATAAATAATCATGGATGCCTGAACGCTTATCAGGCCTGCATTCTTTCGGCAAAGCGGGTTCAGGTTCGTCAATAATTAAAAAAGGTGCCAATGGCACCTTTTTTAACACCAGAAAACAATCTTACTTGTTGTCGGTCAACGCTGGCTTATTGTCGATGTTGGTCAACACGCCGTTGCTGTTAAAGGTCAGCGTTAAGGTTTGTTGCGTTACGCCTTCATGACCCGGTTGCTGACGGAACACATAGAACCATGTGTTAGTGCCAAAAGGATCGGACATCATCGGTGTACCCAAAGCATAAGCAACCTGCTGTTGCGTCATACCGACGCGCACTTTGGCGACATCGTTAGCGGTCAGATAGTTCCCCTGGTTGATGTCAGGGCGGTAAACCACTCGCTCCAGAGTGGAACAGCCTGCGGTCAACATCAGTAGTACTGCTGCGGCAGCAGTCAGCGTTTTACAGCGCATAGTGATTTGATTCCTTTTCGGGCCCGAGCAGTACGCGGCTCATATGTAATATGCCGATGATAATAGACCTTTCACCACTTTAAAACCTTTTGGTGTCGGGTCTTACGGCGATTTTGTTTTGTACTCAGACCTTAAAGGGTCAAAAAAGTTTACGCAGCCAACAGTTCTTTCGCATTTGCGAGGGTATTACGCGTCACTTCGCTGCCGCCAAGTAAACGAGCCAGCTCCTGTAACCGCGAGCGTTTATCCAGCGACTGCATATGCGTTTCGGTCATGGCGCCGTCCGTTTCTTTGCTGACAAAGAAGTGCTGATGACCACAACCGGCAACTTGCGGAAGGTGGGTGACGCACATTACCTGAGTTGACTCACCTAACTGGCGCAGCAGTTTGCCGACAACGGCCGCAGTAGGGCCGCTGATACCGACATCGACTTCATCGAAAATGAGCGCCGGGGTTTCCATTTTACGGGCAGTGATGACCTGGATTGCCAGCGCGATACGGGACAGTTCGCCCCCGGAAGCGACCTTTGCGATTGGCTGCAATGGCTGACCCGGGTTTGTGGTGACTTTAAACTCTACGCGGTCGGCACCGTCGCTGCTCAGATGATGCTCATCAAATTTTACATCAATAGTGAACCGGCCATGTGGCATCGACAGCGCATGCATGCTTTCGGTGATCAACTGCCCCAGTTCCTGCGCGTCATGCTGACGCTGAGTATGCAGCGCTTTTGCCGTTTCCAGCGCCTGCTGGCGATGTTTGTTCACCGCCAGCGTCAGGGTTTCCAGTGAGTCGGCCTGATCGTCAAGCTGCTGCTGTTCTTCGAGCAGTGACTGATAAAACTGCGGCAGCGCTTCCGGGCTGACGTGATGTTTACGCGCCAGTGAAATCTGCTTAGAAATGCGCTGCTCAAGTTCGAACAGGCGATTGGGGTCTAAATCCAGACGGTCGCAATAGTGACGCAGCTCGTCGCTGGCCTCAGTTATCTGGATTGTGGCCTCCTCCAGCATATCCAGAATGCCAGACAGTTTGCTGTCCATGCCCGTCAGTTCGGTGACTAACTGTTTTGCCGTGTACAGCTGGCTTTGCAGATTGACGTCTTCGCCATCAGCAAGCAACGTCAGCGCATTCTGGCTGGTCGTCAGCAACTGGCCGCTGTTTGCCAGTCGTTTATATTCTTCATCAATTTGCTCAAACTCACCGGGCTGCGGGTTAAATTCGTTCAGTTCTTTCAACTGATATTGCAGCAGCTCCATACGTGCGGCGCGTTCCTGGCTTTGCTGTTGATGATGCGCCAGATCGCGGCAGCTTTGATGCCACAGTTGATAGCGTGAGGACATTTCCTGAATCAGAAGCGCTTCGTTGGCGTAGCCGTCGAGCAGGGATTTTTGATGTTCAGACTTGGTCAGTAGCTGATGCGCATGCTGGCCGTGAATTTGAATGAGCAACTGGCCCAGTTCCCGTAACTGGGAGAGAGGCACGGCGGTGCCGTTGATGAAGCCGCGGGAGCGACCGTCGCTGCTAATGACGCGGCGAAGTAAGCACTCACGCCCTTCTTCCAGTTGGTTTCCTTCCAGCCAGCGCAGCGCTGCTGGCGTATCTTTCAGTGAGAAGCGGGCGCACAGGTCTGCGCGGGTTGCTCCCACCCGCACCATGTCGGCGTCTGCACGGCCACCCAGACACAAGCCGAGCGCATCAATCGCAATAGACTTACCCGCGCCGGTTTCACCGGTAATGACGGTCATTCCGCTCTGGAAATCGATCTCAAGTTCACGAACGATAGCAAAATTGCTGATGGTCAGTTGTGCCAACATAGCTGTTTTCCTGTATGAAAAACCATGACTGTGATTACATACAGTATAAACTGGTTTTTTATACAGTAAAGAGGGCGGCGTTAAATTAGAATAATTTTTTTGACCAGCCTAGTTTTGTGCTTAATGTGTTGAAATAACTGTAATCTTTAGGGTGTATCAGGTTCAGATGGTAGTCACAGCGGCGGATCAATACATCTTCGCCTTCCTGTATGGGCAGGGCAATCTGACTGTCGCAACTGATTTCAAGGTCGCTACGGCGGTGTGAGAAACGCAAACGAATCGTGCTGCTGCCGTTAATGACTAACGGGCGTGCGGATAGGGTGTGCGGGAACATCGGCACCAGCGTGATGGCGTCCAGCGACGGCGTCAGAATGGGGCCGCCCGCCGAGAGTGAATAGGCGGTGGAACCGGTCGGCGTGGAGATGATCAGGCCATCGGAACGCTGAGAAAAGGCGAAGGTTTCGTCGATATACACTTCAAATTCAATCATGTGCGCCACTTTTCCCGGGTGCAGCACGACTTCATTGATGGCGGTACTGATGCGTTTCTGGCAGTTTTGCTGGCAGACCTGAGCTTCCAGTAAAAAGCGTTTCTCGGCGATATAATGGCCTTCCAGTACGTCCGCGAGTTGTTGCAGGGCGTTGTCCGGGTCAAGGTCGGTCAGGAAGCCGAGATTGCCACGGTTAATGCCGATCACTTTGATATCATAGCGCGCCAGCGTGCGCGCCGCGCCGAGCATATTGCCATCCCCGCCGACAACGACGGCGAGATCCGCCAGTTGACCAATTTCCGCCAGCGTGCCGGTTTTTACATTTTTCAGCTGTAATTCGTGGGCGATCTGCTGCTCCACGATGACCTCGTAACCTTTTGTGCATAGCCAGCGGTAGAGCATTTCATGTGTCGTCAGTGCAGTGGGGTGACGTGGATGTCCCACAATGCCAATACACTTGAAATGATTGTTCATTTTCTCGAGGTCCTTGTAGCGAAGATTGATGACAATGTGAGTGCTTCCCTTGAAACCCTGAATCTGATCCCCATAATAAGCGAAGTTAGCGAGATGAATGCGAAAAAAAACGCGGAGAAATTCATGAGTAGTAAAGAACAGAAAACGCCTGAGGGGCAAGCCCCGGAAGAAATTATCATGGATCAGCACGAAGAAGTTGAGGCGGTTGAATCAGACGCTTCTGCTGAGCAGGTGGATCCGCGCGATGAAAAAATTGCGAATCTGGAAGCACAGCTTGCTGAAGCCCAGAATCGCGAACGTGACAGCGTGTTACGTATCAAAGCGGAAATGGAAAACCTGCGCCGTCGTACCGAGCTGGACGTAGAAAAGGCGCATAAGTTCGCGCTGGAAAAATTCGTCAATGAGCTGTTGCCGGTTATCGATAGCCTGGATCGTGCGCTGGAAGTGGCGGATAAAGCGAATCCAGATATGGCGTCAATGGTCGAAGGCATTGAGCTGACGCTGAAATCCATGCTGGATGTCGTGCGTAAGTTCGGCGTAGAGGTGATTGCTGACACCAACGTACCGCTGGATCCGAACGTGCATCAGGCGATTGCGATGGTGGAGTCTGAGGATGTTACCCCGGGTAACGTGCTGGGCATTATGCAGAAAGGCTATACGCTGAACGGTCGTACTATTCGCGCGGCGATGGTGACGGTGGCGAAGGCGAAAGCGTAATTTGCCATCCGTAGCGCCGGGTGGCGGCATTCGCCGTACCCGGCCTACAACATTATTCTGAGATACTCTCCCGCAACGGTTTCACCGGCAAGACTTTAACCTGCTTAATCATATTGTCCTGGACGTCGAGAATATCGATATCGTACTGGCCAATGCGCACGCGCGTTCCGGCGATGGGGATCTCTTCCAGCGCTTCCAGAATCACGCCGTTTACCGTTCGCGCATCGTCTTCCGGCAGGTGCCAGTTAAAGGCTTTGTTGATTTCCCGCACGTTGGCGCTGCCGTCGATAATCACTGAACCGTCATTCTGCGGCGTGACTTCTTCCGCCAGCGTCGGCGACATAGAGGTAGTGAAGTCGCCGACAATCTCTTCCAGAATATCTTCGACCGTCACCAGCCCCTGAATATCCCCGTATTCGTTGACCACCAGCCCGACTTTCTTTTTATTACGCTGAAATTTTACCAGCTGCGTGCTGAGCGGTGTGCCTTCCGGGATGAAGTAGATCTCATCGGCAGCGCGCAGCATGGTCTCTTTAGTGAACTCTTTTTTCTCGGACATTAACCGCCAGGCTTCGCGTACGCGCAGCATGCTGATGGCATCATCCAGCGAGTCGCGGTAAAGCACAATGCGCCCGTGCGGCGAGTGAGAAAGCTGGCGGACGATCGATTTCCAGTCGTCATTGATATCAATGCCGATAATTTCGTTGCGCGGCACCATGATGTCATCCACGCTGACCTTTTCCAGATCCAGCACTGAGAGCAGCATGTCCTGGTTGCGGCGGGAGATTTGCGAGCGGGATTCATTCACGAGCGTGCGCAGTTCGTCTTTACTCAGAGAGCCGCTGATGACGATATCCGTTTTAATGCCCATCATGCGCATCAGCAGCCGGGTAATGGTGTTAAGCAACCAGACCAGCGGCATCATCAGCACCTGCAAAGGCGCCAGCAGAAAACTGCTGGGGTAGGCCACTTTTTCCGGGTACAGCGCGGCGATGGTTTTCGGCAGCACTTCCGCAAATACGAGGACGACAAACGTCAGTACGCCGGTGGCAATCGCCACGCCCGCATCGCCGTACAGACGCATACCGACGATGGTGCCGATGGCTGAGGCGAGAATATTGACCAGGTTATTACCAATCAGAACCAGGCTTATCAGTCGGTCCGGCTTGCGCAGTAGTTTTTCCACGCGCTTTGCCGGACGGTTGCCCTGTTTTGCCAGGTGGCGAAGACGATAGCGGTTCAGCGTCATCATGCCGGTTTCGGAACCGGAAAAATAGGCTGAAATAACCACCATGATGATCAGTGTGACGATCAGCGTGGTAGTGGAGATATGTTCCAGGGGGGGCTCCTTTAAGACTTAGCTTACAAACTGCTGCAATACGCGGCTGCCGAAATAGGCCAGCGTCAGAATGCCTGCGCCCGCGACGTTAAACCATACGACCCGACGTCCGCGCCAGCCTTCGTGGTAATGTCCCCACAACAGAACAATATAGACAAACCATGCCACGATAGAGAGAACGGCTTTGTCGATATTTTCCATGCTGAACAGGTTATGCATGTAAAACAGGCCAGTACACAGCGTGAGCGTCAGCAGCACCACGCCAATCTGCGTGATGTGAAACATTTTGCGCTCAATGCTCATCAGCGGGGGCATTTCATTATTGAACGCCAGCTTTTTGTTTTTGAGCTGATAGTCGATCCATGCCAGCTGCAACGCATACAACGCGGCAATGATCAATGTGGCGTAAGCGAACAGCGACAGGCCGATGTGTATCATCATACCTGGCGTGGCTTCGAGGTGGGTGATGTACTCGTTCGGCATGAACGTGGCGAAGGCCAGGTTAATCAACGCAAAGGCGTAGACAACAGGCAGCAGCAGCCAGCCGCGATTACGTGAAGCGACAATTGTCATGACGGTACAAATCATCAGGCTGACCAGCGAACCGACGTTCAGCAGGCTCAGGTTTTGACCGCTTTCGCCGCCGGGCAGGATTCGGGCTTCCAGCGCAAAAGCATGGCACACCAGCGCGATGACCGCAGAAAGGATAGCCATACGCCGCCAGCCGCTGTTTTTTTGCAGCAAAGCAGGAACGATCAGCGCGAGGCTGATGGAATAGGCGACAAGAGCGAGTAAAGCAAAAACGGGCATAGGAGTGTCGACAGTTGGCCAGTGAGAGAGAAGCAGTATAGCGTTACGTGACCGCTGCTCCAACCGTTGCATAACAACAAAGGCGGCTTCATGTTATACTGCGACAAAATTCTGTATATGTGTCGCGCTAGCGACCAACCGTTTCCACCCCAGGCGAGAGACAATGTTTGATAATTTAACCGATCGTTTGTCGCGCACGCTGCGCAATATCAGTGGCCGTGGACGCCTTACTGAAGACAACGTTAAAGAGACGCTGCGCGAAGTGCGCATGGCGCTGCTGGAGGCTGACGTTGCGCTTCCTGTAGTGCGAGAGTTTATCAATCGCGTAAAAGAGAAAGCGGTTGGTCATGAAGTTAACAAGAGCCTGACGCCGGGGCAGGAGTTCGTCAAGATTGTGCGCAACGAACTGGTTGCGGCGATGGGCGAAGAGAACCAGACCCTGAATCTGGCCGCGCAGCCGCCAGCCGTCGTGCTGATGGCGGGCTTGCAGGGCGCCGGTAAAACCACCAGCGTCGGTAAGCTGGGTAAATTTCTGCGCGAGAAGCACAAGAAGAAAGTGCTGGTCGTCTCTGCCGACGTTTATCGCCCGGCGGCGATCAAACAGCTGGAAACCCTGGCGCAGCAGGTTGACGTCGATTTCTTCCCGTCTGACGTCGGTCAGAAGCCGGTTGATATCGTCAATGCCGCGCTGAAAGAAGCGAAACTCAAATTCTACGACGTGCTGCTGGTGGATACCGCCGGTCGCCTGCACGTCGATGAAGCGATGATGGACGAAATCAAACAGGTCCACGCTTCTATTAATCCGGTAGAGACCCTGTTTGTCGTCGATGCGATGACCGGTCAGGATGCCGCGAATACCGCGAAAGCGTTTAACGAAGCGCTGCCGTTGACCGGCGTGGTGCTGACGAAAGTCGACGGTGACGCCCGTGGCGGTGCCGCGCTCTCTATTCGTCATATCACCGGCAAGCCGATTAAATTCCTCGGCGTTGGCGAGAAAACCGAAGCGCTGGAGCCGTTCCACCCGGATCGTATCGCGTCCCGTATTCTCGGCATGGGCGACGTGCTGTCGCTGATCGAAGATATTGAAAGCAAAGTTGACCGCGCGCAGGCTGAGAAATTAGCCAGCAAACTGAAAAAAGGCGACGGCTTTGATCTGAACGATTTCCTCGAACAGCTCAACCAGATGAAAAACATGGGCGGTATGGCGAGTCTGATGGGCAAGCTGCCGGGCATGGGCCAGATTCCTGACAACGTGAAATCGCAGATGGATGACAAGGTGCTGGTGCGGATGGAGGCGATCATCAACTCGATGACGCTGAAAGAGCGCGCGAAGCCAGAAATCATCAAAGGTTCCCGTAAACGCCGTATCGCAGCCGGTTGTGGCATGCAGGTACAGGACGTTAACCGTCTTCTGAAACAGTTCGACGACATGCAGCGCATGATGAAGAAAATGAAGAAAGGCGGGATGGCGAAGATGATGCGTGGCATGAAAGGGATGATGCCGCCTGGCTTCCCTGGTCGTTAATCAGCCTGGCTTGTTTGCCATTTCGGCACCGGGGTGTGCTCGCCATCCTCACGTACTGCGTGTACGCTCCGGTGACTGCGCGCACGCCGGCACCGAACTGTCTGCACCGCCGACGGCCTTTTATAGCAGAGTTATCAACTGCTGATTGCATTTTCCCCAGAAATCAGTAAAATTTTCGGGCTTTTAATATGACACCCGGGCTCCGTTCCTCGATGGGGCCTGGGTGTTTTATTCACACAAGAGGATGTTATGGTTACTATTCGTTTAGCTCGTCACGGCGCTAAAAAGCGTCCGTTCTACCAGGTTGTTGTTACCGACAGCCGTAATGCACGCAACGGTCGCTTCATTGAGCGCGTTGGCTTCTTCAACCCGATCGCCAGCGAAAAAGAAGAAGGCACCCGCCTGGATCTGGATCGCATCGCTCACTGGGTTGGCCAGGGCGCGACTATTTCTGATCGCGTTGCAGCGCTGATCAAAGCAGCAAACAAAGCAGCTTAATCTGTCACGGTGGTCATGATGAGCAAGCAACTCACTGCGCAAGCGCCCGTTGAACCCATCGTTTTGGGGAAAATGGGGTCGTCTTACGGTATTCGTGGGTGGCTCAGAGTGTTTTCTTCCACCGAAGACGCCGAAAGCATTTTTGACTATCAGCCCTGGTTTATCCAGAAGGCGGGTCAGTGGCAGCAAGTACAGCTGGAAAGCTGGAAGCACCACAATCAGGATCTGATCATCAAGCTGAAAGGCGTTGACGATCGTGATTCGGCGAATCTACTGACCAATTGCGAAATTGTCGTGGATTCCTCGCAGTTGCCAGCGCTGGAAGATGGTTCCTACTACTGGAAAGACCTTATGGGCTGCCAGGTAGTGACCACTGAAGGCTACGATCTCGGTAAAGTCGTCGATATGATGGAAACCGGTTCGAATGACGTCATCGTCATCAAGGCAAACCTGAAAGATGCGTTTGGTATCAAGGAACGTCTTGTGCCGTTCCTCGATGGGCAGGTTATCAAGAAAGTCGATCTCGCTACTCGTACTATCGAAGTAGATTGGGATCCTGGTTTTTAAACCACCGGATAAACGGTAAAAGTCGGCGTTATGGGGATTGGCTTGTGTTTATAGGTATCGTTAGCCTGTTTCCTGAAATGTTCCGCGCAATTACCGATTACGGGGTAACTGGCCGGGCAGTAAAAAATGGCCTGCTGAGCATCCAGAGCTGGAGTCCTCGTGACTTCACGCATGACCGGCACCGTACCGTGGACGATCGTCCTTACGGCGGCGGACCGGGGATGTTAATGATGGTGCAACCCTTGCGGGACGCTATTCATGCAGCAAAAAGCGCGGCGGGTGAAGGCGCTAAGGTGATCTATCTGTCACCTCAGGGACGCAAGCTTGATCAAGCGGGCGTCAGCGAACTGGCAACGAATCAGAAACTGATTCTGGTGTGCGGTCGCTACGAAGGAATAGATGAGCGCGTGATTCAAACCGAAATTGACGAAGAATGGTCAATCGGCGATTACGTACTCAGTGGGGGTGAGTTACCAGCAATGACGCTGATTGACTCCGTTTCCCGGTTCATTCCGGGGGTTCTGGGTCATGAGGCATCGGCAATCGAAGATTCCTTTGCCGACGGATTACTGGACTGTCCACACTATACTCGACCTGAAGTGTTGGAAGGGATGGAAGTACCGGCAGTATTGCTGTCAGGAAACCATGCTGAGATACGTCGCTGGCGTTTGAAACAGTCGCTGGGCCGAACCTGGCTTAGAAGACCTGAACTTCTGGAAAACCTGGCTCTGACTGAAGAGCAAGCAAGGTTGCTGGCGGAGTTCAAAACGGAACACGCACAACAGCAACATAAACATGATGGGCTGGTCTGAGACCCCCAAATATCAGTTTACCCAGGATAAGAGATTAAATTATGAGCAACATTATTAAGCAACTTGAACAAGAGCAGATGAAGCAGGACGTACCTTCCTTCCGTCCGGGTGATACCGTGGAAGTGAAAGTATGGGTTGTTGAAGGTTCCAAAAAACGTCTGCAGGCATTCGAGGGCGTGGTTATCGCTATTCGTAACCGCGGTCTGCACTCTGCATTCACTGTTCGTAAAATTTCCAACGGCGAAGGCGTTGAGCGTGTCTTCCAGACTCACTCTCCGGTAGTTGACAGCATTGCTGTTAAACGTCGTGGTGCCGTTCGTAAAGCTAAACTGTACTACCTGCGTGAGCGTACTGGTAAGGCTGCTCGTATTAAAGAGCGTCTTAACTAAGATATCGCTCAGGCGACATCCTGTAAGAAAGGGCTGGCCAGTTGGCTGGCCCTTTTTTTATCTTCGTGAAGCTCACAACGTTAACCATTAGTTCATAAATCATTTACAATGCCCGTTCGTTACGGGAGGGGCAGTGGTTATCGGTACATTTCGTCAGCCTGCGTATCAACGCAACGCGACATGGCTCGCGATGTTTGCGATCCTGCTGATCGTGGTGGCGCCGCTTATCTCCGTCTCGTTGCAAAAAGATCCCATGAGCGCCATGCCTGGTATGCATCATGACATGAGCATGATGGCTGAACATGTTGGACATCATGGGCAGTCTTCATCAATGCCGATGCCTGTCGATCACGGTGAAGCGTGCGGGTATTGCGTCCTCCTGACCCATGTTCCTGGCCTGATGCTGGCGCTGGTCATCCTGTTGTCCGGGATGCTGCTCAGACAAAAGCTGACGCCGCCACGCCCGGTTGTTAAACACTGGCATTTCTTCCCCTGGCTTTATCCCGATACGCGCGCGCCGCCGCGTTGGTCTGCTGTTTCCTGAATCTAACAATACGTTTGTGCGCATAAGCGTCACGACACATGTGTGCTTTCTCTGAGGAAAAGTATGACAACCTGCACTCCGCGCGCGGCATGGATAACCCTGCTGCGACGTTTTCATTTCTACACAGGTCTGTTTGTCGGGCCATTTATCTTTGTGGCGGCCTTAACCGGTACGCTCTACGTTGCGACGCCGCAACTGGAAGAGGCGCTCTATGCACCGGCGCTACAGGGCACAGAGCAAGGAGAGCGGCAACCGCTGGCGGCGCAAATCGCCGTTGCCCAACAGGTGACGGGAGGGCATTTACGACTGCATGCCGTTCGTCCCGCTCTTGAAGAGGGCGCAACAACGCGGGTGATGTTTGCCGACCCCGGACTTGCCTCTTCTGAGAACCGGGCGATTTTCATCGATCCAGTGACGCTGGCGGTGAAAGGCGATATGACGGTCTATGGCACCAGTGGCATTTTGCCCCTGCGTCAGTGGATTGATTATGCTCACCGCTCTTTGTTATTGGGGGATATCGGGCGAATTTACAGCGAGCTGGCGGCCTCCTGGATGTGGGTTGCGGCGACTGGCGGCATTATGCTCTGGTATTTCACCCGACCAAAACGTCGGCTGAATAATCGGGTGCAAAATAACCGGCGTTTACACGTAATGCTGGGGTGGTTACTGCTGGCGGGGATGCTGCTGTTCTCGGCAACCGGTTTAACCTGGTCCCAGTGGGCCGGAGGCAACGTGGATAAAATGCGTGCGGCTTTTGGTTGGCTGACGCCGCAGGTGAATACGCAGCTTTATGGCGACGAACACCCTGCTGATGAACATGCCGATCATCATGCCGGGCAGGAAATGCCGGTTATGCATATGGATGTCAGCCAGTTTGATGCGGTTCTGCATACGGCGCAGGCGGCGGGAATTGATGCTAAAAAGCTGGAGATTCGTCCGGCCAAAGATGCGCAACATGGCTGGACGGTAACTGAAATTGATCGCCGTTGGCCGACACAGGTTGATGCGGTATCAGTAGACGCCGTAACCCTGCATGTTATCGACCGGACGCATTTTGCTGACTTTCCGCTTATGGCAAAGCTGACGCGCTGGGGCGTCGATTTCCATATGGGCATACTGTTTGGTCTGCCAAATCAGTTACTGCTGATTGCCTTCGGCATCGGGCTTTGCCTGATGATTATTATTGGCTACCGTCTGTGGTGGATTCGCCGACCGGCCAGGTCAGGCGTCAACCCGGCACAAACGCTGATGCAGTGTTGGCTTACGTTAGGTTGGCCGGGAAGGTGCGGGGTTCTGGTGCTGGCTGTCGCCCTGGGGATGGCGATGCCGGTGCTGGGAGGCAGCCTGCTGGTATTTATCGTTATCGACTGGCTGCGCTGGTTCAGCACGTCTTGCGCCGCCCTTGCACAGCCAGTTGACTAACATTACGGCGTGCTGATGACGACGGCAACGCGGCGGTTTTCAGCACGACCTTTCGCGCTCTGATTGCTGGCGACCGGGTGCTTTTTACCTAAACCCTGCGTCGTCAGATTGCTGCGAGGGATGTTGGCGCCTTCGGCCCAGGCGTCAGCAACCACATTGGCGCGCTTGAGCGACAATGCCTCGTTATAACTGTCTTCGCCGTAGTTGTCAGTATGGCCATCCATACGGGCATGTTTCAGCCCGGTGGCTGCCAGCCTGGAGGCCATCTCGCGGATTTGCTGCTGGCTTTCCGGGCGTAACTTATAGTCGTTTTTATCAAATAAAATGTTGTCAGACAGCCCCAGAGACCAGTCGCCTGCTGATTCAGTAAACCCATAGGATTTCATTGCCGCAACTTGTTCGGGTGTAAATTTCCCCTGCGGCGTCTGGCAACCCGCCAGAATCAACGCTATCAGAATGATCGGGGAGAAAAGTCGCTTTAGCATATATCTATTCCTGTTATTTAATTGAACGTTCAGAACGCTGATGTTTGGCCTGATACATATTACGATCGGCCAACTCTTGTAATTTTTCTGCGGAAGCATGTTCCCACGTCAGCGCGAAACCAATACTCAGCGTCATACTCGCCAGATGCCCGTTATGCAGATCAAAAGGGCGATTAAATTCTTGCGATAATGCCGAACAAATGCGTTTAACTTCGTACTCCGAATGCACGTTGTAAAGCACCATGGCGAATTCATCTCCGCCAAGTCGATATGGCTGGTGGTGATTGCCGCCAAACTCCGCCAGTCGCCGGGCGACCTCGATCAAAACGCGATCTCCTGCGGCATGCCCCCATGTATCGTTAATGAATTTGAAGTTATCGCCGTCCAGAAATAGCAGCGCCGAACAGCTACGGGCGGAGCTGTCGTTCATCAACTCGGTTATGCTGTTACGAAAGGCGGCACGATTAGCAAGACCAGTAAGGGGGTCGTGCAGCGCGGTACGCAAAAGCTGGGCGTTTTTAGCCTGTAGCCGCAGTTGCCACTCTTCCATCTCATCCAGCAGGCTGTTGAAATCCTGGGCAAAAAGATGGAACTCTTCAATGCGTTCCTCAGAAACGCGACGTGAAAAGTTACGGTTCGTGCGTACATCATGTACCACATCGGTGATGTTTTGCAGCGCGTCCACCACGCCATTATGCAAATAACGCGTGAGCATTAACGCAATGCCGGATGCGAGCAAAATACACCCGGTAAGAACCGCCAGCGAGAGCCAGATAAAATGACCAATCAAGCTGTCGCGCGCGGTCAGGCAGACCTCGCCGATAATTTTGCCATTGTGCCAGACGGGCTGAGTCACCGGCAGCGGGAAAAGCCACTGGCTGATCAGGCCATTGAGCTTATCGTCCGATGCTTGTGCGTCATAGTACCAGGAGGCGATCACCTTCTGGTTTTTATCGCGAACCTCTGCGGCCGAGAACTGCCCCTGGCGCCCCAGCGCGGCCAGCGTTTCTGTCGCGGCGACGCCATCGGAAAACACCAATGCGGCCTCAAGACTATGGGTCATTGTCGCGGCAGTCAGATCCAGATTTTTTTGCGCATATTGTTTCAGCGTCAGGACAGAGGCGACGCAAAGCAGCAGCCAGATCAGCAACATGGTGACCAGTACGCTGATCATGTTGATCCGGCGTAATGTACGCTTAAAGGTCGGGCGCGTTGTAGGGAAAAAATCCTTATCCATGCTTTTGATTCCGTGCAAGCATCAATACGTCGGGGTTCACTCTTACGCCACTGCGTGACAGGGAATCCAGATTTACGGAAAATCTGACTTCATCATTGTTTATGATCAGACAAAATGCGCTGCCAATAATGCATTCAGTATTTTGTTCGGCAATTAATAACAATGCCTTAGACGGATATTTATTCGTTAATTCTACCTGATACGCCGGAGATTCACTGCCGAAATAAAAGCCATCACAACGGGCTGTCAGAGCTTCCTGCTCCGTGCGGATGATGACGGGCAGATAAGGTAATGACCTGGCGCTGTTGTCGTTCAGCACATCGGCAAAACGAGACGAGGCGAAAATACATAGCCGTGGAGGGCCAGATAATGCAGGCCAGCGTGTATAGCTGACGATACCGGAAACGATTGAGCGTACAGATTTCGCTTCTTCTGTGATGCCCTGAGCATACAGTGGTAATCCTGCCAGTAATAGCGTTAGCAGGAGTATGAGTCGGTGAGAAAAGCTCATAAACAGGTGCCCACCAGCGTCAGTCAAAAAGCATCAAAATACATCCGTGATTGTTTGCAGCAAAATAACATTATTTTGCCTGTCAGTCATTACACCATGCCGATTAATGGTATTTCCTTAAGTTAAATCCCATACTTATTTATTGGTAAGGTCTTAATTAATTTAGCCGCATTGAGCGAACACCTTCGTCTGCGCCTTTTTGCCAGGCATCATGCAATTGACGGGCGTTTTCAACCGTGTCGCAACTGGCGGGAAATGTTTTCCCGGCCAGTCCTCTGGCGTGGACAAAGTTTAACTGGCAGGTTTTTCGCTGGCCTTCGGCGTAGCCCTTAAGATATTGCGTTCGCTCCACGTCAGGATCGTTCCAGGCGTCAGCCAGTGTTTCGTTATCTTTGACGGCAACGCCTGAAATCGCATCTTCGATACCGGCGCTATACCAGTCGGTCGCGGTCCAGGTGGGAGCATGCGTGTAAGGATCGATCTGACATCCGCTGATGAATAAAACAAATAAGGCGCCTGCGAAACGCTTCATTGCCTGTTCTCCTGTGTTTTTCAAAGCATAGTGGATTCGCAAATATAATGGTGTAAATTTTTATGTACGATTTGAATGGCGTTAATTGCGAGATAAATGGTTTATGTAAAGTAAAATTTACGTAATGTGGATTGAAATCTTTACCGATTATGTTATCGTTACGCCATCCTCTGTGAGGATCATTTATCGCAAACGAGCTAAACAGGATCGCCATCATGCAAAAAGACGCGCTGAACAACGTACACATTACCGACGAACAGGTTCTGATGACCCCGGAACAACTCAAAGCGGCGTTCCCGCTGAGTTTGTCGCAAGAGGCGCAAATCGCCCAGTCACGTAAAACGATTTCTGACATCATCGCCGGTCGCGATCCGCGCCTGCTGGTGGTGTGCGGCCCTTGTTCTATCCACGATCCTGAAACCGCTCTGGAATACGCTCGTCGATTTAAAACTCTTGCCGCAGAGGTCAGCGATAGCCTCTACCTGGTAATGCGCGTCTATTTTGAAAAGCCCCGTACCACTGTCGGCTGGAAAGGGTTGATTAACGATCCTCATATGGATGGCTCGTTTGATGTGGAAACCGGCCTGAAGATTGCGCGTCAACTTCTGGTGGAACTGGTGAACATGGGCTTGCCGCTGGCGACGGAAGCGTTAGATCCAAACAGCCCGCAATACCTGGGCGATCTGTTTAGCTGGTCGGCAATCGGCGCGCGTACGACCGAATCCCAAACCCACCGTGAAATGGCCTCTGGCCTTTCCATGCCCGTTGGCTTTAAAAACGGGACGGATGGCAGCCTGGCGACGGCGATTAACGCCATGCGTGCCGCTGCTCAGTCACACCGTTTTGTCGGTATCAACCAGGCGGGGCAGGTCGCTCTGCTGCAAACGCAGGGCAACCCGGATGGCCATGTCATTCTGCGCGGTGGGAAAGCGCCAAACTACAGCCCGGCAGATGTCGCGCAGTGTGAAAAAGAGATGGAACAGGCAGGACTCCGCCCGTCTCTGATGGTAGATTGCAGCCATGGTAACTCGAATAAAGATTACCGTCGCCAGCCTGCCGTGGCAGAGTCTGTGGTCGCGCAGATCAAAGACGGCAACCGTTCCATTATTGGCTTGATGATTGAAAGTAATATTCACGAAGGCAACCAGTCCTCCGAGCAACCGCGCAGTGAAATGAAATACGGCGTGTCTGTTACGGATGCGTGTATCAGTTGGGAAGCCACGGATGCACTGCTGCGTGAAATTCATCAGGACCTGAACGGCCAACTGGTGGCGCGTGTAGCATAAGAGGTTGGTTATGGTTGCTGAGTTGACCGCGTTACGCGATCAAATAGATGAAGTGGATAAGGCGCTGCTGGATTTACTGGCTAAGCGCCTGGAGCTGGTGGCCGAAGTCGGTGAAGTGAAAAGCCGCTTTGGGCTGCCGATTTACGTGCCTGAGCGTGAAGCGTCTATGCTGGCTTCGCGCCGTGCGGAGGCGGAAGCGCTTGGCGTTCCTCCCGATCTGATTGAAGACG
This sequence comes from Citrobacter sp. CK181, assembly GCF_030333595.1. NCBI lineage: Bacteria > Pseudomonadati > Pseudomonadota > Gammaproteobacteria > Enterobacterales > Enterobacteriaceae > Citrobacter > Citrobacter sp. CK181. Next base: position 8,498 of record NZ_JAOWFN010000015.1, on the reverse strand, counting down.
TCTTGCGTCGGGTGATGCGTGAGTCTTACTCCAGTGAGAATGACAAAGGGTTTAAGACGCTTTGTCCTTCTCTGCGCCCGGTGGTTATCGTCGGCGGCGGCGGTCAGATGGGCCGTTTGTTTGAAAAAATGCTCACGCTGTCGGGATACCAGGTACGCATACTTGAGCAACAGGACTGGGGACGGGCGCAGGAGATCGTGGCCGATGCCGGGATGGTGATCGTAAGTGTGCCGATTCATATCACGGAGCAGGTGATCGCGAAATTACCGCGTTTGCCTGCGGACTGTATTCTGGTCGATCTTGCATCGATTAAAAACGGACCGCTACAGGCGATGATGGCGGCGCACGATGGTCCGGTACTGGGCTTACACCCGATGTTTGGCCCGGACAGCGGCAGTCTGGCAAAGCAGGTGGTTGTCTGGTGCGATGGCCGTCAGCCGGAGGCGTATCAGTGGTTCCTTGAGCAAATTCAGGTGTGGGGCGCGCGGCTGCATCGGATTAGCGCCGTTGAGCACGATCAGAATATGGCGTTTATTCAGGCGCTGCGTCACTTTGCGACGTTCGCTTACGGTTTGCACCTGGCGGAAGAGAATGTCCAGCTGGAACAACTGCTGGCGCTGTCGTCACCGATTTACCGTCTCGAACTGGCGATGGTTGGGCGACTGTTTGCGCAGGACCCGCAGCTGTATGCCGATATTATTATGTCGTCGGAAAATAACCTGGCGCTGATCAAACGCTACTATAAACGTTTTGGCGATGCGATTGGTTTGCTGGAGCAGGGCGATAAGCAGGCCTTTATCGACAGTTTCCGCAAGGTTGAGCATTGGTTTGGTGATTACGCCAAACGCTTCCAGAACGAAAGTCGTACGCTGTTACGCCAGGCGAACGATAGCCGACAATAAGTGAGATGCCTGATGGCGACGCAGGTGCGTCTTATCCGGCCTACAAAATTGTATGAATCGTAGGCCGGATAAGCGTAGCGCCATCCGGCATTATCAAACAGTTAGTTCGGATCGACAGGCACAACGTTCTCGCTGGGGTAGCAGCCCAGTACCTTCATTGAGCGGGTAATTTCCCCCAACTCTTTCAGCGCTTTTTTCATCTCCGGTGATTCCAGGTTGGCCTGGATATCGAGATAAAACATCTCTTCCCACGGGTTGCCGTGAATCGGACGGGACTCCAGTTTGGTCATGATCAGGTTGTGATTGCGCAGCACCAGCAGCGCCTCAACCAGCGCACCAGCCTGTTGACCCGTGGCGATCAGCAGCGTGGTTTTCGCCGGGACCTGGTCGGAAACATTGACGGCTTTGCGCGCCAGCACCACGAAACGGGTAATATTCTGCGTCTGGTTGGCTTCGATTCGTTCCAGCACCTGTAGCCCATGCAGCACGCCACCGGCTTCGCTACCCAGCGCCGCCACGCGTGGAGAGTTCGCCTGCGCCACTTTTTCCATCGCCGCAGAGGTGCTTTCAGTGTACTCAATCTTCCAGTGCGGATAGCGGTTAAGGAATTTACTGCACTGCTGGAACGGCTGCGGGTGGCTGTAGACCGTCTCAATGGTGTTTAAATCGGTCGTCCCTGAAACCAGCACGCAATGGTCGATGGTAATGGTCATCTCGCCCACGATAGAGAGGCTGGTGTGCTGCAACAGATCGTAGACGTCGTTGATCGCGCCTGAACTGGTGTTCTCAATCGGCACGACGGCGTAGTCCGCTTGCCCGGTTTCGACCTGATTAAAGATATCAGCGAATTTTGCGCAGCCGCTTTCAATAAACTGTTCAAAGTGGCGGGCGGCATACTGACGCGCAGCGAGGTGCGAGTACGACCCTTTTGGTCCAAGAAAGGCAATACGCGCTGAATGCGGGTTAATTTTGTTCAGATGTTGCTGCAACAGCGCCTGCTGGGTAAGGACGGAGTCTTCAATGATGAGCTGGAACAGGCGAGTAATATAGTGCGCGTCCAGATGATGGGCTTTGCCAAGCGCGATTAGCCTGTCCAGCAGGTCGCGCTCGCGATCGATATCACGCACCGGGCGATGAGAAAGCAGCTTCGCTTTCCCGACTTCAACGGCCAGCTCACGACGCTCCGCCAGTAAGGCCAGTAATTTTACATCCAGAGCGCTTATTTTCTCTCGCAGCGCCAGTAACGGGTTTTCCGATGTCATAGTGTTGCCTTTCTTGTTATCAATAAAAAAGGCCTCCCGTGTGGGAGGCCTTATTGTTCGTCTTCGCATTCTTTTTCACACGACGAAACGCCTCCCATTCAGGGGAAGGTAAAAAAGAATGCGAAGAAGAACGGGATAAGTTTCATGTCAGTTTCCTTGAGCGACTTCAGTAAAGTACCCGTACTGTTTTAATCCTGTCAACAAAAAACGCGCCCGAAGGCGCGTTGGCGATACACTCAATGTAAGGGACTACTCTTCTTCTGCTTCGACGAAGTTGGCGTCTTTTACTGAAGTTGTGGCACGACGGGCTTCGCCTTTGTGCTGCACTTTATTGAGCTGCCGTTCCAGCTTGTTGATCAAATCGTTAATGGCGGCGTACATATCTTCGTGTTTTGCGCTGGCGACCAGATGTCCGTTCGGGGTATTGATGGTGGCATCAGCGATGAAACCCTGTGGCTCCTTAGACAGAATGATATGTGGATTAATCAGGTGAGTTTGCCATTTTTCTAGTTTGGCGAGACGGTCTGCGACATGCTGGCGTATTGCCGGAGTAATTTCCATTTGTTTACTGGTAATGTTCATTGTCATAAATTTTACCTCTTGTCTTTCCCGTCTTGGTGATTCCAGCATACCGTTCCCAATGTCAAAAAGCGTGATTTAAATCACATTATTTTGTCACTTTTTGTCAAGGAAGCCTTTTTGTGAGTTATCGCAGGAACAACGGATTTTTTACTTGAGGAATAGCCGAAAGGGAGCCATATTTGACGGGATGCGTTGTACTGAAACCGCTTCAGCAACAGCGTAAAATGGATAAAAAAACGGCAGCCTTCGGGCTGCCGTTTTGCGTTCAGTACGCAATCAGGTGTTGCGACCATTGGCGGCGATAATTTTCGCCACTTTGTCAGCCTGAGTCGTCATCTGCATCTGACGATAAGCGTTTTCCATCAGCGGCAGAGCGTCGCGCGTCGCCTGCGTATCCGGGAAGTCGCGCAGCATACCTTCCACACGGTTTACCACGGCAACCCATGCGCCGCGAGCGGTGTAGTAGTCGGCAACGGAGTATTCATACTTCGCCAGACGATCTTTCAGGAAGACCAGACGTTTGGTGGCGTCGGTCGTGTACTGGCTGTTCGGATAGCTACGCACTAGCTTTGAGAAATCATTGAATGCAGCTCGGGCGTGCTGCGGATCGCGATCGCTACGATCGACGCCGAAGAAACCTTGTAGCGCGCTGTCATCCAGCGCCATATTGGTCAGACCGCGCATATACATGACATAATCAATATTCGGGTGCGTCGGATTGAGGCGAATAAAACGATCGATGGCGGCCTGAGCTAACGGCAGATCGGCGTTTTTGTAGTAGGCGTAGATCAGATCCAACTGCACCTGCTGAGAATACGGTCCAAATGGATAACGGTTATCCAACGCTTCCAATTGCGTTATTGCCTGTTTCCAGTTACCGTCCTGCAGCTTTTGCTGGGCAGTCGCGTAGATTTCGTTAGGCGGATTATCGGGCACCTCTTCCTTTGAACCAGAGCAACCCGCCAAAAACAGGCTCAACGTGGCTGCTGCCACCAGATATTTCATGCGCGTCATGACGTTTTGACTTTCCTCAAAATGTTTTACGGGAGATTCTCTGTTCCTGCTCCCGGTTAAGACCAGCTACAATAGCACACTATATTAAACGGCAAAGCCGTAAAACCCAACGTTAAACGAAGAAGCTGTATATGGCACAACGAGTACAACTCACCGCAACGGTATCCGAAAACCAACTCGGTCAACGCTTAGATCAGGCTTTGGCCGAAATGTTCCCGGATTATTCACGTTCGCGCATAAAAGAATGGATTCTCGATCGGCGCGTGCTGGTCAACGGTAAACTTTGCGATAAACCGAAAGAAAAAGTATTGGGTGGCGAACAGGTTTCCATTAACGCGGAAATCGACGAAGAGATCCGCTTTGAGCCGCAGGATATCCCGCTGGATATCGTCTACGAAGATGACGATATCCTTGTCATCAACAAACCGCGCGATTTAGTGGTTCACCCTGGCGCTGGTAATCCTGATGGTACGGTACTGAACGCGCTGTTGCATTACTACCCGCCGATTGCTGACGTACCGCGCGCGGGTATTGTGCATCGTCTGGATAAAGACACCACAGGTCTGATGGTGGTGGCGAAAACGGTTCCGGCGCAAACGCGACTGGTGGAGTCTTTGCAGCTGCGTGAAATTACCCGTGAGTATGAAGCGGTCGCGATCGGACATATGACGGCGGGCGGTACGGTAGATGAACCGATCAGCCGTCACCCGACCAAACGAACCCATATGTCAGTGCATCCAATGGGGAAACCTGCGGTGACTCACTACCGCATCATGGAACATTTCCGTGTGCATACGCGTCTGCGGTTGCGTCTGGAAACCGGACGTACGCACCAGATCCGCGTGCACATGGCGCATATCACGCATCCGCTGGTGGGCGATCAGGTGTATGGCGGTCGTCCGCGTCCACCGAAGGGGGCATCGGAAGCGTTTATCTCCACGTTGCGTCAGTTTGATCGCCAGGCGCTGCACGCGACGATGCTGCGTCTTTACCATCCGATTTCCGGTATTGAAATGGAGTGGCATGCGCCGATTCCGCAGGATATGGTGGAGCTGATTGACGTGATGCGCGCTGACTTCGAAGAACATAAGGATGATGTAGACTGGTTATGAGTAAGCTAATTGTTCCGCAGTGGCCAATCCCGGAAGGGGTTGCAGCCTGTAGTTCTGTACGTACAGGCGGTGTCAGCTTACCGCCTTACGATTCTCTGAACCTGGGCGCCCATTGCGGCGATAACCCGGAACATGTGGAAGAGAATCGCAAGAGACTCTTTGCTGCGGGCAATTTGCCGTCAAAATCCGTCTGGCTTGAACAGGTGCATGGCAAGGACGTGCTGAAACTCACCGGCGAGCCTTATGCATCCAAACGTGCGGATGCGTCGTACAGCAATACCCCCGGCACCGTTTGCGCGGTGATGACGGCGGACTGTTTGCCCGTGTTGTTTTGTAATCGCGCGGGAACGGAAGTGGCGGCGGCTCATGCGGGCTGGCGCGGATTATGTGAAGGTGTGCTGGAAGAGACGGTCGCCTGCTTTGCCGATAAACCTGAAAACATTATCGCCTGGCTGGGTCCGGCTATTGGCCCTGCTGCTTTTGAAGTGGGGGCTGAAGTGCGTGAAGCGTTTATCGCAAAAGATGCGAAGGCGAGCAGCGCATTTCAGGCGCGCGGTGAAAAATATCTGGCGGATATTTATCAGCTTGCGCGTCAACGTCTGGCGAATGTGGGAGTTGAAAGCGTCTATGGCGGCGATCGCTGTACTTACAGCGAAAGTGAGACTTTCTTCTCTTATCGTCGCGACAAGATCACAGGTCGTATGGCAAGTTTTATTTGGCTGATATAACCTAAAGAATCAAGACGATCCGGTACGTGTAATTTTCTTTTCACATAATTCAGGTCATTCACCTTGAATAATTGAGGGATGACCTCATTTAATCTCCAGTAGCAATTTTGACCTGTTATGGGAGGAGTTATGCGTCTGGATCGTCTTACTAATAAATTCCAGCTTGCTCTTGCCGATGCCCAGTCGCTCGCACTGGGGCACGACAACCAATTCATCGAACCTCTTCATTTAATGAGCGCCTTACTGAATCAGGAAGGGGGATCGGTACGTCCTTTATTAACGTCCGCTGGCATTAATGCTGGCCAGTTACGCACGAGTATTGATCAGGCGCTGAGCCGTTTACCGCAGGTGGAAGGTACCGGCGGCGACGTACAGCCGTCTCAGGATCTGGTGCGTGTACTGAATCTTTGCGACAAGCTGGCGCAAAAACGTGGGGACAACTTTATTTCGTCGGAACTGTTCGTTCTGGCTGCGCTTGAGTCTCGCGGCACGCTGACCGACCTACTGAAATCGGCCGGGGCGACCACCGCCAATATCACTCAGGCAGTTGAACAAATGCGCGGAGGTGAAAGCGTGAACGATCAAGGGGCTGAAGACCAACGTCAGGCCTTGCAAAAATATACCGTCGACCTGACCGAGCGCGCGGAGCAGGGCAAGCTCGATCCGGTGATTGGTCGTGATGAAGAAATTCGCCGTACCATTCAGGTACTGCAACGCCGTACTAAAAACAACCCGGTATTAATTGGTGAACCGGGGGTCGGTAAAACGGCGATTGTCGAAGGGCTGGCGCAGCGAATCATTAATGGCGAAGTGCCGGAAGGGCTGAAAGGCCGCCGCGTACTGGCGCTGGATATGGGCGCGCTGGTGGCCGGGGCGAAGTATCGCGGTGAGTTTGAAGAGCGTCTGAAAGGCGTGCTGAACGATCTCGCCAAACAGGAAGGCAACGTCATCCTGTTTATCGATGAATTACACACGATGGTCGGCGCGGGTAAAGCCGATGGCGCAATGGATGCCGGGAACATGCTGAAACCGGCGCTGGCGCGTGGGGAACTGCACTGTGTGGGCGCCACGACGCTGGACGAATATCGCCAGTACATCGAAAAAGATGCGGCGCTGGAACGTCGTTTCCAGAAAGTGTTCGTTGCGGAACCGTCTGTGGAAGATACCATCGCTATTCTGCGTGGTCTTAAAGAACGTTATGAGCTGCACCACCATGTGCAGATTACTGACCCGGCGATTGTGGCGGCGGCAACCTTATCTCACCGCTACATTTCCGATCGCCAGTTGCCGGATAAAGCCATCGACCTGATCGATGAAGCTGCATCCAGCATCCGTATGCAGATTGACTCCAAGCCGGAAGAACTGGACAGGCTCGACCGCCGTATTATTCAGCTCAAGCTGGAACAGCAGGCGTTAATGAAAGAGTCTGATGAGGCGAGCAAAAAACGCCTCGATATGCTCAACGAGGAACTGGATGATAAAGAACGCCAGTACTCTGAATTAGAAGAAGAGTGGAAAGCAGAGAAAGCCTCTCTGTCCGGTACGCAGACCATTAAGGCCGAGCTGGAGCAGGCGAAAATCGCCATCGAACAGGCGCGTCGTGTGGGCGATCTGGCGCGGATGTCTGAACTTCAGTACGGCAAAATCCCCGAGCTGGAAAAACAGCTGGAAGCGGCGACTCAATCTGAAGGTAAAACCATGCGTCTGTTACGCAATAAAGTGACGGATGCGGAAATTGCTGAAGTGCTGGCGCGGTGGACGGGGATTCCGGTTGCCAGAATGCTTGAAGGCGAACGTGAAAAACTGCTGCGTATGGAGCAGGAATTACACAGCCGCGTGATTGGGCAGAATGAGGCCGTTGAAGCGGTATCGAATGCCATTCGCCGTAGCCGTGCGGGACTGGCTGACCCGAATCGTCCAATTGGTTCGTTCCTGTTCCTTGGGCCGACCGGGGTAGGTAAAACTGAACTGTGCAAGGCGCTGGCAAACTTTATGTTTGATAGCGATGACGCGATGGTGCGTATCGACATGTCTGAGTTCATGGAAAAACACTCCGTGTCTCGTCTGGTTGGCGCGCCTCCGGGATATGTGGGTTATGAAGAGGGCGGTTATCTGACGGAAGCGGTACGTCGTCGTCCTTATTCCGTCATACTGCTGGACGAAGTTGAGAAAGCGCATCCTGATGTATTCAACATTCTGTTGCAGGTGTTGGATGATGGCCGTCTGACGGACGGGCAAGGGAGAACGGTCGACTTCCGCAACACGGTTGTCATTATGACCTCAAACCTCGGTTCCGATCTGATCCAGGAGCGTTTCGGTGAGCTGGATTACGGCCATATGAAAGAACTGGTGCTTGGTGTGGTCAGCCACAACTTCCGCCCGGAATTCATTAACCGTATAGATGAGGTCGTGGTATTCCATCCGTTGGGTGAAAAACATATCGCTTCTATTGCACAGATCCAGTTGCAGCGTCTGTACAAACGTCTGGAAGAGCGCGGGTATGAAATCCATATCTCTGATGATGCGCTGAAATTGCTGAGTGCGAATGGTTACGATCCGGTTTACGGGGCGCGTCCATTGAAACGTGCAATTCAGCAGCAGATTGAAAACCCGCTGGCGCAGCAAATCTTGTCTGGTGAGCTGATTCCGGGTAAAGCGATTCGTCTGGAGGCGAATGACGATCGCATTGTGGCAGTGCAGTAAGTCACAAATAATAAAAAACGGGCCCATTCGGGCTCGTTTTTGTTTAAAAACCAGGCAAAAATAAAAGGGTGATATGCAAAACGTCCAAAAAACGAACGGTTGATAAGTTTTTTCTAATTTCCCCTTGTCAGGCCGGAATAACTCCCTATAATGCGCCTCCACTGACACGGAACAACGGCACACAGGCCGCCGGGT